>NZ_FPJP01000011.1:0-249097 GCF_900119325.1 Burkholderia sp. NFPP32 | reverse complement strand
CGCCAGCGTTCAATCTGAGCCAGGATCAAACTCTTCAGTTTAAACCTGTTACTGTTTTCGGTTCAGTTAAGAACCGGTCGCTCACTCAAAGCTGACAGGAATATGAATCACTTCATAAACCTGACTTACTTTAGTGTGAGACTCTTGATACTTTTGCTTTCTGATCCGAAGATCAGCTCGCTTTCATCAAGCGCCCACACTTATCGGCTGTTAATTTTTAAAGAGCATTTCTGCGAGAAACTTCGTGCTTCTCAGCAGCGCTGCGTTTTCAGCAGCAGAGAAGCGAGATTATGAACCGTGTTTCGCAGCTCGTCAACAACTTTTTAACTGCTTCGTTGCGACCGAGGGGTTCATCTTCCTGCGCCAGCCGTGCGCCCAACCTGCTGCACACCACCGACTTCGCTTCCCCTCCCCCGCGCCGCGTTGCCGTTAGCGCGAAAGAGGCGTGATTCTATGCACCCCGCACCCTTCGCGCAAGCCCCTTCGTGAAATTATTTTGAAAAAGCCGCCGTGCGCTATCGCGCACGGCGGCTTGGGGCTCGACGGGCCAAGTGCATCGCAACGCGAACCACCCGCCATAGATACCGGGCAAGCCTCTCTTTCCTCATATATATACGAGGCCGACGGCATGCCGTCCCAGGCGCGCTCCGGATTCGCATCCCCGCCAATCAACGGGCCGCTGGAACGCAACGCCGCGCCGCCCAGCTGCAACGTCGCGCCGCCCAGCTGCAACGTCGCGCGTTCGTGCCTTCATGGGTTTCGCAACCCTGTCCTGAGGATCGGACAAGGGGGCTCGCGCAGTCGAGTATCATGCCCCGACCGAACCACGTACTCACATCGACGATGGATAGCACCACTCAACCCGGCGACGCCGATCTTCGCGACGAATATGCAGCGCTGCGCGAACGCGCCATCCTGCTCGAAGAACAGGCCCCGCCGCTTCTGCAACGCATCTCGGATGTATTGCCGCGGATCAGCGGCGAATCCGAACTCGCGGACGAGCATCGCGAACGGCTCATCGGCGCACGCAATGCGGCGCTGGTTTCGATCGAAAACTATCAGCAAGCGATTCCTTTCCTGCAGACGGCCGACTCGATCATCGAGCAGATGGACAAGACACCCGAGCGCGACGAAGACATCGAGTGGCGTGAATCGCTGCTGCAACGGCTCGACGAACTGATCGACGTCGCGGTCGTGATGATCGACGATGCGGAAGGCTACTTCGAACAGGCGCAAGCCTGCGATCTGTCCAGCGTGCCGAAATCCATCCTCGAGGATTGAGCAGTGCCGCTCGGGATCGCGCGGCGCACCGGCGTCATGTCGTGTGCACCCGCAATCCCGATGCGTGCCGACAGACAATCGCTGCCTGACACCTTCGTCGTCAGGCCAGCCGCACACCTCCCGCAAAAGCTCACCTTGCCGCAACGACAATCCTGCGATCTGCGCCCGCCCGGGGTCGCGCGTCGCATCTACAGTGAGTCGAGCACAATCGTCTCGCTCACGATCGGCACACGGATATACCCCCCCTCTGCATCGCCATACGCATGCGCGCTTCCATCGATGACGTATTGCGCCGTCAGCGCGCACAGGGTCGCGTCCCGCGCATCGACGGATAGCAGCGTCGACACGTCGATCCCCAGACGCGCCAGCAATTGCCGGCGCTGGTTGCGCTTCTGCTTTGCCGACGCAACCGCCTTGCCCAGCATCGCGCAGGTAATCGCGTACGGATAGGTTTCGAAGCTCGCGCGCCCGCCCGCATAGTGCGCGCCGGTCAGCAACGGATACGCATCCGCGAGCGAGCGGTAGACACGCTCTCCGATGAACATCCAGTCGAAGAAGCCCGACGTGCTTGCGACCGCCTGCTCCCGCGACGGCGTCGGAAAGCACGAGATCCGTTCGCGCGCGAGCGCCTGTTCGGCCGCCCGGCGCCCGCTTCCCGCCCACCACAGGCTCGGCGCGTCGACGCCAACGGCCACGACGTCATGGGCGAGGCACAGCGCAGGCAACGCCTCGGGCGCGATCCGCCGTTCGCGGCAGACAACCGTCGACCCGCGCAGGATCACGAGATCGCACAGCTTCCTGTCGCCCCCGACGTCGACACCCGCCACGGCAGCCGGTTGCCGTGCGACGGATCCGACGGATCGGGCCGAACGCATGCGGGCGCCTCAGTCCGCGGGCCGTGCGCCGTACGCGGCGTCGAAGATCGCCTCGAGACCGGGATGCACGCCGCGCATCGGATCGACAACCGACTTCGCCCAGTCGAAGTACGCCTGCTTGCGCTCGAGCGGCCAGTCCGCAGGCGGATGCCGCGCGATGTCACGCAGGTTGCAGATCTTGTCGGCCAGCTTGACGAGCTTCGCGCGCCGGCTGATGGTCGCCGCATGCTCGACCTGCAGGCGCTTGCGCTCGTCCTTCGGCAGCGACTTGTCGTCCGTGACTTCCATCACGATGTCCGCCACGTCCTTGCCGAACAGCCGCAGCAGTTCCTGCTCGGTCGTCTCCGTATCCTCGACCGTGTCGTGCAGCACGGCCGCGACGATCACGCGTTCGTCCTCGACGCCGGCTTCGTTGGCCAGCACGTCGGCGAGCGCGATCGGATGATTGATGTACGGCGACGCTTCTTCGTCCTTGCGCCGTTGATTGCGATGCTTGTCCGCCGCGAACGCGATCGCGGCTACCAGCTTTTTCATGTTCCCCCCTCGTGTGGCCAGTCCCGCGACCGGCAGAACCGGTCGCGTGCATTTCGGAACCGCACATACTACCTGTACGCGATGACCCTTCCCGTGTGCCGGCATCCCTGCGCGCCCCGCATCACGCGCCGGCCGGCGCGCGCTGCAGCTCGACCACGTTGACCCGCGCGCCGAATACGTCCTTCACGAGCGGCAGCAGGTGATCGTGGTGCGTCAGGAACAGCACCTGGGTTCGCGTCGACAGATCGCGCAGCGCGTCGAGCCCGGCCTTCGCGCGCGCGTCGTCGAAGTTGATGAACAAGTCGTCGGCAACGAACGGCAGCGCGGTCCTGCTACCAAGCTGCAGCTCCAGCGCCGCGATTCGCAGCGCGAGGAACAGCTGATCGCGCGTCCCTTCGCTCAATCCTGCGACCTCGACCGACGCCCCCTTTATCCGCCGTGCATACAGCGCGGGCGGCGTCCGTTCGGTATCGACGGTGAGCTTCGCGAACTCGCCCAGCGTGAGCCCGGCGAAGATTTCGCCCGCCCGCCTGAGCATCGGCCCCTGCTTCTGGTCGCGATAGCGATCCGTCGCCCACTTCAGCAAGCGGCTTGCGGTGGCCGCCTCCAGATACTGTTCGGCCGCGTCGCCCATCGCCGCGAGCGCTTCCTGCCGCTTCGATTCGGCGACGGCCGCGTTCGCCTGGCCGTCGATCGCGCCGAACGCCTGGTCGGCCACGACCTGCTGCTGCGCGAGCTCGTTCAACCGCTTGCCGACATCGCCCAGCGACTGCTTCACAGCCTCCAGACGCGCCGGCACGTCGGCGATGTCCTGTTCCGCAACCTCAGCCTCGACGGTCGAACGGGACAGCCCGTCGCCGTCGCGCACCAGCGCCTCGTGCGCGGCATCGACCGCCTGCCGAAGCTGGCGCTGTCGATCCGAGCGTTCGGCCAGCGGCAGCGCCGCGTCGATCGACGCCACGCCGGCCAATTGAAGCAGCGGCTGGATACGTGCATCGGCGCCCGCCACCGCGGCGGCCGCATCCGTGACCTTGCCGTCGGCCTGCCGCACGGCTTCGTCGGCACGCTCGATCGCGCGCGCGATTTCCTTTGCGGCCGCGAGACGCATCGCCAGCCTGCGTGCAACGTCCAGCCAGTCGCCGCTCGCCAGCCATTCCGGCGCGAGCGCTTCGGCAAGCCGCCGCGCGCCGGCCTCGAGCGCGGCCAGCTCGGCGCGGATCGCAGCGATCCGGTTGCGCGGCGCATCCGCATCGGCCAGTTCGGCCGTCACCACATTCGCAAGCCCGAGCGCGCCTTCTGCCGCTGCCAGCGTCACCGCGCTCGCGGAAAGTTTCGCGTCGGCCAGCGCGTCGCGCCATTGCGCGTGCCACGCATCGTAGGCTGCTTGCGCATGGCCGACTCGCGACTGCGCCGTTGCGCAACCGCGTTCGGCTTCCCGCGCGCGGTCGTCGAGGCCGTCCTTCTGCGCGATCGCTTTCTCGGCCGACTGCACGAACGTCTCCGCGATGGCGACGAGTGCCGCCAGTCCGTCCGTCTCGCTGCCTCGCGACACCGTATGCAGCGCCAAACGCAACGCGGCTTCGGCACCCACGCGCGCCGCGCGAATCGTGTCGAATTCGCGGCGCTGACGATCGAGATCGGCCTGCGCCGCGAACACCGTATCGCGCTTTGCGAGCCAGTCGCCCATCGCCGCCAGCGGCATGCCGGGCACCGCGGCCGTCATCGCGAGCTCGGCCCATGCGTCGCGATGCGCGGCCAACTCGCGCTCGCGTTCGTCCGACGCAGCCTGCCTGCGCGCCACACCGGCACGCGCGGATTCGACCTGCTGACGCAGCGACTGCAGCGTCGCCGCCGCCTGCGTGGCGCCGAGCTGCGCATCGACGAGTTCGTCGGCCAGGCGAATCGCGTCGTCGACCGCCGGTGCGCCCGTTGCCAGATCGACGGCGCCGCTGCGGATGTCGCCCCATGCGCCGTCGCGTCGTGCGCGCGCCGCCAGCACGTCGGCGGTCGTGACGACCTTGTGGTTCTCCGCGAAATGCTTCTCCTGCAGTTCGAGCCGCTCGAGCTCTTCGAGCGCGCCGTCCCGCGCGTCGCGCGCGGCAGCGGCCGCGCTGGCGCGCTCACTGTCCTCCTTGAGCAGCGCGCCGAGCCGCGCCGCCGACGGCACGTCGAGCGCGCGCAGCGTGTCGACCGGCATGCGCCACTGGCCAAGCGCATCGAGCGCGCCGGACAGCGTGCGCCCGGCGGCGGCGATTTCGTGTTCGAGCGCCTGTTCGCGCTGGCCGCTGTTGCGAAAACCTTGCGCATCGGCGAGCGCCGCGCGCAGCGCTTCCGGCACGTCGGCGGTCGACAGGCGCGCCCGTTGCTCCTGCACCTGCGCAAGCTCGCGCGTGCGTTCGTCGAGCGATTCGCGCGCGCCGGCGAGCGCCTGGTGCAGCGCGCCGTGTTCGCGCAGCAGGTTCGCGACGGTCTTCAGCGACAGCGCCGTCGGCAGCGACGCGCGCAGCGTCGCTTCGTCCGTCGGCCAGTCGAGCTGCGCGGCGGCCGAAAACGCGGCGGACAGGTGCCGCTCGACGTCGGCGCCGAGCAGCAACAGATCCTGCGCGTGATTCATGCAGGCACCGCGCAGCCGATCGAGCGCTTCGATGTCGGCTTCGAGCGCCAGCGTGTCGGCGTCGGCATCGATCGCATCGCGCGCCTGCCGTTTCGCAAGCAGGTCGGCACGCCGTTCTTCGAGCACCTTCTGTTCGGCCGCGAGATCGCCCTGTGCCTTCAGCAGGTCCGCATACGCGGTCGGCGGCAACTCGACGACCGCGCCCAGTTCTGCCAGCGCCGCATCCTTGACCGTCAGCTCCTTCAGGTACGGCGCCAACCGCCGAACGCGCTCGAGCTTCGAGCGCAGCGATTCGAGCCGGCGCTGCTCCACTCGCGCGTGCTCGATCTGCTGTTCGACCGCCTCGCGCGCGTCCTTGCGATCGACCCAGTCGCGCGTGCGCACCTGGACCGTCTTCAGTTCGGTCACAGCTTCGTTGAACGATGTTTCTGCCAGCGCAAACGCGCTGCCGCTGCGGCGCGGTGCCCAAAGTTCGACCGAACGCGCGTCGAGTTCCTCGCGCACCGGCCCGAGACTGCCAACACCGGCGGCCGATTCGAACAGCACCTGGCCGAGCTTGTCGGACGCGTCGAGAATGCTGCGGCCGCCGTCGACCAGCCGCCCGTGATCGAGCCCGAACATCTGCTCGAAGAATTCGCGCGTCGCGCCGTCGAGGATGGCGGCCAGATAGTCGTCGGGAAGTTTGTCGTCGGCAGGCGTGCGCAACGGACTGCGTCCGCGCGCACGGTGGAACGCGAACTCGCCCGTTCCGTTCTCGAGCACGCCGCCGATCCGCAATTCAGGCGTGCTGTGCAGGAAATCGAGCGGCGTCTGCAGCTTCATCCCGAACAGCAACTCGGACACGGCCGTGCGGATCGTCGACTTGCCGGCCTCGTTCGGCCCCACGATCACATGAAAATCCTCGCCGGCCGACGGGAACCGCAGTGTTTCGTCGGTGAATTTGCCGTACTTGATCAGATCGAGCTGGCTGATGCGCATCGCTTACTCCCCCCTTGCCAGCCGCGCGAGCAACGCGGGACCGACCTGCTCGACCAGCGCCGTGAGCTCGCCCGCGCGCGCCATCGTCAACAACGGCACTTCCTCCTTCACGTCGCTGCGGACCTTGCCGACGAACGGCTTCAGGTCGCGTTCGAGCAGCGCGAGGAAATCCGGATCGTGCGCGGCTTCGGCCAGGATCTGCTTCAAATCCTCCAGCGCTTCAAGCTGCTCGCTCTCGCCCTGCTGATGATCGGCAGCGGACGTCGCGAGCCGGACCTTCTCCAGCCACAGCCGCTCGTTGCCGATGATGCCGATCTGGTTCAGCACCTCCGCACGCAACTGCGGCGCGCGGCCGAAAAAGAGCCCATGCGCGGGCGTGCGCCCCGTGACCGTCACGCGCACCGCGCGCGGCACGTGGCCGTCGACGGTCAGCAGCGCCTCCAGCGACTGGCCGATCTTTCTCGACAGGTCGGCGACCGTGAAGCAATCGGATGCGTCGACCGACACGGCTTCCCAACGAAGCACGTCGAGATACAGGCGCTCGACCTGCGTGCGGCCTTGCTCGACCGTCACGAGCACCGCGCCGCGCCGCCCCGTCTCGCGGATATGGCGCCCCTGCAGGTTGCCCGGAAACACGACGGTGGACGGCCCCGTCCATTGCTGGAATTCGTGCACGTGTCCGAGCGCCCAGTAGTCGTAGCCCTTTGCGTGCAGTTCGGCCAGCGTGCACGGCGCATAGTTCGCGTGCGCCGCATAACCTTCGAGCGCCGTGTGCAGCACGCCGATGTTGTAGTACCCGGGCACCGGGTCCGGATAACCGATCGCGAGATTGTCGACGACGGCCTTGTCCTTGAAGCTCTGCCCGTGCAGCGCGACATCGAATTCCGGCAGCTTGTGGGTTTCGGGCTTGCGGTGGCCGAACACGGTGACGTTGTCGGGCAGCGTCAGCTTCTTCGTCATCTCGCTTTCGGCATCGTGGTTGCCGCCGAGGACGAATGCGCGAATGCCGGCCTTGCGCAGGCGCCCCATCTGCTGGCCGAAGAAGATGCCCGTGTTGTGATCCTTCCAGTCGCCGTCGTACAGATCGCCGGCGATCACGAGGAACGCCACTTCCTCTTCGATCGCGCGATCCACGAGTTGCCGCAACGCCTCGCGCGACGCGTTGCGCAACTGCGCGGCCGGCGCGTCGGGATACGCGCTCAGGCCGTGCAACGGGCTGTCAAGGTGAATGTCTGCCGCGTGGATGAACTTCACGAAGATTCCTCTGTTTCATGACGAAGGGCGGCGCCGCTCGCGCAGGCCCGGCCGTCAATCGCAATCCTGGTAGCCGCACGCATCGCCGCAGCACACGCCCCGCGCGTCCGACCGGATCACGCTGCCGGTTGCCAGCGGGTCGGGATGGTACCTGAAAGCGGGTAACGACATGGGGTTCTTCGTCGGTCCGGATGGTGGAGAAAGCACGCGATGCGAATTCGAACAGCCATTGTGCCGTGGCGCGACTGTCTTACCGCGGAATCTCGACTTCGGCAAACGTGCCGCTCACGAAACGATAGACGCGATGCGTTGCGCCGTCGTGCGCGAGATATTTCCACCGGATGTCGCTGCCGCCCGGTGCGTCGCGCCCATTCGATCGCATGGCCGTTGGCGGGACGCACCGATTCGGGCGTCGGCGTTCGGAAACCGGCAGCGCCAGCACCGCTGTCTTCAATGCAACCGATATCGTCCGGCGGTTTCGTATTCGCATGGATCGCGCGGGATCGCCGCGGGGTTCGTCGTATGCGCCGGCGTGCCACCCGGGCATTACCGTTTCCGGATCGCGCCGCGTGCGTCGTTCGTCGAGACGAACGCGGCGCGATCCGCTGCATGCCGTCACTCGCCGCGCGGCACCGGCGGCGGCGCAAAGCCGTTGTCGTTGCCGGGGAACGGATTCGCGTTGCGGCGCAGCGCTTCCTCATCGTTCTCCTTCTGCGCGAACAGCGCGACGCCGATCACGCCGACGTTCGCGGCATCGCCGTACTTCGAGTTCGCGACATAGCTGTCAGGTACCGCCGCGAAGCGGAACGCGGCGACTTCGTCGCGGCTCTTGCGGAAGCCCTCGATCGTCAGCGTGCGGCCCGGATACAGCACGTAACCGCCGTTCGTATAGCTGCCCGGCCGCCCCGACAGCACGTCGAGCCCGTCGACCGTCGACACGACTTCGAACGTGCGGCGCCCCTGGTTGCGCAGCACGATCATGTAGCGCGAACCCTCGACACCCACCATGTGCCAGCGGCCGTTGCTGCGCGCGAGGCGCAGCGGCGCGCCCTTCTCGTCCGTAAACGACAGCGCGATGTCGCCGTTCGCGAGCGCGACGCGGGTCGGCAGCCGGCGCACCTGGGATGCGGGAAGATGTCCGGGCAGCGCGTCGTTGTAGTAGACCGACGCGAGATCCGTCGGCTTCGCCGGATCCGCGCGTTCGAATTCGACATTGCGGGTTTCGGATCGCACCGACTCGCCCCACGCGGTGCCGAGCCCGCGGCGTTCGCTGGCGTCCGGAACCAGCGGTGAAGCCGCAGACGCGCCGATACTGCCTGACGGCGGGGGCGGCGCTGCGCAGGCCGCCAGCCAGAGCGCGCAGGCGAGCGCGAGAAGACGGAACAGGATGGTCATGACGTGATGCCTCGGAATGTTATCGGGCCGCGCCGGGCTGGCCGGAACGGCGTTTTGGTGTCGTCTGTCGTCACGATGTCGATCGGACATGCTTGCCCGCGTCGGCCGGCGCTGCCATCGCGGCGGCCCGGCAACCGGGAGAGCCCCGCTATTTAAGCATGGCGGCCGGGCAATGGGCAGGGGCCGCGCGCGTCGCCTGTCGCGGGCTCGTGCCCGGGGCATCCGGTAGCGCGCGTGCCCATCGCGCCGCCGGATTCGCGGCGAACGCCGATGCATCGCCGTATTGCGAGGAACGTCGAACGGCGTGCCGTGTGCGCCGATAAAAAAAGCGGCCCGGCCCGCTTCGAAGCGGACCGGGCCGTGATTGGATGCGTGTTGCTTACAGCGCGCCGCCTTGTGCCGAAGCCGAACCCTTCACGCCGACCGATGCGCCGCCCTGCACCGAATTCGTCGCGCCTTCGAGCGCTTCGCCGGCCTTCGCCTTCGCGCCGCCCGCAACATCGCCTGCCGTCGACACCGCGCCTTGCGCGTGGCTCTTTGCGGTGCCTGCGACGTGCTTCACGTGCGACTTCGTCGAGTGTACGGCCGAGGCCGCGGCATCCTTCGCCGTACCCGCTGCCGAACCCACCGCCTGGGTCGCGCCGCCCACCGCATTGCCGGCTGCCGCGCCAACGCCGCCGACCGTCTTGCCGACGCCGTTCAGCGCACCGCCGACGAGGTTGCCTGCGCCCGAACCCGAGCCTGCCGCATTCGCGCCGGCACCTGCCTGCACGCCCACGCCGCCGCCGAGCAGCGGCGTCTGGACCTGTGCGCCGACGCCTGCGGAACCCTCTGCGCCGGTCTGGGCCGTCTGTGCGAAAGCAGCCGACGTCGCCATCGCCGTCAGAGCGGCACCCAGCAGAAGCGTACGAATCTTGTTCATGGTCATTCTCCCCAAGGACGTTGTTGCTGCGGGCCGCGTTCGTGCGGCTTGTCGCATGCCTCGCCGCGACGTGCGGCAGGTGGAGCTAATGTAGCGGCGCCGACGCGCAAAACGATTGATTTGCGGGGACTGTTACTTCAGTTGCAAATGCTGACGATTGACTCACACTGTTTGACAATCGGGGGCTTGAGATGGGAAAGACGGCGTACTTGCCGACGAGCAGGCGCGAACCCGACGGCATCCGGCACGGGTCGCTCCGCGATCACGCTTCCCCCGATCGCCGCGCATCGGGAAACCACGAACGTGAAACGGCTAGCAGGGGAACCAGCCGTTTTTATAGGCATTCCAAAGTATGTGTGTCGACCGGACCTCGGTGCGGCGCGACAACCGGCGCCTCGCGATCGATTCGATATCGTCGGACACGCACGCCGCCGCTCCGGCGTTGTCCGATGCGCCGAAGGCGAGCTTGAATGCCTTTTCCCGCAATGCGTCTACTGCCGGCCTGTCGATCGCCGTACCCGGATCGTCGTCGATCGCATCGAATGCCGCCATCCACTGCGCATCGAACGGCTCGGCATCGCGACTGTCCAGCGCGCTGTCGCAATCGACACCGCCGAGGAAATCGAAACGCCTGGCACCGACAGGACTGCGTCCATTTCAAGCAGACGTGCATGCGTCATCGCAGCCCCTTGAAGAAACGCGACCCCGATCGCCTGTCGGCAGATACAGGCAGATCGGGGCCGTGCGCGTTCCGCCCGGTTACGGCCGGAACGTATCGCCGAGCACGACGCCTTCGCGACGCGGATCGGTGCCGCCCTGCAACGCGGGCGACTGGCCGACCGTCACGCGCATTACGGTGTTGACGCCGCTCGCCTGCGCGGACGTCGACACCTTGTGCCCGAGCGCGAGCAGCCCCGTGATCAGCGGATCGTTCGCACCGTTGTTCGCCGCGTTGACGTTTGGATGCTCGCCACCGATCGTGGTCGTCGGGCTGTTGCTCGCGCCGAAATCGACGAGGCCCGCGGACTGCTGCGCATCGAGCCCCCAGTCGAGCGCGCCGACCAGCGTCTTGACCACGTATTGCGGAATCGTACCGCCGCCCGGCGAACCGGTCGCCATCACGAAATCGCCGCGCGAGCCGTCGGCGGCCTGACCGAACACGATCGTCGGCGCCATCGAGCTGCGCGGCCGCTTGCCCGGCTGCAGGCGGTTGGCCACCGGATTGCCGGCGCTGTCGACCGGGTTCGCGGAAAAGTCGGTCAACTGATTGTTCAGCAGGAAACCGTTGGTCATGTGGAACGAGCCCATGCTCGACTCGACCGTCGTCGTCGCGCTCAGCACGTTGCCGTCGCCGTCGACGATCGTGAACTGGTTCGTGCCGTGCTCGATCAGCGTCGTGTCGACGCCGAGCGGCACCGCGCCGAAATTGCCGGGCTGTGCGGTGCCCATGCTCTTGGTCGTGTCGATCAGCGCCGCTCGCGATTTCAGGTACGGCTTGTTCAGCAGCGTGTCCCACGTGCCGCCCGGCAGCGGCACGAAATCCGTATCGGCCACGTACTTGTCGCGGTCGGCATACGCGAGCCGTTCGGCCTCGGTGACGAGGTGCACACCCGCGACGGTCGGCTTGCCGCCCTCGAGATCGATCGCCGTCGGCTTCAGCGACTTCAGGTCGAAGTTCTCGAGAATGCCGAGCGCCGCGGCGACCGCGATGCCGCCTGACGACGGCGGCGGCATCCCGCACACCCAGTAGCTGCGATAGGTCGTGCATACGGGTTCGCGGCGCTTCGCCTGATACGCGGCCAGATCCGCGACGGTCGTCTTGCCCGGCGTGAGCGTCGAGCCGTCCGCGCCCTTCGTCGTTGCGATCTTCGCGACGATGTCCTGCGCGATCTGCCCGGTGTACAGCGCATTCGCACCCGACTGCGCCATCAGCGTCAGCGTGTGCGCGTACGCGGGGTTCTTCAGTACGGTGCCGAGCGTCTTCGGCGAGCCATCGGCATTCAGGAAATACGCGGCGGCCTCGGGGTCGCGCTTCAGGTTCGCGGCGTTTGCCGCGATCGCGTCGGCGAGCCGGCCGCCGATCGGGAAGCCGTTGGTCGCGAGCGTGATCGCATCGCCGAACAGGTTCTGCCACGGCAACCGGCCGTGATCCTGCTGCAGTGTCTCGATGAGCCGCGGCACACCGATCGTGCCGATCGAGCGGCCGCTGGCGCGCGCGTTCGGCAGCGGCGCCGAATGGTCGGTCGTGTCGTCGACGTAGCGCAGGTAGTTCTCCGTCGCGGCGGCCGGAGCGGTTTCCCGGCCGTCGTACGCCTGCAGCGTCTTGCCGCGCGCATCGTAATAGAGCAGCACGCCGCCCGACCCGAGGCCCGTCGCCTCCGGCACCGTCAGGCCGAGCACGGCCTGCACGGCGACCGCCGCGTCGGCGGCCGTGCCGCCTTTCTTCAGCACCGCGCAGCCGGCCGCGCTCGCGTAAGCGTTCGACGTCGCCACCAGGTAGGTCTTCGCATAGACGGGCTTCATCCCGGTGCGATAACCCGACGACGCTTCCGGCAGCGACGGATCACCCGGCTGGTTCGAGCCCACCACAACCGTCGCGCCGCTGTTGTCGACCGCGAGGCAGCTCGTATCGGTCGAAGGTGCCTGCGTGCGCCCCGCTTCGTTCTCGACGTCGCCGCCGCATGCCGTCAGCAGGGCAGCCGCGAGCAACGCGGACGCATACGGGAAAATCGCTGTTCTGTTCATTGTCTGTCGATGTTCTTTTAGGTCGTTGCGATGGACATCGCGCTGCCTGCGACCCCCTCGGTGCACAGGCAATGCGTTCGATAGTCCCACGAACAAATTTTTTTCCGCAATAAGGAAATGACGCGACCGGTCGTTGTATGTGCAGCGCCACCGCGCCGGCTTGAGGGTTCGCTTGCTGCACTGCATCGGCGCGCGCAGGTCCTCGACCCGCGTCAGCGCGTTGTCGAAATCGCGCTGGCCACGCCGCTCGCGCAGGCAATTCCTGCCGCCGTGGTCAGTGGCGAATGGTTCGGAATGTGGATGTCGAAGCAATGGAACGGATGCGCGACGACGGTATCGACGAGACGCGTGCCGCGCACTGATGCGCCGGTTGCATTGCACGGGCCGACCGGATTGGAATGGACATCGGGACGATTGCCGGCGTCACCGCGTCCGGCTATAAATCGTGGATGGATACGAATCGCTGGATTCACGATCCCGTCGGCGCCTTTCGCGCATGGCAGGAAACCACCGCGACCGGCGCCGGCCGCCGGCCGTTCGCGCCGCGCTCGGTCGTGCAGCACGTCGCGATGTTCGAACGGTTCCTGCGCCATCTGATCGCGCACCGCGTGTCGCTGGCCACGTTCGGGCCCGACCACGTCGCAGCCTTCCTGACGGAGCTCGAACGCACGTGCGCGCCCGGCACCTCGACCCGCGTGCGTTACGCGAAGCTGATCGACCGGCTGGGCCGGCATCTGGTCGACACCGGCGTGCGGACGATCCATCCGGCCGGCCGGACGACGCGCCATCTCGCGTGGCCGGACGGCGAGCCCGAGCCGTGCTACCTGCCGCCCGACGCCGACGCGGCGCTGCAGCGCCATGTGCAGCCGCGACCGGACGACACGCCGGCCGACTGCCGGAATCGCGCGATCGTCGCGCTGCTGCTTGCGAGCGGCATCACGTCCGCCGAGATTCGCGCGACGACGCATGACGCGCCCGATCTCGACGCGCTGCCGCCGGCGCTGTCCGTGCCGCGCGATCGCGCGCGGCCGGCGCGCCGGATCGAACTCGCCGCGTTCGCGCTGGCGCCGCTCGCCGCATGGCGTGCGTGCTCGGCAGACGCACCGGCATCGGTACTGCTGTTTCCCGCGCCGCGCGGCGGTGGCGCGATGAACGACATGTTTCTGCTGCTCGTGGTGCGCGACGCGCTGACCTCGATCGGCTTCCACGCAGCGGACATGAGCCCGCGCGTGCTGCGCAACACGTATGCGCGCCGCCAGTTGCTCGCCGGCCACACGCACGCCGATGTCAGCGCCATGCTCGGTCTCGTCAGTACGCGAACGATCACGCGCATCCGGCAGACGCTGCCGCCCGATGCGGCCGCGGATCGCGCCGCGCATGAGCGTTGAACCAGCTCACGGCACGGGCCCTGTTCTTTTTTCCTATTCGCCCGGCTTCGACTCGATCAGCCGCAGAATCCGGGTGTCGTACGGCGATTGCATGACTTCCGCGACGCGGATCTCGGGCGCGGCCGGATGCAGCGGATTCAGCAGGAAGTTGTGCGCGTGCGGCACGACGACACTCGGGACGCGCAACAGCGCGCTCGGCTGCGTATGCAGCCACTCGGTGCCGGCGCTGCGGGTCCAGTCGACGTTCGTTTGCCACTCGTCCGGCGCGTCGCCTTCCGCGATCTCGGCGACGTCCACCGATTCCGGCACCTCGATACGAAGCAACTGGTATCCGCTCGGCAATTGCGCGACGGTGGCGATTTCGAAATGCACGAGCGTCTCGAGCAATGCGAGTGCCGGATGCTCGGCGAGATACACGACGGGCTGTCCGGCAAAATGCCAGCGCCCGCCGGCGCGCAACCCGCCGATGCCTTTCAGGTCGGCGTAATTGCTGATCCGCCACAGCGTCATCAAGCGAAGTACCCCTCGTCGATCTGCGTGAGGACCTCTTCGACGAGCCGCGCGCCATGCTCGGTGCTCGCCATGTCGAGCGACGTGCGGCCGCCGAAGCGCTGAAGCCCGTTGCGCAGCCACGCCATCGCCTTGTCCTGGTCGCCGAACGTAGCCGTCGCCTGCGCGACGATGCGCGCGAGGCGAATCGCCTTGTCGGATTCCTCCGGCGACAGGCGTTCGTGCGCCTGGCGACGGTGGCTCAGCGTGCGGCGCGGGATGATGAAGGCCAGCTCGTCCGATTTCAGCCCGCGCTCCGACAGCCGGTCGATCACCGAGACGTCGACACGCGCGCTCGCCAGCTCGGCAAGATCGGCACCCGATCGGACACGGATCGCCAGTAGCTGCTCGAGAATCGTGAATTCGGCCTGACGCGGATGCGCGACACCCGAAGGATGAAAAGCGATGGTGCTCATGACCTCTCTCCGGCAATTTGCCCAATCATTATAGGCGTTTTGCCGATGACTTGTGGGGGCGGGTTGGGAGAGCCGTGGTGGCCTGTCCGTCAAGCGTCGGCGAAGGAGCCAGCGGATGTGGCCGGCTGTCTGGCAGCAGATTCCGGCGATTGCGAATCGAAGATTCGCCTGGGTGAGGCGATGCAGTAATTCAGTATATAAAGTTAGAGAAACATCTGGTGATTGTTACGTAACAACTTTTTTACTGACTTAAGGCGATTCCGCCCTCGGCGGTGCTCGCAAGGCGTTCTCGATCACGCTTCGACGGAGCGTGGCCGCTAAGAGACACTTCGGCGCGTTCACGGGAATCTGATTGAAATTGACGCCGAGACGGTAACGCTGCGCATCGCCGGCGAAAAACAGGCGCGCCTGCAATACGGCGGCTCGTCATTTGCTCGAGAACACGCATGACGCGCAGAAGCAGGTCGCCGCGAAATGCGGCTTCGCGAATGTCGATACGCTCAGGCGGTCATTCACCCGACACGTCGGGGTCACGCCCGCCGAATATCGGAAGCGTCAGGCGGCCCCGACCAAGTGACGCGGAAGTGCATGAGCCATGCCGACCATCTCGCCCAAATACTTCGGAATGCGACTCAATTGATCGTCACGCGGCCGCCGGTCGATCGATCACATCGAGACCCGAACGACTGCGCCTTACGCCCCTATGCAGCGCGAACCGACAGGCCCTCCGGCATGCCCGCAATCACCAGACAAAAACGCTAATCCCCGCGGATCGTTTACCCAGTTGCAATAATTATTCGCTGGAACGCGTATTTCCGACCGGTAACGCGATCGCTACGATGCAATCAACCGCTGAACGCAACAAGCGAAGCGCGAAATCAACGAAACCGGAGGTCATCATGAAGTCGTTCATCTACGCTGTCGTCGCCGCAACCACCCTGTCCGCCTCGTATGGCGCATTCGCACAATCGAACCCGTCGGGCCAGTTGACGCGTGCCCAGGTGCGCGCGGAACTCGTCCAGCTCGAACAGGCCGGCTACAAGCCCGAAGTCTCCGATCAGTACTACCCCCGCGCGCTGCAGACGGCACAGGCCCGCGTAACGAACGCCGATGAAACCGGTTACGGCGCACAAGCCGCCGCCGGCGTGCGTGCCGGCCGCACAATCGCGGTCAAGCAGGATGGCCGCGACTCCGTGTATTTCGGCCAGTAAGCCCGACGCACACGGCGCGTTCCGATCCGCGCGCGGCAAACGAAACACCCCGCTCCCGTTCATCGGGCGCGGGGTGTTCGCTTTTCGGTGATCCGCTCCGTGACCGGATCGCGACCGTCGACCGACACGCCCCCGCCGATCGCGCGCCGCGCGGCGCCGTTCACGCAGGCAGCCGGCGTTTGCGCATAGAATGGCCGCGTGGTCGGTGTCGGCCGAAACGAACGCGAGCGAAACCACGACGCCCTGCATGCCCGATCGTCGCCGCGCCCGCTGGCCGGCCCGCTGCCGTACTCATCGCATTTTTGAAAAGGAGCGGTTTCATGTCTCAAGCATCCGGTTCCATGATCACGTTTCGCCGCCCGGACGGCCAGGAACTACAGGGTTATCTCGCCAGGCCGGAAAAGACCGAAGGCGCGCCTGCGGTCGTCGTCATCCAGGAATGGTGGGGGCTGAACGACCAGATCCGCGGCGTCGCGGATCGCCTCGCGCGCTGCGGCTACTTCGCGCTCGTGCCCGACCTGTATCGCGGCAAGTCGACGGTCGAGGAAGAAGAGGCACACCACCTGATGACCGGCCTCGATTTCGGCGACGCCGCATCGCAGGACATTCCCGGCGCCGTCACATATCTGAAGACGTTGGCTCCGCGCGTCGCGGTGACGGGCTTCTGCATGGGCGGTGCGCTGACGCTGTTGTCGCTGCAGTTCGCCGACGCGGACGCGGGCGTCACGTGGTATGGCTTCCCGCCGCTCGACTACCTCGATCCGGCGAAGCTCAACGTGCCGCTGATGGGCCACTGGGCCACACAGGATGCATTCTTCGCGATCGACCAGGTCGACGCGCTGGAAAAGAAGCTGACCGATGCGAAGGTCGGTGTCGAATTCCATCGTTATCTCGCGCATCACGGATTCGCGAACGAAACGGCCGTCGGCACCGGCCGCATCTCCGGCACGCAGTTCGATCCAGTATGGTCGCAAATCGCGTGGGACCGCACGCTTACGTTCTTCGGCCGCACGCTCTGGGCGAAGCCGCAGTAATACGCGATCGACGCGCTCGCGATAAGCCGACGCAAAGAGAAACGCCACGGACTTTCATCCGTGGCGTTTTTGTTTGCCGGGTACCGTCGAGCGGCGTGGCGGCCGGCCGTACGCGTACCCGCTTCCGGACGACGTCGCGCTGCCGTTCCGCCGTTGAGCGAATACTGGGCCGGCTGCACCGCCGCGCGAACGCGATGAAGCAGGTCGAACCGATTCCAGGAAGTTTGCACCGCGCATCGAACCAACCATGTTCGATATCGAAAGCAAGCGATTTCATAAGGACGTGCTGGTTGCCCGGGGGCGTCGTTTACCGGGTCGATCGCGATCGCATCGTCGACGTCTACCTTAAATGCAGGACTACGGATTATTTCATTTTCCGGAGCAAAACGCGCATATGAACAGCGGCAGTGCCGACTCAGGATTTGCAGGACACGTTCAGCGCGGCCTCGTCGGCGGACAGCATTTCGGGCACGCATTCGCGCAGGAAATCGATGAACGTGCGGATCTTCGCGTCGAGATACTGACGCGAAGCGTACAGCGTGTAGACCGTCAGCTTCTGTAACCGGTATTCGGGCAGCACGCGCACCAGCGCACCGCTCGCGAGCGCGGGCAGTGCGGACGACATCGGCAGCGAGCCGATCCCGAGGCCGGCGCGCAGTGCGGCACCCAGCGCATCGGCGATGTTCACCTGGAAATCGGGCAACGGCAGGTCGAACGTCTCGTGACCGTCCGGGCCGTCGAGATGCCAGCGATCGCGCGGGAACACCGGCGTGACGATCTGCAGGCACGCATGCCCTTCGAGCTCGCGCACCGTGCGCGGCGTGCCGCGCTCCTTCAGATACGCGGGCGACGCGCACAGCACGCTGTGCACCTCGCCGAGCCGCTGCGACACGAGCCCCGAATCGGGCAGCTCCGTCGTGCTCAACTGCAGCGACACGTCGTAACCTTCGTCGATGATGTCGGGCACGTGCTGCGACAGCGTCAGCTCGACCGCGACCGACGGATAGCGCTGCCGGTAGCGCACGACCGCGGGCACCACATAGGCCTGGCCGAAACTCGTCGTCGCGTGAACGTGCAGCCGTCCGGACGGCTTCGCCTGTGCGTCCGCCGCCTCGGCTTCCGCTTCGTCGATATAACCAAGGATGCGCTGGCAACGATCGAGATAGCGCTGCCCGGCGTCGGTCAGCGCGATGCGGCGCGTGCTGCGGTTGAGCAGACGCGTGCGCAGATGCGTTTCGAGCTGCGCGACAGAACGCGATGCGTATGCCGTCGTGATGTCCAGGCGCTGGGCCGCGCTCGTGAAGCTGCCCTCCTCCGCGACCCGGACGAAAATGCGCATCATCTGTAACGTGTCCATCGGCCTGTCCCCGGGATTGAGATCACGGCGCGCCGCCGTGCGGCCGTGGTGCCGGCGGCTCCGGCGCAGGCCGGTCTGGCGCGAATCGTGCGGAACAGTACAGCAGCGCTGCAGGCGTGTCCAGTTCGCCGTGTGCGGCGTGATCCGGACGCCGAATCGTATCGTGGAGCCGCCCTTCGCGCCGCATCCGGGCCGGGCGTGTACGCGATCGAGCACGCCGGCATGCAAACTACATTGGGGCGGCAAAAACTACCCGGCGACCACGATGCCGATCCGCGATTTACGCCATCGACGGCACGTTACGCGGCGGCCGCCGCATCGAACGGATTACGCAACACGATCGTGTCGTCGCGCTCCGCACCGGTCGTGATCATCGATACCGGCGCGCCCGCGACCGCTTCGATGCGCGCAATGAAATCCCGTGCGGCGCGCGGCAGCGCCGCACGCTCGCGCACGCCCTTCACGGTGCCATGCCAGCCGTCGAACCGTTCGTAGACCGGCTTCGCGCGCGACTGCGCGTCGAGGCTCGCGGGCAGATGGTCGACCCGCGCGCCGTCGAGTTCGTAGCCGACGCACAGCTCGATCGACTTGAAACCGTCGAGTACATCGAGCTTGGTAAGCGTCAGCGAATCGATGCCCGAGATCCTGACCGCCTGGCGCAACTGCGCGGCATCGAGCCATCCGCAGCGTCGCGGCCGGCCGGTGTTGACGCCGAATTCCTGCCCGCGTGCGCGTAGTGTTTCGCCCGTTGCGTCGGTCAACTCGGTGATGAACGGGCCGCCGCCGACACGCGTCGCATACGCCTTGGTCACGCCCAGCACGTGACCGAGCCTCGACGCGCCGAGGCCCGTGCCGGCCGCTGCCGCCGATGCGACAGTGCCCGACGACGTCACGAACGGATACGTGCCCCAGTCGATGTCCAGCATCACGGCCTGCGAACCCTCGAACAGGATGCGTTCGCCGCGATCGGTCGCGTCGTTGAGGTCGGCCCAGACGGGACGCACGAACGGCAGGATCTTCGGCGCGAGATCGACGAGCGTCGCCAGCATCGCGTCGCGCGAACACTCGTCGAGCCCCAGGCCACGGAACCACGCGTTGTGATGGTCGACGAGCACGTCGAGCTTGTCGGCGAGCCGGCCGGGTTCCGCGAGATCGCCGACGCGCAGCCCGCGACGCCCGACCTTGTCCTCGTAAGCCGGCCCGATCCCGCGCAGCGTGGTACCGATCGGTTCGCGGCGCAGGCGCTCCTGCGCCTGGTCGATCGCGCGGTGAATCGGCAGCACCAGCGTCGCGTTCTCGGCGATCGACAGGTTGTCCGGCGTCACCGATAGCCCGAGCTCGGCCATCCGCGCGATCTCCGCGAGCAGCGCTTCCGGATCGAGCGCCACGCCGTTGCCGATCACGCCGCGCTTGCCGCGCACGATGCCGCTCGGCAGCAGCGCAAGCTTGTACGTCTTGCCGCCGACGACCAGCGTATGGCCCGCGTTGTGGCCGCCGTTGTAGCGTGCGACGAGGTCGGCCTGAGCCGCCAGCCAGTCCACGACGCGCCCCTTGCCCTCGTCACCCCATTGGGCACCCACGACCACCACGTTCGGCATGCTCCGCACTCCATGTGAGAAATTCAGACACTCGTTCGGCCGAGCCGGCCGTTTGTGTGCCATATTGGCGGAGCTGGATCGCCCGATCAAACGATTAAACCTGAACTATCGCGTGAGTAAATTTCACGCGAAACGATGCAATGGCCCGACGTCTTCCTCCGTTGAATTCGCTACGCGCGTTCGAAGCAGCCGCCCGACTCGGCAGCTTCACGCTTGCCGCCGACGAGCTGTGCGTGACGCACGGCGCGATCAGCCGGCACGTGCAGCAACTGGAGGCGTGGCTCGGACGGCCGCTATTCGAACGCCACAACCGGCGGGTCGAACTGACCGACGCCGGCCGCGCGTATCTCGCCGAAGTCGGTGCGTCGTTCGACCGGATCGCGCTCGCCACCGCGCAGCACTTCGGCCACGCGCAGCAGCGCGTGCTGCGCGTCAGCGCGCCCGCGACGTTTTCGTTGCGCTGGCTCGTGCCGAAGCTGTCGTCGTTCCAGGTCGCCCATCCGACGATCGAGGTACGGCTGTCGACGTCGAACGAGCCGATCGAGAAACTGCGCGACAAGGTCGACCTGATCGTTCGAGGCGGCCCGCAAGCCATCGACGGTTACGTCGCGGAGGAATTCCTGTCCGAAGTCCGGCTGCCGGTGTGTGCGCCGAAGCTGCTGGAAGGCCGGCCGTTGCATACGCCCGCCGATCTCGCCGGCTTCACGCTGCTGCACGCGGCGACCTATCCCGGCATGTGGCCCGAATGGCTCGCGGCGGCCGGGCATCCGAATCTCGTGCCGCGACATTCGCTCACGCTCGAGCATTTCTACCTGACGCTGCAAGGCGCACTCGACGGACTCGGCGTCGCGATGGGGCCGATCGCGCTCGTCGCGGACGACATCGCCGAAGGCCGGCTCGTGCAGCCGTTCAGCGAACCGGCCCTGCCGCCGTGGCGCTACTTCACGTATGTGGCGTCCGCGCGCGCGGACGACGAGGCCGTGCATGCATTCAAGGACTGGCTGAAGGTGACGGGGAACGCAGCCGCATCGGGCGCGCAGCACTGACCGTATCGACCTGCCGGTCGTGCCCGCCATTCAATGCAGGATTCCGAATCAAATAGCACAAATGCGCGGATCGGGTTTGCGCTCGTTCATGAGCGGCATTCTGTTTTTGACGTGCATCGCGTGACCGCGATGCACAGGGCAAGCCGCGGATCGTACCGCGGCTTGCCGCCGAACGGCGCTTACTGGCTTGCGCCGGCGGCTTTCTTCTCCGCGTTCTGCAGGTTCTGCGGATAGTTCGGGTCGTTGGCCGCCGGCTTGTAACCGGCGTCTTCGAGTTTCTTCAGCTCGGCGGTGTTTTTCGCGCGCGCAGCCTTGCGCTCCGCTTTGCGTTGAGCCCTGGCCGCCTTGCGTGCCTGGCTCTTCGCCGCCTTGGCGTCCTGTGCAGGAGGCGTGCTGGCGGCGTCGGTCTGGGCAAATGCAGGAACTGCCGAGCCGAACAGGAACGCGGCTGCGGTAGCAGCCAGCGTGAGTTTTCTGATCTGGATTCGCATCGCTGAACTCTCTTTTCTGATGATTATCACGGTTGGAAAGACCATCGAGATACCGCCCCTGTCCTGATCGGTCGTCAGGTCGCGATCGGGACCTGTGCATCATAACCGCGTCGTGAAAAATGTGGCGCCAACGTGCAAACGGAGTTGGGGATACACGTATGGGAGAACACGTGGACGTTGCTCTACCGTCGCGCGGAAGAGACAGGGACGTACATCGCGTTTCGGCGCGCGTGAAGATCGCGCGGTCGAGGCAGCGGAAACGTCGGACGTACAGCACGCTTCGGTGATGAAGATCGATCACATGGCGTGATGCGAGGCTGCGATTCCGATGACATTCGTATCGTCGTGTCTAGCTCGCATGCCGATTGCTGTTTCATAGGTGGTGTTAGCAGCACGCTCATGCTTGCCGTGATCTTCATCACACGAAGCGCAATCACCGCAATAGTTGTCGATCCGTGTGCAATGTTGCCGCTCGACGAGGCTCCAGCGACGGGTTCTCCCATAAACGACCACGATTCGGTTCGTCCGGTGACCGATGCGATCGTCTCGTGTTACCGCACCGGAAGGCGGCGTCGTCTGGTGTGTATAGCGAAATGGGTAAACGCTCGGCATAGGGTGAGGACGTTGACCGGAACCCCCTCACGAATGCGCGGGGGGAGCCGCACAAGCATTGCGATACTCCGTCCGGCACACGTTGCGCGTCGTGTTGATGCCGCGACAACGCTTGTCAGCCGGCCCGACTCTGGTCGTGAACACTTCAGGCAACGCGCGCGGGCCACAGATTTTTCATTCGACGATTTTGGCCGTCGAGTATCCCGTGCGGATGCCGTGGCTGCACGGCTTGCATATACCTGCGGGACGCGTCGCCGGTGAGCTTTTCCGGGATCAGGAAGTTTCTGACGGTGAGAATGTTCGGGATCGTTATTCGAATTCGATTGCGGTGAGCTTCTTCAGCGGCCGCATCTTCACGTTGGCTCGTAACTCTCACGAGATCGGCCCAGAAGCCGGCGACCTGTGCGCCTTGGTGAAGCGAGGCGACTTTTGCTTCCGGGAGGCTATGTTGGCCTCTGGTTGCCATTCAAGAGCACAGCGTTACTCTTCGGTCGATCCAAAGGTAGAAAGTTGCGGGACCTCGGGGCGGAGAAGCAAGCCGCGTCTATTTCCTCTGTGCACAGTCCACAGGCTAAATGTAACGAAAAGCGTCGATAGACGACCGGCAAAAAACTTGTCCACAGAACGGGAAGCATGAGTACAAAAAACCATTCGCGTGCCGTCCAGGGTGATTTCGAACTGCTGTGGGTGAAACTGACAATGTTCGTGCGTTCGGTCGCTGGCCCGATTTGGCTGTCGATCACAGGAGCGCGGGTCGTCGCGGCCCCGGCTTTTCGGTCCCATAGATGGGAACCTGAATGCGGAAACCGGTGATCTCCGCCCGATTTCCTCCCATAGGTTTCTACTTTTAGGTGTTGTGAGTGGGCACTCACCTCCCCGGGAAACCTTGTCGGGCCTGAGGCCTTGTTCCATCAAGGCCTCAGGCTCTGTCCAGCAGGCCTGAATCGAAGCAGCGGGATGCTTGACGAACCATGGACAGATCCCATGGGTAGCGGTTTATGGGGCTTGTCTTTCTGTGACGGCACACGTGTGTTTACATCTTTGGTAAACCACGTTTACTTCTTTAACTACTTTTAGACGGCTCACAGCCTTATTCCACAAGGCTTTGACCGGTGTTCGGTACCCATTTATGGGAGCACAGGTGGAAGGGTTTGGGGTTTCAGGTCTGTGGATTTGGGGTTTTGGGTACCGGGTTGTGGGGAATCGGGGCTGTGGATATGGGGCAAGCGTACCCGGTTATGGGAAATCAGCCTGAAAACGAGATGGGTAGTCGTCTATGGGAACGCAGGCAGGTAGCCTTTTATGGGGCGTTTTTTTTGATCCGTAAGTGCTTGCGTCCACAGTGATTTTTTTCAGGTAGCCGTTTATGGTGTCTCTCGATGGTAACCGTTTATGGGTGGTCAATCGGGCCGGTCGAGCGTGTTTCACCAGGACCCCTCTGCTGGCTGCTCCCATAGACAGGATCGATGTCGCGGACAGGTAACCTTTTATGGGATAACCGAATGGTTGCCGTTTATGGGAGCGATTTCTCCCTTCGAGGCCGAAAGTAACGCAATCGCCCATGTCGAAGGCTGCCGACAGGTAGCCGTCCATGGGAGTCGATGAAGGTAGCACGTTATGGGAGAAAAACGGCCGCGTGTTGCAAGGCATCACGAATCCGGTCGTCGATCGCGATTCCGCTCGTTTGCCCCCATGGATGGGTACCTTCCCTAGGGCAAATCTCGTGCCGGGTTTCTGTAGCCGGACCCGAAAGGTAGCTTCTTGTGGGAGGTTTTTTGGCCAAAAGGTAGATGGATATGGGGCCCCGCGCAGATTGCTTCATCACGAATTTCCCTTTTGCATCTGAAGGTTAGCCGTGATATTGCAAGTGATGCTGGAGCGAGGGCGTTGCTCTGCGACGTGAGAAGGTATAAAGTCCGCTCTCAACAAGGTCACCTTATCCGGACATCACGATGCCGCGCAAGCCCGCAAGCAAAGGCTCAGACAAACAGGTTTCACTGTTTCAGACACCCGAGCCTCCCGACTTGCTGCGCAAGGCGGTCCAGGCGATTCATATCGCGCCCAAGTCGGGAAAGATCGGTCTGCAGCAGCGCAAGATGTTCAGCTCGCTGATCAAGAACGCGCTTCGGCAGGAGGCGTTCGAGCCGGGTCGAACGAGCTTCTCGATCTCGATCGCCTCGCTTTCGCACGAGAGCGGGTTGAACAGCAACAACACGAAGTACGTGAAGGACACGGTCAACTCGCTGATCAGTACCGTCGTCAACTGGGACTACCTGGCCGCGGACCGTTCGACGGTCTGGAAAGCGTCGGGCCTGCTCGCGGGCGCGGAGCTCGAGCAATCGGTGTTGAAGTACAGCTTCTCCGACCAGATTCGCAGCGAGCTGCTCAATCCGGAAATCTACGCGCTGATCGATATGCGGATCGCCCGCGAATTCCGGCGCTCACACTCGCTCGCGCTGTGGGAAAACACGGTGCGCTACGAAGGGATCGGCATCACCGCGAAGATTCCGCTGCCGAAATTCCGCGACCTCATTCTCGGCCAGGACAAAGCGTCGCAGTCGTACAAGGAATACAAGCTGTTCAAGAGCAAGGTCCTGGTGCCGTGCATTCAGGAGGTGAACGAAGTATCGGATCACACGCTCGAGCTGATCGAACACAAGTCCGGCCGCAGCGTGGAAGCCGTTCAGTTCAAGGTGACGCGCAAGCAGAGTGCCGATACGGTCGAAGACGGCGACGTCAAGAACGAAGCGCTGGTCGAGGAGGTCGCGAAGTTCGGCATTCCGCGTTCGGAAGCCCGCCGGCTGATCACGCAATACGGCGTGCAGCGCATCAAGGCGGCGATTGCCTATACACTCAATCGGACTACGAAGAAGAACGCGGCGCCGGTCGACAACGTGGCCGCGTATTTCCGCAAGGCGCTGACGCACGGCTACACGCTGGCCGACGGGCAGGGAACCGAAGCGGCCGCACCGGCGAAGGAATCCGCGCAGAGCAAGCAGGAGCAGATTCGCGACAAATATCTGGCGGCGAAGGTCGAGGAAGCCGGTGCGTATTTCCGCGAGTTGGAGATCGACGACCAGACCAAGCTGATCGATCGCTACAACGAGACGGTGGCGGGCTCGAAGGATCTCACGCTGTCGCCGAAGAAGAAGGCGAGCAAGCTCGCGCAGACCAGCTTTTTCCGATGGCTGGCGCTGGATACCTGGGGCGAACCGACCTCGGACGACCTGCTGGAATTCCTGCTCAAAAGCAGTCTCGCAAGCAACTGAACAAGGCCTCGCAACCGGGCGGGCGTCGTGCGCCGGACTTCATCGTCCGGTTGCGCGGCGCAACGCGGATGCGAGGCCTTTTGCTTGGGCGCGTTACTTTTGCGTGGCGGCTGCCAGCTCGGCGACGTAGGCGTCGATAACGGTCTTGAGCCTGTCGGCGAGCGCTTCCTGGTGGGACGTGTCGACGCCCTTGAGCTGCAGGTCCAGACGCCCGTCCGGGTAGGTCTTCAACTGGCCGATCGCTTGCGATTCGAGCGCGAAGTCGTGACGAACGCTGTAGCGCGTGCGCCCCGCTTTCTTGTTGTCGTCACTCTGCGCACGCAGGAAATTCTCGAGATCGCGGACCGATTTCTTCCGATCGATCACGGCCGTGAGCAGCCGGTCGGCCGTCGGTTCGCCCAGGCGCTCGAAGATCAGCTTCAGGAAGTACGCTGCCTGCAGGCCGACCACGTCGTTCGCGCTGGCCATCCGCTCCAGCAGCGTGTTGGGCAGTGCGTTGAGCGACAGCGTCTTGCTGATCGATGCCTTGTCCTTGCCGATCTTCTCCGCGAGCGTGTTCTGGTCCTGAAAGACCTTCTCGTCGAGGAGACGCTTCCATGCGACCGCATCGTCGAAGATCGTCTGGCGTTCGTGATCGTGGTTCGCCCGATACGCGATCGTATAGAGCTGCTCGGGCGTGTGGTCCGTGCGGAACGTGGCGTTGATGGTTTCGTCGCCGTTGATGCTCGTCGCGCGCAGCCGGCGTTGCCCGTCGATCACAACGAGCTTGCCGGGAAACTCCGGGAGCCGCGTGACCTTGATCGGCTCGATCTGCCCTTCCCGTTTCAACGTCAGCGCGAGCTCGTGCAGGCTCGACTCCGAATAGAACACGCGCGGGTTGAATGGGTTCGGGATGCAGTCCTTGACCAGTACCTTCTGCGGTGCGCCAAGATCCGGTGTGCCGGCGGGTGCGACCGCGGCCGGGGGCGCGGCGGCGGGCGTCGCGTCGACGACGTTCGGTGCAGCCGGCGGCTCGGGCAAGCGGGTTTCCAGTGCAGCGTTTTCCTGCGCGAGCCCGCGCAACAGGCCGGCCGCGAGATGCAGGTTGCCGGTCGGCTTCTTGTCTTTCGATGTGTCCTTAGCCATGGGCCGCTCCGGTAGCGCGCGTCGACGCGATGTATTGGGCCATTTCCGTGACCAGCCTTTCGATTTCCGCACGGGCTTCCTTCAGCCCCTTCAGGTATCGATTGTGATGATGGATCGTGGTGCCGAGTGCGAACGTCTGACGGTAGACCTCGCGTTGGGCGATCTGGCTGTCGAGCAAATGCTCCCCTATTTCTTCAGCCCTTAGAATTTTTAAAATTTCTTCACGCATTTTAGTTTTTCCATTAACACTATTCAGCATTAATGCGGAAGAAAGATTCGGGTTACGAACGGCTCGCATCGACTCGATCATGCGAATCATCGCGACGGTGCTGTACAGGTCCGCCGGCGACGGTGACAGCGGCACGAGGCAGAAGTCGGCGACTTCGAGCACGGACGCGATGCGCGGATCTTCGAGGTTGCCCGGACAGTCGACGACGATCACGTCGAAGTTTGCGTCCTGCTTCTTGATCTCGCCGCCGATGCCACGACCGGCGGGGGCCAGCGAAAGGACCGTCATCGGCAAGGTGTTCTCACCGCTCGTCACCCACCGAACGGAAGTGCCTTGAGGGTCGGCATCGATCAACGCGACCTTGTTGCCACCGGCCTCGAACGCAGCCGCGATGTTGACGGAGATGGTTGTCTTTCCAGTACCACCTTTTTGATTACTGACGGCGATCTTGAAAGCCATTAAATTCCTCCAAGGAGTTTTGCGTAATATATTCAGTTGTTATCGAAATGTCCAGAAAAGTGTTCAGCTTGATGCATGTCTTGGAGATCGTTGTTGTTGTCACGTGACAAGTAGGTCGAACGGTTAACGAACCAATTGTGAGTGATGATCGAGTAAAAACAAAATTGTCGATTGCGGTCACGAAGAATGCACAAAGGGTTGAAGGAAATTCGACTGTCATTGGCGTCGTGATGAAACTCGATCGCAGAGACTAGTGGAATGGCAGTGCCTTTGGTGCTAACAGAACCCCTTGCGAATCTGATTGGCCGGTTCGCGGATGTCGTCGAGGGACGTAGTTGTCACGTGACAAGTCGCCGGGAATTGGTCGCAGTTGATGCTGCGTGTCGACAGGAAGAACTTGATTCGAATGGGATGTGGATTTCGGTTATGTCAATCAACGCTCGATAGTAAGCGTAAGCCGGTGGCTGGCTCGATTGCTTGCCTGGGGAGTTGTCACGTGACAAGCAACCAGGCTGTAACGCAGCGGCGTTGCTAATTTCTCGATAACGGTTACGATCGATCAAATTTAGATACGTCAAGCGGATCAAAGCGGATCGAATTTATAGATAGTTCCGGTTGCAGCGTTTGGTTGGTATATGTTCTGTCCGAGAAGTTGTCACGTGACAACAAAGGCAGCCCGGGCATCGTAGAAAACGGCAGGACGGCCGTCGTAGTCGTCAGAGGCAAGTGTCTTTGCCGATGATTGAGGCGGCATTCGTCCCGGTCGCCAGGACCGGCGGCGCCGATGCCCGGCATTCTCGTGATGGCAGAATGCCCCGATCGCTTGGTGAGTCGCACTCAAGGGCAGACGATTATTAACGCATCATGATACGGCCCCATTTAATGATGTGGCCATCGCCGACGTGGTGCGCGCATAGTCCGGCAGGGGAGGGGTGCGAGGTTTCGCTGTATCTTCCAGCATTACAACCGGCGCAATGGCGTATCCCGCATTCCATATCTATTAGCAGTCTGACAACGGTCGGCACAGGAATGAAGGCAAATCCCCACGCCAAAGGTCGCCTACCGGTTCAACCAAGTTGAATCGTGAAACATTCAAAAAAAATGGGGCGCTGCCGGAAATCCTTATCCAGCAATGGTTTGCGCAATATTCCTCATGTTGTTTCACGCAAAACACGCCCGATCCTCCTTGGAATTGGGGGGCGCATGAATTTTTCATGCGCTACTGAGCCGTCCAGGAGTTGGGCGGTGAATTGTGTTGTGATTGATACGTAATTGGTGGTTTTCGATACATCTTGCGCCGAACGCTATCGTAGACAACGTCCAGTGAGTGTTGGTCCGGTGCATGACGATCGCTCGCCGAGTCACTGATCTGATGTCCGGCGCGAGTTGTCACGTGACAACGGTTTTCACCGATCGCGCGATACTACAAAGAGTTGTGGAATTCTTGGGGGCGACCGACGGCTCATCTGCCGTTGCAAATCGGTTGAACCGCAAGGTCACATCTATTCTTCTGCGGGCTCATGGCGGTGATCATGGCGGTGAGCTGGTGGAAGTAATGATGGAAGATTGAGCCGACTATCTAAACTTGCGTGCGAATTTGCAGATGCGATCCGCCCGCGTTTGCCGAAGCCTGCTGTCGCGGTCGGTCAACCGGTGCCTCGTATTGTTGAATGAAGCTATTGGGCGGCGCCGCGTGCATCATTTCCGATTCAGGTGATCGTATCGGCAGACAAGCCGTCAATGAACAACTGCCCCGAAAACGCGATGGCCGGAAACGCGGCACCGCCGCGCTTCCGCACGAAAGACGTAACGACAGGCGAACCTATTTCGTCGCTTGCGACGCGCAAAATTGCCACCTGCGCGATTTCGTTGCCGCTGCCGCGTTCGCGTGCTCGTCTACCGTGCGCCACCACCGCTCGCCTCGATGCGGCTCGTCGAGATCAAGGCGCTCGCCCATTCTGGGCGTGGACAACTCGATGCCGCGCACGATCGACAACGCCGTTACTCGCTCGAACGGCTCGTGCCAGCGATGCATCGCGAGATCGAATGTACCGTTGTGGATCGGGATCAGACAGCGTCCGCGCAAATCGATATGCGCCTGAACGGTTTCTTCTGGTTGCATGTGCACGTACGGCCATTGCGCATCGTATGCGCCCGTTTCGATCAGCGTCACGTCGAACGGCCCGAGGCGCTCGCCGATCGTACGGAACCCGTCGAAGTAGCCCGTGTCGCCGCTGAAAAACACACGCAAGTCGTCGTCGACGATGACCCACGACGCCCACAGCGTGCTGTTGCCGTCGAACAGGCTGCGCCCGGAGAAGTGTTGCGCGGGTGTTGCGGTCAGCGTCAGGCCGGCCACGTCGACGCTCTGCCACCAGTCGATCTGACGGACCTTCTTCGCGTCGACGCCCCATTCGATCAGGCGGTCGCCGACGCCCAGCGTTGTCACGAACACGCCGGTGGTGGCCGCGAGCGCGAGCACCGTTTCGCGGTCGAGGTGATCGTAGTGATCGTGCGACAGGATCACACCGCGTAGCGGCGGAAGATCTTCAAGCGCTATCGGCGGCGCATGGAAGCGCTTGGGGCCAACATTCCGAAACGGCGATGCACGCTCGGCAAACACGGGATCGGTCAGCCAGAATTCGCCGCGCAGCTTGAGTAGCAGTGTCGAATGGCCGAGCCGGTACAGGCTGCGATCGGGCGCAGCGTCAAGCTGTGCGCGGGTCAGCAAATCGACGGGCAGCGCGCCAGCCGGCACGGTATTGCGCGACTTGTTGAACAGCATCGTCCAGGCGATCCCGAGCGTCTTGCCGATACCTTCGACGGGACGCGGCGCAACATTGCTGAAGCGCTCGCCATTGTGCTGCGGCGAACCGCCGGACAGCGCGCGGCCGCGCCTGGCGGCTGCAAAACCCAGAATGCGGTGAATCAAAACGAGAGGCGATGCCATGTTGGTTCGTCCGAAGAAAAAGTGCACTGAACAGTGTAGTTTATTTCCGGGATAAGTAAACTGAGCGGTGTAAAATTTCCACATGGATACCAGCTCTCTCCCTCAACGCCTGACCGATCGAAAGCGTGCGGCCATCATCGACGCGGCGATCGAGGAATTTCTCGCTGCCGGCTACGATGCAACCAGCATGGATCGCATCGCTGCGCGCGCGGACGTGTCGAAGCGTACGGTCTACAACCACTTTCCCGGCAAGGAAACGTTGTTCGCCGCGATCCTGCACAAGCTGTGGGATGCGACCCAAACCGGTAGCTCACCGACTTATCGCACCGACGTGCCGCTGCGCGAGCAACTGCTCGCCTTGCTGGAGCGCAAATTGCGCCTGCTGAACGACGATGCGTTTCTCGTACTTGCGCGCGTCGCGATCGGCGCGGCCATCCATTCGCCGGAGCGTGCGCGCGACATGGTCGAACGCCTCGGCGAGCGCGAGGAAGACCTGACGGTCTGGGTGCGTGCGGCAGCGTTGGCCGGCCGCCTGTCGGTCACCGATCCGGTGTTTGCCGCGCATCAGTTGCATGGTGTCGTGAAGGCATTCGCATTCTGGCCGCAGGTGACGATGGGCCAGCCGCCGCTCACGGCGCCGGAGCAACAGAAAGTCGCGGAATCGGCCGCCGACATGTTTCTCGCGTACTACGCGCGTCCGGACGACGGCGACGCATTACGCGTCGCGCCGGATTGACCGCGCATCAGGAAGATCATGCGCGAATCGAGGTCGATGTCATGCACGCGATCGATGCACGCTTGGCATCGCTGAGCCGGCAAACCGACTGATCCGCAAGAGCGAACGCACAACCGCCCCCACACACGCGACGACTGTCCATCCAGCGGAAACCGGCGATACCCCGACCCACCTGAAGCCTGACGCGAGCGACTACGAATGAAGACGCTGTTGATCGTCTATCACACGATGACCGGAGGCACGCAACAGATGGCCGAAGCGGCGGCCGACGCGGCGCGCGAGCAACCCGGCATCGACGTCAGGCTGCAGCGCGCGGACGCGACGAGTGCAGACGATGTGCTGGCCGCCGACGCATACCTGTTTGCGACGCCCGAGAATCTTGCGTCGATGTCCGGGCTGATGAAGGACTTTTTCGATCGCTGCTACTACGCGGCGCTCGATCGCGTGAACGGCCGTCCGTACGCGGCAATGATCTGCGCGGGAAGCGACGGACAGAACGCGCTGCGCCAGATAGACCGGATTGCGACCGGATGGCGATTGAAGAACGTGGCGCCAGGCCTGATCGTCTGTACGCACGCGCAGACGCCTGAGCGCATCCTCGCGCCGAAGACGATCGACGACGATGATCGTGCGCGCTGCGCCGAACTCGGCGCGGGCCTTGCCGCCGGACTCGCGCTGGGCGTCTTCTGATTTCGGACCGGCAGCATTGGCGCTGGTCCGCGCAGACAACGCACGCATCCATGTGCGTCACCGATCCTGCAGACGTCGAACCGGCCGAATGCCGGGACCTTAGCTTCCTTTTGCCGTCGGCACAGGCTGGTGGTATTCGGGCCAAAGACGTTTCACGAGATCGCGCGACGCGCCATACGCATGGCAACTGTCGATCTTGAGCGGCTTGCCTTCGCGGTCGCGGGCGTCGAGCGACGACCGCCGCACGCCGACCATCGTCTGATAGGCCGTGGTTGCGACCGGGCCGAGCAATTCCTTCAGATGCGTGCACGTATCGCAGGACGGCAGACGCTTGCGGATCTCGCTGTTCCAGCCGGAACCGATGCTCAGTCCGACAAGCGCCTGCAGCGAGTCGCCGCCGCCGGGACACTGCGCATACGGATGCGACCGGATGAACGTGGATACGGCGCGTACGACCATGTCGGCGTCGAAGACCAGCGTCACGCCGAGATCGTGGATCGGAGACAGCGCAGCGACCGTTCGCGTGCCGCCCGGTGGCGTGAAATCGCTGGTCTTGCGGTCCGCGAGGCAGGCCGTCACTTCGAACAGGCCGTCGCTGCGCCGATAACCGCGCATGTCGATCTGCCGATGGTGAATCTCCTCGCGCGTGATGCCGTCGTGCGGGATGTCGTGTGGGAGAACCATGTATCCGCTCCGCTTCGTACAACCGGTTCTTTAGCAGGCAAGAGGGATGCCGCCGGCCGACCGGGGACGCCGCAAAACGGGCCGAGGTACGGGCCAAGGTACGCTGCCGACGACGGTGACCCGGCCATACTACGCATTTTCCGGCATCTTCGTACGCCACACGATCGATGCGGACGCAACGAGTCGTGCATGGGTCCGGTGCAATCGATGGGCGTACCGGGATGTCACGACAGGCTGCGTCGATCCATCGTCATGTGCGTCCCGTTGTCGCGATCGCCGATTCGCATGCAGCCGACGGGATGCCGTCCGCGATCCGGAATCGTCGCCGTGGCCGGCGATGCGCTCGCGCGGCACGATCTTTTTCGGCTCCGCAACGCGTAACACCACGCGTCGGGCGTCGATCAGCGAACGCCGTCGGGCCGACCGTTTCGCTCACAACTGGCCCGATTTTCGACGACGGTTGTGAACGACGTGACTTCCGGAAACGTATACATATAATGCGCAACGCGGCCGCGCGGACGCATTTTCCGCACGCTGGATCGGGCAAATGCAGACCGGCGAGTCAGCCGGCCGTCGCGCGTACCGGTATACTTCCCTCCTGCCTTGTCCGGCATCGTGGCCGGGTGCCTGAAAACAGAGTGGCGTGCGCGATGCGGCCCCGTAGTGTTCCGCATCGGCGGCAGACGGGTCGCACGCGTGGCGGCGAAGCTTTTTGCGTCGCACGGAATGGCCGCACGAACCACACCTTATATTCCTGGTGGATTGAATTTATGGGTTTTGAACAACTTGCCGAATTACGGGCGCAGCTCGCAGCGAAGGCCAAGCAGGAGCGCAACGCGAAGCGACCTGCAGCGCCGACGGACGCCGGCGCGAAGCCGAAGTCCGGCGACCAGCCGGCCCGCGGGGCCAAACCGGGTGCCGGCGCCAAAGCGCAGCACCGCGCGAAGCCCACTTCGGCGAAGCCGTCGGCGCCGGTCGATCCGGTCATCGTTGCGATCGGCAAACTGCAGCGGAAGTTTCCGCGCGCGTTCCCGAAGAATCCGGCCCCCAAAGTACCGCTCAAGGTCGGCATCTGGGACGACCTCGCACGCGAGGCTCAGGCCGTGGGCCTCAACGAAGCCGAACTGCGTGAAGCGATGTCGACGTGGTGCCGCGGCAACCGCTACTGGTCGTGCCTTGTCGAAGACGCGGTGCGGGTCGATCTGCAGGGCAACGAAGCAGGGCGCGTGACGCATGACGACGCCGCACGGGCGCGTCGGCTGAAGGCACGCCGTCCCGGCAAGGGTGCGGCGCAATCGTCCAAGGGCGCGCAGCAGCAGCCGAAGGCCGAGCAGCAGGCCGAGGCCGCAGCAGCAGCGCCGGAACCGGCGAACGCGGAAGCTCAAACCGACGTTGCGCAGCAGATCGAGCAGCAAACGGCCGGAAACGAGTAACTCGCACCGCGTCGCCGTCGACTGTACGGCGCTCACCCGCATGCATGCCGCATGCTGTGAATCACACGACAGACTGACCTGCCTCGAAAGGGGCAGGTCAGGACTACCTCCACCGGCGGTTGACTCGCCGGCACTCCCCCTGCGACATCAGACCGGCAACGCAACCGGACGAACAGATTCCGTCAATCGGCGCCGCATCTGCGATGCTTCGACTTTGAAGTTTGCGCATGGATAGTACGCATGCCTGATTGTGATGGCACTTCAATCACATAATTCGGTTTCCTAAAATAGCGATACCGGGATTGTCGATCGGCATGTGAACGACGCGGTCCGGCCATCGTGACATGATGACGAGCGATAATCCGGCTGGATCGTGACACCACGCGCAGGTTGTTCAGCGCGATGCGGCTTGCACTTCGAAAGGTGCGGGAGGCTTGCGCCGACACGAACCGACCCGAAGCCACGGCCGCCGTTTTTTTACGTCAATTCAAATCGGATCATGAACCAGAGACATTCCGCGATTCTCGTCGCGCTCGCCGCGGCCGCGTTGTTCGGCGCCGCGACACCGCTCGCCAAGGCGCTGATCGGCGCAATGTCGCCGTTCATGGTCGCCGGCCTGTTCTATCTCGGCAGCGGCGTCGGGCTCGGCATCGGGATCCTGCTGCGCGGGTTGCGCAACCGCCGCGCATCGGCCGCGGATGCCGCGCCGCTGCAGCGCGCCGACCTGCCGTGGCTGGCCGGCGCGATCGCTGCGGGCGGCGTGGCCGGCCCGGCGTTGCTGATGCTTGGGCTGTCGAGCACGCCGGCTGCGACGAGCGCGCTGCTGCTCAATCTCGAAGGCGTGCTGACGGCCGTCATCGCGTGGGTCGTGTTTCGCGAGAACGTGGATGTGCAGGTGTTCCTCGGAATGGTCGCGATCGTCGCTGGCGGCGCGCTGCTGTCGTGGATACCGGGCCGGGCAGGCGTGCCGGTCGGCGCGCTGCTGATCGTCGGCGCATGCCTGTGCTGGGCGATCGACAACAACCTGACCCGCAAGGTCGCCGCGAACGACGCGATGGTCATCGCGTGCGTGAAAGGGCTGATCGCCGGGCCCGTGAACATCGGCATCGCGCTGGCGACCGGTGCAACGCTGCCCGCCGTACCGGTCACGGCCGCCGCGATGCTGACGGGGCTCGGCGGCTACGGGATCAGCCTCGTGCTGTTCGTCGTCGCGCTGCGTCATCTCGGCAGCGCGCGTACGGGCGCATATTTTTCAATCGCGCCGCTGTTCGGTGTGGTGCTGTCGCTGCTGATCTGGCCCGCGCTGCCGCCCGCGACGTTCTGGATCGCCGCCGCGCTGATGGCGCTCGGCATCTGGCTGCATGTGCGCGAACGGCACGAACACACGCATGCGCACGAGCGGCTCGAGCATACTCACCGGCATCGGCACGACGAACATCACCAGCATACGCACGACTTTCCGTACGATGGCAACGAGCCGCACACGCATCCGCATGTGCATCTGCCGATCACGCATAGTCACGCGCATTTCCCGGACATTCATCACCGGCATCGGCATTGACTGCGTCGTAAGCGATGAACGGCCCGACGCATGCGATGCGCATCGCAAGGTAACCGTTTATGGGGCATGCGTCGAATCGTGCGCCCGTGTATTTCCATCGCCGCTCGATCGCGGCAGCGACAGGGGGCGTGCCTGGTCTTCCGTCTGGATCAACCGGATCAGCGAACCGTCCGGATCGATCAGTGCGCCGACCGTGCCGCCCCACGCTTCGCGTGTCGGCCGGTGCGCACGCGGCCAGCCGGTCCGTTGCTCCGGAATGCCGGCTGCGAGCATGCCGTCGAAGAAGGCGCCGACATCCGCGAGCCGGAAACAGCAACTGAACCAACTCGCGGCCGGATCGAGTTCGGGGTGCGGAAAGAATTCCAGCAACAGGTCACCGCGTTTGAGGATCATCCAGCCGTCGTCGCGCCACGTTTCGACGAACCCCAGTTTCTCGTAGAAGCGGGACGTGGTTTCGAAATCGCGCGACGGCAGGTTGGGGCTCGCAATGTCGGTCAAGGCGGTTTCTCCGGTTGGCGATGCGACGAAACGCGCGGGCAGCGCAGCCGCCGCGGCGGCTATCGCGTGTGAGGAAAGCAGAAGCGGAAATCTTCGCAGCCCGGGCATCCGGGGGCGGGCCCCGGTGGTATGCCGAGCGATGCAGCCACTTCCTGTGCGAGGAATTTTTTCCAGCGCAGGTGAGCGACGTTGCGCGCGGCGAGCGCGGGGAAATAGCGATCGAGCATCGCCGATACCGCATCGCGTCCGTCGAGCCCGAGGTCGCGCCACAGATGATCGGGGCGCAGGCACGCATGCGCGATGATCGACGCGAGGCAGTCGGCGTCGTCGCGGGTCGCAGCGGGATTCGCGTCGTCCATCAGCCGTGCGTGCAGCGTCGCGACGAATGCCGCGTGGGTGGATGGCAGCAGCGCCATCGCAACCGTCGACACGAGTGCGGCGGCATCGGGGGAAGGCAGGCGCTGAAACTGGCGCGCAAGCAGGCCAGCCAACTGCGGATGAGACAGGCCGAGCAGCCCGAGTTCGTTGCGGCGCGCGCGTGCCGCAACGAGGGCGCCGAACAGGCGAGCGTCGGGCGTGTCGGCGTTGGCCGCCGCGAGCAGCAGCGACTGCAACGCCCGTTCATGCGAGGGCGGTTCGGTGTGATCGAGTGCGGCGATCATCGTGCGCACTCGCGTGACGGCCGGGCGACACGACCCGCGCGAATGCGCGGCGCACACCGGATCACGATCGCGGCGCTCGTCATGCGATCACTCGACGCCGACGATCACGCTCGATGCCTTGAAGATCGCAGCCGCGGCCGTGCCGCTCGCAAGGCCGAGACGATCGACGCTGTCGTTGGTCACGATCGCGACGATTTCGGCGCCGCCCGCGGCCTGGATCACGACTTCCGAATTGACCGCACCCTTCGCGATCGACGATACGGTGCCCGCGACGCAGTTGCGGGCCGACACCTTGCTGCTGTCGACGTCGACCATCACGATGACCGACGATGCCTTGACGAGCGCGAACGCCTGCGTGCCGGCCGCGAGGCCCAGCGAAGCCGCGCTGCCGTGAGTGATCACGGCGACGATGTCGAGGCCGTCCTGCGTGCGGAGCGTGATTTCGTCGTTGACGGCACCGGGCTTGACGGCGCTGATCTGGCCGGCGAAATGGTTGCGGGCGCTGGTTCGCATGGTGACTCTCCGAGGGGATGACGCTACCGGAGCGGCAGCGGAAGATGAATGGAAGTGCATCGGGCAGTTTACCGTCAACGCGGGCGTCCGTCGTTCTCCGGATGCCATGGCGCGAATCAGGAAAACCCGTTCGCGCACGGCGTTTCATGAAGCCGGCGCCATATACCGAGATCTATGACGCTGGGGCCATTACTCGTTCGTCGCGGGGGGCGATGCGGCAGAGGCGGCACGCGCGGTGGCGGGCCGGGTATCCCCCGCGGTCGCCGCGTTGTCGCTGTCCCATCCGCCGCCAAGCGCGAGGAACAGCCGCACCTGATCGGCGGCGACCTGCCCCTCGGCCGCCGCGACCTGCGCCTGCACGCTCGTCAGCGTGCGCGTCGCATCGAGGTCGGAAAGGAACGACTCGCGGCCGGCCGCATAGAGCCGGTGCGTTTCGTCGGCGGAATGGCGCGCCGATTCGTAGGCCGTGCGCAGCGCATCAGTGCGCTGCACGTCGGCGGCATAGGTCGCGAGGCTCGACTGCGTTTCGCGCAGCGCGTTCAGCACGACACCGTCGAAGTGCGCGAGCGCGCCGCCCGTCGCAGCCTCGGCTTCGCGTACACGCGCACGCTGGCCGTTGACGGGGAATGACCAGCTGATCAGTGGTCCGAACGACCAGCGATTGGTCGTGGACGAAAACAGGTCGGCGGCGAGGCCGACCGAGCCGGCCGACGCGCCGATGCTGATCGACGGGTACAGCGCGGCGGTCGCCACGCCGATTCGCGCGGTTGCCGCGGCAAGCTGCCGCTCGGCTTCGCGAACGTCGGGGCGACGGCGCAGCAGCGCGGCGCCGTCGCCGATCGGAATCGGCTGGCGCAGCTTAGGCAGGCGTTCGCATTCGGCGACGGCCTTCGGCAGGTCGGCCGGCGAGCGCGCGAGCAGCGCGGCGAGCTGGTATTGCGCGACCTTGCGGCGGCCTTCGAAGCGCGGGATATCGGCGGCGAGCGTGCGCACCTGCGTCACGCCGCGCGTCACGTCGGTCTGGTTGCCGCGCCCGGCATCGCGCAGCCGCTGGGACAGCGCGACGCGCTGCTTCTGCAGTGCGAGCGACTGCTTCGCGATCGCCAGCTCGTCGCCGGCCGAGCACGATTCGACGTACGCCCGCACCACGTCGGCGACGACCGTGATGCGGGCCAGGTCGCCGGCCGCCCTGACGGCTTCGCTGTCCGCGCGCGCGGCTTCGACGCCGCGCCGCAGCTTGCCGAACAGGTCGATCTCGTACGACACGTTGATGCCGACCGCACCTTCGTTGACGACCGGCAGCTTGTTTTCTAGCAGGTACTGTTCAGCCGATTCCTGCGCGCGTTGCACGCCCGCCTCCGCGCCGCCCGAGAACCCGCCCTGTTCGTTCGCGACTTCCAGCGCCGCGCGCGAGCGCGCGAGGTTGGCCGCGGCGACGCGCAGGTCGGTGTTCGATTTCAGTGCGCCGCGCACGAGTTCGTCGAGCACGGGGTCGTCGTATAGCTGCCACCAGTTGCCGGGCACGGCGTCGCGCGACACGAGCGTGCCGTTCGCGTCGTCGAGCGCATGGTTCGCGAGCGGTGCATTCACATAGGCCTGCTGCGGCAGCGTGTAATCGGGGCCGACGGACTTGCACGCGCCGAGTGCGAGCGCGAGCGGCGCGAGTGCCGCCGCGAGGCGCAGACCGTGCCGTTTCATCGCGATGCTCCCGCCGTCCTTGCGGCCGCACCGGAAGCCGTCGATACCGGCGCGACTGCCGACGCCGCGCTGGCGGCAGCCGGCTTCGCGTTGTCGCGGCGGCGCGTGTCGGCTTCGCGCATCGAAACCGTCGCGGTGCGGCCCGCGATCATCCGGAAGTCGTCGGGCACCTCGTCGAGCACGACGCGCACCGGCACGCGCTGCGCCAGCCGCACCCAGCTGAATGCCGGGTTCACGTTCGGCAGCAGGTTCGCACCCTGCGTGCGGTCGCGGTCCTCGATCGCGGCGACGATGCTCTGCACGTGGCCGCGCAGCGCATGCGGCTCGCCCATCACGACGATGTCGACCGGCTGGCCGATATGAATGCCGCGCAGCTTGGTTTCCTCGAAGTAGCCGTCGACGCGGAACGAATTGCGGTCGACGACCGACAGCACCGCGCGGCCGGCCGGCACGTATTCGCCGACGCGCGGCGCGCGGTCGTTCAGGTAGCCGTCGACCGGGCTCACGATCGTCGTGCGCTGCAGGTTCAGTTTCGCGGTGTCGAGCGACACCTGCGCATCGGCGACGGCGGCCTCGCCCTGTTCGACGCGCGTGCGGCTTTCCTCGACCTGCTCGCTTGCGACGAGGTTGCCGAGCTGCAGGTTGCGCGCGTATTCGCGCTTCGCCTGGGCGAGCGTCGTGCGGCGCTGCGCGAGCGTCGCTTCGGCGAGCCGTTCCGCGAGCGTGTAGCGGGCCTGGTCGATCACGAACAGCACCTGGCCGCGGCTGACCTCCTGGTTGTCGGCGACGTGCACCGACGTGATGAGGCCCGACACGTCCGGCGCGACCTGGATCACGTCGGCGCGCACGTGCCCGTCGCGCGTCCACGGCGAGAACATGTAGTAGTTGATGATCCGCCACAGCACGAGGCCGGCCACGACGACGACGATCAGGGTGAGCAGGATTTGCCCTGCCGAGAGCCAGGATTTTTTCACGTTAGGTAGCCGCGAGATGATGGGAAACGATCACGACAGCGGCAAACACGAACACGTAGATGCCGAGGTCGAAGATCGAACGGTGCCAGACGAGGCGGTAGAAGCCGACGCGCTCGAGCACCGCGCGCACGACGATGTTGATCAGGTAGGCGATCAGCATCAGCACGAGCGGAGCCGGCACGAATACGCCGAAGATGTCGATTTCGCCGATCATGGTCGCGCTCGGAAGGACAGGTTGGAAAGCCGGATCATGCGCGTGCTCCGCCCGGGGCCTGCGGCGCTTGTGCGGCTGCGGCCGGATACAGCGACAGGCGCAGGCCGACGAGCGCGTGCAGCGTGTCGCGCAGCCGGCGGTGCGTGGCGGGCGTGGCCGGCGCCGTGCCGCCGTCGGCCGGTGCGGTGCCCGGCAGGTTGCGGCCGGCCACGCGGTGCAGTGCGTCGTCGATCGACGCGAGCAGCGCCGGCGGCGCGGGCTGGCGCGCGTTCGCGGCCGCGCAGCGCGCGTAGTGGTCGGTGACGCCGGCGAGCACGCGATCGATCGCGTCGGGCACGTCGCCCGACAGCCGGCGGCGCGAGCGGCGCAGGTCGAGCGCGTTCAGCGCGATGCGCAGGTCGCGGAAGCTTTCGATCGACGGGTGGCGGTGGTCGTCGGATGCGCCGAGACGCGGCAGCAGTTGCGTGACGCGATCGAGCATCCGCGATGCGTGGTTGCGCTGGTCGTCGAGCGGCTGTGTCGATGCGGAGCGCACGACGTCCTCCCAGCCCGAGCGCAGCAGGCGCCGCACCGCGAGTTCCGCGCCGAACGGCCGCGTCGCGCGTGTCCACAGGTACGCGAACAACAGCCCGGCAACGCCGGCGAGATTGCTGTTCAGGAACACGAAGAAATCGGCTTCGTATGCGCTCTGGATGCTGATGAAGGTGGCCGTGTTCACCGCGACGAGCATCGTCACCATGTTGAACTGCGGGCGCGGCAGCAGCGTGCCGATCAGGATGAACGGGCCCGCGAACATCAGCACGAGCATCGCGAAGTCGTGCACGTGCGGCAGCACGACGAACAGGTACAGGCCCGCGAACACGACGCTCGCGGCCGTCGACAGGAAGAACTTGAACACCAGTGGCGCGGGCTCGTCGAGCGCGGCGAAGAAGCTGCACGATACGGCCACGAGCGTGACGGCGGCCGCGCCGTCGTGCCAGCCGGACGAGATCCACAGCCAGCACGCGAACACGATCGCGAGCACGACGGTCAGCGTGGAGAACAGCATCATCCCGCGATCGAAGAAGCGTTCGGTGCCGCCGAGCCGCCAGTGCCGGTAGCGCGGCTGCCAGACGCCTGACTCGTTCGCGATCAGCGCGCGCAGCGAGCGGCAGTCCTGCCAGATGTCGATGACCTGGCGCAGCCGCCACAGCGCATTCGACAGCAGCGCACCGTCCCAGCTCGTCAGTGCACTGTCGGCGGGCTGCAGCGCGGCGATGCGCTCGCGCAGATTGTCCGCGACCGGATCATGCGCCATGTCGCCGTCGGCGCCGGATTTCACGGCCGGCAGCGGTGCGTCGAACCACTTCGCGGCGTCGGCCAGCAGCGCGTCGAGCGCGGGCGGGCGCACGTGCAGGTCGCGCATCAGCGCGATCAGCGGATCGGCGAGCGACGACATCAGCGGCAGGAACAACTGCATCCGGCCCGCGAGCGCCTGCGCGCGCGCGAGGATGCTCGGATGCGCATGGTCGTAACCCAACTGGCTCAGCAGGAATTCGAGGCCGGTGATCGTCGTCGCGAGGCGCTGCCGGCACGCGGACAGCGCCTTGCCGGCGATATGCCCGGACAGCGTCTCGCGACCGTAGAACGCGGCGTCCTTGAACCATGCGTCGGTGCGCTCGATCAGCGTCGGCGCGAGCCGGTTCGGGAACACGGCACTGCCGACCACGCTCGCGCACACGATACCGAGCACGATTTCCTCGGTGCGCGCGATCGCGACGTCGAATACCGTGGACGGATCGGTCACGGTCGGCAGCGCGATCAGCGGCATCGTATAACCGGCGAGCATGAACACGTAGCTGCGCGCGGTGCGGTCGGAGATCGCGAGGTAGAGCAGCGTGCCGCACCACGTCGCGACGATGATGCTGAACAGGATCGGCGTTTCGACGAACGGCGGCACGAAGAAGATCGCGGCGGCCGCGCCGAGCGCGGTGCCGAGCGCGCGATACAGCGCCTTCGAGCGCGTCGCGCCGACGAACGGGTTCGACACGATGTAGACGCTCGCCATCGCCCAGTACGGGCGCGGCAGCTGGAAATACAGGCCGAGGTACAGCGCCAGCATCGACGCGGCGAACGTCTTGCCCGAGAACAGCCAGTCGCGAAGGCTCGGATAGGTCATGACGCGGAATCGGCGGCGTGGGGCGGGTGCGGCGCGGGCTGCGTCGCGTCGGACGCGTTGAAGGCGTTCAGCACGCGCAGCGTCGTTTCGAGGTCGGCGCGCGTGACGCCCTTGAGCACCTGTGCGCGCAGCACGCGCAGGTCTTTCTCCATCTTCGCGGTGACCGCGCGGCCGGCGGCCGTCAGCGAGATCGTTTTCGCGCGCCGGTCGTGCGGATCCTCGTCACGGCGCGCGAGGCCGGCCGCGCACAGCTGGTCGAGCAGGCGCACGAGCGACGGCCCTTCGATGCCGACGTGTTCGGCGAGCGTGCCCTGCCGTACGCCTTCGCCGAGGCGGCCGGCGATCAACAGCGGCGTCGCGCAGGCTTCGGATACGTTGTACGCGTTCAGCACGCCGTCGCTGGTACGGCGCCACTTGCGCGCGGACAGCACGAGCAGGCTGCTGACGGCGAGGCGGAGGTCGTGCAGATTGGTCATGGGCGAGATGATAGGGGCAAAAACATTCGATAGCAAACTATCGGTTTGTTGTCACCCGCGTGTCATGTCGCGCGTGGTCCGGCCGGCCCGTTTGAAGCAATTTAGGCAGCGTGCCGGCGATGGTCAAGCTGTAAGGTCGGTGTCCGGGAGGCGCGTGCGGCAGGTGCGGCGACTATATCGAATAGTCGGACGATATCCGTCGGGCAGGGCTGCGCGTCGGGAAAAATGCGGAGCGAGGGTTCGCGAAACGGCGCGCGGCGTGCATATTAGGACCATTGCAACCGCATCGGAGACTTCACACGTGTCGACCTCATCTTCCCAGCCCGCCGACGCGGCGTCGATCGACGCGTGGCTCGGCAAGACCGAAACGCTCGACGACGACATCACCGCATTCCCGCTGAACGCGCTGGCCGCCACGCTCGACCGCCCGTCGCCCGGCGATGTCGTACCGCCGCTGTGGCACTGGCTCTACTTCCTGCCGGTCGCGCCGATGGCCGAAGTCGGCCCCGACGGCCACCCGAAGCGGGGCGGCTTCCTGCCGCCCGTGCCGCTGCCGCGCCGCATGTGGGCCGGCGGCCGCCTGACGTTTCACGCGCCGCTGCGCGCGGGGCGCAGCGCGACGCGCGAATCGACGATCGCGAACATCGAGGACAAGACGGGCCGCAGCGGCCGGCTCGTGTTCGTGACGGTGCAGCACCGGATCGAGTGCGACGGCGAGCTGTGCGTCGAGGAAGAGCACGACATCGTCTATCGCGACGCGCCGCAGCCGGGCGCGAGCGCGCCGAAGCCGATCGCGGCGCCCGCGGGCGAAACGTGGTCGCGCATCGTCGCCGCCGACGCCGTGATGCTGTTCCGCTATTCGGCACTGACCTTCAACGGTCACCGCATCCACTACGACCGCAGCTATGTGACGCAGGAGGAAGGTTATCCGGGGCTCGTCGTGCACGGCCCGCTGATCGCGACGCTGCTCGTCGATCTCGTGCATCGCGAACGGCCCGACGCGACGCTCGCGAGCTTTGCGTTCCGCGCGGTGCGCCCGGCCTTCGACGGGCAGCCGTTCACGCTGTGCGGCAAGCCGTCGGATGACGGCGGGACGATCGAGCTGTGGGCGAAGGATCAGGATGGCTGGCTGACGATGCAGGCTACGGCGACCGTTGCATAGCGCACGCTCTGGGTTCCCTCCATTCATCGGCGACGCTGTTGCCCGGGCGGACGAGATAGCGCCCGGCGCGCCCGGGCGCGTTTGCGCTTACCGCACGTGCGGCTGCAACGCGCGCGCCCAGTACGACACCGCAACGGCCCCCCCATCCGGCGTGCCGATCGCGCGCTCGCCGAGATAGCTCGCACGCCCCGCGCGCGGCGTCATGCGCGCCGTTTCCTGCGCGCCGTGTTCGGCGGCCTCGACGGCCGCTGCCCAGGCGCTCGCGGGATCGCGATCGCCGTCGAGCGCTCGGTCGAATGCATCGGCGGCCGGCACCAGCGCATCGAGCATCGTCCGGTCGCCGGCGTGCGCGCCGCCGAGTTCGCTGATCGAATCCACTGCGCCGCGGAACGCCGCGGCCCAGTCGCGTGCCGACGGCTCCGCGATATCGGCCAGCCGGCGCGACGCGCGCAGCAGCGCGGTCGCATAGAACGGTCCCGAACTGCCTGCAATGGCACGGCGCAACGCGGCGCCAAGCGCCGCGAGCGCACCGGCCGGCGTGCCGTACACGGCTTCGGGCAATTCGAGAATCGCCTGTGCGGCACGCAGCATGCTCGCGCCGAGATCGCCGTCGCCGGCCGCCGCATCGAGGTCGGTCAGCGTCTGCTCGTGATCGATCAGCGTCTGCGCGACCGCGTGCAGCGCCGGCTGCAGGCGCGCGGCCCATGCGCTGCCGGCCGCGTCGAGCGGCGGCAGCGGCGCGTCGTGCGAGTCGGCCGCAGCCACGCGGATGTGCGCATTCACGGCACCGCCGCCCGGCCATGCACGCGCCTGCGTCGGCGCGTCGAGCAGCGCCGCGCGTTCTTCGTTCAGCCGCAGCACCGAGATCGAGCAGCCGGGCATGTTCAGCGCCGACAGGAAGGTGCCGGCCCACGCGCGCGCGACGACGATGCCGCGCCGGCTCAGGTTGTCGTACGCGGCGCGCAGCACGATCGCGAGTTCCATGTCCGGCGTCGCGCCGAGACCGTTGACGAACAGCGCGACGCGCTCGCCGCCGTCGAGCACGAGATCGGCGACGATGCTCGACAGCAGCGTGTCGACCAGCGCGTCGGCCGGCAGCGGCGCGCGGCGTTCGACACCTTTCTCGCCGTGGATGCCGAGGCCGAGCTCGATTTCGTGATCGGCGAGGCTGAAGCCCGACTTGTCGGCGCCCGGGATCGTGCAGCCGTCGAGCGCGACGCCCATCGTGCCGAGCTCGGCCGCCGCGTCGCGCGCGATTCCCGCGACGCGGGCGAGCGGCAGCCCGCGCGCGGCGGCCGCGCCGGCGAGCTTGTGGATCAGCACGGTGCCGGCGATCCCGCGCCGCTGGCCGCGCTCGACACGGCTGCGCAGCGACACGTCGTCGGCGACGATGACGGTCTCGACCGGAATGCCTTCCGCCCGCGCGAGTTCGGCGGCGAGCCCGAAATTGAGCCGGTCGCCCGTGTAGTTCTTCACGATCAGCAGCGCGCCGTTCGGGCCGGCGCTCGCGCGGATCGCGGCGAGCACGGCGTCGGTGGACGGCGACGTGAACACTTCGCCGCACACGGCCGCGCTCAGCATCCCTTCGCCGACGTAGCCGCCATGCGCGGGCTCGTGGCCGCTGCCGCCGCCGGAGAGGATCGCGACGGGCCGTTGCGCCGGCTCGGGCAGCGGCTGGCGGACGAGCACGAGCTCGTCGCCGAGGATCGCGAGATGCGGCGACTGCCGCGCGATGCCTTCCAGCATTTCTCGCACGACATCGGACGGGCGGTTCACAAGCTTCTTCATGGCGACGGTTCCTGACGGGTGAACGGGGCTCGGTCGGGCCGCGTGGGCGCCGGACGGCTTTCGTGCAGCGGATGTTCGTGCGGGTGCCCTGTCGCAGGCAGGGTCGGCATCGCCGCCCGGATGCGGCGACGGGCGCGCGCTTCGCGCCACGATACATCAGGTCGGGACGTCGCTGCACGGATCGCGGGCGCGATTGTGCCGTGCCGGGGCGAGCGATGGTCCGCCCAGGGGACGCCGCTACTTCGCCGCCGCGATCTCCTTCGCGCGAATCAGCCGCGCGCGCAGCACGTTGCGGCTGATGCCGAGCAGCCGCGCCGCCTGGATCTGGTTGCGGTGGCTGAACTCGAACGCGACGCGCATCACGGTGTCCTCGATGCGTTCGAACAGGTTGCCGTGCCCGTCGTCGAACAGGTCGCGCAGCGCGCGTTCGAGCGCGTCCTGCGCGGCGGCGGACGAATTCGGCGCGCGCGCGGCGGCCGCCGGCATGCACGGCGATGCAATGTGCAGGTCGGTGTCCTGCAGCGAATCGTGGCGGCTTACGAGCAGCGCATGATGGATCACGTTCTCCAGTTCGCGGATATTGCCGGGCCAGCCGTGCGCCTCGAGCCTGCGCTCGGCGCGCGGATCGATGCTGCGCGGCCCGTAGCCGAGGCGGCTGCGGTAGTCGTCGAAGAAGTGGCGCGCGAGCGGCAGGATGTCGCCCGGCCGATCGCGCAGCGTCGGCACCGCGAGCTGCACGACGTTGAGCCGGTAGAACAGGTCGCCGCGAAAATGCCCGGTCGCGACCGCCTGCTGCAGGTCGACGTTGGTCGCGGCGACCACGCGCACGTCGATCGGCGTGCTCGTGCGCGAACCGAGCCGCACGACCTCGCGCTCCTGCAGCACGCGCAGCAGCTTGACCTGCATCGACAGCGGCAGGTCGCCGATCTCGTCGAGAAACAGCGTGCCGCCGTTCGCGGCTTCGAACCAGCCCGGTTTCGCGCTGAACGCGCCCGTAAACGCCCCTTTCTCGTGGCCGAACAGTTCGCTCTCGACCAGCGTTTCGGAGAACGCGCCGCAGTTCACGGCGATGAACGGCCCGTTGTTGCGGCGGCTGAGGCTGTGCACGTGGCGCGCGATCAGTTCCTTGCCGGTGCCCGTCTCGCCGACGATCAGCACGTTCGCGTCGCTCGGTGCGACGAGGCGAATCCGTTCGAGCAGCGCGACCGAACGCGGATCGACGAACACCTGCGCGCGGGTGCGGATCGACGTCGCGAGCGCAGGCCGGTCGGGCAGCGTGAGGACGGGCGCGAGGCGTTCGGCTGTTTGCCGGGCGTCAGACGCGCCCGGTTCGTCGCTGGACGGCGTGACGACGCGCAGGTCGGCCGCGCGAGGCGATACGGAATGGGATGTCATGGCTGTGTAGGCATCGGGTCGCTGCACGGATCGGTCAGGCCACGATGGACATTGCTGCCCGGGTGCTGCGTATTCAGCAGAGTGTTCAACGTTTTGCGCCACGCGGGAAACATCGATTTCTGATAACCAATGCCGGATTGCTGCGCTGGATGCAGTTGCGCAATGCGATGTCGTTCGGTGAAGCGAATTGTGGCGCGCGGACGTTGATAAAGCATCGGTTTCGACACTGCTGCAGCGATGTGCCGCGTTGCGGCGGCGCGCGATCGCTGCGAACGGGTGCCGCGTGCGTTGCGGATTCCAAGCCGAAATGGAAAGACGCCCACGACATACACCGTGCTGCTGATCAGGAAGCAGCGAATCAGCACAGCTGTTTTCCGTGATTCATCTCGCTGCGGAATATGGTTGTGATGCGCCGGCTGGCACGCTTATCGACATGCGGCGATCGGCGAATATGCCGCGACAGGCCGTCGATCGCGACGCATTTCGTCATGCAGACGATTGCTTTTCATGGCGATCTCCGCATTGGCACGCTCCTTGCGGACCCATGTCGTGACGGGTGCGTTGGCGCCCGACTCGACAATGGGAATGCAACCGATGAGCAATGCCATCAACGTGGTCGCGATATCGGGCGGCCTGCAACGGCCGTCGCGCACGCTGGCGCTGACCGACGCGATCGTCGCGGCGCTCGGCGTCGCGCTGCCGATCGATACGCGGCTGATCGAACTCGGCGAGATCGGCGGCCGGCTGGCCGGTGCACTGACGCGCGCGCAGGTGCCCGCTGACCTCGAAGCGCGGATCCGCGCGATCGAGACGGCCGATGCGCTCGTCGTCGCGAGCCCCGTGTATCGCGCGTCATACACGGGCCTCTTCAAGCACCTGTTCGACCTCGTGCGTCACGACGCGCTCGTCGACGTGCCCGTGCTGCTCGCCGCCACCGGCGGCAGCGAGCGTCATGCGCTCGTGATCGATCATCAATTGCGGCCGCTGTTCAGCTTCTTCCAGGCGCGCACGCTGCCGATCGGCGTGTACGCATCCGAAAGCGATTTCGACCGATACGAAATCGCGAATCCGGCGCTGCGCGCGCGCATCGCGCTCGCCGTGGAACGCGCCGTGCCGCAACTGCGTCCGCATGCGCTTTCCGCCGCGGCTGCGTAGGCCGTTTCCGTTTCCCCTTCGACCAGGACACCTTCATGAGCCTTACCGACTCTTCCGCCGATGGCGTCAAATTCGCCTACTGGGTACCGAACGTCAGCGGCGGCCTCGTCGTCAGCACGATCGAGCAGCGCACCGACTGGAGCCTCGAATACAATCAGCAACTCGCACGCACGGCCGAAGCGGCCGGTTTCGACTATGCGCTGAGCCAGATCCGCTTCACGGCCGGCTACGGCGCCGAATACCAGCACGAGTCGGTGTCGTTCAGCCAGGCGCTGCTGCATGCGACGACGAAGCTCAAGGTGCTCGCCGCGATCCTGCCGGGGCCGTGGCATCCGGCGGTGGTCGCGAAGCAGCTCGCGACGATCGATCACATCTCGAACGGACGCATCGCGATCAACGTCGTGAGCGGCTGGTTCAAGGGCGAATTCACCGCGATCGGCGAGCCGTGGCTCGAGCACGACGAGCGCTATCGGCGCTCGAAGGAATTCATTCAGGCGCTGAAGGGCATCTGGACGCAGGACAACTTCACGTTCAAGGGCGATTTCTACCGCTTCAACGACTACACGCTGAGCCCGAAACCCGTGCAGAAACCGCATCCGGAAATCTTCCAGGGCGGCAGCTCGCGCGCGGCGCGCGACAACGCGGCGAGCGTGTCCGACTGGTATTTCACGAACGGCAATACGCCGGAGAACCTGAAGGCGCAGATCGACGATATCCGCGCGAAGGCGGCCGCGAACAATCATCGCGTGCGCATCGGCGTCAACGCGTTCGTGATCGCACGGGACACCGAGGAAGAGGCGCGGGCCGTGCTCGACGACATCGTCCGGCACGCGCACGTCGAAGCCGTGCATGCGTTCGGCGATGCGGTGAAAGAGGCCGGCAAGGCGTCGCCGGAAGGCGAGGGCAACTGGGCGAAATCCACGTTCGAGGATCTCGTGCAGTACAACGACGGCTTCCGCACGAACCTGATCGGCACGCCGCAGCAGATTGCGGAACGGATCGTCGCGCTGAAGGCGATCGGCGTCGATCTCGTGCTGGCCGGGTTCCTGCATTTCATCGAGGAAGTCGAGTACTTCGGCCGGCGCGTGCTGCCGCTCGTGCGCGAACTCGAGGCGCAGCGGCAGGCGGTGGCCGTGTGATGGATGCGGGAGCCCGCGCTGCCCCAGCGCGGCACTCACGCCACGCCAGCCATCTTCGATGCATCGACAACCATCTGCACGCCGAGGCTGCCGAGGACGAGGCCCATTGCCCAGCGCTGCGCGAGCAGCAGCGTCGGGCGCCCGTGCAGGAATTTCGCGATGCTGCTCGAACAGATCGCCACCAGCCCGTTTGCCGATGCGAACGCGGCGATCAGCAGTGAACCGAGAAACAGCGACTGGCCGAACACGCTGCCTTGCCGGTAGTCGATGAACTGCGGCAGCAGCGACACGAACAGCATCGCGAGCTTCGGATTCAGCACGCTGGTCGTCGCGCCCATCGCCAGCAGCCGCAGCGGCTGCTCGTTCGGCAGCGCCCGCACCTCGAACGGCGAACGCCCGCCGGGCCTGACCGCCTGCCATGCGAGGTACAGCAGGTAGGCCGCACCGACCGCACCGAGCACGCTGCCCGCATAGGGCACGCTCATGAACAGCGTCGTGATGCCGAACGCGGCGCCGAACATGTAGAACAGGTAACCGATCATCACGCCGGCCAGCGAAATGAGCCCGGCCGCGCGCCCTTGCGCGATCGAGCGCGACATCACGTAGACCATGTTCGGCCCCGGCGTGACCGCGAGCATGCCGCCGATGACGAGAAATCCGTAGAGCGATCCGGACGTATGCATGTTTTCCGCTTCCTGCAACGAGTGCTGACGGGATTCATTGTCCGACCGTGGAGGCGAACAGTAAAACGGGATAAACTGAATCGATTGATCAGATTATCTGAATGAAATGAAGAAGCTCGACCTCGATGTGCTGGCGATGGTGGTGGCCGTCGCGGAATCCGGATCGTTCGCGCACGGCGCGCAGGCCGTGCATCGGTCGCCGTCGGCGGTGAGCATGCAGATCAAGGCGCTGGAAGACGCGCTCGGCAAGCCGCTTTTCATCCGCGACACGCGCAACGTGACGGCCACCGACGACGGCATGACGCTCGCCGAATACGGGCGCCGGATGCTGGCGATGCGCGACGAGGCGTGGGCATCGGTCGTGCGCCCGGAGATTCGCGGCCGCGTGACGATCGGCGTGCCCGACGACTACATTTCGTCGCTGCTGCCGCAGGTGCTCGGCAAATTCGCGGCGATGCATCCGCGCGTGGAAGTGCGCGTGATCGGCCAGCCGAGCAGCGCGCTCGTGCCGATGCTGAAGGACAACACGGTCGACCTCGCGTGTCTCACGCGGATCAAGGGCGTGACCGGCGAGCTGATCCGGATGGAGCCGATCGTCTGGACCGGGTCGCCGAAGCGGAATGTATGGGAAGAGCGGCCGCTGCCGGTGGCGTTTTTCACGCACGGCGGCAGCATGGCGCGCGATCACGCGATCAAGGCGCTGAACCGGAAGCGCATCCCGTTCCGGATGTCATACGAAAGCCCGAGCTACCTCGGGCTGCTCAGCATGGTCGAGGCCGGGCTTGCCGTCGCGCCGCTGGCGCGCTGCTGCATTCCCGATCACCTCGTCCAGCTTTCCGAGAGCCACGGGTTGCCGCCGCTGGGGGAGCTCGAGGTCGTACTCGCGCGCAGCGCGCAGTCCGCGCGCCCGCCATGCGACTACCTCGCCGAGCAGATTCTCGGCGAATGGCGCGCGTGACCGGCACGTTGCCGGCGGCATTTCAGCACGATTTCAGCAACCATTCGCGGAACGCGACGAGTGACGGCAGCGTCTCGTTTCCCGGCGGGTAGACGAGGTAATAGCTGCGCTGGCTCGTAATCGCGTCGCCGATCGACACGAGCTCGTCGCGGCTCAACTCGTCTTCCACCAGCACCTTCGGCACCAGCCCGATTCCCATCCCGGCCCGCACGGCCTGGATCAGGTGCGACGTCAGCTCGAAGCTCGGGCCGATGCGCATCTGGCGATGATCGAGCCGATAGTGCGAGAACCACTCGGCCCATGCCTGCTGGTTGCTCGTCACGCCCAGCAGCGTCTGTTTCGCGGCCCAGGCCGGCGAGCGCGCGCCGGCCTTGCGGCTGCCCGCATCGGGGCTCGCGATCGCGATCAGGAACTCGTTGTACAGCCGATGCGCGTGCAGGCCGGGCCAGTCGTCCGCGCCGACGGTGATGGCCGCGTCGAGGTCGTCGTTGAGGAAATCGATCGCGCCGATCCGCGAATGAAGATGCACGGTCACGCCCGGATGCGCGGCGTAGAAGTCGTGCAGGTGCGGCAGCAGCCATTTCGAGCCGAACGTCGGCAAGGTCGCGAGCCGCAGCGTGCCGGCGCCTGCCTGGTGGGACATGGCCTGCAGTGTCGCGCCGCGGATGCGCCCCAGTGCGCCGCTCAGCTCGACAAAGTAGCGGCGCCCGACTTCGGTCAACTTCACGGAGCGGCCTTCGCGCCGGAACAGCGGCACGCCGAGCTGATCCTCGAGCGTCTGGACCTGCCGGCTGATCGCGCTCTGGCTCAGCGACAGTTCCTCGGCTGCGCGCGTGTAGCTTTCGTGCCGAGCGGCTGCCTCGAACACGAGCAGCAGCGACATCGACGGGGTGAGGCGACGATAATTCATGAGTTTTATTCAATATTCGCCGGGCGAGAATTCGTTTGTTTCTCGCGGAATTTACAAAGATACTGGAATTCCCGGTTGCGTGGAAACTTGCTCAAAACTCATGTTTCGAAGCACGTGAGCACGCCGGTTCACCCACCTTGCGCCTTTATCCCATGTCGATCGCCCCGTTGCCCCGTCCCGCCAGCCCGCCCGCGAACGCGTACCGTGACTTTCTCGCCGCGCTGCAGGCCGCCGGGTTCGCCGGGGAAATCCGCGCGGACCACGCGAACCGAACGGTGCAGGCCACCGACAACTCGATCTACCAGCGCCTGCCGCAAGCGGTGATCTGTCCCGCGCATGCCGACGACGTCCGGCTGGTGGCCCGGCTGCTCGCGGAACCCGCGCATCGCGATGTCGCGGTGGCGGCGCGCGGCGGCGGCACGGGTACCAACGGGCAGTCGCTGACCGACGGCGTGGTCGTCGACCTGTCGCGCAACATGAACCGGATCCTGGAAATCGACGTCGAGCAGCGCTGGGTGCGCGTGCAGGCGGGCGTCGTCAAGGATCAGCTCAATGCGGCGCTGAAGCCGCACGGGCTGTTTTTCGCGCCGGAGCTGTCGACGTCGAACCGTGCGACCGTCGGCGGGATGATCAACACCGACGCGAGCGGGCAGGGTAGCTGCACGTACGGCAAGACGCGCGATCACGTGCTCGAGCTGGACATCGTGCTGATGGGCGGCGAGCACCTGCACAGCGGCGCGCTTGCGGACGACGAACTGGAGCGCCGCTGTGCGCGGCAGGACCGTGTCGGCAAGGTCTACCGCACCGCGCGGCGCATCAGCGACGACAAGGCGGCGCTGATCGAAGCGAAGTTTCCGAAGCTCAATCGCTGCCTGACCGGCTATGACCTCGCACACCTGCGCGAACCCGACGGCCGCTTCAACCTGAACAGCGTGCTGTGCGGCGCCGAGGGTTCGCTCGGCTTCGTCGTCGAGGCGAAGCTCAACGTATTGCCGATCCCGAAGTATTCGGTGCTGGTCAACGTGCGCTATGCGGGCTTCATGGACGCGCTGCGCGATGCGCGCGCACTGATCGAGCACAAGCCGCTGTCGATCGAGACGGTCGACTCGAAGGTGCTGATGCTCGCGATGAAGGACTTCGTGTGGAGCAGCGTGGCCGAGTATTTTCCGCAGGACGACGCTCGGCGCCCGACGCTCGGCATCAACCTGATCGAATTCAGCGGCGACGATGCTGACGACGTCGATGCGCGCGTGCGTGCGTTCGTCGACCACCTGCGCACCGATACGAGCGTGGAGCGCCTCGGCCATACGCTCGCGGCCGGCGACGATGCGGTGAAGCGCGTATATGCGATGCGCAAGCGCGCGGTCGGCCTGCTCGGCAACGTGCAGGGCGAGGCGCGTCCGCAGCCGTTCGTCGAGGACACCGCGGTGCCGCCCGAGAACCTCGCCGCGTATATCGCCGAATTCCGCGCGCTGCTCGACGGCCACGGGCTGCAGTACGGAATGTTCGGCCATGTCGACGCGGGGGTGCTGCACGTGCGTCCGGCGCTCGACATGAAGGATTCGCGGCAGGCCGCGCTGGTGCGGCCCGTGTCGGATGCGGTGGCCGAACTCACGCAGCGGCATGGCGGCCTGCTGTGGGGCGAGCACGGCAAGGGCGTGCGCTCCGAATATGCGCCGGCGTTTTTCGGCGAGCTGTATCCGTCGCTGCAGCAACTGAAGGCCGCGTTCGATCCGCACAACCAGTTCAACCCGGGCAAGATCGCGACGCCGCCGGACCACGCGATGCGGCTGCTGAAGATCGACGAAGTACCGACGCGCGGCGACCACGACCGGCAGATCGACGAGCGCGTGTGGCAGAGCTACGGCACCGCGGTGCACTGCAACGGCAACGGCGCGTGCTACAACTTCGATCCGGACGACGCGATGTGCCCGTCGTGGAAGGCGACGCGCGAACGCGTGCATTCGCCGAAGGGGCGCGCTTCGCTGATGCGCGAATGGTTGCGCCTGCAAGGACAGGCCGGCGTCGACGTCGTCGCGGCGGCGCGCGCGCGGCAGCCGTTCCTGAGCGGCGTTGCCGCCCGCTGGCGCAACAGCCGCGCCGCGCGCAGCGGCGCGGCCGATTTCTCGCACGAGGTGTACGACGCGATGGCCGGGTGCCTCGCCTGCAAGTCGTGCGCGGGACAGTGTCCGGTCAAGGTCAACGTGCCCGAGTTCCGTTCGCGTTTTCTCGAGCTGTATCACCGTCGTTATCGGCGGCCGCTGCGCGACTACCTGATCGGCTCGCTCGAATTCACGATGCCGTGGATGGCGCGGGTGCCCGCGCTGTACAACGGGCTGATGCGCGCGGGGTGGGTGCGCACGCTGCTGGAGCGGCAGGTCGGCATGGTCGACAGCCCGCTGCTGAGCCGCTTCGATCTCGCGGCCGTGATCCGGCAATGGCGCGTGAAGCCGGCCGACCCGCATGCGCTCGCGGCGCTGAGCGACGCGCAGCGCGCGCGCAGCGTCGTCATCGTGCAGGACACGTTCACGCGCTATTTCGATACCGAGCAACTGGCGACGCTGATCGAGCTGGCGGCGCGCGTGGGTTTTCAGGTGTGGCTCGCGCCGCTCGCGCCGAACGGCAAGGCGCTGCATGTGCAGGGTTTTCTGCGGGCGTTCGAGAAGGCGGCGATCCGCAATGCCGTGCAGCTTGCCGCGCTCGCGCAGTCGGGTGTCGCGCTGGTCGGCCTCGATCCGGCGATGACGCTCACGTATCGGCAGGAATACCTGAAGGTGACGGGGCTCACCGATGTGCCGAAGGTCGCGCTGCCGCAGGAATGGCTGCTGCAGGCGCTGCCGGAAGCCGGCGCGGACGGCGTGTCCCGTACATACCGGCTGCTGCCGCACTGTACCGAGAAGACCAATGCGCCCGACAGCGGCAAGCAATGGGCGCAGGTGTTCGCGCGGCGCGGGCTGCGTTTGCAGGTTCAGGCGACCGGGTGCTGCGGGATGTCCGGTACGTATGGGCACGAGGCGCGCAACCTGCAGACGTCGAAGACGATCTATTCGCAGTCGTGGGCCGCGCACGTCGATGCGCCGGAGGACCAAGGAGAGGCGCTGGCGACCGGGTATTCGTGCCGCAGCCAGGTGAAGCGCATGTCGTCGACGCAGTTGCGTCATCCGTTGCAGGCGCTGCTCGATCACGTTCGTGCGGCGGGGTGACGATCGGGCGGTGCGTGCTGCATTGCCCGTGTGACGGCGTCGCGCGGCAATCTCAGTGCCACCATCGGCACATGCGAAAGGGTAGTCAGGAATTGGCTTTCGCGGCCTTCCGCGCACGCGGCTTGCCGGCCGCGGGAAACGTGCCGACGCCGCGCGGCCGTTTCGGTTCGATCCGCATTTGCCGGATCACGCGCCGGAAGTCGATCTCGTGCGCGGCCAGCGCGCCGATCAGCTTCGCGATGACCGCGAGGTGGGAGGGCACCGTGCCCTTGCTCGAATAGTTCGTGATCGAGCTTTCGTTCATCCGGATCAGACGCGCGAACTCGCGCGACGTCAGTTGCGCTTTTCTCAACTCCTGCTGAAATTCGGTATACGCCATTGCACACATGTTGCTTCGTCTCCGTGTTTCAGAAATCGGCCCGCGCGGCGCCGGCGCCGACGGGTGGCGTTCCCGTCGTGCCGGCACACTGGCGGGTTACATCTTGACCTGGTCGAGGAAGGTCTTCTTGCCGGTCTTGTAGCCGTAGATCGAGATGATCCCGTGCGTCAGGTCGCCCTTCGCGTCGAACGTCGTCGTGCCGATCACGCCGTCGTACTTCGTCGCCGGCATCGCCGCGAGGATCTTCGCCGGGTCCGTCGAGTTCGCGCGCTTCATCGCGTCGACGGCGATGTAGACCGCGTCGTACGCGAACGGCGCATCGAACTTGATGCCCTGGTTGAAGCGCTTCTCGTACTTGGCGACGAACGCCGCACCGCCCGGCATCTTCTCGAGCGCCGCGCCGGCTTGCGAGCACAGCACGTTGTCGGCTGCCGGGCCGGCCAGCTCGGCCAGCGAGTCGGTGCACACGCCGTCGCCGGACAGGATCTTCGCGCGCAGGCCGAGCTGCTTCGCCTGCTTCGCGAGCGGGCCGCCGGTGGCGTCCATGCCGCCGTACATGATCGCGTCGGGGTTCTCGCCCTTGATCTTCGTGAGAATCGCGCGGAAGTCGACCGCCTTGTCGTTGGTCGCATCGTGCGACAGCACCTTCAGGCCGAGCGCCTTCGCCTTCTTCTCGAACTCGTTCGCGAGGCCCTGGCCGTATGCGGTCGAATCGTCGATCACCGCCACGCTCTTCACGCCCTTCGACTGCGCGTAGCTCGCGAGCGCCGGGCCCTGCTGCGCGTCGGTCGCGACGACGCGGTAGGTCGTCTTGAAGCCTTGCTGCGTGTAGGTCGGGTTCGTGGCCGACGGCGAGATCTGCACGATGCCGGCATCGCTGTAGATCTTCGACGCCGGGATCGACGTGCCCGAGTTCAGGTGGCCGATGACGGCGACGACCTTGTCGTCGACGAGCTTCTGCGCGACCTGCGTGGCCTGGCGCGGGTCGGCCGCGTCATCCTGCGCGTCGAGCTGCAGCGTGACCTTCTTGCCGCCGATCGTCAGCCCCTTCGCGTTGATTTCCTCGACCGCGAGGCGCGCGCCGTTCTCGTTGTCCTTGCCGAGGTGCGAAATGCCGCCCGTCGTCGGTTCGACGCTGCCGATCTTCACGACCTGGTCGGCCATCGCGGTCGACGCGGCCGCGAATGCGGCGGCGGCCAGTGCAACGGTGATCAGGGGTTTGCAGCGCATGCCGACAGTGCTTCGTTCCATCTGCCATCTCCGAATTGAATGTCTTTCTTCGACGTCTCGACCGGCCGGCTGCGGGCCGGGGCGATCGGACGAGTCTCCATACCCATCATGGGCTTCACTTGCATCGCGCCCGGCCGTGTGACGGGCCGCCCGGGCGAGCGGGCGGGCTATCGCCCGGCGCCATGCAATTCGTATGAATATATCCGAAGCCGATTTTGCGCGCTGCAGCGAACCGTGTGACGGGGCGGGCACGGCCCGATTCGGTGCCCGGATTTCGAAGGTTCCGGATACCGGGAAATCGCGCGACGTGGCTGGCCAGGCTGCGGTTCGCTGTCGATGGCCTTACGGCCGCATCCATTATTCGGCCGGTTGCAGGGGTGAAGCCATGGACACTGATACGCGGTCAGTCGGGAACTGTTCGGTCGATTTGTCTGCACAGTTTGGACGCTCGCAATCGCGCACTCGGGTTCATGGAAAAGTTTCATCGAGCGCGACACCTCTCATATGCAACTAACGGTCAAGCCCGGCGGTGTCGACGAATTGGCGCGGGTCGACTGCCCGGACAGTGCATCCGGCTCCGCAGATGTCGGGGCTCGCCTGGACCGCCACGCTTTCGGATCGTCGGGGCGGCATTGCCATCCGGTGCAACCGCGATCCTACGAACGTCCGCGCAATGCGACGAAGACCACGCCTGCAATCGCCAGCAGGCCGCCGCACAGCGTTTCGATGCCCGGCCGTTCGCCCGTCAGCACCATCGACAGGGCTGTCGCTACCGCTGGCGTAAGATAGAGAAAGTTGGCGGCGCGCGCCGCACCGAAGTAGCCGAGTGCGAAGGTCCAGGTCGCGTAACCGAGTGCCGCGGGAAATACGCCGAGGATCAATACCGCCAGCGTCGCGTCGTGTGACGCGCCGCCGAGCGTGGCGAGAGCGCCGGGCAGCCAGGGCGTGAGCAGCAGCGCGCCGGCCAGCAGCGTGTACGCGGCACAGGGCAGTGCGCCGTACACGGGAATCAGCCGCCGCTGCAATACGAAATAGCTGGCCGAACACAGGGCCGCGCCGAGAATCAGCGTGCTCCCCGAACCGAGGACAAGCCCGTCCGGCTGCCCATGCGCGATCACCGCAATGCCGGCCAGACTGACCAGCGAACCGAGCCATCCGCGGAGATTGAATCGTTCGCCGAGAAACACGGCGGCAAGCAGCGCCGTGAAGATCGGCAGCGTGTTCACGATGAAACTCGCCGCGCCGGCCGACACGGTTTGCTCGCCGGTATTGAGCAGTGCGTTATAGAGTGCGATGCCGAGAAAACCGCAGGCCAGGAAGCGCAACGCGTCGCGTTTCGCGGGCCTCGTAGGCCGCCGCCACGCAAGCCACGCGATCACGAGCAACGCGGCGGTGGCAAAGCGCGCCGCCGCGAGTTGCAGCGGCGTGAGGCCGTGCAGGCCGATCCGGATGAACGGGAATGCGGAGGCCCACGACACGATCGTGAACGCGACCGCGCCTGCCGCGACCAGCGGTTGCCGCGCGCCGCGCGACGACGGTGAGGAAAGGGTATTCATGCGGCAATGGTGCGATGTTGCGAGATGTTAAGCTAGCGCACAGATCAACATCCGGATATGACCATGGCTCACAGCTCGGTTCGGCGGCGAGCCGATAGTCCGGCGCGTGCGCGTCAGGTTGCGGATGCACTGCCGGTTGCAGCGTCGGCGCCTGGCCCGCGGCCGCCGCTTGCCAGCCTGGAGACCGTCTGCACGGTGGCACGTCAGGGTTCGTTCCTGGCGGCCGCCGACGTTTCCGGCGTGACGCACGGCGCGATCAGCCGGAGGGTGGCCGCCGTGGAAAACTGGCTGGGCATGGCGCTGTTCGAACGTCATGCGCGTGGCGTGCGCCTGACGCCGGACGGGCAGCGCTTCGTCGGCCGGATCGAACAGGCGTTCGCGATCATCGACAGCGCGGCCGACCAGTGGCGCTCGCCGCGTACGCCGCGACTGGTCAGGATGAGCGTGGTGCCGGCATTCGCGCAGCTCTGGCTGTTCGAGCGGCAGCATGCGCTCGAGAGCGAGGCCCCCGCGTTGCGCATCGAACTCGGCATCGAGCTTCGCAACGTGGATATCGCCGGCGGCGAAGCGGATCTGTCGATTCGGTATGGGCGCGGCAACTGGCGTCAGCTCGAAACCCGCGCGTTCATGCCGGAGCGGCTTTATCCGGTCGCGCATCCGCGGCTCGCCGCGCAACTGGCGAAGGCGCGCCGCCGGCACGGCGATGCCGCGCTGCTCGAGATGCCGCTGCTGCACGATTCCGACGTGACCGGATGGCGCACCTGGTTCGACGCGCTGGGCATTCCGTTCAAGCCGCGTGCGCAGGATCGCCGCTTCGAGGATTACAACCTGGTGCTGGCGGCAGCCGAAGCAGGGCTCGGCGTGGCGCTGGCGCGGACGCCGCTCGCGGACGCGTATCTGAAGCGCAGCGAGCTCGTTCGGGTGAGCCGCCACGAGGTCGATTCGCTGCTCACGTACCACTTCGTGCATGCGAAGGGGGAGAGTCGGCCGGAGGTGCTCGCGTTGATGGAGCGGATGCGGGCGGCGTTGGCGGAGCAGGGTTAGGTGGTGGGGGCGAGGGGGCCTGCTTCGGCGGCGCGCTCGGGGCCCGTGCCTGGATACATGGAGATGGGCCGCGGGATCGTCGACAGTGCGACCGCGGAAACGATGAGGTTGGAGAGATGAACGCAAATCGAGAAATTTTGCAGCCGTACGGATACACGGGAGGTACACGATGAACAGACCAGACAAGTCGTCGAAAGCGCGTGCGGCGTTTGATCAGCTGTTCTCGGGCATGGCGCCCGCGGACGCGAAGAGTGCGTCACGTCCGGGCAATCCGTTCGAAGCGGCGGGAGACGAGGTGTCCACCGACGCCGACGGCCGGGTTGAAGTGACGCTGTCGACCAGAATCCAGTTGCGCGGCTATCCGGGCGCGGACGCGTTCATGAAGCGCATGGCCGAAGCGTGGGGCCTCGAGTGGGGGACGTACGACAGCGTTCAGGCCATCGCAAAACTGCCTGCCGGATGGCGCTCGCGCCGGCTTCCGGAAGTCACGCAGATCGTCGACGGACACGATGTGCTGCGCGCGGAGAGCAGCCTGCAGGGCGGCGAGATGTCGTATCTGAAAGTGAACCCGCGGTACTACATCGACGCGCGCAAGGGATTCGGCTGGGGAAAGTCGTCGAAGGCGTCCGACGATCCGGATCTCGACGGTCCCGACTGGAACTGCTTCGTGATCGATCGGGAAAAGTCCATCGAAGTGCACGAATTGACGACCTCGTCGTTGAAAGCCGATATGGACAATGCCCGCGCGACATTGCTGAAATGGCTTGACGAACACTATCCCAAACATCGCGATCCGTTTGCGTACTGGACGGACTGCGAAGGGGTGTCCTGACTTTGCGTGGCCGCCCGGTTCGGTATCGCGGGCACACGCTGCCCGATCGGAATCGGAGCGAACGGGGCGCACGCCGCTTCGATGCATCGGCCGGTCGTGATGGGGACGCCAATTGAAACAAACCAGTCCGGTCCCGATTCTCTGGGCAGCGTTTGGCGCGGCTGTCGGGTCGACCGTCATCGAGCTGCTGCTCTGGTCGATCGCCGGCGATGACGCCGTTCGGAACCTGCTTCGCGACGCGCGCCTGACGGCAGCCATCGTGATGGGGCGCAGCGTGGTCGGCACGTCCGCCGGCTTCGATCCGCTGGTCATGGGTGTCGCGACACTCGTGCATGCCGCTCTCTCGCTTGCCTATGCAGCCGTGCTGGCGAAGGTGGTCCGGAACATGTCGCTCGGGTCCGCGCTTCTCGCAGGCGGCGCGTTCGGGCTCATCCTGTACGGCGTCAACCTGCACGCCTTCACGGCGATCTTCCCATGGTTCATCCCGGTTCGCGGCGCGATCACGCTGGTGGCCCATCTGGTATTCGGGGTGACGGCAGCGGTTGTCTACCACGTCGTCAAACGCTCGGTTTGACGCCGACCGCCGCAACGATTGCCGACGGCTCCCGCTTCCGTCATTCGCATCCCGACCCCTGGAATAACCGGGCGTGCTGCTTCGTTTAGCCGTCAGGAGACCCGATACGAAGCGGTGGCCCGTTACCGCCGCGCGATGAATCTTGCGCAAGCAATCCAGTGTGCCGGGCGCCGCCCGTGACGCCGGTGGGCAAGTGGTCGGGGCAACAATGCAGGAGCCGATCATGTGCAACATGTTTCGATTCGGGATTGGCATCGTCTGTCTTGGCCTTTCCGCGCCCGTCCTTGCGCAAATGGACGACGAATTACCGGACTACGGCACAAGCTGCCGCGCGGTCGTCGCGCAAGCGGACATCGACGGCACGGAACAGCAAATCGTGGGGCGGGCGTGCCTGCAAAGCGATGGCACATGGCGGATCGTGCAAAGTGACGACGGCAGCGTGCTGTGGTACCCGGCAGCGGCCTATCCGTATCCCGACCCGTGGTATTGGGGGCCGCCGCTTTTCATCGGCGCGGGCGTGAGCTTCGTCTTCGTCGATCGTTTCCGTCATTTCCACCACTTCGATCACTTCAATCAGATGGATCATCGCCGCTTCGGCGTGCCGATGGGCGCAGGCTTTCACCGTGGCCCGTTCCTCGGCGGCGGCGGGCATGGGTTCGGCGGCATGCATCGGTTCGGTGGCATGAGCGGGGCTGGCGGAATGCGGCGCCATTAGGCCTGCGTTTCCGGCGGGATCGCGCGTCCTGTTGTGCACGCGTCGCGAATGTCTGTCTTTACAGGATCGACTCGAGCTTCGGCAATCGAAGCAGGAGGCCGGCAATCAGATAACACGCGACGCAAGCGACGCAGCCGGTCACGGCGAACTTCAGGAGCGGGGCCGCCGGCACGTTTCTCCACGCGAGGGCGACTGCCACCAGCACGGGCGGATGGATGATGTAAATGGTGTACGCGCGTCGCGACAGTGGCCGCCACACGCTCGTCAGTCGATCGAAACGTCGCTGAAAATATCCAGCGAGAAACAGTATCGTTCCCCACGCAACCAGCGGTTCCCAAAATGCGTAGACAACCGCTTGCGGACGGCCGCGCAATTCGGGAACGTGCTTCGCGAGCAGGTAGGCGAGCGGCAAGACAGGTAGCGCCAGCAGCGCGACGCGCCACCACCGGCCGACCTGTCGCGCCGGCAGATGCTCGATCCAGTGCACGCGGGCGGTCCGGATACCGGCTGCGTACAACACGACATAGCTGGCGAAGTACCCGAGCTGAAGCCCCCATACATTGACACCTACCGGCCATCGGGACCGCAACGCCAGTGCCGCGCTGCCCGTCAGCAATGCCGCGGCGGCCAAGGTCCTGTCGGACGGAAAGGGTTGCCGGACCGTATGGCCCGTGTCGCGATCCGCGGTGCGCGGGAAGGCGATGCGCCAGAGCGCTGCAGCCGCACTGAAAATCAGCAACGCCTCGGCGAACCACATGGGACCGTTCTCGAACGTGCCTTTCCGCCACAGGCGGGCCAACGTATCGGCAAACGGATGGCCCGCGCCCGACCGTGCAAGTGCGATCGTCGCGGGGCCGATCAGAAAGCCGTACACCAGCAAAGGCAGGCCAAGCCTGAGAAACCGGTCCGCCAGGAAACGGGCGGCGCCCTTGCGATCGATGGACCCCGACGTGTAGTAACCCGCCAGCAAAAAGAACAGGCCCATGAAGAACGCCTGGTTGATCGCACAGAACAGCGTCAGCAGCGCGGATTCCACGGATGGGCCCGCTGCCACCTCGTGGTAGTACCACCCGCCGATCGCGCCGTACGTGATCGCGCAGTGGTGAAATACCACCAGTAACGTCAGGCAGGCCCGCAACGCGTCCAGACCGGCGTTTCGATGTACGGCAACCGCCTTGTCCGGCTCGAACGCGAAGTCGGCCGGGACGTCTTGAGCGCTCATCACATTGCCTGTGTGGTTGGTCCGCGATGACCCGTACCGGGACGAGAATCGTCGCGGCGATGCGCATGCATCCGGTGGGCGTACCGGTCGGAAAATACGCCGTTGTTCTTACAACCTTCCAACAAGCGGCTCCAATGCCTGCCCGCCACCTGGTAATCGAGCCGCCCGCGCAGTTCGTCGAACGGAATCATCACGTGCGTGCGATACGCGGGCCGCGCCTTCAGCCGTTCGTACCACGCCTCTCCGTGCGGGATACTCGGCCGCGCGACGTCGAGTTCGAAATAGCGATACAGATGCGTGCCGGCTGCGATGTCAGCGTAAATGGCGCAGGCGCGCACCATGGTGCGCGCCTGCGTGGTTCGCGCGAAGCGACGTCGCGATCAGAACTTGTGGCGAATCCCGATGATCGCGAGTTCCTGCGTATCGGTGCCGGAGTTCACGCCGTACGAGCCGACCGACGCGGCGGCCTTCACGGTCGCGCCGCTCGCGCTGAGCGTGTTGCCGCTTGCCTTCTGGTAGCCGAACAGCGCGTACAGGTCGGTGCGCTTCGACAGCGCGTAGTCCGCGCCGAGGTTGACCTGGTTGTAGTGCGCGGAAGCCGGGCCCGTCAGCGACGTGTAGTTGTAGCCGACGCCCGCGCGCAGCGCCGGCGAGAACTGCCAGTTGAAGAACGCCGAGCCGTTGTTGAACTTCGCGTTCTGGCTGAACGCCGACAGCGTGTCTGCGCCGTACTGCGTGTTCGAATACGCGAGGCCGAAGATCGCCGGCCCGGCTACGTACTGGCCGGCCACGCGCACGATCTGGATCGACTTCGCGCTCGAAAAGCCCTGGTTGATCACGGTATTGAACAGCGTGTCCGAGCTGCTCGACCACGTGCGCACGCCGTTGGCGACCGTCGAGCCGCCGTTCGCGTAGAAGAATCCGGCGCCGAGCGACAGCGGGCCGTTCGCGTAGCTCGCGCCGAAGCTGTACGTGCGGCCGTTGCCGGTGGCGCCCGCGACGCCGCCGAAGCCGTACAGCGCCGCGAACTGGAAGCCCGAGACCAGCGGGCTCGTGTATTTCACCGAGTTGCTGACGCGCAGGCTGTTGTCGTAGTTGTCGAGATCGCCCGGCGTCGCGAATACGCCGCCGAAGTAGTTGTCCTGCGTCAGGCCCTGCACGAGATCGACGACCGGATCGTACTGGCGGCCGAGCGTCACGGTACCGTACGTGCTGCTCGCGAGGCCGACGACGGCCTTGCGGCCGAATTCGCGCTGGCCCTGGCCGAGCGCACCGGTGCCGATGTTGAAGCCGTTCTCGAGCTGGAACAGCGCGGACAGCCCGCTGCCGAGATCCTCGATGCCGCGCAGCCCCCAGCGGCTGCCCGACAGGTTGCCGCTGCTGAACTTGACGAGGCTCGACGCGTTGCCGCCGTTCGCGTTCTGCGCGTTGTGCACGTAGGCGATGCCCGCGTCGGCGATGCCGTACAGCGTGACGCTGCTTTGCGCATGCGCGCCGGCGGCGCAGAGCGCGGCCGGCAGCGCGAGCAGTGCGAATGAGCGGATTCGTTTCATGGTCGGATTCCCCCGTTGGTCGATTTGTCTGACGAGTCGGTGAACGATACGGACAGCGCATCGTCGAGGGAACCAACAAATCTTCGAATCGTTATGAGGCGGCGCGCCGCTCGGGCTGCCGCCGTATGGTTGTGTTGGCAACCGATGCGGCAGAGGCGGGCCTTTTCAGGCGTCTGCGCTATTGGGCACGACGCCTGGCGTTTCGACGCGGCGCCTACTGCTCCGCCCCCTCCGCTTCCGCCGTTTCGCCGAGGAACCCGCCGCTCTGGTGCGCCCACAGCGCCGCGTAGATGCCGCCCGCCTGCAGCAGTTGCTGGTGCGTACCTTCCTCGACGATGCGTCCTTCGTCGAGCACGATCAGCCGGTCCATCGCCGCGATCGTCGACAGCCGGTGCGCGATCGCGATCACCGTCTTGCCGCTCATCAGCGTGTCGAGGCTGCGCTGGATCGCGACTTCGACTTCGGAATCGAGCGCGCTGGTCGCTTCGTCGAGCACCAGGATCGGCGCGTCCTTGAGCATCACGCGCGCGATCGCGACACGCTGCCGCTGGCCGCCCGACAGCTTCACGCCGCGCTCGCCGACCTCGACGTCGTAGCCGCTGCGCCCGTGGCGGTCGCGCAGCCGGTCGATGAATTCGGCCGCCTCCGCGCGCGCGGCCGCGTCCTGCATTTCGCGCTCGGTTGCATCGGGTCGACCGTACAGCAGGTTCTCGCGCATCGTCCGGTGCAGCAGCGACGTATCCTGCGTGACCATGCCGATCGCGCTGCGCAGGCTGTCCTGCGTCACGTGCGCGATGTCCTGCCCGTCGATCCGGATCGTGCCGCCGCCCACGTCGTAGAAGCGCAGCAGCAGGTTCACGAGCGTCGACTTGCCGGCGCCCGAGCGGCCGATCAGGCCGATCCGCTCGCCCGGCCGGATCGTCAGGTTCAGCCCGTCGAACACCGCGCGGTCGTTGTCCTCGTGCGCGAACTGCACGTTGTCGAACACGATCCCGCCGCGCTGCACCGCGAGCGGCTTCGCATCGGGCGCGTCGACCACGCTGCGCACCTTCGTCAGCGTGTTGATGCCGTCCTGGATCGTGCCGACGTTCTCGAACAGCTCGGTCATCTCCCACATGATCCAGTGCGAATAGCTCGACAGGCGCAGCGCCATCGCGATCACGGCCGCGACGACGCCCGCGCTCGCTTCGCCATGCATCCACAGATACAGCGCGAGGCCGGTCGAGCCGACCAGCAGCAGCGTCGACAGCAGGTGGTTGACGATCTCGAACGCGCTGACGAGCCGCATCTGCGCGTCGCCGGTCGCCTTGAACGCTTCCATCGCGCGGCGTGCGTGGTCGGCTTCGCGCCGCGTATGCGAGAACAGCTTCACGGTCGTGATGTTCGAATACGCGTCGGTGATGCGGCCCGTCATCAGCGCGCGCGCGTCGGCCTGCCGGCTGCCGACGGCGCCGAGGCGCGGCACGAAAAACGCGCACGCCGCGCCATAGCCGAGCGCCCACAGCGCGAGCGGAATCATCAGCCGCCAGTCGAAGCTCGCCGCAAGCGCGAGGATGCCGATCAGGTAAGCGGCGACGCCGATCACGACGTCGACCGACATGAACAGTGCATCGCGCACGGCGAGCGCGGTCTGCATGATCTTGGTCGTCACGCGGCCGGCGAACTCGTTCGCATAGAACGACAGGCTCTGGTCGAGCATCAGCCGGTGAAACAGCCAGCGCAGCCGCATCGGGAAGTTGATCGCGAGCACCTGGTGCTTGACCATCGTGTGCAGCGCGATCAGCAGCGCGCTGCCGACGAGGATCGCCGCGAAGCCGGCAAGCGTGCCGAAGTGGCGGCCGCCGAACTCCGCCGGCGTCGCCGACGACGACAGCCAGTCGACCACGCGCCCCATCATCGCGAACAGTGCGGCTTCGTACGCGGCCAGCGCGGCCGACGTCAGCGCGATCAGCAGAATCCAGCCGCGGGCGCCTTTCGTGCACGCCCAGACGAACGAAAAGAATCCCTTCGGCGGCGTGACGGGATCTTCGAGCGGGAAAGTCGGCAGGCGCCGTTCAAACCACGAGTACATCGACTGTTCTCCTTATTCGGTCCGACGCAGCGGGCGGGCCGGTGATGCAGGTGCCGGGCGCGACGCGATGTCGGGGTGCTGGCGCGCACTCCGTACCGACCGACGATTGCGTCGTGGTCGCGTCGCCCGGCTGCGAGTGTCGCATCGATTCGATCGGGCTGCAGGCCGGTTGTAAGCAGCCGCGGCTGGGCGGGGCGGCGCGTGCCCGCACCGCCGGGCTTTCGCGACTTTTCATCCCGCCCCAAAAAAAGTCCTTGACTGTCTATCTATGAGTAGATAAAGTTCGATCCATGGAAACGAAACCGACCGTCCGCGAACAGATTCTCGACCACGCGATCACGCTGATGATGCTGCGCGGTTACAACGGCTTCAGCTATCGAGACCTGTCCGACCTGGTGGGCGTGAAGACGTCGAGCATCCACTACTATTTCCCGTCGAAGGACGACCTCGTGCTGGAAGCGGTAGCGGCCTACAGCGACGAAGTCCTCGCGGCCATGCGGGCGATCGATCCGGCGTTGCCGGCCGACGTGAAGCTGAGCCTGTACACGAAGCTGTTCGGCCGGACGCTCGGCGACGGCAACCAGATCTGCCTGTGCGGGATGCTCGCGGCCGACATCGAATCGTTGCCGGAGAACGTGCGGCAGGCCGTGCAGGCATTCTTCAAGGCCAACGAGAACTGGCTTGCGGAATTGCTGGCGCAGGGCGCGAAGGAAGGCACGCTGCAGTTCAGCGGCAAGCCCGAAACGGCGGCGCGCGCGTTGTACGCGGCGTTCCAGGGCAGCGTGCTGGCTAGCCGGCTGTTTCACACACGGGCGCGTCTCGAGGATGTCGAGGCCGTCTGGAAAACCCGGTCCTGACGGACGGGGCAAGCGGTCAGGCGGTTCGCCGCCTTTTGTTGGGTTTTGTTATCTATCTTTTGGTAGATAGATGATCGGAGCAGGTGGATCCACCCGCCTGCATTTTTTGGGGATGTTTATCTATCTATGAGTAGATAAACAAACGTGACGCCGGCGGCCAAGCTGCCGGCGCGCGGTCCCGGGTTGGAAAGCTGTTTCATTCACTGATTGAAAAGGAGTCTGTCATGTCGATCGAAAAAGTGCTGTACCGCGCCCATGCAAAGGCCACCGGCGGCCGCGACGGCCGTGCCACGGTGCCCGAAAGCGGCCTGGACCTGAAGCTGGCCACGCCGCGCGAACTCGGCGGCGCGGGCGGCGCAGGCGCGAACCCCGAGCAACTGTTCGCGGCCGGCTATAGCGCGTGCTTCATCGGTGCGATGAAGTTCGTCGCGGCCCGCGACAAGATCGCGATCCCCGCGGATGCCGCCATCGAAGGCAGCGTCGGCATCGGCGCGATCCCGAACGGTTTCGGCATTGAAGTCGAACTGAAGATCTCGCTGCCGGGCCTCGATCGCGACGCCGCGCAAACGTTGATCGACCGTGCACACGTCGTCTGCCCGTACTCGAACGCGACGCGCGGCAACATCGACGTCACGTTGACGCTCGTCTGATCGCACGTACTACGAACCATTGATCGCCATTCACCGGTTATGCCAAGGAGTTTCGTCATGAAGATCGTCAAGCCGCTGCTGATCGCCGCCGCTGTTGCAGCCACGTTGTCCACCGCGTCCGCCGCATTCGCCGCCGGCGCCGAAGCCGTCCGGCCCGACGCGGCGACGAGCGGGTTCCTCGCCGCGCTGAACGGCCAGAAGGGCCCCGGCCTCGAAACGTTGAGCCCCGCGAAGGCACGCCAGGTGCTGGTCGACGCGCAGAACGGCGCGAAGGTCGACCTGTCGGGCATCGACGTGTCGAACCGCACGATCGAGCAGGACGGCTTGTCGGTGCCGATCACGATCGTTCGCCCGCAAGGCGCGACCGGCACGCTGCCGGTGTTCATGTTCTTCCACGGCGGCGGCTGGATTCTCGGCGACTTCCCGACGCATGAACGCCTCGTGCGCGATCTCGTCGTGCAGTCGGGCGCCGTCGCGGTATTCGTGAATTACACGCCCTCGCCGGAAGCGCATTACCCGGTCGCGATCAACCAGGCGTATGCGGCGACGAAGTGGGTAGCCGCGCACGGCGCGGAGATCGGTGTCGACGGCAGCCGCCTCGCGGTGGTCGGCAACAGCGTCGGCGGGAACATGGCGGCCGTGGTGTCGCTGATGGCGAAGGACAAGGGCGGCCCCGCGATCCGCTTCCAGGGCCTGATGTGGCCCGTCACGGACCACGACTTCAATACGGGCTCGTACAACGCGTATCAGCAGGGTCACTTCCTGACGCGGCCGATGATGAAGTGGTTCTGGGACGCCTACACGAAGAACGAAGCGCAACGCAACGACATCTACGCGTCGCCGCTGCGTGCGAGCACCGCGCAGTTGAAGGGCCTGCCGCCCGCGCTGATCCAGGTCGCGCAGTTCGACGTGCTGCGCGACGAAGGCGAAGCATACGGCCGCAAGCTCGACGCGGCCGGTGTCGACGCGACGACCACGCGCTACGACGGCACGATTCATGATTTCGGTCTGCTGAACGCGCTGGCTGCGGATGCACCGACGAAGGCCGCGACGAAGGCGCTGGCGAATGAAATCGCGACTCGGCTGAAGTAACGTGGCGGGTGGCATTCGAATTCGAAAGAATGCATTCGAATGCGAACGACGAAGCGGCGGGCTCATGCCCGCCGTTTGTGCATGCGGACGACGGGCGTGGTGAATGGCGACGCCACTCGCGTCCGGACCGTCGCGCGATCGCTCCTTCGTCTCGCCCGGTTCCGCCCGCTCTCCTGGCTGATCCGACCGGATTGAAACGGCGGAACCGGGATCTCGCAATCGTGCGATTGCGCCGTCGCGACCAGCCGCATGCATTGTTGATACGATCGCGCATATCGTTCACGCCGGCGCCGCAAGCCGCCGGCCCGGCGGCCGCGCGGACTCGCGGCCAACTTCGGGAGAAGCGGTTCATGCTGCAGGCGTTCGCGGTCTTGCTGGTCTTCCAGTGTCTAGGGGAAGGCGTGTCCTATCTGTTCGCCCTGCCGGTGCCGGGCCCGGTGATCGGCATGCTGCTGCTGTTCGGCTTCGTGATGCTGCGTCCGCAGGTGGCCGACGCGATCGAACCGACCGCGCTCGAGCTGCTGCGCCACCTGTCGCTGCTGTTCGTGCCGGCCGGCGTCGGCATCATGGTGTCGGCCGACCGCGTGCGCGGCGATGCGGTGGCGGTCGTCGTCGCGCTGGCGGTGAGCACCACGCTCGCGATCGCGGTGACGGCGCTCGTCACGCGTGCGCTGCTGCGGCGCCAGCGCCGCGCGGACGGCACCGCGGAGCGCACGCAATGACGGCCTTCCCGAAACTCGGCGCGATCTGGGTCTATCTCGCGGCGACCCCGCTGCTGGGCCTGACCATCACGTTGATCGCATATCTGTTCGCGCAGGCCGTCTATGCACGGGCGCGCTTCAACCCGCTCGCGAACCCCGTGCTGATCGCGGTCGCGCTGATCGTCGTGCTGCTGACGATCACGCATACGCCGTATCCGACCTATTTCGAAGGCGCGCAGTTCGTCCATTTCCTGCTCGGCCCCGCGACCGTCGCGCTCGCGCTGCCGCTGTACCGGCAGTGGTCGAAGCTGCGGCGCAGCGCGCTGCCGCTGCTCGTCGGCCTGCTCGCGGGCTCGCTGACAGCGATCGTGTCGGCGGTCGGCATCGCCGCGCTGTTCGGCGCATCGCACCAGACGATCGCGTCGCTCGCGCCGAAATCGGCGACGACGCCGATCGCGATGGCCGTCGCCGCGGAGATCGGCGGCATTCCGTCGCTGACCGCCGTGCTCGTGATCTCGACCGGGATTTTCGGCGCGGTGTGCGCGCGCGGGATCCTCAACGCGCTGCGGATCGACGAGCCGGCCGTGCGCGGCTTCGCGCTCGGCGTCGCGTCGCACGGGATCGGCACCGCGCGCGCGTTCCAGGTCAGCGAGGAGGCCGGCGCGTTCGCCGGGCTCGGAATGGGGCTGAACGGCGTGCTGACGGCGTTCGTCGTGCCGATCCTGCTGCCGGTGCTGTCGCGCTGGGTCTGAGCGCAGGGTTATCGGTTTCCCTGATGGGCGCGGACGGCATGGCGACACGACGGCGTGCCCGGCGCGCATGTATCGCTGTCGTTATCAGGAAAATTCAGGAACGCACACGGACATTTGCGCAGCGATCGGCTAACGTTGCATCGGCGCCGTCGTCGCAAGCCGTCGCGTGCGCGCTGATATTCGACCCACAACCAACAATCGACAAGGAGATCCGGCCATGAAGAAATCTCGCGTGGTTTCAGTGGCAGCAGCAGTAACGGCGTCGTTCGGTCTGCTGTTGACCGCCGCGCCGGCGGCATACGCGCAGGATCCGGCGTCCGCGCCGACGCAGAAGCAGCTCGACAAGGCGCAGAAGAAGGCGGCACGCAAGGCGGCCCGGGCGCGCCACGCGTCGGACCTGAAGGCGATCGGCACCGGCAGCGGCTACCGGCTGACCAACGACCAGAGCAACTATCCGCAGAACGCCGTGCAGAAGGCGCCCGCGACGAAGGCGGCGCCCGCCGCGCCGGCGTCGGGGCAGTAACGGCCGGCAAACACGCACGAACGGACGGCGCCGGGTTGCCCCGGCGCCGTCCGTTCGTGTGCGGTTTCCCGGGAATACCGGACCGTGTGCGGCCGGCGGATTCCCGGATGGCGCGACGCGTTACGACGCGAGCTTGCTCGCGAGTTCCGCGACGTGCTTGCCCTGGTAGCGCGCGATTTCGAGTTCGTTCGCGCTCGGCTGGCGGCTGCCGTCCGCGCCTGCGAGCGTCGTCGCGCCGTACGGCGTGCCGCCGGTGATTTCGTTCATGTTGACGAGCCCGCTGCACGCATACGGCACGCCCACGATCACCATCCCCTGGTGCAGCAGCGTCGTGTGGAACGACGTGATCGTCGTTTCCTGGCCGCCGTGCTGCGTGCCGGTCGACGCGAACACGCTGCCGATCTTGCCGACGAGTGCGCCCTTCATCCACAGGCCGCCGGTCTGGTCGAGGAACGTGCGCATCTGGCCGGCCATGTTGCCGAAGCGGGTCGGCGTGCCGAAGATGATCGCATCGTAATCGGCGAGTTCGTCCACGGTGGCGACCGGTGCGGCCTGGTCGACCTTCACGCCGATCGCCCTGGCCTGATCGACGGGGATCGTTTCCGGCACGCGCTTGAGCGCGACCTCGACGCCGGGCACCGATTTCGCGCCTTCCGCGACGTGTTGCGCCATCGTTTCGACGTGCCCGTAGGACGAGTAGTAAAGAACGAGTACCTTGGCCATGATGCGAATCTCCGATTAAAAGGGCCCCGCGTTCGGCGGGGCCCGGTTTCCCGAACGGGTGTTATGCCCACTCGGCCGTCACTTCGACCGGGCGCAGGTCGAACACCAGCACTTCGGCATCGTTGCCGTCGGCGAGCGTCAGCGCCTGTTCGCCGCGGATGCGCGCGCCGTCGCCTTCGCCGAGCGTCACGCCGTTGACCGTCACGCTGCCGCGTGCAACGTGCACGTAAGCAAAGCGGTCCGGTGCCAGTTCCAGCGTCGCGCGCTCATCGCCGTCGAACAGGCCCGCGTAGATCCGCGTGTCCTGCCGGATCTTCAGCGAACCGGCGTCGCCGTTCGGCGACACGACCAGCGTGAGCTTGCCGCGCTTTTCGTCGGCCGCGACGTTCGTCTGCTGATAACGCGGCTCGGCACCCTTTTCGGCCGGCCCGACCCAGATCTGCAGGAAGTGGACCCCCGCGTCCGGCGAGTGGTTGAACTCGCTGTGGCGCACGCCCGTGCCCGCGCTCATCAGTTGCACGTCGCCCGGCACGATCACCGATCCGGTGCCCATCGAGTCCTTGTGTTCCAGCGCGCCGTCGAGCACGTACGACAGGATCTCCATGTCGCGGTGCGGGTGCGTGCCGAAGCCGCGGCCCGGTGCGACGCGGTCGTCGTTGATCACGAGCAGGTCGGAGAAGCCGACTTGCTTCGGATCGTAGTAATTCGCGAACGAAAACGTATGACGGGAGCTGAGCCAGCCATGCTCCGCACGGCCACGTTGGTTTGCTGCACGGATTTCGATCATGATTTCTGTCCTTGAAGTCGCCGGGCCTCGGAAGTGGGTCCGGCCGTTCGTTGAGATGAATCTTAGGTCAATCGATTTGACAAATAAATGGCTGTAGAGATAATGACTGTCGCTATGGAGTGGACAATATGGAACTCAACGATCTGAGGATCTTCGTCGCGACGGTCGACGCGGGCAGCTTCACGGCGGCGGCCGACCAGCTGATGCTGTCCAAGCAGTTCGTCAGCCGGCGCACGATGGCGCTGGAGGCGTCGCTCGGCGTGCGGCTTCTGCACCGCAACACGCGCAATCTCGCGGTGACCGAATCGGGGCAGGAGTTTTATGCGCGGGCGCAGCGGATTCTTGCCGAGATCGCCGACGCCGAGCAGGCAATGTCGGTGCGCAGCACCGAGCTGCACGGTTCGCTGAAGATCAGCGCGCCGCTGTCGTTCGGGATCACGCACGTGTCGCCGCTGATCGCCGAATTCCTGTCCGCGCACCCGGCCGTGCGGCTGAACCTCGACCTGACCGACCGGCGCGTCGACCTGATCGGCGAGGGCTTCGATCTCGTGCTGCGGATCGGCTCGCTCGAGGATTCGACGTTGATCGCCCGCCCGCTCGGCGCGTGGCGGATGATCGCGTGCGCGAGCCCTGCCTATCTGAAGCGGCAGGGCACGCCCGAAACACCGGCCGATCTCGCCGGCCACACGTGCCTGCTGTACGGGCGCGAGCGGCGCGTCGGCTGGGAATTCCGCGTCGATGGCGCGGCGCGGACGTTCGACGTGCAGGGGCCGCTCGTCGCGAACAATGGCGAAGTGGTGCGCGACGCGGCAATCGCGGGGCTCGGCATCGTGCTGCTGCCGCACTTCATCGTCGGCGCGGCGCTCGACAGCGGCGCGCTCGTGCCGGTGCTCGAAGCGTATGCGCCGGCGCCGATCACGCTCAATGCGGTGTTTCCGCAGCACCGCGAAGGATTCGTCACGCTGCGCACGTTCATCGGGTTTCTCGCGGAACGGCTTGGCGAGGCTGCGCCGGCGGCGAAGGGCGGGGCGGGCAGGCGGCGGTAGCGGGCGAGGTGCGGTGAATAGAGGCGTTATTCTCCGCATGAATTGCGGAGAATATTGAGCCCTGCGGTGAATCGGTGGGATAATCTCCGCATCATGAGCGGAGATTGCACCTTCATCTGGGAGGCGGCCGACTGGCCCGCATGGCGCTTCGACCTCCCGGCACTCGCCACGTCACTCGCCGACGTCAGCCGTGCGCAAGGCATGCTGGCCGGGCGGCTGGCGGATATCGGCCTGGCGCTGCGCGATGAGGCCAGCCTGGTCGCGCTGACGGAGGACGTCGTCAAGACCAGCGCCATCGAGGGCGAAAACCTGAGCGTCGCATCGGTCCGATCGTCGATTGCACGCCGGCTCGGGGTCGATATCGGCGCACTGGCGCCGGTCGATCGCCACGTCGAGGGCGTGGTCGACATGGTGCTGGATGCGACGACCCATTCGGCGACGCCGGTCACCGAAAGCCGTCTGTTCGGATGGCATGCAGCCCTTTTCCCGACCGGCTATTCCGGGATGTCGCGGATCGCGGTCGGCGCATGGCGTACGGATGCGAGCGGGCCGATGCAGGTCGTGTCCGGGCCGATCGGCCGACAGCGCGCGCATTTCGAAGCACCGCCCGCCGCGCGTCTCGCGAACGAGGTCGGGCGCTTTCTCGCGTGGCTCAATGCCGCGCCGGTCGAGCCTTTACTGATCCGCGCCGGCCTGGCCCATCTGTGGTTCGTCACGCTTCACCCGTTCGACGACGGCAACGGCCGTATCGCGCGAGCGCTCGGGGATCTGGTCCTGGCGCGCGCCGATCGGAGTCCGCAGCGCTTCTATAGCCTGTCGGCGCAAATCCAGCGCGAGCGTGACGTGTATTACGACGTGCTGGAGCGTACGCAGCGCGGTTCGCTCGACGTCACCGAATGGCTCGCGTGGTTTTTGAATGCACTCGGCAGGGCCGTCGATCACGCTCACACGACGCTCGACGCGGTCCTGGTCAAGGCGCGCTTCTGGCAGCGATGTGCGGGCTTCGCGATGAACGAGCGTCAGGTCAAGGTCATGAATCGCTTGCTCGACGGCTTCGAAGGGAAGTTGACGACCACCAAGTGGGCAGCTCTCGCAACGTGTTCGCAAGACACGGCGCTGCGCGACATCACGGAACTCGTCGAGCACGGTGTGCTGCTTCGCTCGTCGTCCGGCGGCCGGAGCACGAGTTACGAGCTGGTGCCGTTCGACGGCTGACGTTTGCTCGCACCGTAACCGGCTTCGACGTTGGATGCCGCGCAGGCGCCGCCTGCCGCACCCGCGCACGAACGCGATGGCGTAATGGTGTTAATCGGGATCATCGATGCCGTCGTGGAAGCCGTATTGCGCGCCGGCATCGTGCAATGCAGCGTGGCCGCCGGAACGGTTGCGATGACATCGAACGTCGATTGATCGGCGTCGCGCATTCGGGTTACGCTGCGGCGGGCGACGGCATGCGTCGCATGTCGGGCCGGGCGTTTTTTACCTTGAATGTCGCGTGCAGGTAGCTTCTACAGGCGCGCGACCCAGCGACGAGCCAAGCCGATGACCATCCAGAACCGATCGAACGCGCGCGGGCAAGCCGCGATTCCCGCATGTGATACGCGGTACTTGCACCTGCGATTCATCGCGGCGGCCGTGCTGCTGACGCTGTTGCCGATCGCCGCGCATGCAGCCGGCTTCGACTGCGCGAAGGCCGCTTCGCCGACCGAGAAGACGATCTGCGCGGACGCCGCGCTGTCGAAGCTCGACGGCGATCTGGCGGCGGCATGGAAGAAGGCGCTCGCGAAAGGCGGCGATACGGCCGGGCTGAAAGCCGCGCAGTTGAAGTGGCTCAAGCAGCGCGACCAGTGCGGCACCGAAGCGCCGTGCCTCGGCGACCGCTATCGCGAACGGCTCGCGAGCCTGAACGGCACGCCGCTTGCCGCCGATCGCTGGCAGCAGACCCGGTACCTGACGAGCGACAACCCGTCGGTCGGCGGCGTCCTGACGTTCACCGGCACGGCGCCGCGGCTGCATTTCGAGCTGGGTGCCAACAACGGCGCGAATACCGGCGGGCTCGACGGCGACATCGTGCTGCACGGCGACAGCGGTACCTACCGCAACGACAAATGCCGGCTCGATTTCGACCGGAAGGGCGGGCGCATCCGCGTCACGCAACAGGGTGGAGATTTCGATTGCGGCGCCGGCGCGGGCGTCGTCTACGCGGGCGACTACGTGACCGCGTCGCAGTTCCAGGCCAAACCGCAGGCCGACCTGCTGAGCCTCAAGGTCGTGACCGACGCGACGCAGAACGCGACCGCGCACAAGCTGCTCGGCGCCGACTACCCGACGCTCGTCGACATGGTCAATGACAGCGCCGACGAAAAGGATCTCGACGGGCTCGACGCGCGCGTGAAGTCGTACTGGGTGCGCGGCATCGCGACGACGAACGCGGCGATCGTGATGAGCCGCGGCACCGATCTGTGGATCGGGCTGCTCGTGTTCGATGCGCAGAACAAGGTCCGGATGCGTTATTACTCGAACGCGCAGGCGTGGAAGAAAACCGTGCCGAAGACCATCCAGGCGTGGCACGACAATCTCGACAGGACGCTGCCGATCGACGTGATGCAGTGAGCGGGCGGGGCGGCCGGAGCCGCTCGACGCGTCTTCATTCTTTGCGCGATGCGCCCGCTTGCGCCTGCTTCGGCGGTGCAACCGATTCCCGTATCCGCAACTCGGGCACGACGGCTCGACCGGGCCCGGTTGCGCCGTGCTCGAGCGCATCGAGCAACGCATGCGCGGCCTGCCGCCCGATCGCATCGGTGTCGACCCACATCGTCGTCAGCGGCGGCCGGATCTCGCGCGCGAGCGCGATGTCGTCGAACCCGGTGATCGACAATTGCGCGGGTACGTCGATGCCGAGCGCCTGCGCCTCGAGCAACGCGCCGAGCGCGAGCGCGTCGTTGCCGCAGATCACGGCCGTCGGCCGCGTCGCCGCGTCGCTGTCGGCGATCGCGCGCAGGCTCGCCCGCCCGAACGCGATCGTGGCCGCGCCTTCGTGCTGATGCACGGGGCGCACCGCGAGCCCGTGCGCGGCAAGCGTGTCGTGAATGCCGCGCAGGCGAGCCTGCACACGGTCGTTGTCGGCCGACGGCTGCATGATGATCGCGAAATCGCGGTGCCCGAGGTCGAGCAGGTGCGTGGTGAGCCGCGCGAACGCCGCGCGGTTGTCGAAGCCGATGCAGCAGTGCGGGCTGTCGTCGCGATAGGCGTACGTGACGACGTACGGCACGCCGTGCATCGCAAGCAGTTCGAACAATTCCGGCGGATACGCTTCGCCGACCAGCGATACGGCTTCGACGCCGCGCGACAGCATCGCGCGCACCTGCGCCAGCGCCTGCGCAGGATCGTAGTTCGAGCAGCCGAGAAACAGCGTGATGCCGTGCTCGGCCATGACCGTCTGCATGCCCGCGACCTGCGACGCGAACACCTGGTCGTCGAGCGTCGGAATGATCGCGCCGGTGATGTGGGTGCGCGTGGACGCGAGCGCACGGCCGGCCGCATTCGGAATCCAGTTCAGTGCGCGCGCCGCGTCGCGCACGCGCTGCTGCACGTCGGCCGACACCTTGCCGGGATCGTTGTACACGCGCGAGACGGTCGCGGTCGACACGCCGGCCAGCTTCGCGACGTCACCGAGCACCGAGCGGCCGCTGCCGCGGCGCGCACGGGACGCGCCGCCGCGGGACGGGGGCGTGCTCATCGGCCGTCTCCCTGCGTGGCGGTGTTGCCGACGCCGCGCGCTGTCAAAAGCGTCATTGTTTACCCTCGATTCATGGTGGTCCCGCTTGCATCCCGATTCGATCCTGTGAGAATGTAAGCGCTATCTTGATGGTGTTCCGTATTATGTCAGACACATATTCCATCCGTATCGCGAAATTTTCATCGACGACGGCCTTCCCGGCCGTTTTGTCCACTTCAAATGTAAGCGGTTACATCGAGACATGAACAGCGCCCGTTCACCGCATATCGCTGTCGTCGGCAGCGTGAACATCGACCTCGTCACGCGTGCGCCGCGCCTGCCGGTGCCGGGCGAGACGCTGCTCGGCACTGAATTCCAGACCGTTCACGGCGGCAAGGGGGCGAACCAGGCGGTTGCGGCCGCGCGTCTGGGTGCGTCGGTCGCGATGATCGGCTGCGTCGGCGACGACGCGTTCGGTGCGCGCCTGCACGGCGCGCTGGCGGCTGAACGGATCGACGTGACGCACCTGCATCGCATCGGCGGCGCGTCGACCGGTGTTGCCGCGATCACGGTCGACGACGGCGGCGCGAACAGCATCGTCGTCGTGCCCGGCGCGAATGCGTGCCTCGACGCCGGCCGGATCGACGCGGCGCGCGAAACGATCGCCGGGGCGGCGCTGCTGGTATGCCAGCTCGAAGTGCCGATCGCGACCGTGGCGCGCGCGATTGCCTGTGCGAGCGCGCGCCACACGCCGGTGCTGCTCAATCCCGCGCCTGCGCAGCCGCTGTTCGACGCGTTGCTGGCGCGAGTCGACTACCTCGTCGTCAACGAAACCGAAGCCGAGTCGCTGACCGGCATCGCCGTCGGCGACGATGCGTCGGCCGTGCGCGCCGCCGATGCGCTGTGCGCGAAGGGCGTCGGCAACGTGCTGGTCACGCTCGGCGCGCGCGGCGTGTGCTGGCGCGGCAGTGCAGGGAACGGCCGCCATCGTGCGATGTCGGTGACGGCCGTCGATACGACCGCGGCCGGCGACACGTTCGTCGGCGGGTTCGCGGCCGCCCGCGCAGACGGCGCGTCGATGGACGACGCGATCGGCTTCGGCCAGCGTGCGGCCGCGATCAGCGTCACGCGCTACGGCGCGCAGACCTCGATCCCGACGCGCGAAGAAGTGACACGTATGGATACCTGAATTCCGCAAGCGACGGAATGGCCGGAACCGGCCGATACCCGAGACATGGAGACAAACGTAATGAGCGAAAACCAGACTGTTCCGCACGCGCCGCCGCGTATCCGGCGCGGGCAACGCATCGCGCTCGCGCTGTTGATGGCGAGCGGGATCGTCAATTATCTCGATCGCGGCACGCTGGCTGTCGCGAGCTCGGCGATCCGGGGCGATCTCGGCTTGTCGCTCGCGCAGATGGGGCTGCTGCTGTCGGCGTTCTCGTGGAGCTATGCGCTGTGCCAGTTTCCGGTCGGCGGGCTCGTCGACCGCATCGGTCCGCGCCGGCTGCTCGGCATCGGGCTGATCGTCTGGTCGTTCGCGCAGGCGGCCGGCGGCATCGTGTCCACCTTCGGCTGGTTCATCGTCGCGCGCATCGTGCTCGGCATCGGCGAGGCGCCGCAGTTCCCGTCGGCCGCGCGGGTGGTGAGCAACTGGTTTCCGCTGCGTGCGCGCGGCACGCCGACCGGGATCTTCAACGCCGCGTCGCCACTCGGCACCGCGCTCGCGCCGTTGCTGCTGTCGATCCTCGTCGCATCGTTCGACTGGCGCTGGGCGTTCATTGCGACGGGCGCAGCGGGTCTTGTCGTCGCCGTCGTCTGGTTTGCGCTGTACCGCGATCCGGTGCGCGCGCAACTGACCGTGGACGAGCGCAGCTATCTCGATGCCGATGCGCAGAGCGTCGTCGCGGCGCCGAAACTGACTTTCGGCGAATGGCGCAGCCTGTTCTCGCACGGCACGACCTGGGGGATGCTGATCGGCTTTTTCGGTTCCGTGTATCTGAACTGGGTCTACCTGACCTGGCTGCCCGGGTACCTGACGATGGAGCGGCACATGAGCCTGATCCGCACCGGGTTTGCCGCGTCGGTGCCGTTCCTGTGCGGGTTCGTCGGCTCGCTGGTCGCCGGCTGGCTGTCGGACGTGGTCACGCGTCGCAGCCGTTCGCCGGTCGTGAGCCGGCGCAATGCGGTGGTGGTCGCGATGCTCGGGATGGTCGCGTTCACGATCCCGGCCGCGCTCGTGCAGAGCAACGCGGTCGCGCTCGCATGCATTTCGGTCGTGATCTTCCTCGCCAATGCGGCGTCGGCCTCGTCGTGGGCGCTCGCGACGGCGGCCGCGCCGCCGAGCCGTGTCGCATCGCTCGGCGCGATCCAGAATTTCGGCGGTTTCATCGGCGGCGCGCTTGCGCCGATCCTGACGGGCATCATTGCGCAGAAGTGGTCGTTCGTGCCTGCGCTGCTGACCGCCGCGGCGATCGCGTTCGCCGGTGCGATGGCTTACCTGCTGCTGGTGCGCAAGCCGATTCCCGAGCAGGCGGCGAATGCCGCGCACGGACCGTTGCCGGCCTGAACACGCAGCTTGTACACGCATTCACTGAAGGAAGGAGAAACAGATGCAACACCAGCAGCAAGCGAACGTGACCATCGAGGGGATCGTACCGGTGATGCTGACGCCGTTCGACGATGCCGGCGCGATCGACTACGCGGGGCTCGAGCGGCTCATCGAATGGTATCTGGCGCACGGCGCGGATGCGTTGTTCGCGGTCGCGCAATCGAGCGAGATGCAGTTCCTGAGTCTTGCCGAACGCGCGGAACTGGCGCGCTTCGTGGTCGATCGGGTGGCCGGGCGCGTGCCCGTCGTCGCATCGGGGCACGTCAGCGACGATCTCGACGCGCAGGTCGCCGAACTGTGCGCGGCGGCCGAATCGGGTGCGCAGGGCGTCGTGCTCGTGACCAACCGGCTCGATCCGCAGCGCAAGGGCAGCGCCGCGCTGCTCGACCATCTTCACAGGCTGCTCGCGCGACTGCCGTCGGATCTGCCGCTCGGCCTGTATGAGTGTCCGGCGCCTTACCGGCGGCTTCTTTCGGATGACGAACTGCGCGCGTGCATCGACACGGGCCGGTTCGTGATGCTCAAGGACGTGAGCTGCGACCTCGAGACGGTGAAGCGGCGGGTCGCGCTCGCCGCGGGATCGCCGCTGAAGATCCTGAACGCGAACGCCGCGATTGCGTGGGACGCGATGAAGGCGGGGTCCGCGGGCTTCAACGGCGTGTTCACCAACTTCCATCCGGATCTCTACCGGTGGTTGCGCACGCAAGGAGACGCGAACCCGGCGCTGGCCGACGAGCTTTCGACGTTCCTGGTCGTGTCGGCGGTGTCGGAAGCGCTGGGCTACCCGGCGCTCGCGAAGATCTACCATCAGCGGATCGGCACCTTCGGGTCGATCAAATGCCGCGCGATCGACTACGACGTGCGCGAACGATTCTGGGCGCTCGACGCGGTACTCGACAAGATCGTGGCCGGTACCGAGCATTTCCGCCGGCGGATCGCCGCGCAATAGCGGATGCGGCGCGCCGTGCAGTGCTGACGGCGCACCTGCAACGTCCCGGATGGTATGAGCCCGGCGCCGCGTTCGTGCCGGGTGCGCAACGCAACGGAAACCATCGGGATTCCCGATTACATCGGTGGCGGCAATGCCGCCTGCCGCGACCACACCACTGCGGTAGCCGGCCGGGACGGGCACGATGCCCGTTCTCATGAACGGCGGCACACCGCGGACACGCCGTCCGGCCTTCATCCACCGCATCACAAAATCGAACCGCCCGCGCTCCACGAGCGCGGCGCCGACGCGCGTCCGACTCCTGCGCTGCGTACTGCTTCGGTGGCGTCCGGTGACCTGTCCGGCACGCTCCGTCACCGCACGACAAAAGCATACAAATCTGCTCAATCCGTCTATCGGTTCTTGTAACGGTTCGTAATATTATGCCTCGGAGCGTTTTTTACCGATGAACCGTTGAATTCGTATTCGTTTCCGATGCAACCAGTGACGACGACTAGCCAGCCACCGATCCTGGCGGCGCCGGTAGATGCCATGCTGCACGCCGTGATCGACGAGGTCGTCCATCGGAGCGTATCGGAAGCGACGACGCGCAGCGGCTACATGCGGTGCGCCGACTACGCGATCGTCGGCGCGCAGGTGCTGACGCTGCTGACCGGCAAGGCTTACCGGCCGTTCGCGGGCGGCGAAGTGATGGATTTCGGCGGCGGCAACCTGTACGCGCTGTGCACGACACGCGAGCGGCGCCGCACCGCGCGGCATCTGTCGCACCTCGCGCGGTATCACTGCTGGATCGAAGCGCGCCACGACGACGTCGGCGGCCGCGTGCGCAAGGAGATCGTCGACTTCACGCTGCGCCACGACGAGACCGTCGCGAACAATCTGGGGATGCCGTTCGCCCGCGCGTACCAGGCGTATTTCTGGGGCTGGGAGGACGAGCACGCGGTGCCGGCGGAGTTGCACGATCATCCCGTATTCGCGAAGCAGGGCCCGGTCTGGCGCTGGGCCGAGCGCGAATGCACGACGTTGCTGCGCGCATACGAGCGCGAACGGCCGGGCTATTTCGGGCGTCAGGTGTCGCGTGCGATCGATTTGTTCGCCGACCGCGTCGAGGGGCTCGGCTGACGGCTCGACCCGCTCGAACCATTGCGCGGGAACCGCCGAAGCGGTCACCGCGGGGCCCGGCCGTTCATCTTTTCGCCAGCGTGCCGCTGCTGTTTGCGCCGCCGAACAATCGCGTCAGGTACTGCGAGTTCGAGTTCATCTTGGCCATCAGCGTGTTGAGTGCCGTGAACTGCGCTTGATACTGCTTGGTCAATTGCGCAGCGTAGTCGGACAGATCGGACTGCTGCTGCGTGATGCGCTTCAGATCGGCGTTCAGTGCGGTCGTGCGCACGTCGATCATTCCGTTCTTCTTCGTAAATTGCGTGATCTGCTCGGTCAGGCGCGTGCCGATCCCGTTCGTCGGGTTGAACAGGCGCGCGACCGCCGCCGGGTTGGCGGACAGCGTGTCGCCGAGCTTCGCGCTGTCGACGCTCAGCGTGCCGTCCCGCTCGAGCTTGATGCCGATCGACAGCAGGCTCGCGTGCCCGCCGCCCTTCCCGGTGCCGCCGCTGTCGACGCCGCGCGCGACGCTCGATGCGAGCGAGTTGCGGATCGTGTTCAGCGTCGAATCGCCGATCAGCGCGCCTTGTGCGCTCGCGCCTTCCGTGTAGCTCGTCAGCGCGCCCATCGTCTTGACGACGGTGTTGTACAGGCTCACGAAATTCGTGATCGTCGCCGCCTGCGATTTCGTGTCGGTGCTGACCGTCAGCGTCTGCGTATCGGTCGCGCTGACCGCGGCCGCCGACAGGTTCAGCGTGATGCCCGTCAGCACACCCGACACCGCGTTGCTCGCGCTGGTCGACGCGATCCCGTTGATCGTGAACCTCGCATCCTGTGCGACCGCGCTTTGCCGCCACGCGGCCGCGCTGTTCGCCGATTCGATCTTCGACGCGCCGCCGGCCGTGTCGGCCGTCGACGTGACGCCGAGGCTCGACAGCCCGTTGTCGTTGGCCACGTTGCCGACCGCGACGCTGATCGCGTTCGCCGCGCCCGTCTTCGACGATGCGAGCACGAGGTGCGCGCCGTCGGTGCCGTTGATGACCGTCGCGCTGATCCCCGGGTTGTTCGACGCCGCATTGATCGCGGCCGCGATGCCCGACAGCGTGTTGTGCGTGCTGCCGACCTCGACCTTGAACGACTGGCTGCCGAGCGACAGCGTCAGCGTGCCGGTACCGAGTGCCTTGGTCCCGTTGAAACCGGCCGACGACAGCGCCTGCGCGGTCGCGATCTGCGTGACGCCGACCGTGTAGGTGCCGGCGACCGCGCCCGCACCCGCCGTCGCGGTCAGGCCCTTGCCGCTCGCGACGGCGTTGAACGTCGACTGCAGCCCGCCGTTCGTCAGCGATGCGAGGCCCGCCTGGAGCGCGCCCAGCGCCGAAGACAGTGCGCCGAATGCGGAAATCCGCGTGCTGCCGGTCGCTTGCGACGCGGCAAGCGTCGCGGCACGGCCGGCCGTCTTCGCGTTCACCAGCGTCTTGACCAGCGTGCCGACGTCCATCGACGGATTGCCGGTCGAGCCGTTGATGATCGATTGCGCCGCCTGTTGCATCAGGCTGTTTGCGTTCGCGCCGCTATGCACGGGCGTGTTCGTTGGCATGGGTGGGCTCCGGTTGAAAGGCGATCCTGCGACGAACGGCTGTCGAGTCCGCTCGCGGTGATCCGGGCGGCCTCGTCGCGATTCGCCTGCATGCGGCCTCCCGTGCGACGCATGCCGGGGTTCACGGGAGGCGTTGGGGAAACGTAAGAACGAATCGGTGCGCCATCGTATATTTAAACCGGCATTAATTGGTAATTTTTTGTAATGTTTGTTGAGAAAATTGTAGGTGGAAGATGGCGAGTGAATGCGCGATGGCGGTTTGCTATTTTTCATCGTAAGCGCATGATTTTTATTGTATTTATTGAGGAATGTTTTCTGGAGTTTAAAAATTGCTGAAAGCGTGAATGTTTGATGGGGAATTTTTCGTTCATGCCGCTATCCGTCAGGCGGAGCGGCTGCGTGGAGCAGGCGTCATGCTTGGTCAGTATCGAGTCGCAAACCTTGTCAGGTAGGCGATATCACGCTACATGAGATGTCGGGCCACGCGTACGTGAAACGTTTTCGGTTACCAATTTGCATTCCAGGTCCGTGTGTCTTTGATCGAAAAAAGATCACTGGCTGACTGTAAAGACGATCGAATTGCTACGCAGAATCAATGGCGAATGAAGCACGCGTAGAACGTGTCGCCAATTAACTGTCGAGACGAGTTGTTGTGACCGGCATGTGTCAATTGGCGCCAACAATATCAATTGAATAAGGCGGCCAGGAAGAAGAGTAACGGTTTTCCTGATCTGGAAACACAAAAACGGAGCGATTTGCGCGGGGCCGAAAGTCGTTTGCGCTGCCCCGTCATCCGCGGTGTAACGGTCTTGTTGCGTCCGATTGTCTACTTAAGTGAGACAGCGAATCGCTTCATGGAGGATTGATGATTCCCGGTGAGACAGTAGACTGCACCCGTGCTTCGCCAGAACCGATCCGGAGCGCGCCAGGAACGGCGCAACCGGAAGGATTCTGCGGCGGCGGGCCGGCCGGTCCGCTGTCCGATTGCGCGAGGAGTGGTCCGTTGCCGACCTGGCGTGCCGATTCGGCGCGCGTCGGCGCCGGATGCCTCAAACCGTCAATTCAAGGGTGTTTGCTATGCGTTACGTTTCGCTGGAGTCGAAGAAGGACGAGCTGCTGCTGGCGGCTCGCGTGCTGCTGATGATCCTGTTCGTGCTGTTCGGCTGGCAGAAGCTGAACGGCTTCTCGGGCACGGTCGCGTACATGGCGTCGACGGGGAACCCGGCGCCGGAACTGGCGGCCGTGATCGCGGTGGCGGTCGAACTGGCCGGCGGCCTGCTGATCGCGATCGGCTTCTATACGCGTCCGCTCGCGCTGGTGTTCGCCGCCTATACGCTCGCGACCGCGCTGATCGGCCATCGCTACTGGGCGCTGCAGGGCATGGACCAGTACATGGCGATGATCAACTTCTACAAGAACGTCAGCATCATCGGCGGGTTGCTGTTGCTCGCGCTGACCGGCCCGGGGCGGTATTCGCTCGACCGGAAGTAAAGCGGCGCGAAGTTTCAGTGCAGTATGCCAGGCCCGGTGCGCGCAAGTGTGCCGGGCTTTGTCTTTTGGGTGGCGGGCGAATCGCCGGTGGCTCCGGAGCTTGCGTGCGCCGGGTGGCGATTCCGCATGGTACGGTTCGAGGGTCGTTTGTCGTTGATCGGTTGCGCACCTTTTCCGCTATCCTCCGGACGATCACAGCTCGAACGCCGAACGCGACCTCGCGCCTCCCTACGTCACCCGAATCGCCGCCCATGCCAAGCCCAACTTCGTCGACCGAACTCCCGACCATCCTCGTCATCGGCGCCTCCGGTCTGCTCGGCCGCGCGGTTGCCGCGTCGCTGGCCCGCGAATCGTCGCTGACGCTGCTCGCGACCATCAGGAACCCGCAAAGCGCAGGCGCAAAACTTCTCGCGCTGCCCCCGGAAAACATCGCCCGACTCGACGCGCTCGACCAGCCGGCCCTCGAACACCTGTTCGAAACCCGCAAACCGGCCGCCGTCATCCTCTGTGCAGCCGAACGCCGCCCCGACGTCTGCGAACGCGACCCGGCCGCCGCGCGCGCCATCAACGTCACAGCGCCGGCCCGCATCGGCGCGCTCGCCGCGCGATATGGCGCATGGACGCTGGGCATCTCCACCGACTACGTATTCGACGGCAAGGCGGCCCCGTACCGTGAAGACGCCACGCCGAACCCGCTGAACATCTACGGCCGCACGAAGCTGGAAGGCGAAGCTGCGCTCGTCGCCGCATCGCCGCTGTCGTGCGTGCTGCGCCTGCCGTTGCTTTACGGCCCGGTCGCCGACTGGAGCGAATCGGCCGTCACGAGCCTCGTCCCCGCGATCGTCGCTTCCGCGCGCCCGGGTGCCGACGCGGTCGGCATGGATGCATGGGCGATCCGCTATCCGACCTACACGCCGGACGTCGCGCAAGTCATCCGCGACCTGACGCTGCGTCATCTCGCGGGCGCGTCCATCACGGGTATCCGTCATTGGTCGGGCGAGGAGCCGATGACGAAGTACGACATCGCGCAGCGGATCGCGGCAGCGCTCGGCATCGACGCATCGCTCGCGCCGATCGACAAGCCGACCGATGCGACGCCGCGCCCGTACGACTGCCATCTGGACGCGTCGCGCGTGCGCGAACTCGGGATCGATTACGCGACGCCGTTCGATACCGCGTTGCGCACGGTGCTGCGCGATGCGCCGCAGGTGCCGTAGGATCGGGCGCCATCCGAGGCTTGCGGCGCACGCCCGACGCTGGCCTGCCGATTCGCCCCAAGGGCGAATCGCAACCACTGCGCAGCATCTCGCCGCGCGCCCAGGAGCCGAGCCATGCAACTGAAATGGCTCGAAGACTTCGTCGAATTCGCGGGCGCAGCGGCGGCGCGGGTCTGCCCGCCCGGTTTGACATCCCGCCTTCCCGGCCTTTAAAGTCCCGACGCGGGCCGGTGGGTCAAGCACACGCCCGGAACAGGCAGCCGATGTTCCAGGACTACGGGGCTACCCCGTGGATGAGCTCGATACCCCGATGCGTCGCAAGAGCGGACGTTGCGCGTTGCGCAACGGCGGCTCTCGCAGCACCAGTCACGTTGGCTCATCGTCCCGCCCATCGATTTCCATGTACGCATCCCTGTTCGATACCGTTCGCACGATTGCCGAGGCGATGCTGGCCGGATCGCCCGAACGCGCTGGCGTCATCGCCCGCATGACGGCCGTGCTCGGCGCTGCGCCGCCGTGGACGCACGAAGCCGCGGATGCCGCGCTCGCGCGCTTCGGCTCGAAGTGGGCCGACGCCGACATCGATGCGCTTGCGGCGGACCTGGCCGATGCGCCAGGATTCGTGCGCGCGTGGTACGGCGACGACCGCCCGGCCGTGATCCGCGTCGTGCGGCGGCCGCCGGTCCAGCGGCCGTTGCCGGCGCCGCTTGCCGGCTGCGACGTGCCGCAATGGGCGACGCCCGGCGATCTCGCCGGCTGGCTCGGCGTGAGCGTGCCGGAACTCGACTGGTTGTCCGACCACTGGCGCGTCGACGCACGCGGCGGCACGACGCCGCTGCATCACTACACGTATGTTGCGATCGACAAGCGCAGCGGCGGGTGCCGCGTGGTCGAGATCCCGAAGGGACGGCTGCGCGAAGCGCAGCGCCGCCTCCTGCACGGGCTGCTCGATCGCATTGCGCCGCACGGCGCGGTACACGGCTTTCGCAAGGGGCACGGGATCGTGTCGTTTGCGGCGCCGCACGCGGATCGCGACGTGGTCGTCCGTTTCGATCTCGCGGATTTCTTCGTGTCGGTGCGCGCCGCGCGGGTCCATGCGCTGTTCGTCACGCTCGGGTATCCGGCCGAAGTCGCGCGTACGCTTACCGGGCTGTGCACCAACCGCGTGCCGTCGGCGCGGCTGCTCGCGCCGGACCTGCGCGACCGGCTCGACTGGATCGGCCGTCAGCGCTACCGCAACCGGCATCTGCCGCAGGGCGCGCCGACGTCGCCGGCGCTGGCGAACCTGGGCGCATTCCGGTTCGACATGCGGCTCGCCGCGCTCGCGCGTTCGCTCGATGCGACCTACACGCGCTATGCCGACGATCTCGCGTTTTCGGGCGGCGGCGCGCTCGCGCGCGAAGTCGAGCGCTTGCAGGTCAGGGTTGCCGCGATCGCGCTCGAGGAGGGCTTCGCGCTGCACCTGCGCAAGACCCGCGTGATGCGGCGCGGCACGCGGCAGCAGCTGGCCGGCGTGGTCGTCAATCGACATCCGAATCTGGCGCGCGACGAGTTCGATCTCCTGAAGGCCATCCTGACCAACTGCATCCGGAGCGGACCGGCGTCGCAGAACCGCGACGCGCATCCGGATTTCCGCGCGCATCTCGCCGGACGCGTCGCGCATGCGGCCGCGCTGAACGCGGCGCGCGGCGCGAAGCTGCGCGCGCTGTTCGACCGGATCGGATGGGATGCGGACGGCGTCTGCCGGTAAGGCGCTCGGGCAGGGATCGGCTTCGGCCGGCAAACGGCACGTTGTTCCGTCAAGCCTGAAGCAGGCACCCGGACAGGTTATGTCTTGTTGCTCGATGGGCCACATCACGCCTTGTCGGCCATCTTGTCGAAGGTGTCTGGGCTCGTCGATTGACGACAGTTCGACCCGCTATCGCTTAGTGATCCAAAGTCTTGAGTTTGCTGATTCAGCATGACGTCATGCGAAAGCGGCATGGAGCCATGCTCTTCACGCGTCTAAGATGAGCGGCCCTGTCCATGCAACGTGACTTGCCGCGTAGTTGCCGCGGAAAACGTCGTTTGCAAGACCAACAATGTCTTCACGCAGGTTTCAAACTTGACGTTCCGGTTTTCCAATTCTCTTTTTCGATGCCTTCTCGTCACGGCGGTAATCGCTTCATGCGTGACAGCCGGAGGTGCGGCCGCGCAGCCACCGTCTGACGTCCAGGCCGTGTCATGGATGGTAGTTGACGGCGAATCCGCTCAGATGCTGGTGGAGCATAACGCGGACGCCGAGCGTCAGCCGGCATCGCTCACCAAACTCATGACAGCGTACATCGTACTCGGCGCGTTGAAGCGTGGAACCGTGCGCTGGGACGAGAAAGTGCGGGTGGACGCCGCGGACATCGGTGAAGTCGGAAACGACGAGGCCAGAATGTATCTGGTACCGGGGCAACGGGTGCCGGTCAAAGCGCTCGTCCGCGGTCTGATTGCCGCCTCTGCCAACGATGCCGCACTTGTCCTGGCCGAGCGCGTCGGAGGCTCGCTAGCTGGATTCAAGCAGCTCATGAACGAAACCGCACGGCAGCTAGGAATGAAACATACCCATTACTCGACGCCGTCGGGCGTTACGACGCCGGGAAATTACTCGACCGCTCGTGACCTTTCCACGTTGGCCTTGCGCCTCACCAAGGACTTCCCGGAGTACTACGCATTCTCGTCGGAGCAGCATTTCGCATTCGGCAAGTTCGAGAAGCGAAACAAAAACTGGCTGCTTGGAAAGGACCCGTCGGTCGACGGCATGAAGACGGGTCATACCGAGGCGGCCGGCTACTGCATCGTCGCAACCGCGAAAAGAAAGCAGACGTCACCCCCTATGACCAGGCGAGTCTTTGCTGTGCTCCTGGGTGCGCCAACGGCCGGTGCGCGGATAGCGGGCGCCGCCAGCCTGTTGAACTACGCATTTTCAGACTACCGGGACTATCCAGTCCAAGACGGCAGCGGCCCGCACGTCGTCACCCGCACCTTTCAGCCGGGCGTCGCAAAGTTGAACGGAGCCTGAACGCATTGAAAGCTGGAGCGCACCGGTCTTGCACGGCCTGATGACATCCGCTTCCCGCGACGTTATCGGGAAAGGGGCCGGGCGTAGAATCGATCTCGCAGAAGATGCCGCCTTGTTACAGGACCAGAAATGGAAATCAAGTGGATTGAGGACTTCATTGCCCTCTCGCAGTATCAGAGCTTCTCGCGGGCGGCGCAATTTCGGAACGTCACCCAGTCGGGGTTCAGCAGGCGCATTCAGTCGCTCGAGCAGTGGGTTGGCGCGGATCTCATCGACCGCAGCAGCTTCCCTCCAACCCTGACGCCTGCCGGACAACTGTTTCGGGAGGCAGCGGTAGACATACTGGGAAAGCTGTTCGATACGCGAGCCATCATTCGCAATGACCAGCGCATGGCGGGCAAAGGCTTGCGGATTGCGGCGGGTCATACGATCGCGCTAGGTTTCTTGCCCGGCTGGTTGAAAGCGCTCACTGCGCGTTTCGGGGAGGTACGTGCCCGGGTGATACCCACCAATGTCCACGACTCGATCCTGATGCTCGTGAACGGCAACTGTGAACTGATGTTTGCCTATCATCACCCGGAGCTTCCCCTCCATCTCGACCCGACCAGGTACGAGCATCTCGCCGTGGGCGTCGACTTACTGATGCCTGTCTGCCGGCCAAACCCGCGTGGTGGGCCTGCGTTCCGGTTGCCTGGAACGGTGGCCCATGCATTGCCGTTGATTTCGTATACGGAAACCAGCTATTTCGGCCGCTGCCTCGCACTCCTTTTGAGTCGAGTCGACACGAGCCCGGCCTTGCGGGTGCATTACGAGTCCGACATGGCGGAGGTCGTCAAGAAACTGGTCCTGGAAGGTGAAGGAGTCGCGTGGCTTCCGAAAAGCTCGATTGTCGACGAGCTCGGCGCGAGCGAACTGGTTCCAGCGGGCCGGGACGCATGGAACCTCGAAATCGAACTTCGTGTCTACCGCGATGCATCGAATCGTAATGAGTTTCTAGACACGCTCTGGCGCCATCTTCGTGCCGCGTCGCCAGCCTCCGATTAGGGGTTATCCCGCGTTATGTGACGTTCGCATATCCCCATGCAGGACCCGCATCGAGCCTTTTTCGATCATCTCTATCATCCGTCCCATACACAGAAACGTCGCCCCGCTAGCGACATTTTTGCCTCCTGCCAGCATACCGTGGTCACGTCAGACCTTGGTGCGCACTCCTCGGACTGATGGAAATGAAAAATCGCTTAACTTTCTATATTCTGGCTGGCATGGTGCTCGGCGTCGCCGTCGGTTACGTGTGCCATCGGAATGCCGCCGGTGCTGCAGAAGCCAAGGCAATCGCAGGGTACTTCTCGATTATCACGGATATCTTCCTGCGCCTTGTGAAGATGATCATCGCGCCGCTCGTCTTCGCCACGCTGGTATCCGGGCTCGCCGGCATGGAAGGGACGAGCGACGTGCGCAGAATCGGGTTCAGGTCGGTGGGATGGTTCGTGTGCGCGTCGCTTTTCTCGCTCGCGCTTGGCCTTGTCCTTGCGAATGCGCTGCAGCCCGGCGCGGGGCTGCATATGACGCAGACCAGTGCCGATGTGGCAACCGGTCTCAACACCGCGGGTCTGAACTTCAAGGACTTCGTCACGCATGCGTTTCCTTCCAGCATCATCGATGCGATGGCGCGAAATGACATCCTGCAAATCCTCGTCTTTTCCGTGCTGTTTGGCGTCGTTCTGAGTGCGATCAAAAAGGACCCGCGGGTCACACCGTTGATCGCCGGCATCGATGCGCTCGTCCCTGCAATGTTGAAGCTGACCGACTATGTGATGCGGCTCGCACCCGTGGGTGTATTCGGCGCCCTGGCATCCGCGATCACGGTGAACGGCCTGGATGTGCTGACCACGTACGGCAAGCTCGTCGGCAGCTTCTATCTCGGTCTGGTCCTGCTTTGGATTGCCCTCATCGTCGTCGGTTATGTCTTCCTGGGAAAATCGATCTGGAAGTTGCTGAGAGCTGTCCGTGAACCCGCGATGCTCGCCTTTTCGACCGCGAGCAGCGAGGCCGCTTATCCGCGTCTGACCGAGAAGCTTGAAGCGTTCGGTATCGACAAGAAGGTCGTCGGCTTTACGTTGCCGCTCGGCTACGCGTTCAATCTCGACGGGTCGATGATGTACCAGGCGTTTGCCGCGATTTTCATTGCGCAGGCATTCGGCATCGACATGCCGGTCGGAACGCAAATCATGATGTTGCTCGTCCTGATGTTGAGCAGCAAGGGAATGGCCGGTGTCGCAAGAGGTTCCGTGGTGGTGGTCGCCGCAGTTGCACCGATGTTTCATCTGCCGCCGTCCGGCGTGGTGCTGATTCTCGCCATCGATCAGATTCTCGATATGGGGCGAACCGCCACGAACGTGATCGGTAACAGTATCTCGACGGCCGTCATTGCCAAGTGGGAGTTGAAGCGGCTCGCCACGCAGGAAGATGGAGCGAACAGCGTTGCCTTGGCCCAATTGCAGGGCGAAACGAAATGATCGGCGCAAACGTGCTGAGCGGGAGAAAATTCGGCGTGGTGGGCGGCCTGGGTCCACTGGCTAGCGCGGATGTCTTTTTCAAGCTCGTCAAATCGACGCCTGCATCGAGCGATGCGGAGCACGTCGACGTCATTTTCGAGCAGCATCCCTTTCGAGGGTCGGCCAGTGGTGGTGAAGCGACGACCCAACGGAAGCTATACATTTTCGACATGATCCGCGGCTTCGAGAAGCGGGGCGTGACGACCGTGGTACTCCCGTGCTTCATCAGTCATACGTTCATCGACGAGCTGAAGGCCAACTCGCCCTTGCAGATCGTCGATATGGTGGAAGCCGTTCGCAGCCATGTTCGAAGGAAGTTTCCGGCCGCCCGGCGAATCGGCGTGTTGACCTCGGACTACTCCCGTCGAAAAGGGCTCTTTGAAAAGTATTTCGCGGCGCCGGAATTCGAGGTTATTTACCCTCGCCCACGCGACGGTATCGATCTCATCACCGAAGCTGTCTACGGCGCCGACGGGATCAAGAGCGGCAACCTGTGTGGCCGGCCTGTCGCGCTGCTGCGCGAGGCGTGCGAGGACCTCGTCGAGCAAGGCGCAAATATCATCGTGCCAGGCCTGACGGAAATTGCGCTCGTGGCAGAGGAAATGGGCCCGTTTCGCGTACCGCTGATCGACTCGAATCTTGCGTATGCGCAGTACGTGATAGCGGGCAATTACGGTTTGCCCGAATCCGTTTTCAAAGTCGGCGTAGTTGGTGGCGTCGGCCCCGCGGCGACGGTGGACTTCATGCAGAAGATCGTACGCAACACGCCGGCCAATCGCGACCAGGACCATATCAGGCTTCTGATCGAACAGAATCCGCAGATTCCCGACCGCACGGAAAACCTGATCGGTGACGGTCCCGACCCGACCATTTCGCTTTACGCGACCTGCAAGAAGCTCGAGTCGGGCGACGTGGACATCATCGCCATTCCGTGTAATACCGCCCATGCATTTGTCGAACGCATTCAACCGTATCTGGGCATCCCGATCGTCAATATGCTGACCGTTACGGTTCGCCATCTCCGGGCGATGTTTCCGCTGATTTCCTCCGTTGGCGTGCTGGCTACCTCGGGGACGATCGCAAGCGGCGTCTACGAGAAAGCCCTGGAATCGGAAGGGTTGCGGCAAATCGTGCCTGGAGCGGAATTGCAGGCCCGGGTGATGGAAGCGATCTACGGCACGGCAGGGGTGAAAGCGGGGTTTACCACCGGACGTTGCCTCGACGATATCTCCGCTGCCATTGACGGGCTCATTGCGGAAGGTGTCGAAGTCATCGTACTGGGATGTACCGAACTGCCGCTTTTATTGCCGCAGGGTAGTTTCGTGGGAAGGACAGGCACACGCGTCAGTCTTGTCGATCCGACCGATGTTCTTGCACGGCAATGCGTTGCCCTGGCGACCGCGGCAGCGGAGCGGCCGGTTACCCGATCAGCAGGCTGACCCGGTCGGTCTCGCTGACCAAAGCGACATACACGACAAGCGTATGGATGTTCGGCGGTCGTATCGGGCAGCAACTCGACGAGATCCTCAAGCCAGAGGTACTCACGCAGCCCGCGCTGCTTCGTATCCCGCCGACACGGTAAGCGACCCGGTCGCATGAAGCGCTACACGTCCGTCGGGTCATGCGCTCGCGGACCCAGTTCGCCCCGACCTGCAATGGTTGGGTGTTCCTCCCTCTTGCTGGGCCACGCAAGCTGACATTCGCACGCGTCCAATGGAGTTGCCTCTTGAATCTCAAGACACGCGGCACCTCTTGAAGTACGAGGTAGTCTTGTGACGGGTTTTAAGCCCCGGTCAATCGTGGAAACCATCGAAGTTCTGTCCAGGCAGCCGGGACGCGGATCCGTGCGTCGTGGGAGTGAGGAAATCGTACGGGGGAGTTCGTAGGCGAAGCCGGCTGCCCGGGATGATCGTTGCCCCGATTTACGGGCTTCGAGGTACCGAAATCTCACAAACTTTGTTCGACCCGTGTGGGAGCCAGTGGATTTGCCGGAGGCTGAGAATATAGGCGATTGATTTTAAATCAAATATTCTTTTGGTCATCTTGTGCATTATTTCGAGACGTTTGGCCAAATCATGCTTTTTCGCATCAAGGACAAACCGCCGGCAGACCTGGCCTGACGGACACGTCATGCGCTATTTGCAGGACACTTTGTGCTTGACTGCACAACGTCGCAGAATCGCGACGTGCACCCGGATTTCCGCGCGCATCTTGCCGGACGCGTCGCGCATGCGGCCGCGCTGAACGCGGCGCGAAGCTGCGCGCGCTGTTCGACCGGATCGCGTGGGCCGTCGACAGCGTCGGCTTCGGCCGGCAAACGTCGCGTCGTTGGGGCTCCGGGCCGCAACTCCTGCAACGCGATGCCGCGCACTGCTATCATTCGCGCCATGCCGCGCCGGTGTCAGGTGCGGTGCATAACTTGCCGCAGCCGTTCGCCGTACGTTCGCATGCGGCGTGCCGCGCGTTGCCGGCCCGGCCCGGTCTGTTTTTGACGCGCGACGTCGTTTCGTGCGCGTCGCGCAAACCACGCCGGCTCAGGCAAACGATTCGCCTATATGACAGCACCGATCGGCGGAACTTCGTGGTAGGTTCGCGCATCGGAGTTTTTTGCAAAAACATGCCCAAAGAGGATGAATACATGACCCAGGCCCTGCAGGAACTCGAAGCACAACTTCGGGACCTGAACATCAAGCTGTCGGACGCGAAACAGAAGGAGAAGCAGGCCGCGCTCGCGGCCTTCAAGGAACAGGTCGAGCTTTTGGGAATCACGCAGCAGGAAGTGCTGAGCGCGCTCGGCTATATCGTCCAGCGAAAACGCAAGGCGCCCGCCAAGTACTACGATCCGACGACCGGCCGCTCGTGGTCGGGCCGCGGCCCGCGGCCGAAATGGCTCGAAGGCAAGGATCTCGACATGCTCGTCGTCGACCGCGAGGCCAAGACCTGGTGGCCCGGGGACGATCAGGGCTGAAGCCCGCCGCGGCGCCGTCCGGTTCGCGCGCGCGGGCCGGCCGGCACCACCCGGCCAGCACAATGTCTTTCGTTCGGTGTCCGGCCTGATCGCGACATCGCCGGCCTTGCCGCCGACACCGGATCGCCGCTTTCCCGTTCATTGCCCGCCGACTCCCGCTCTCCGTCCCGGAAAGCGGGCGCGCGGCGCATCCTGAAGCGTCGCCGACCATGCGCGCATGACGGATGGGAGCGGGGGGGACGCGCGCCCGCACCGCCGCGCACCGCCGCGCATCGGCACGTTCGCCGGCCCATCATGCGCGGGCACAGGCCTTAGAATGTCGCCGGACTTTCGTGGCAGGACACCATGGCGGCAAACATCAAATCCCCGGCGCTCGACGGCTCGTCGGCCCCGCGCGCGGAGCAGGTCGGCCCTTACGCGTGGAAAGCGCTGGCCGGGTCGGCGATCGGCTATGCGATGGACGGCTTCGACCTGCTGATCCTCGGCTTCATGCTGCCCGCGATCACGGCGGCGCTGCAACTGACGCCCGGGCAGGGCGGCGCGCTGGTCACGTGGACGCTGATCGGCGCGGTCGCGGGCGGCATCGTGTTCGGCGCGCTGAGCGACCGCTACGGGCGCGTGCGCGTGCTGACCTGGACGATCCTGCTGTTCGCGGTCTTTACCGGCCTGTGCGCGTTCGCGCGCGGCTTCTCGGATCTGCTCGTCTACCGCACCATCGCGGGCATCGGGCTGGGCGGCGAGTTCGGGATCGGCATGGCGCTCGCGGCCGAAGCATGGCCGGCGAGCAAGCGCGCACGCGTGTCGTGCTACGTCGCGCTCGGCTGGCAGGCCGGCGTGCTGCTGGCCGCGCTGCTGACGCCGTTCCTGCTGCTCCACATCGGCTGGCGCGGCATGTTCGTGGTCGGCGTGCTGCCCGCGCTGCTCGCGTGGGTCATGCGCAACAAGCTGCACGAGCCGGAAGCGTTCGTGCAGCGCGCGGCGCAGCCGAAGTCCAACGCGTTCCGCATGCTCGTCGCCAACGGCCGCACCGCGCGCACGAGCCTCGGCATCGTGATCCTGTGTTCGGTCCAGAACTTCGGCTACTACGGGATCATGATCTGGCTGCCGACCTTCCTGTCGAAGCAGATGGGCTTCTCGCTGACGAAGTCGGGGCTGTGGACGGCGGCAACCGTCGTCGGGATGATGATCGGCGTCTGGGTGTTCGGGCAACTGGCCGACCGGATCGGGCGCAAGCCGACGTTCCTGCTGTACCAGCTCGGCTCGGTCGCGACGGTCATCGCGTATGCGCGGCTGTCGGACCCGACGGCGATGCTGTGGGCCGGCGCGCTGATGGGGATGTTCGTCAACGGGATGGTCGGCGGCTACGGGACGCTGATGTCCGAAGGCTATCCGACGGCCGCACGCGCGACCGCGCAGAACGTGCTGTGGAATATCGGCCGCGCGGTCGGGGGCTTCGGGCCGGTCGCGGTCGGCGCACTGGCCGCGCACTACTCGTTCCAGACGGCCATCGCGTTGCTCGCCGGCCTTTATGTGCTCGACATGGTCGCGACGCTGTTCCTGATTCCCGAACTCAAGGGCGTCGAGCTCGAATGAGCGCGGCGGGCGCGGGCCCGCTTGCGGTCGGAACCCGATGCGATCGCACACACCGCAACGACATCACCGGAAACCACGATGCAACCAAGGAATAAAACGATCGGCGTGATGGGCTCGGGCAAGGAACCGTGGCTCGTGTTTTCGGAACCGCTCGGCGCGTGGCTCGCGCAGGCCGGCTTCAACCTGCTGACGGGCGGCGGGCAGGGCGTGATGCTGGCGGTCGCGCGCGCGTTCGCCGGCGTGCCGGGGCGGGCCGGGCGTTCGATCGGCATCCTGCCGACGCAGGCCGATCCGCCTATGTGAACGTGCTGAGCAGCGACCTGATCGTCGCGCTGCCGGGCGGGCACGGCACGGCCGAGGAGATTTCGCTCGCGCGGCGCTGGGGCAAGCCGCTTGTCTGCTTCGGGCCGGATGGCGCGTTTCGGGAGCTGGCTGCCGGCGCCGCATGCACGTCGTCGCTCGACGACGTGATCCGCTTCGTGGAAGACGCGTTTGCGCCGGAGCAGGTGCAGGTGGCGCAGGCGCTGCGATAGTTCATGCGTTCGGCTTCGACGGCTTGCGACCTGCGCCGCCGCGCGGCGATGAATCGGGCGCGAACGTGTCCGCCGAGATACCGGGACAGCGTGCGCCGCGAAATGTTGGTGCGCCGGACGACGCCGTCGATCGACAGGCTGTCGATCCCGGTTGAACCTCAGCAGCCGGACGGTCCCGGCCGGCTGAAACGTTGCTCGACCACCTCGGTTCCCCATTGCGTGCCCGCGGACTCGCCGGTCAGCGTAAAGCCGAACGACTCGTATAGATGGCGCGCGGAATCGAGGCCCTTGAACGTCCACAGGCAGGTTTCGCGAAAGCGCTGCTCGTCGACGAAGCGCATGGCTTGCGTCATCAGCTGGCGCCCGATGCCCGATCCGCGCAACGCGTCGTTCACGATGAACCATCGCAGATGCGCGACGCCGGTCGCCGGGTTGCCGTCGATCGCGAGCGACGCGAGCGTCCGCCCGTCCTCCTGGCAGAGCCAGAGCGCCTTGCCGTCGGCCGGCAGCGCGCCCGCGAACTCGGCAAGCTCGGTCGCCACGCGTTTTTCGAAAAAGGCGCCGAATCCCCAGTGCTCCGAATAGAAGCGCGCGTGCAGGCTCGCGATATCGCCGATGCAGCCCGGCTGGTAGCCTTCGCGGATCTGCGGTGCGTCGGGTGCCGCGGCGGGCGACTTGGCGGCGTTGTCCTGCGCGAGCGCATCGGCATACAGCGCGAGCGAACGCAGCAGCGCCTGCTGGTCGGCCGGAATCATGCGCCGCAGCGCATTCGATACCTGGTCCGTCGCGAACTGGTCGATTTTTTTGCGGAGCTTTTTCCCTTCGGCGGTGAGGGTCAGCTCGGTCGCGCGCGCATCCTCGCTCGACACGCGGCGCTCCACGATCCCGGCGGCTTCGAGCCGCGCGAGTTGCCGGCTCGTGTTCGATTTGTCCAGGCGCAGGATGTTGCCGAGATCCCGGGCGTTGATGCCGGGCGCCATCCCGATCTCGAGGATCGCGTGAACGGCCGAAGGCGCCCAGTCGCTGTCGGCCAGCGTCGCGCGCATGAAGCCGAGCTCGCGAACCAGTTTGCGGGAGAAGTCGCGAAGCTCGAGGATGGTCGCTTCGCGAGGCTTGGCGGGAGCGTCGATGAGATCCATGGTCTGCCCGAAAAGGTTGCGTGTCGCAATCGATAATAGTTGCGGGTCGCAACTTGATCAAGGCGGATTTTCGGCGAAGCGGCGGCCCCCTTTGGTCGCCGTCGGGGGAGCGGCGTTGAGGTCGATCAAGGGGCCCGAACGAGTCGGCAGTTTTTGGCGGTGAATGGTCGCGGCGCGGGTGGCGCAGTGCGGTGACGTGGACGCATACTGGGTGTATCGAGTCGACCTGCGGGCAGGAGTGCCGACCGATCGTCGATCCGGTTGCGCGATCGCGGGCCATCATCCGGACATGATGCATCGTCGTCGATCCGGTTGCGCGATCGCGGGCCATCATCCGGACATGATGCATCGTCGTCGATCCAGGTCCACCGACCACGGAGACCACCATGAACAAGCTGTTGCCGATGACGATTGCGTTGCTTGCCGGATCCGGCATCGGCGCCGGACCGCTCCACGCTGCCGGCAGCATGGATGCGCCACCCTGCAGCGCGGCGCATGCGGCGGATCAGGACGGGAACGCCCCGATGTCGGGCACGTCGGTCCGCAGCTTTTCGACCGCCGGTTGCTCGGGCGCGGTGCTGCAGGGCGAACGGGCGACCGCGACGGTCGACGGCGACCGGGTCGAACTGCGGGACGGCACCGTCTATGTGAACGGCCGGTCGTACGGCGCCGTCACACCCGCGCAGACGGTCGAATACGAGGCCGCGCACGACAGGCGCATATTGAAGGTCGACGGGAAAGTCCGCACGCCGCAGCGCTGAGTGCCGATTCCGGCCCCGTCGGCCGCGACGGGTCACGTCGTCTTCGGATCGCTGACTTCCATTCCCGCGCGCACGTCCTGCTGGATGCCGTACTGCGCGAACGGATGGCGCAGCCCGTTCCGCGACAGCGCGTCCATCCCCGCAATCGCCTGTTCCAGTGCATCCGGCGCCGGCCCCTTCGACACGCCGGCAGGCGGCGCGCCGCGCTTATTCGACCAGCGATTCGACCAGCGTCAGCCGGCCGTCGCTGAGCCGCACTTCGCGCCCGACCCATGCCGCGTCGACGCGCGGCAGCACGGCCGACGGCTTGCGCAGCTCGCGCAGCAGCGTCGCGCCGTGCGACAGCCGGCCACCCATGCGCGCGATCACGGCGCGCGCGGCCTGGTACTGCGCGTGCCGGCCCGGGTCGAGCGTGTCTTCCAGCAGGATGTCGCGGCCGAGCACGCCCTGCGTGTGGCCGGGATAGATCATGAAGCCGGTCGCCTCATCGGCGCCTTCGCTGCCGTCCTGCCAGAAGCTGCCGTTGCGTTCGCGGCGCTCGGGATGCGGCGCGAACCACGCGTCGCGATCGGCGGCCGGCATCGCATGATGCAGGCGGAAGAACACGCGCATCAGGTTGTCGCGATACCACTCGCGCACTTGCAGATACCAGCCGCGCATGCCCGGCGCGCCGAGCGTATGGAGCACGCGAACCGGCAGCGGCCAGTCGGGAAACGCCTGCAGCGGCAGGTCCGTGGCCGCCGGCCGCGCCGTGCCCGGATCGGTTTCCCACGGCAGCCGGTGCGGGCTGTCGTCGAGCTGGCCGTACACGGTCGGCGGGCGCCCCCACAGTGCGCCGCCGCTGCTGGCGAGCGATGCCGCGATGCACAGGTTGCCCTGCACGACGAACACGTAGAAGCGCGTGAACCAGTCGGCCAGTTGCCGGCCGTCGGCGCGCTGCTCGACGAGCGTCGCGAGTTCCCGGTCGAAGCGCCGCAAGCCGTGCTCGAGCGTCGGCAGGTGCGTGCGCGCGACGCGCAGCATGCGCCAGAACACCGGCAGCGATTGCAGCAGGCGCAGCGGTCGCCAGCGCAGCGGCGGCGTCGCGCCGCCGATCTCGCCGCTGTAGTTGCCGGCCGATACGCCCCAGTCGGCCAGGCGCGCCAGGAACAGGTCGTTGTTGATGTACGACGCGCCGCCATGGAGCGCGGTGAACGGTTCGTTGTCCCGCAGCACGCGTGCATCCCAGCGCGCCATGATGGCCGGGATGCTGCCGGCCGCGCGGCGCTGCGCATACTCGACCAGCCGGCTCGGCTGCGGCGGCAGGATCTCGGCGATGTTGGCCGAGGTCAGGTGCCGGTGCCAGCCGTAGCTGCTGATCGGCCGGTACTGCAGCAGCCACAGCCGCGTGCCGTCCCATGCCCATTCGACATCGCCCGGCACGTAATGGAACGCGCGCAGCACGCGTTGCAGGAAGGTCCACAGTTGCGTCGCGTTCAAGCCGTGCGCGGTCGGGAACGTGCCGCTCTGCCATGGCTCGCCGAGCCGCGACAGGATCGCGCGCTGCGGGCTCGCCTGCCCGTCGGCGAGCGTTTCGAGGTGGCCCTGCACCCATTCGACTTCGACCGCGAGATGTCGCACGAACGCGATGCCCGACAGCACGGGCGCGACGAAGCGCTGCACGACCGCTTCCTCGAGTCCGCCGTCGAGCAGCGCGGCCACGCGCGCGGCCGCCTGCGACGCCGGCACGCGCAGGAACGTCGTGTGCAGGCCGGCATTGGCCGCATCGGCCTGGTCTTCGCCATGACTCGACGACCGGACTGCCCACTCGGCATCGGGCTGGCTCGCGAGAAAGCCGGGCAGGCGCGGGTCGTCGGCTCGGGTGAGCGACAGCGCGGGCGGTACGGGCAGACCGGCCATCGTTGCCAGCGCCAGGCGTCCGCCTTTCGTGTGCGCGACGAAACCCGTGTCGCCTGCTTCGAGCCACTGCGCGAAGGTTGCCGGCGCATCGATCCACGGATAGTGTCCCCAGCCGGCCTGCAGCGTGACGGTGAGGTCGGCGCGCGCGAGGATCGCCGACCACGCGGCGGCCTGGCGCACGCCGAGCACGTTGTCCTGGTCACCCCACACGAGTTCGATGCGATCGGTGATCCACTCGAGCAGCGGCAGCGCGGTATCGGCGCGCACGAGATCCCAATGCGGCAGGAACGCACGGCAGCGCGCATAACCGGCGCCCATGCGGCGGTACTGCGCGTGTGTCCAGGTCTGGTTCGAGAACTTGCGTGCGAACAGCGTCGGGTAGCGCGAGAGCAGCCAGTGGATCGCTTTGCGCAGCGGCTTCGGCGCCATCAGTTTCGGCAAACGCCGTTCCCACAGGAACGCACCGACGGGCGCGAGCAGCACGCTGCGGCTGAAGTGGCGGGGGCACCGCTGCAACGCGTGCAGCACCAGCAGTGCATTCACGCCGACCGCCATGATCGCGTGGCCCGGTTCGGTCGCGTCCAGCAGCGCTTGCGCGTAGGCGGCGAGGTCTTCGCACGGCGGCGCGGGATTGTCGCCGAAGCCCGGCAGTTCCAGCGGCACGGGTTGGTAGCGGTGGAAGTGGGGCAGCGCATCGTCCCACCAGTCGGCCGCGCTGCCGTTGCCGGCGAGGAGGTACAGGATCGGTTTGCTCATGGAGGCTTCGTCGGTCGACGATCGTCGCGGTTGCGCTCGCCCGATTACGCGGCGGCGTCAGCGGATGCCGCGGGTCTCTTTCGCATTGCGTCGATGCGAGCGGAATCGGAGCGTGGCCGCGTTCGGATTGATTGTTGCGGGCATTCTACGCGAGTCGATTCATTGCGATTTTCATTCCGGGTTGCAGATTTTTCGATGCGCGATCTATACGCGTTACCCGGTTGTCGATTGACCGACTTGTCGAGCATGTCTCCATTCAGGCGCTGGTCATGGATGATGTATGCAAAGAATCCCGATGTCGGCAATGAAGCCGTAACCGGTGCTGCTCACGCGTCGACGTCCGGCTCGGCGCGCGGCGCCTTGCCGGTCCAGCGCCGGTACGCATGACGGAAGCTGCGCGGCTCGCTGTAACCGAGACGTTCCGCGATCGCCGCGACCGTCAGCGTGTGGTCGTCGAGCATCCGCGCCGCTTCGTCGTGACGCACTTCGTCGAGCAGCGACTGAAACGTGATGCCGTCCTTGTCGAGCCGCCTGCGCAGCGTGCGCTCCGTCAGATGCAGCGCATCCGCGAGCGACGTCATCGACTTGAAGCGCGACAGGTCGCGCGCCATCAGCTCCTTCGCGCGATCGGCGAAGCGCGTGCCGACCGACGCGGCCCACTGACGTTCGAGTGCTTCGCACTGATAGTGCAGTGCGTTGAAGCTGACTTCGTTCGCGAGGCGCGGCGTTTCCGTGCCGTTCACGGACGTGAACACGAGACGGTTGTCGCCCGCATTGAACGCGACCTTGCAGCCGAAGTGGCGCGTGTAGTCGGCCGCGTTGCGCGGCGTGCGGCGCGCAAGCTGCAACTGCTCGGGCCAGACCGGCTTGCCGACGAGGTCGGACACGATCAGGCGCAGGCTGGACAGGCACATGTCGACCTGAAACACCTCGAGATCGGGCTCGCCGTTGTAGCGGCCGATCGTCACGCTCATGCCTTCCGCATGCGCATCGATACGCACATCGAAATACAGCCCCATGAACAGCGGAAACTGGCTCATGCACCGGAACGCCTGCATCACGGAGCCGCTGATCAGCATCGCGTAGCCGGCGAGGCCGAGCGTCGACACGTGAAGCCGCGCGCCGATCGACAGCCCGATCGACGGCACGCCGCTGCAGCGCAGCAGGTTGCGGAAACAGCGCTGCTCCTGGCCGCGATTCACGTGCAGGTTCGGCGACGCGACTTCGTCCGCGCCGAGCCCGGTGCCTTCGAGCAGCGCGGCGCCGTCGATGCGCCGCACGCGGCACTCGTCCAGCGCGACCGCGATCGCGTGGACGGTGGCGGGAATGTCTTCCTGGCGTCCGGCCGGACGCGCGAGGCCGAGCGACGAACGCAGGCTGCGCTCGGCCCTGCTCTGGTTTTGGTGGGAGCGGCTGTCCATGGTGCGGATGCGGCGACGGGATCGCGTAGAACATAGCCGGAATGTCCGCAAAATGCCAGTGCGGCACAGCACCATTCATGACTGGCCGGCACGACGCGCGGCGATGTGTCCGAAAATATCCCTCTATTACGTCCGCTTTTCTCATTCGTCGTCGATTTTTTGGCGCACCACACTCGTTTCCGAATCGTGCAATGCACGCGTTGCCGACGAAACGAGTGTTGACGTCATGAACGAAATCCACGTGAGGACAGCATGAACAACGACAGGCCAGGTCGGTCCGCATCGGTCGATTCGGCGAATGACTCGGAGCCGCGCGCGCATCGATGCGATGCAAACGGACGACGCGACGCGCATCCGCTCGGACTGTTCACGCTGGTGATCTTCGGCCTCGCGTACATGCTGCCGATGACGGTGTTCACGACCTACGGAATCGTCACGAGCGAGACGAACGGGCATCTGACGGCCGCGTATGCGGTCACGCTGATCGCGATGCTGTTCACCGCGCGCAGCTACGGCCACATGGCCCGGCTGATGCCGAGCGCCGGGTCGGCCTATACGTTCGCGAGCCGCAACTTCGGTACGTCGGCCGGCTTCATGGTCGGCTGGGCGCTGCTGATGGACTACCTGTTCATCCCGATGATCAGCTACCTCGCGATCGGCATCTACATGAAGCAGCTATTCCCGGCCGTGCCGGCCAGCGTGTGGATCGTCGCGAGCATTGCGCTGGTCACCGGGTTGAACATCATCGGCATCCGGCTCGTCAATCGCGTGAACCTGATCCTGATCGCGAGCCAGCTCGTGTTCATCGCGATCTTCGTCGTCGCATCGGCGCGGGTCGCGAGCGGCGAAGGCCTGTCGATGGCCGTCGCGTTGCCGTCGTCGGGCGATGCGCGCGCGATCTTCGCCGGGTCCGCGATCCTGTGCCTGTCGTTCCTCGGCTTCGATGCGGTCACCACGCTGTCGGAGGAAACGCGCGAGCCGCGGCGCACGGTCCCGCTCGCGATCCTGCTTTGCACGCTCGCGAGCGGCCTGCTGTTCATGCTGATCGCGTACATCGGGCAAGTGGTGTTTCCCGACTGGCACGCGTTCAGGGATCTCGATTCGGCCAGCCTCGAACTGATGCGGCGCATCGGCGGCGGCACGCTGTCGGCGCTGTTCGTCGCGGTGTATGTGGCCGGCTGCTTCGCAAGCGCGATGGCCGGGCAGGCGAGCGTGACGCGCGTGCTGTTCGCGATGGGCCGCGACCGGGTGCTGCCCGAGTGCGTGTTCGGCCACCTGCATGCGCGGCTGCACACGCCGGTGCGCGCGACGCTCGCGGTCGGCGTCGTGTCGCTGTCCGCGCTGTTCGTCACGCTGGATCTCGCGTCGACGATGATCAGCTTCGGCGCGCTCGTCGCATTCGCGATCGTGAACCTGTGCGTGATGCGCAGCTATCTGTGCCGGCCCGAGCACCGTCATGCCGCGGGCTGGATCGCGTTCGGCGCGATGCCGGCGATCGGCTTCGCGATGAACGTGTGGCTCTGGTCGGGGCTGTCGCGCCAGACGTTCTACGTCGGCATCGGCTGGCTCGCGCTCGGGCTCTGCCAGCTCGTGTGGCTGACGCGCGGCTTCACGCGCCCGGCGCCGACGCTGTCGATGAATTGAACGACCGGTCGCCGGATACCGGTTTTGAAACCCTGAAGGAGGAGTGATCCATGAACGCCGTTGACGTCAATCCCGATGCGGACCTGCAGGCGCTCGGCAAGCGCCACCTGCTGATGCACTTCACGCATGCCGATGCGTATCGCGACAACGCGCTGACCGTGTTCGACCGCGGCGAAGGCTGCTGGCTCGTCGACCGCAACGGCAAGCGCTACTTCGATGCGCTGGCCGGGCTGTACTGCGTGCAGGTCGGCTATAGCCACGGCGCGGAGATCGGCGACGCGATCCGCGAGCAGATGGTGCGGCTGCCGTTCGCAACCAACTGGGGCTATGGCCACGAACCGGCGATCCGTCTCGCGCACAAGCTCGCGGCGCTCGCGCCCGACGGCCTGAACCGCGTGTTCTTCACGTCGAGCGGCTCGGAGTCGAACGAATCGGCGATCAAGCTGGTGCGCCAGTATCACCAGTCGCGCGGCGAGCCGCAGCGGCGCAAGTTCATCGCGCGGCGCGTCGCGTATCACGGCACGTCGTTCGGCGCACTGGCACTGAACGGAATGACGAACTTCCGCAAGCATTTCGAGCCGCTGATGTCCGGCGTGCGGCATGTGGGCAACACGAAGCGCTACGGCCGCCCGGCGGGCGAGACGGAAGCGCAGTTCACGCGCCACCTGCTCGACGAGATCGAATCGCTGATCGTGCAGGAAGGGCCGGACACGGTCGCCGCGATCGTCGTCGAGCCGCTGCAGAACGCGGGCGGCAGCCTGACGCCGCCCGCCGGCTACACGGCCGGGCTGCGCGACATCTGCGACCGGCACGGCGTGCTGCTCGTCGCGGATGAAGTGATCTGCGGGTTCGGCCGGCTCGGCGAATATTTCGGGTCGGCGCGCTACGGGCTGAAGCCGGACGTCATCACGTTCGCGAAAGGCATCGCGTCGGGCTACGTGCCGCTCGGCGGCGTGATCGCGAGCGACGCGGTCGTCGATACGGTGCTCGACGGGCCGCAGCAGATGTTCCTGCACGGCGCGACGTACGGCGGCCATCCGGTCGCATGCACGGCCGCGCTCGCGAACCTCGCGATCATGGAGCGCGAAGGCGTGCTCGCGAACGTCCGCGACAACGAAGCGATGTTCCGCCGGACGCTCGACGGCCTGCTCGAACTGCCGTGCGTCGGCGACGTGCGCGGCGACGGTTACCACTACTCGCTCGAACTCGTGACCGACAAGGCCGCGCACCGCTGGTCGGCCGGCATCGGCGCGCAGGCGTTCGTGTCGACGCTGCTTGCGCCCGCGATCTTCGACGCGGGGCTGCTGTGCCGCGCGGGCGTCGATCACGAAGGCACGCCGATCGTGCAGTTCTCGCCGCCGCTCGTGATGTCGCGCGACGAGATCGTGTGGTTCGTCGCGCAGATTCGAGACATCCTCGTCGACACCTATACGCGTGCGATGCGCTGAGCCGGCATCCTCACAACAGGAGCATTCGATGCGAACGTCACAACAGTCCTATATCGATGGCCAGTGGCTCGATCCGGCCGATGCACGGTCGATCGACGTGGTCGACCCGGCCACCGCGCGACCGTATGCGCAGCTCAGGATCGGCGGCGCGGCCGACGTCGACCGCGCGGTCGGCGCGGCGAAGCAGGCCTTCGAAACATACTCGCGCTGGTCCGTGGCCGAGCGCGTCGCGCTGCTGCGGCGCGTGCTCGACATCTATCGGCGCCGCTACGAAGAGGTCGCGCAAACGATCAGCCAGGAGATGGGCGCACCGATCGCGTTCGCGCGCGCAATGCAGGCCGCGGTCGGCACCGCGCACCTCGAACAGACGATCCGCGCGCTGCAGTCGTTCCGCTTCAGCACGCAGACCGATTCGCTGCTGGTGTCGCACGAGCCGATCGGCGTGTGTGCGCTGATCACGCCGTGGAACTGGCCGATCAACCAGATCGTGTGCAAGGTCGCGCCGGCGCTCGCGGCCGGTTGCACGATGGTGCTCAAGCCGAGCGAGATCGCACCGTTCAGCGCGATCCTGTTCGCGGAGATCCTGCACGAAGCCGGCGTGCCGCCCGGCGTGTTCAACCTCGTGCACGGTTACGGGCATGAAGCGGGCGACGCGCTGTCGCGGCACCCGGATGTCGACATGGTGTCGTTCACGGGTTCGACGCGCGCGGGCGTCGAGGTCGCGAAGGCCGCCGCCGATACCGTGAAGCGCGTGCACCAGGAGCTCGGCAGCAAGAGCCCGAACCTGATCCTGCCCGACGCCGATATCGACGATGCGGTCACGCGCGGCGTGCGCAGCTGTTTCAGCAACAGCGGCCAGTCGTGCAACGCGCCGACGCGCATGCTCGTGCATGCCGGTCATCTGGCGCTGGCCGAGCAGGCCGCGCGCCGCGAGGCGGAGCGCACCGTCGTCGGCGATCCGCGTTCGCAGGAGACGGGCATCGGGCCGGTGGTCAGCAGCACGCAGTTCGACCGCATCCAGCATTTCATCCGGCTCGGGATCGAGGAGGGCGCGACGCTCGTCGCAGGCGGCCCGGGGCGGCCGGACGGGCTCGGCGACGGCTTCTACGTGCGACCGACGGTGTTCTCGAACGTCACGCCGGGCATGACGATCGCGACCGAGGAAATCTTCGGGCCGGTGCTGTCGATCATGACCTACCGGACCGAGGACGAGGCGGTCGCGCTCGCGAACGATTCGGTGTACGGGCTCGCGGCCTACGTGCAGTCGAAGGATCTCGAACGCGCGCGCCGGATCGCGGCGCGGCTGCGTGTCGGCAACGTCCACATCAACTATCCGGCGTGGAACCCGGCCGCGCCGTTCGGCGGCTACAAGCGCTCGGGCAACGGGCGCGAGTATGCGGAGTTCGGCCTCGTCGAATATCTGGAGACGAAGGGCACGACGGGGTACACGGAAGGCGGCGCGCGATAAAGACTGCGTTTGCCGACGATCAGCCCTCTTCGGGATCCGTTGCGGCCGCATCGGATCCCGCTACGTGAGCGGCGGCCCGCCTGCGGATCTCGGAGTCGAGGATCAGACGCCCGCGCAGCTTGCCTTTCATCCGCTTCACATGCTTGGGCGCCTCGGTCATGTGCTCGACCATCAGCGCACGGACGCGCTCGGCATCGCGCTCGCGTGCGGCCTGCAGGATCGCCTTGTGGATCGACACGTTCGCTTCGCCGAAGCGCTTGTGTTCGACGAGCGGCGTATCGTTCCGGAACTCGATCAACTGCCGGATCATCTCGTTGATCAGCTCGCAGCTGAATCGCAGGAACGGGTTCGGGTTCGCGGCCGCGAGGATGTCGTGGAACGTCGTGTCCTCCTGTCGCTGGCGCAGCATGTGGCCGCGGTCGTGCACGCCCGACGCGCCGTCGCAACACGCGATGTTCGACTCCAGCGCCGCGAAGTCGCGCTCGCTCAGGTGCGGCACGGCGCCCGCCGCCAGCTCGGGTTCGAGCAGCTGGCGCACCGTATAGATGTCGTCGATCGTCACGTCCTTGAAGAACAGGTAGTTCTGCAGGAGCTGCAGCGTGCGGTCGAGCGGCACCTCGACGACCATCCCGCCGCCCGACGGCCCCGTCGTGACCTTGATGAGCCCCTGCACCTCGAGCGACTTCAGCGCCTCGCGGATCGTGCTCTTGCTCACTGCATAGAGCTGCTGCAGCTCGGCTTCGCGCGGCAGGCGGTCGCCCGGCTTCAGGTCCTTCTCGGTGATCAGCCGCTTGATCTCCTCGGCGACGAGATCGGCCCGCTTCGGCTGCTTGATTTCGACCGCGAGGCCCGCCCTGGCTCGGTCCATGACCATCTTCACGACTCCTTTGTCTGACTGCGCGCCGCGTCATCGTCGACGATCCGTTCCGGCGCAGGGTACGGAATTTTGCCTGATTGACACCAATTTTGATCAACTCTAGCATCATGTTCATTCTATTTATCATGATAAATAGGATCAACCGGCGGCGCGCATCCTGCAGGGCGTGGGCACGGTTTGGCAGTCGGTCGCATCGCGTGTGTCCCCTTTATCAGGAGCGTCAACTTGAATCGCCGAGAACTGTTGAAACTGGCCGCACTGTCGGCCGTGCCGGGTGCGCTCGGCAGCATGTCGTCCCGTGCCGCGTTCGCGCAGGGTTCGACCATCCAGCTTGCGTGCCCGGTGCCGATGTCGGGGCCGTTCGCCGCCAACGGCAAGTATGCCGATCTCGGCATGCAGCTCGCCGTCAAGCAATACGGCAAGGTGCTCGGCGCGCCGCTTGCCTATACGGCGCTCGACACCGAGGGCAAGCCCGCGACCGCCGTGCGGCGCGTGCAGGAGATCGCGCAGCAGAAGGGCGTGCGCTTCTTCGCGGGCGGCATCCTGTCGTCCGAATCGCTGGCGATGGGCAAGGAAGTCCAGAAGGCGGACGGCGTGTTCATCACCACGGCCGGCGCGGACGAAATCACCGGCAAGGATTGCAATGCCGCGACGTTCCGCTGGTCGGTGCCGACCTTCGGTGCGATCGAGCAGACGGTGCGCCCGTTGATCCAGATGCTGCCGAAGGCGAAGCGCTGGTACACGATCACGCCGCAATACGTGTTCGGCGACGGCCTGCTGTCGGCCGCGAAAGCGATCTTCAAGGAGAAGGGCATCGAGCATGTCGGCAACAGCTACCACTCGCTCGCCGAGAAGGAGTTCAGCGGCTACCTGACGAACGCGGCGGCCGCGCAGCCGGACGTGCTGCTGATCCTGAACTTCGGCTCGCAGTCGTCGGACACGCTGCGCCAGGCCGTCAGCTTCGGGATGAAGCGCAACTGCACGATCCTGCTCGCGTGGGCATCGGGCCTCGAGCAGTTCGAGGCGCTCGGGCCCGACATCTGCGACGGCGTGTATTTCGGCGCGCAGTACTGGCACGGCATCGATTCGCCGCTGAACCGCGACCTGGTGAAGCGCACGAACGCCGTGTTCAAGGCGAACCCGAACTACAGCCTCGCGGGTTCGTACATCTGCTCGAAGATCCTGATCGACGCGATGGTGAAGGCCGGCAGCGCCGATCCGAAGAAGGTCGTCGCGGCGATGGAGGGCATGAAGTACGACGGCCTCACGGGCCCGGAGGAAATCCGCAAGGCCGACCACCAGGTGCTGAAGAACTACTACCTGCTGAAGGGCAAGCCGAAGGGCCGGATGAAGAGCGCGGACGACTATGCCGACATCGTCAGCTCGGGCCAGTCGTTCCTGCCGGTCGACAAGACGGGCTGCAAGCTCGCGTGACGCCGTGCATGCGTCCGCGGCCGTCGTGCGCCGCGGACGTCCGTTACCTTCCTTTCCGACACGGAAGCCATGAACGTCTATCTGCTGCAGATCGTCAACGGCATCGGCGTGGGCATGCTGTATTTCCTGCTCGCCGTCGGCCTGTCGATCGTATTCGGCCTGCTGCGCTTCGTGAATTTCGCTCACGGCGCGTTCTACCTGCTCGGTGCATATCTCTGCTACCAGGCGCTGCAATGGTCGGCGAATTTCTGGGTCGCGCTCGCGGTCGTGCCGCTCGTCGTCGGCGCGTTCGCATGGGGCGTCGAAAAGCTCGTGCTGCGTCATGTGTACGCGCAGCAGCATGAATTCCACATCCTGGCGACGGTCGGGCTCGCGCTCGTGCTGCAGGAGTGCGCGATCCTCGCATGGGGCCCGCTCGGCGACAACGTGCCGCCGCCCGACGCGCTGAACGGCGTCGTGATCTGGGGCGGCTTCGTCTACCCGAAATACCGGCTGTTCGTGATCGCGTTCACGGCCGTGCTCGCCGCCTTGCTGTGGTGGGTGCTCGAAGGCACGCGGCTCGGCAGCACGGTGCGCGCGGGCAGCGAATCGACGGAGATGGTCTCGCTGCTCGGCATCAACGTGACGCGCGTGTTCAGCCTCGTGTTCGCGCTCGGCGCGGCGACGGCGGCACTCGCGGGCGTGCTCGCCGCGCCGATCCGCGGCGTCGATCCGTTCATGGGCATCGAGGCGCTCGGCGTCGCGTTCGTCGTGGTCGTCGTCGGCGGGATGGGGAATTTTCTCGGCGCGCTCGTCGGCGGGCTGCTGGTCGGCATCGTGCAGAGCCTGATGAGCACGCTGTGGCCGGAAGGCGCGCGACTGATGATCTACGTCGCGATGGCGGCCGTGCTGCTGCTGCGTCCGAACGGGTTGCTGGGGAGGGCCGCATGATCGAATCGTCGAAACCGCTGCCGCCGGGGGCGGCGGCCTCGCAGCGCGCGCCGGCATGGCGCGCCGCGTTGCAACGCCCGGAAGGCTGGCTCGCGGTGGCCGTGGCCTGCGTGCTGCCGCTCGTGTTGAGCTCGGGATCGCTCGCGACCGAAGTGCTGGTGTTCGCGCTCGCCGCGCTCGGCTGCAACCTGCTGCTCGGCTATACGGGGCTGTTGTCGTTCGGGCAGGGCATCTTCTTCGGGCTCGGCAGCTACGCGGCGGGGCTCGTGCTGACGCGCGGCGTCGCGTCGGTGAGCGTCGCGCTGCTCTCTGCCGCCGCGCTCGGCGCCGTCGCGGCAGCGCTCGTCGGCTGGTTCTCGATCCGGCAGCGCGGCACCTATTTCGTGATGCTGACGCTCGCGTTCGGGCAGCTGTTCTACTTTCTCGCCTATACGACGCCGGACGTCACGGGCGGCGACAACGGGCTGCTCGACATCCCGCGCCCCGCGCTCGCCGCGTTCGGGCATCCGCTCGTTTCGCTCGATTCGCCGTGGCGCTACTACGGCTTCGTCGCGGTGCTGTTCGTCGCGGTGTTCTGGCTGCTGCTGCGCGTGTCGCGCTCGGTGTTCGGCCGTACGCTGCTCGCGATCCGCGACAACGAGGCGCGCGCGGCGGCGGCCGGTTACGACGTGAAGCGCTTCAAGCTCGCGGCGTTCGTGATCTCGGGTGCGGTCACGGGCCTCGCGGGTGCGCTGCACGCGTTGATGACGGGCATCGCGCCGCTGTCGAACATCGACTATCACACGAGCGAGATGATCCTCGTGATGACGGTGATCGGCGGCACCGGCAACCTGTTCGCGTCGGTGCTCGGCGCGGCGTTCTACGTGCTGTTCGCGGACTGGCTGTCGACGCTGTGGCCGCGCTGGCTGCTGCTGCTCGGCCTCGTGCTGATCGCGGTCAGCCTGTTCATGCAGCGCGGGTTGTGGGGGCTGGGCGAACGCGTCGCGGCGAAACTGCGGCGCACCGATGGCACGGCGACCGATGCGAGGGAGCAGCAATGAGCGAAGCGATTCTCGAGGCGCGCGGCGTCGTCAAGCGCTACGGCAAGTTCACGGCGCTGGGCGGCGTCGACCTGCGGATCATGCCGCGCACCGTGCATTCGGTGATCGGCCCGAACGGTGCGGGCAAGACGACGCTGTTCCATACGCTGACGGGCACGCTGCCGATCACGTCGGGCTCGATCCTGTTCGACGGTCACGACGTGTCGCGCGAACCCGATCACAAGCGCGTGCGGCGCGGCATCGCACGCTCGTTCCAGGTGACGAGCCTGTTTCCGAACCTGAGCGTGCGCGAGAACCTGCGGGTTGCCGCACAGGGCGTCGAATCGCGGCGCGCGCTGAATCCGTGGACGCCGCCGCGCGGTGCGCTCGCGCACGACGGCATCGTCGACGACGTGCTCGAGCGGCTCGGCCTGCAGCGCTTCGCCGACACGGCGGCCGGCGTGCTGTCGCACGGCCAGCAGCGCCGGCTCGAGGTCGGGATGGCACTGGCGGCGCGGCCGCGCGCGATCTTTCTCGACGAGCCGACGTCGGGTATGGGGATCGACGATCTCGACGACATGAAGGCGCTGATCCGCGGCCTGCGCGACGACTACACGGTCGTGCTGATCGAACACAACATGGGAATCGTGATGGACATCTCGGACACGATCACGGTGATGCAGCAGGGCCGCGTGCTGGTCGAAGGCAAGCCCGACGCGATTCGCGGCGACGAGCGCGTGCGCAGTGCGTATCTCGGCAACATGATCACGGGAGGCCGCGCATGATGCTCGACGTGAAGGAGGTCCATGCGTGCTACGGCAAGAGCCACGTCCTGCAAGGCATGACGCTGAACGTGAACGAAGGCGAGACGGTGACGCTGCTCGGCCGCAACGGCGCGGGCAAGTCGACGACGCTCAAGACGATCGCGGGCGTCGTCGCGCCGACCGGCGGCACGCTGACGTTCGCGGGCCGGCCGATCGCCGGGCAGCCCGCGCACCGGATCGCCGCGCGCGGCCTGTGCTTCGTGCCCGAGCATCGCGGGATTTTCCGGCTGCTGTCGGTCGAGGAAAACCTGCGGCTCGGCGCGCGCCGCGATTCGCCGTGGCAGCTCGACGATATCTACCGGATCTTTCCGCGCCTGAAGGAGCGCCGCCGCAACGGCGGCGCGCAGTTGTCGGGCGGCGAGCAGCAGATGCTCGCGATCGGCCGCGCGCTGATGAACCACCCGCGGCTGCTGATGCTCGACGAGCCGGTCGAGGGGCTCGCACCGGTGATCGTCGAGGAGATCGTCGAGCAGTTGAAGCGGATCAAGGCGGCCGGCGTCGCGATCCTGCTCGTCGAACAGAACCTCGAAGTGTGCACCCGGCTTGCGGACCGCCACTTCGTGATCGAACAGGGCGTGATCGTCTACGAAGGCAGCAACGCGGCGTTCGCCGCCGATCACGAGGTGAAGGACCGTTACCTGGGCGTCGGCGTCGCGTAAGCGCCGTGCCTTTTCATTGCGAGGAATTCCATCGATGCAAGTTCAGGATTCGACACCGGGCGTCGCGGCGTCCGGCTTGCGCGTCGACGGCGCGCGGCTGTGGGACAGCCTGATGCGTCTCGCGCGGATCGGCGCGACCGACAAAGGGGGCGTGTGCCGACTCGCGCTCACCGAACTCGATCGCGAGGCGCGCAACCTGTTCGTCGCATGGGCGAAGGAAACCGGCTGCACGGTGCGTGTCGACGCGATCGGCAACATCTTCGCGCGGCGTGCGGGCGAACGCGACGACCTGCCGCCCGTGACGACGGGCAGCCATATCGACACGCAGCCGACCGGCGGCAAGTTCGACGGCAACTACGGAGTACTTGCGGGCCTCGAAGTGCTGCGCACGCTCGACGATGCGGGCGTGCGCACGCGTGCGCCGCTCGAGGTCGCCGTCTGGACCAACGAGGAAGGCTCGCGCTTCGTGCCCGTGATGATGGGCTCCGGCGTGTTCGCGGGTGCGTTCACGCTCGACCATGCGCTCGCGCAGTGCGATCGCGACGGCGTGTCGGTGCGCGACGCGCTCGTCGAGATCGGTTATGCGGGCGATGCGGACGATGGGCGCGACGCGCATCCGGTCGGCGCGTATTTCGAAGCGCATATCGAGCAGGGGCCGGTGCTGGAGGCGCACGACACGACGATCGGCGTGGTCGAGGGCGCGCTCGGGCAGCGCTGGTATGACGTGACCGTGCACGGGATGGAGGCGCACGCGGGCCCGACGCCGATGGAGCTGCGGCGCGACGCGCTGCTGGTCGCGGCCGATCTCGTGCGCGCGGTGAACGGCATCGCGCGCGCGCATCCGCCTCACGGACGCGGCACGGTCGGCTGGGTCGACGTGTACCCGAATTCGCGCAACGTGATTCCGGGCCGCGTGACGCTGACCGTCGACCTGCGCGCGGCCGACGATGCGACGCTCGCGGCGATGGATGCGCAACTGCGCGCGACCTGCGCCGACCTGGGCACATCGGCCGGCATGCGGATCGACGTCGAGCAGGTCGTGTACTTCCCGCCGCAGCCGTTCGACGCGACGCTGGTCGGGCAGGTTCGGGCCGGCGCGAGCGCGCTCGGGCTGTCGTCGATGAACGTGATCAGCGGCGCGGGCCACGACGCGGTGTATCTCGCGCGCGTTGCGCCGACCGCGATGATCTTCGTGCCGTGCAAGGACGGGATCAGCCACAACGAGATCGAGGACGCCGATCCGGTGCATCTGGAAGCCGGCTGCAACGTGCTGCTGCAGGCGATGCTGGGCGCTGCCGGGATCGCGGAAGGTGGCGCACGATGAAGATCCTGATCGCCCGGATGAACCACGAGACCAACACGTTCTCGCCGGTGCCGACGCCGCTTGCCGCGTTCGGCCGCAACGGCCCCGACTGGGGCGACGACGCATATCGCGCGAACCACGGGATGCGTACCGCGATGGCCGCGTTCATCGATGCGGCCGCGCGTGAAGGCGCTGAAATCGTGACGCCGGTGTCGGCGGCCGCGAACCCGAGCGGGCCCGTTGCGGCCGATGCGTATGCGGCGATCTGCGAGGCGATCGTCGCGGCCGCGCCCGGCTGCGACGCGGTGATGCTCGACCTGCACGGCGCGATGGTCGCCGAGCAGAGCGCGGACGGCGAGGGCGACCTGCTCGCGCGCGTGCGCGCGGCGCTGCCCGACGCGCCGATCGCGGTCGCGCTCGACCTGCACGCGAACGTCACGCAGAAGATGATCGACCATGCGGACGTGATCGTCAGTTTCAAGACCTATCCGCATGTCGACATGTATGAGACGGGCGAGCATGCGGCGCGCGTGCTGCTCGACCGGCTTCATGGTCGCGCGCGGCCGGTGCTTGCGTGGCGGCAACCGCCGCTGATGACGTCGACGCTGCGCAGCGCGAGCGCCGAAGGCGCGATGCGGCGCGCGGTGGAGGCCGCGCGCGCGGCCGAGGCCGAGGTCGGCGGCGTGCTCGCCGTGTCGGTGCTTTCGGGTTTCTCGCTCGCGGACATTCCCGCGCCGTGCATCAGCGTCGTCGTGGTCGGCGACGGTGACCGCGCGGCGGCCGATGCCGTCGCCGAACGTATCGCGCGGCAGATCTGGGACGCACGCGACGAATTCGTCTACCGCAGCGCGCCGCTCGCGGAGTCGGTTGCGCAGGCCGCAGCGCTCGCGCGCGGCGCGGACCGCCCGGTGCTGATGCTCGATCACGGCGACAACTGCATGTCGGGCGGCCCGTGCGACACGATGGACCTGCTCGAAGAAGCGCTCGCGCAGGGGCTCGACGGGATCGTCAGCGGGCCGCTGTGCGACCCGCAAGCGGTCGCGGCGCTGATCGATGCGGGTGTCGGCGCGACCGTCACGGTGCCGGTCGGCAACCGGCTGCCGTCGCACGGCGGCGTGCGGCGCGAGCCGTTTCGCGCGACCGGCGTCGTGCGCGCGATTACCGACGGCGAATACGTGATCACGGGGCCGACCTATACGGGCCAGCGCGCGTACATGGGCCGCACGGCCGTGCTCGACATCGGCGCGGCGACGCTCGTCGTCACCGAGCGCACGCAGGAGCCGTGGGATCTCGGCGTGTTCGAGAGCGTCGGCGTCGATCCGCGCCGTGCGCGCTTCCTGCTGCTGAAATCGCGGATGTATTGTCGGCCGGTATTCGTGCCGATCGCGGCCGCGCTGGTCGAATGCGACAGCCGCGGCGTGACGGGCTCGGACTACGGGCTGTTTCGCTACGAGCGGCTCGCGCGGCCCGTGTATCCGCTCGACACCGTCGATCGGTGGGGGCCGGGCGCGTCACCGGCGGCCTGACGGAGCGGGGCGCGAGACGCCGGATTCGCACGCTTTCGGGCATCATGCGATGGCAGCGGCCCGTCGAGCAGCAGGGTCGTGCAATCCATTGCGTCCGCAACCGATCCGGAGAATCGATCGCCATGCATTCGAATCCTTTCCGCCTGCGCGGCGCGCGCCTGCTCGCCGCGCTGACCCTCGCCACGACGGGCGTCGCCGTGCACGCCGCCGACTGGATCGTGTCCGGCAACGACGGCAAGTACCAGCGCGTCGAGGGCCGCGACACCTTCCTCGCCTCACCGCCCGCCGACACGCTGACACTGCTCGACGCCAGCACGTTCCCGCCGAAAGTCGCATTGCAGGTCGACGTCGAGAACGGCATCCAGGGGCCGCCGCAGGCCGTCGCGATCACGCCCGACGCGAAGCTCGCGCTCGTCGGCGCGCCGACGCGCTACGACGCGGCCGCGAAGCAACTCCTGTTCGACACGTTCCTGCAGGTCGTGAATCTCGACGCCGCACCGCCCGCGATCACGCGCATCGAGCTCGGCACGCATCCGCAAGGGATCGCGATCGACCGTTCGGGGCGGCTCGCGCTTGTCGCCAATGTCGACGGCAGCGTATCGATCCTGCGCATCGACGGCACGCACGTGACGCTCGACGGCAACCTGAAGATCGGCAAGAAGCGGCTCGCAGGGATCAGCTTCACGCACGACGGCAAGCATGCGCTCGTGTCGCTGCGCGACGAGCAGGGCGTCGCGGTGCTGAACGTCGACGACGGCAAGGTGACCGACAGCGGCACGCGCCTGAGCACGGGCGTCGCGCCTTACACGATCGACGTGTCGAGCGACAACCGCTGGGCGGTCGTCAGCAACGTCGGGCTCGCGGGGCTGCCGGGCTATACGGGCACGCTCGCGGGCGACGCCGATACGGTCGCGCTGATCGACGTGTCGCGCGTGCCGTTCCGGACGGTCCAGTACCTGACGGTGCCGTCGCTGCCGGAAGGCGTCGCGATTTCGCCGAACGGGAAATGGATCGCCGTGCAGGCGATGGACGGCTCGAACCTGACGTCCGATAATCCGGGCCGCCGCAAGCTCGGCAAGGTGCTGCTGTTCGAGATCCGCGACGGGCAGGCCGTGCAGACCAGCGAGTTGCCCGGCGGCGAAGCCGCGCAGGGCATCGTGTTTACCGCCGACAACCGGCACGTGATCGTGCAGTTCAACGTCGAACGGCAGCTTGCGCTTTATGCGGTGGAAGGCGGCAAGCTGCGCGATACGGGCAAGCGTATCGCGCTGACCGGCGGGCCGTCTTCGTTGAGGACGTTGCCGCGCTAACGTGCGGGGCGCCGGTTCGTTCACCTCCGTGCATTCATGCGGCGCCCGGATTTTCCAGGCGCCCGTCGATGCGCGTTACGGCCGCAGCAGATCGAACCCGCCGAATACGACGACACCGCTGAGCGCGATCATCGCAACGGAATGCTGGCCGAAGTAGAGAATCGCGGCAGCAAGCCACGTCGTGATGCAGAAGGCGCCGATGCGGGCCATCGTCTGTTCCTCGAATGCGTAATGAAGTGGGCGCCGCCCGGCGAGCGGTGCACGAAGGCGGACGGAGAGGGTGACCCGCGAAGCCGCGACGGCGGCGCGGCACGCTCACGTGCCACGCCCGGAAGGGCGGGAGTCGAACCCGGCGGCGTTGCGCGACCGTGCCCGCAGGCCGTCGACGCGCGGATCCGCCCGGCGAAACGGCAATTTTACCAGCGCCGTTTCGCCGCCAATCTGGCCCTTTCGCGACTTGAGTGCCGCGATCTACCGCGGAATCCGCGGAATCCGTCCGACCCCGATACTCAAGTTTCGTGTGACGAATGACGTAAACGAGTCGGAAGGCATTTCATGCCACCCCGTCACGATTTGTTTACCGACACACGGACCGACACGATGCAGATCGATTTTTCCACGACCGCGCGATCCCCACTGGCGGACGGCAGCGTTACAGCAAACCCGCCGGGCGCATCGGCCACGACATCATCCGCCGACGGCGCAACGGATACCGCGGGTACCACCGGCACGACGAGTACCACCGGCGCGAAGAGTTCGACCGGCGGCACCGGCGAAACGCTCGGCGCATCGGGCGCGTCGTCGGAAAGCCCGGCAGTCAGCCAGTTGAAGGCGCTGATCGAACGGCTGCAGAAGCAGCTCGCGACGCTCGAGCGGCAAATGGCGAGCGCCGCCCAGCGCGCGAAGGACGACCCGGCCGCGGCGGTCGAACAGCAGTCGCTGAGCGCGGAGGCCAGCGCGATCTCGGCGGCATTGGCGACGGCGATCTCGCAGCTCGCGGCGGCGATCGAGAAGTCGGGCGGCTCGTCGGCGGGCGGGCTGGTGTCGACGCAGGCCTGACGGTTTCCGGCTGCGCGCGCCGTCAATGCCGCGTCGGCCGCACGCATTACAATCGCAAGCTCGTCTCCCTCGAAAGGACGGCAGAACGATGCATGCGGAACTCGACGACGACGAACTCGTCCGCTTCGACGCGCACGGCGGCACGCCGCTGCCGGCGGCCGATGCGCAAGGATGGCTGGAACACGACGGCGCGCGCATCTGGCACGCGTCGTTCGGCCACGGCCCGCCCGTCGTGCTGCTGCACGGCGGCCTCGGCCACGGCGGCAACTGGGGCAACCAGGTGCCGGCGCTGCTCGCGGCCGGCTACCGCGCGATCCTGATCGACAGCCGCGGCCACGGCCGCAGCACGCGCGACGATCAACCGTATTCCTATGAACGCATGGCGTCGGACGTGCTTGCGGTCCTGGACGCGCTGCACGTCGACCGCGCACGCTTCGTCGGCTGGAGCGACGGCGCATGCACCGCGCTCGTGCTGGCGGCCCGTGCGCCGGAGCGCGCGGCCGGCGTGTTCTTCTTCGCGTGCAACATGGACCCGGGCGGCACGAAGGAGATAGTGCCGAGCCCGCTGATCGACCGCTGCTTCGCGCGCCACCGGAAGGACTACGCGCAACTGTCCGCAACGCCGGACCAGTTCGATGCATTCGTTTCGGCCGTCAGCGAAATGATGCGCACGCAACCGAATTACAGCGCACAGGATCTCGCGGCGATCGCGGTGCCGGTGACGATCGTACAGGGCGAGCACGACGAATTCATCCGGCCCGAGCATGCGGCGTATCTGGCGCGCACGATCCCGGGCGCGACGCTGACGATCCTGCCCGGCGTGAGCCACTTCGCGCCGCTGCAGCGGCCCGCGCGATTCAACGCGGCGATGCTGGCCTTCCTCGACCGGCTGCCGGGCTGACCGCTCGTGCGGCCCGCGCGCGCCGTCGATGGGTGCGCGCGTTGGTCGCCCGTGCTCAGACCATCGCGTTGTCGTTGCCGGGAATCTCGTGCGCCTTGATCTGCTTGCGGTGCAGCTTGTACAGCAGCTTGCCGAGCATGCCGTCCTCGTGACGCAGGCGCGTGATGTTGCGCACGTATTCGTCGTCCGGAGCGATCGCCTGGGCGCCCATGATCCAGCGCACGCTTTCGCGATAGTTGTAGAGCGATTTGTCGCGGCTGTCGGCCAGGATCGACGACAACGCGGCCATCGCCGCCGGATGGCCGCCTTCCGCATGGCGGCGCAGTTCGTCGACGTAACGATGGCGCGACGGGAGATCGTCGACGTCGGCGATGAACATCAGCATCGTCTCGAGGCCCTCGGTATGCCCCATCTCATGCGCCACGCGCGCGGCCTCGACGGCTTCGACCTGCATGCGCGTGCGTTCGGCTTCGTCCTTGCTGGCGCCCGCGATGTGATAGTACGCAAACGCGAGCTTGTACGCGGCCATGTTGCCGCCGTCGTCGACCGACTCGCGGAAGTAATGGGCGGCGCGATACAGATCCTGCGTGACGTGCATGCCGTCTTCGTAGAAGCAGCCGAGCAGGTAGCCGCACGAATCGCCGCCCGCTTCATAGCCGAGTTCGCACAGCGCGACGGCGTCGGCGGGCCGACGGCCTTCGTCGCGCATCGCCGACGCGAGCTGGTTCCATGCGAGCGAGCCCGGCTCGTTCACACGCGCGGCTTCGAGCCACGCATCGCCGCGTGCGTCGTCCTGCGCGAAGCCGAACGTGCCGGTGCGATGGGCGTAGCCGCGCAGGATCATCGCCGACGTGCATGCGCGCGCATCCGATGCGCGCTCGATCGCGCCGGTCAGCCAGGTGCCCTGCGGATCGAGGTCGAGCGCCAGCCGTACGCCCATTGCCATCGCGTGGTTGTCGTCGATCGGCTGATCGTGCTCGGCTTCCCGCAGGCGCGCGTAAGCCTGCTCGTATTCGCTGCGCATGAAATGACTGTGCGCGAGCCAGTGCAGCGTTTCCCAGCGGTGATACGGATGCAGCGCGGCCTTGGCCCGCGCGAGCGTCGCGGCCATCGCGCGGCGTGCATCGTCGTCGTCGTCATTCGAATCGAGCGTATTGCCGATATGGTCGTCGCGCCAGATCTCGTGGCGCAGCCGGTCCTTCTCGACCGCGTCGAGGTGCGCGCACGCGTCCGAATCGACGAACGCGCGGACGTGGTCGTGCGAGCCGCCCCAGCGCGGCTGCATGTACCAGATGAACGTACGCATCGGGAAAAACTGGTGCGGGTGAATGTGCAGCGTCGCTTCCATCCAGTACCACTTGCCCTTGCGCAGCTTCTTGCCCTGGACGGGGCCGGGCAGCGCTTCCGGAAATTCCGCCGGACAGGCGACGGGTGCGCCGGGGTTCAGCCCCGAACGCGCGAGCATGCCCTGCAGTTCGGCGCGAGTGGCCTCGTCGTGGGCGCCGACGTTCAGGTGCAGCTCGGTCACGGGCCAGCGCCGCTGTTGCACCAGCTGCGTGAGCCACTCGGGTTCGTCGAACGACGACACGCTCGTGAAGATCACCTTCGGCGCGCTCCACATCGTCGGCGCGAGCACGAGCGCGCGCAGCGCGGCGACGATCGTCAGCGTTGCGCACGCATGCGCGCAGATCCAGCCGGTTTCCGTCACCGTCTCGGCCCAGCCGGAGCCGCGGTACTCGTACGCCCAGTGGTGCCAGTAATGCGCCTCGCATAGCCACGCGTGCGCGGATTGCGGGTTCGCGGCCTGCCAGGCGCGCAGGCGCGCGAGGCCTTCGGCGCCGGCTTCGATGCACGGCTGCACGTCGGCCGGCAGCGCGTCGACGTACAGCGCCTCGGCCGTGCGGTCGGCGAAGCTGGCGGCGAGCGCGGCGTCGAGCTGCGTGTCGAGCGCGGCAAAATCGCCCGCGCGCAGCAGCGCGTCGACGTCGCAGATGAACCATCGGGACTTCGCGGGCGGAATCAGGTCGGCGGGAGCAGAGGACATGTCGGTGTCGGCGGTCATGACGAAACGGGTTGGGGATCGAAGATGCGGTAGCGCTTCCACGGCAGCGAAAGCCAGTTTCCGGACGGATTGCGCAGGTGCTCGCGCACTTCCTGCGTGGCGCGCGACGACGCGGGGCCGTCCTGGCCGCTGCCGCGCAACCAGTGCTGGCGCGCCCGCGCATACGCGAGCCCGAAGTCTTCCCAGCTGTCGAAGCTGTCCTGCGCGCGCTGCGCATTGAGCAGCAGCACGACCCACGCCTGCTGTTCGGACGCCCAGCCGAGCAGCGCGATGCAGCGCACGAGAAACGCGGTGCGCGCGCAATCGAACGCCAGCGCGTCGCGCACGCGCCCGACGGCCGCAAGCTGTTCGTAGAAGCCTTCGTGCGAGCGGCCGACACCGCGTATCCAGCCCGCGAGGATCGGCGCAACGCGCTGCATGATCTGCCACTCGGGCAGGTCGGCCGGCAGGTCGAGTTCGCGCCGCAACTGGCGGGCGAGCTGTTCGCGCTGTGTGTCGGGCAGCGCGTACACGAGGTCGTCGCAATCGCAGCGCAGCCCGTTGCGGATCAGCAGGATGTCGGCAAGTGCGAGCGACCAGCGGCGGCGATTCGGCGGCGCCTGGTCGGCGAGCGTGAGGGCGAGCGAAACCGCGGCGGTCTGCCGGACCGGCACCGCGCGGTCGGTGCCCGCGGCCTGGTCGGCGTCGACTTCGCGCACCATCCGCGCGGCGATCCGCAACGAACGCCACACGTACCACACGAGCCACAGCACGGCCGCGCCGATCAGCAGTTTCAGCATGACGGGCTCCCGGCCGCTGTTGAGGGCAGCGCGAACGCCGCGCACAGCGCGGGATCGATCGGAATGCCCTCGATCGAGAAGGCTGCCGCTGCCCGAGGTGCATCAGGTTCGCGCGCGGCCGGCAGCGCATCGCCCGGCAACGCGTGGCGCGCGGCCGCCGCGACGGCCGGGTCGATTTGCCGAAGCTGGCCGAGCGCGTACGGCGCGTTGCGTAGCAGCAGCCATTGCAGCACGGCCGGCGGCTGCGCGAAATGCTCGATCAGGTGGAAGTTCTCGCTCATCACGCTCAGCAGATGGTCGGGCGAGCGCACGTCGGTGACGAAGGTCCATTCGCCGGTGGCCGCGCCCGGCGTGTCCGGCTCGAACACGAGGCCCATGCCCTCGCAATCGGGATGGCGCTCGCCGCGCGGCGCGAGCGTGCGCAGGAACTGGCGCACGTCGTCCGCATAGCGGCGCACCGGATGGCGGTTCTGCTTGCCCTTGATCTGGTCGATGCGCAGGCCGTCGCCGGTCACCGACAGGCTGATCGTCACGTGCGGCTGGTTGCCCGCGCCGCGCAGCGTGAACAGGCGCAGCCGGCCGTCCTGCGCGGCTTGCGCATACTGCTCGCCGTACCCGCCGCGCAGCCGGCGGCGATCCGCGAACTGGCCGAGACAGTGCTGCATGTAGTACGACTCGTAAGCCAGCTCCTCGCGCAGCGCCGCATGATCGCCGGCGAATTCGAAGACGATCCCGTTCGGCGTGCGCAGCACCTCGCGTAGCGCGAGGCCGCTGCTCGGCACCCAGCCCTTGTCGCGGCGCGCCTGCATCCGCTGGTGTTCGCGCTCCCGCATGTCGAGCGCCATCGCGCACGTGATGCGCTGCAGTTTCTGCGCGAGCCGCGTGCCGGCGCGTGAGCGCAGGAATTCGACCAGCACGCGCTCGCGGTCGATCAGCAGCATGTGCTCGGGATCGATGAAGTAGAGCGGCTTCGGCTCGACCGCCGCGCCGTTGACGCAGCCGGATGCCGGTTGCGTGCGGAACCGGCGCACGAGCCAGTCGGGCGCCGGCCGGTCGGCACCGGCGAGCGCGCGGTAATCGGCGAGCGAATCGAGCGGCCGCGCCTGCTCGAACGCGCCGACGACCCAGCGGAAAAAATGATTGCCGAGCCACGCGCGGATGTCGGCCGGATCGCCGCGTTCGGCGCTGCGGCGCGCGATGGCCGCCTTGATGTCGGGCGCGTTGACGACATCGCGCGGCCGATAGGCGGACGCGGCGACGGTTTCGGTCACGGGGTCACTCTCCGGTCAGGCAGGGCGTCCGCGGGCGGGACCCTGGAGGTTTTTGGCTTGCGTGCTGGAGGGCATGCGGGCGCGATACGCGGCGGTATTGCGGGTGCCCGATGCTGGTCGGTCGACGCGTGAAAATCACGCGACCGCGCGGCGGCCAATGACGCGGGAGCGGGCGATCGAGGAATGGCGATTCATGGTTTCTCTCAGGACGAATTTTATTTTTTGCTGCCGCGAGTTTACTGCGATCCGCGCGGACGAATCAATCACGCGGCGCGCCGGCGTTTGCCGATCTGACAAGACTTATCTCTTTTTCATCGATTTTCGATGCAGCGCCATTCGGCTGCCGGATTGAATGCCGTTAAAGCCGACAGGTTTTTCCGGCAAACCGTCGAGCGATTCGGGGTTGCAGCGGGGCGATCCGGCGCTTCGTGCGTTTCATAAGTTTTTCTTTAGGCTCGCGCAACATATCGTCGATTGTGCGCGGCCGGCCGGTAATGGATAGTCCTGCTTCGACTGGCCGGCCACCGCGATTTCCGCGCGGCGCGGCCGAATCCGTTGTTCATGCAACCATCCGATATCAAAGGAACCGCAACCATGCGATTCGACGCGACACGCTTCGCCGCGACCCTGTTCGTCGCCGCGTGCGCCACCGCCATGGCCGGCCGCGCGGCCGCATTCACGCAGAACGACATCCACGCAACCGTGACCCGCCACGTCGCGCCGCTGATGAAGCAGTACGCCATTCCCGGCATGGCGATCGGCATCGTCGCCGACGGCAAGCCCTACGTGTTCGACTACGGCGTGATGTCGACGCAAACCGGCAAGCCCGTCACCGGCGACACGCTGTTCGAGATCGGCTCCGTCAGCAAGACGCTGACCGCGACGCTCGCGTCCGACGCGCAAGAAGGCGGCGAGCTGTCGCTGTCGGACCCTGCGGCCAAGTACCTGCCCGCAATGCAGGGCAAGCCGTTCGGCGGCGTGACGTTGCTCGAGCTCGGTACGCACACGCCGGGCGGCATGCCGCTGCAGGTGCCCGACAGCATCCGCGACGATGCCGGCCTGATCCGCTATCTCGACGCGTGGCGGCCTGCGTATGCGCCGGGCACGCGCCGTACGTATTCGAACGTCGCGATCGGGATGCTCGGGTGGCTCACCGCGAAGGCGATGAACCGCGATTTCTCGGTGCTGATGGAGCAGCGGCTCTTTCCCGCGCTCGGGATGACGCACACGTATATCAACGTGCCCGATGCGCGCACGGCCGATTATGCGCAGGGCTATACGCAGGACGGCAAGCCGATCCGGATGACGGGCGGCATGCTGTGGCAGCCGGCGTACGGCGTCCGGACCACGGCGGCCGACCTGCTGCGTTTCGTGCAGGCGAACATGGGGCTGATCGAAACGGCGCCGCGGCTGCAGCGCGCGATCGAGCGCACGCACACCGGCTATTTCCGTGCAGGGCCGCTGACGCAGGACCTGATCTGGGAGCAGTATCCGTATCCGGTCGCGCTGTCGACGCTGCTCGACGGCAACGCGCCGAAGATGCTGTTCGATGCGACGCCGGCCAGCGCGATCAAGCCGCCGCTCGCGCCGAACCCGGACACATGGATCAACAAGACGGGCTCGACCAACGGCTTCAGCACGTATGTCGCGTTCGTCCCCGCGAAGCGGATCGCGATCGTGATGCTCGCGAACCGCAGCTTCCCGATCGAGGATCGAGTGAAGACGGCATACCGGATTCTCGAGTCGCTCGGCGGCGGCCGGTAATGCTTCCAGCGGCGGACGAAGCGCCGCCGCTTACTCGGGCGGTTGTTCGTCGTACGCGACGAAGATCTTGCGCGTGCGTTCGACGACTTCCCACGTGCCGCGAAAACCCGGCGGAATCACGAAACGATGGCCGGCACGCAGGGTCTTTCTGTTGCCCTCCAGGTCGGTGATCACGGACGTGCCTTCCAGGATCTCGCAGTATTCCGCTTCGGTGTACGCGACGTGCCAGCAACCCGGCGTGCTTTCCCAGATGCCGGTCGAGAAACGGCCGCACGGGCTCGCGAAGCCGGGCGTGAGCGTTTGCAGCGGATCGCCCGAAATCAGCTTCTCAGGCGACACGTGGTACTGCGTCGGCTCGCCGCTCGGGGTGAGTGCGTCGGTAATGGATGAAACGTCGATCATGATCGGCATGCTTCGTCGAGTTGGGTGGAGTGGAGCGCGCCGGCGCGGCGTCGCTCAGGCGACTGCCGTGTCGGTTGTTTCCACTGCCATCGTACCGCGCACGGTCGAGCCCGGCGATGACGCAGCGCCCGCGAGCCGCCGATAACGCGCAAGCGCCCACAGCGGGAAGTACGCGGTATAGCCGTGATACTTCAGATAGAAGATGCGCGGAAAGCCCGGCGCATTGTGCGAGCGGTGCCACCAGAAACCGTCGTCCTGCTGCACCGACTGCAGATACGCGATGCCGCGCTTCACCGAATCGGATTCGCAGTCGCCGAACGCCATCTGCGCGAGCAGCGCCCACGCGGTGCAGTTCGACGTGCTCTCGCCGGAATTGGTGCCGGCGAGCTTCGGGTCGATGTAGCTGTCGTTCGTCTCGCCCCAGCCGCCGTCCGCGTGCTGCCGTGTGCGCAGCCAGTCGAGCGCGCGGGCGATGTACGGCTGCGACTTGTCCTCGCCGGCAAGCGCGAGGCCGGCCAGCACGCTCCACGTGCCGTACAGGTAGTTCGTGCCCCAGCGACCCCACCAGCTGCCGTCGGGCTGCTGCGTGCGCTTCACGTAGTCGATGCAGCGCGCAAGCGCCGCGCGGTCGTCCGCGCGCTTCGTCACGCCGAAGCACAGCAGCACGCGGCCCGACACGTCTTCGGTCGGCGGATCGAGCAGCGCGCCGTGATCGGCGAACGGGATCGCGTTCAGGTACATGCGGTCGCAGTCGGCGTCGAAGGCCGCGAAGCCGCCGTTGCGCGATTGCAGCCCGCGCATCCAGTCGAGCGCGCGCGCGACGCGCGGCGCATACGGGTTCGTGCCGTCCGCGTTGCGATGCGTGCGGCCGCGGCGATCGAGCATCGCGGTGACGAGCGCGCTGTCGTCGATGTCGGGGTAGTACGGGTTCGCGTACTGGAATGCCCATCCGCCCGGCTCCGTATCGGCCGGCGCGTTCTCGATCCAGTCGCCGCGCAGGTCGTTCACCTGGCGCTCGGCCAGCCAGTCGTACGCGCGCGCGATACGTTCGTCGAGTTCGCGCAGCGCGCCGGCCGGCTCGCCGCCTTCCGGCACTGCCACGCCGCGCGCCTGCTCGAGCGCCATCGTGCTCCATGCGGTGTCCCACACCGGCGACAGGCACGGCTGGCAGTACACGCTGCCGTCCGGCCGCGCGACCAGCAGCTTTTCCAGCGCGTTTTCGCAATCGCGCCGCAGCGGATGATCGTCCGGATAGCCGAGCACTTCCATCATCTGGTAGCTGTACACGATCGGCGGGAAGATGCCGCCGAGCCCGTCCTCGCCGTTCATGCGTTCCGCGCACCACGCCTCCGCGTGGCGGATCGCGCGCCGGCGCAGGCGCTTCGGCATCAGCGGCTCGAGATGGCGGACCGTGCGGTCGAGCGCGAGGAACAGCTTGCGCATGCCGCGCGCGGGCGGGAAGTAGTGACGTTCCTGGTCCGGCGGCGTGACGAACAGCTCGCGGATCGAAACGTTGCGCGGATTGCGGGCGCGCGCCTTCAGCGAGCACAGCACGAGCAGCGGCACCATCGTCGTACGCGCCCAGTACGCGACCTTGTACATCGAGATCGGCACCCACTTCGGGAACAGCACGAATTCGATCGGCATGAACGGGGCCGCGCGCCACGGCACCTGGCCGAACGTCGCGAGCAGGATGCGCGTGAACACGTTCGAGCGCGCTGCGCCGCCGAGCTTCAGGATCGCGTCGCGCGCGCGGGCCATGTGCGGCGCGTGTTCGCTGTCGCCGGCGGCCTTCAGCGCGAAATACGCCTTCACGCTGCACGACACGTCCGGTGCGCCGTCGACGTACAGATCCCATCCGCCATGCGTGTCGAGCCGCTGGTTCGCGCGCAGGTAGCGCGCCATCTTCTGCTGGCGGACGTCGTCGATCCTGTCCATGAAATGCATCATCAGGATGTATTCCGCGGTGATCGTCGCGTCGGATTCGAGTTCGAAACACCAGCTGCCGTCGGGCTGCTGAAGACGCACGAGCGCGTCGCGTCCACGGGCGATGGCGGTGTCGAGCGCGGACCGGGGGGATGGAGCGGGTTTGTTCATGCGGCGGATCATACCATCCGGCCGGAATGTTTATATCGAGACCCTCGGGTGCTAACATCCGCACCATGAAAAAACGCCTTGAACCTGCGCCGCACGACGTGTCCGCGCCTGTCGAACCGGCTGGAACGGCCGCTGTGCGGGCATCCGAAGGATCATCGGTGCCGGTGGCTGCCGCCGCTGCCGGCGTGCGGCGGAAAAAAGCGCCGGATCAGGTGCGCGCGCAATTGCTGGCGGCGGCATCCGAGATTGCGACGCATCACGGCGTTGCGGCGTTGACGCTCGATGCGGTGGCCGAGCGTGCCGGCGTGACGAAAGGCGCGCTGCAATATCACTTCGCGAACAAGCAAGGGCTGCTGGATGCGCTGTTCGGGCAGGCGACCGAGCGGTTCGCCGCGCAAATGGCCGCGCGGACGGCGGCGGATCCCGGCGGCGACGGCGCGGCGGCGCGGGCCTATCTGCACGCGGTGCTCGACGCGGCCAATCCGGCGGCGAGTACCGATGTGCTGCGCGTGCTGGTCGCGTCGATGATTACCGAGCAGGAGACGCGCGCGCGATGGTCGGTGCCGATGCGGGAATGGACGCGGCCCGATCCCGTGCCGCTGGAGCGGGCGGCGACGCTGATGATCTGCCGGCTCGCGGCCGACGGGCTGTGGATTTCGGAATTGCTCGACAGCGTCGAGGTATCGGCCGAGTTGCGTTCGGAGATCGTCCGGCAGCTGGATGCAATGAGCAAGGGGGTGTTTCCGAAGGAGAGTGGCGGGGCGGCGTGACGTGGACGCGCCGCAATCTTGCCGGCGAGGTAGCCATCGACTGAATGCATGTCATCACAACCCGCTCGAAAGGCGGGTTTTTTGCTTTCCGGGCAATCGATGGAGAGCCTGGAAAGGCAGACTGAAACGACGCATCGCGCGACGGCATCGAACGATGCGGTCACGCTGCACATGGTATGCGGCAAGATCGCGTCCGGAAAATCGACGCTGACCGCGACGCACGCAAGCGCCGAGCGGACCATCCCGATCAGCGAAGACGATTGGCTTGCTCGCCTCTATCCGGGCGAGATTCTGTCGATCGACGACTATGTCCGATGTGCAACGCGCATCAAGGATGTGATCGCCGATCACGTCCGCGCCGTGTTGCAGGCCGGCGTCCCGGTGGTTCTCGATCTCCCGTTCAATACCGTCGCTGCGCGCGCATGGGGGCGCGCCGTTTCGCAGCCCGCCGGCGCTTCGCTCCGGCCGCCGCCGCGCAACTTCAAGCGTGCGCGCGAGACCAGACAAAATATGCGCCAGGTTGCGGGCGGCCTTCGTTAGAATCGGCTTTCGTCGAGAAAAAAAACGAATTTGCATCGGTGCAGCTGTACCCCGTCACGGATACGGCTCGCCCCGACGCCATTGCTCATCTATTACCGGAGACGACCATGCCAGGCTTGCTTCCCGATGTCGACCGCGACGGGCTCCTCGAATATTCCGTGGTCTACACCGACCGATCGATCAATCATATGTCGCAGCTTTTTCAGGGCGTCATGCATGACATTTCCGCTTCGCTGAAACAGGTCTACAACGCGAAGTCGGCCGTCGTCGTCCCGGGCAGCGGGACGTTCGGCATGGAAGCCGTCGCCCGGCAGTTCGCGACGAACAAGAAGTGTGTGGTCATCCGCAACGGCTGGTTCAGTTTCCGCTGGTCGGAGATTTTCGACATGGGCAGCATTCCGTCCGAGACGACGGTGCTGAAGGCACGCCCGGTCGAACAGGGAAGGCAGGCCGCCTATGCACCGGCCCCGATCGACGAGGTGGTCGCCGCGATCAGGGAGCACAAGCCGGATCTGGTCTTTGCGCCGCACGTCGAAACCGCATCCGGGATGATGTTGCCCGATGCGTATTTGCGCGCGGTATCCGACGCCGTGCATGCCGTCGGCGGCATGTTCGTACTGGATTGCATCGCCTCCGGTACGGTCTGGGTCGACATGCAGGCCAGCGGCGTCGATGTCCTGATCAGCGCGCCGCAAAAGGGCTGGAGTGCGCCACCCTGCTGCGCACTGGTCATGCTCAGCCCGCTCGCCCGCGAAAGAATCGATGCGACGACCAGCACCAGTTTCGCGTGCGATCTTCGCAAATGGCTGCAGATCATGGAGGCGTACGAGAACGGCGGGTTCGCGTACCACGCGACGATGCCCACGGACAGTCTCGCGACGCTGCGCGATGTGATCAAGGAAACCGACGCATACGGTTTCGACAAGGTGAGAGCGGAGCAGCTCGAGCTCGGCAAGCGCATTCGTGCGCTGCTCGCAGACAAGGGTTTCAGGAGCGTGGCGGCTGAAGGTTTTCAGGCACCGGGCGTCGTGGTCTGCTACACGGACGATGACGGCATTCGATCCGGCAAGAAATTCGCCGATGTCGGCTTGCAGATCGCGGCCGGCGTTCCGCTGCAATGCGACGAGCCTGAAGATTTCAAGACCTTCCGCATCGGACTGTTCGGCCTGGAAAAACTGCATGACGTCGAAGGCGCGGTTGCAAGGTTCGCCGGCGCGCTGGACCGCATTCTTTAGGTCGACTTCCGATCCGCTCGAGTGATGTTTGGGCGCGCTTTGTCGAGCGCGCCCCGGTGCCTCGGATACGTTGGGTTTCCGGTACCGGGGGCGTTGCGCTTAACCGCGCGTGTCGACCCAGTTGCGTGCCCAGCGTGTCGAGTGCTGCAGCGCCTGCGCTTCGCTCGTGAAGTAATCGAGCGAATAGAACTGGTAGCGGCCTTCGGCGCGCGAGCTATCGGTGTGTTCGAGCAGCAGGTTGGATGAAAAACTACCGTCGGGCAAACGATGCGCCGAGGGTTGGACGGCATAGCCGTTGTATTGTTGAATTCGTTTGTTCTGCATTTTAATTTTAATAATGATGTGCGAATGCGCGCGTGCCGTGCGAAATATGCACGGGTGCGCCGATTCAAAGCCATTGCGAGCTGAATCTGAAGCAGTCGGAAAGCGAAAAAAGGGCCTTGCAGCCAGAGGGGAGAATGAAGTGCAACGAGGCGTGTGGCGCTTGGCAAGCTGCTGAATAAACAGATGCAGCTAAGAGCGATCGCGCCAACTTTGGGAGACGAAGCTCCGCGAGGGTGTCGCTGCAACCCGGCGTCCGTTTCGGGAGGCCGGGTTCTTCAAACTTTACAGCGGCTGGATGTTAGCCGCTTGCAGACCCTTCGGGCCTTGCTTCGTTTCGAAGCTCACCTTCTGATTTTCAGCCAGCGTCTTGAAGCCGTCGGTCCGAATTTCGGAGAAATGAGCGAACAGGTCGTCGCCGCCCTTGTCCGGAGTGATGAAGCCAAAGCCTTTGCTGTCGTTGAACCACTTGACGATACCGGTATCCATGAAGAATCCTTGAGAAAAAAATACGGAGATTTGCTCTGTTGAAGAGCGCGTGAAGCGTCAAGGAGGGAGAGGACAACGAATACCGCCGAGGAGCGAGCAATTGATGAACAGCAATCGAACTTCTTGAACTTCGATGCACACACTAACCGCCGGGTAGTGCCAGCGTCAATAATTATCTTGTAACTGTGTTGCCGGGCGGTCCGTTTTGCGGGTGAAGCGATGTGGCCCTGCGTGGCTGCGCGCCATGCGTGGCATGGCGCGCGGGTTAGGCGGAGCGTAAGCCGGTCGGTGATTCCGAACGACCCTAAGCGGTAGTTCGCGATGCCGATCAAATGACGGCTTTCGTGTGAGAAGCGGGCACATTCGCCGGAGACGACCTCGATCGGGCGCTCGCTGCGCACGATTTCAACGTCCGTTCGGCCCCGAAGTTGTTGCGAATCCTGGATTCAGTGCGCCGTTACCCGCCAACCCGATGCGCGCCGAAGCCGCGCTGCTGCCTGCCGGCGGGGGCCGCAAACCGCCGGCCTGTTGCGAGGCTGGCGTGACTCATCCCAACGAATCAGGGTTGACGTTTGCCGCGGCCGCCAGCGAGTTTGCCAGCCGGCTTGCGTGAACCCGCAGCCGGTTTGCTGGCGGGTTTGCTGCGTGGCTTCTGAGCGCTGAATGGGTTGCCGCTCGACGAACTCGTGCCTTTCCCCGCGGCTACAGCACGCTGCGCCGCCGGCTTGTGCTTGTTTTCGCCACCTTGCGGGCGCGGTTTTTTGCCGGGCGCCTGCAGGGCGCCCGACGCAGCTTGCGGCACTTTGGGCTTCTTGGGCTTTTTGGGTTTCTTGATGATCTGCCCCGTTGCGCTGGTTTCCGGCACGCGGTGTTCGGCTTCGAAACCCGGCTCTTCTTCACGAGGCAGCGTTTGCCGGATCAGCGCTTCGATCGCGGCCAGTTGCGGCGCTTCATCGGCACACACCAGGGACACCGCCACGCCGCTGGCGCCCGCGCGGCCGGTACGGCCGATACGGTGCACATAGTCTTGCGCCACGATCGGCAGATCAACGTTGATCACCAGCGGCAGGTCGTCGATATCCAGCCCGCGCGCAGCCACATCGGTGGCGACCAGCATATTGACTTCGCCCGTCTTGAAGCGTTCCAGCGCACGCAGGCGCGCGGGTTGCGGTTTGTCGCCATGGATGGTGTCGATCGCATAGCCCGCTTCATCCAGCATGGCCGCCAGGTAATCCACGCCTTTGCGGGTCTTGACGAACACCAGCGCGTGCTCCCAGTTGTTCTCGGCCACAAGGTGCATGAAGAGGTCGGGCTTGTTCCTTTTATCCACCGGCACCACCCACTGCTTGATCTTGCTGGCCGTGGCATTGGGCGGGCTGACGCTGATATTGACCGGGCTGCGCAGAATGCCCGCCGCCATGGCACGGATATCGTCGGTAAACGTGGCAGAGAACAGCAGAGTCTGGCGCCGAGCGGGCAACGCGGCAAAGACGGTGTCGAGTTCGCGCGCAAAGCCCAGATCCAGCATGCGGTCGGCTTCGTCCAGCACCAGCGTTTGTACTTGATCGAACTGCACGGCGTTCTGGCGATTGAGATCCAGCAAACGGCCCGGCGTGGCAACGAGCACATCCACGCCTTTGCGCAACTTCATCATCTGCGGGTTGATACTCACACCGCCGTAGGCGGCCAGAAATCGTAAATCGAGGCCTTTGCCGTAATCGACAAAGCTTTGCAGCACTTGTTCGGCCAGTTCTCGCGTGGGCACCAGCACCAGAACACGTGCGCGGTTGCTGGATACCGCCGGGCCGTGTTGCACCAGCCGTTGCAACAGCGGAAGCGCAAACCCCGCCGTCTTGCCGGTGCCGGTCTGTGCCGCGGCCATGACGTCCTTGCCACCGAGCACGGCAGGAATCGCCTTGGCCTGCACCGGCGTAGGTGTCTGGTAATTGAGGTCCTGCACATTACGCAGCAAGGGCTCGATCAGGCCAAGCGAGGCAAAAGACATGGGCGTATTCCGGGCTAAAACCGCAATTCTAGCGGTTACCGCGCCGATTGCACCGTGCACATCGATGGTCAACAAGATCGACGTCGATCGCCGCCAACTGCCCGAAACGAGGCCGGAGGCTTGCCTGGCCATCCGTGATCGAATCTGGCGCGGTAACGAGAATCAGGAAAAGTCGAGGCGGCACGAATAGGAATGCTTATTTCGCAAGATCGTGGAACCGACAGGCGACTGAACCATGCCGGTTGCCGACAGACGCAATCGGCCGTTGCCTCTCCCTTTGCAGACCTTCGGCGCCGGGAGGACAATACCCCGGGAAATCTCGTCGGAGGCAGCGCGACATGACCAAATTTCAGCCCGATGGATGGCATACCATCACGCCTCGAATCGTCGTCCGGGATCCGGAGAACCTGATCGAATTCATCCGGACGGTGTTTCGCGCACTGGGCGAATTCCGCGCCGGGCTGCCTGCCGAAATCCGGATCGGCGATTCCGTCGTGATGATCAGCGGCGGAGACGGCCTGCGCGATCCGATGCCGGCGTTTCTGTACGTCTACGTCGAGGATGCCGATTCGACCTATCGGCGAGCGATTGCAGCGCATGCGATCTCGCTCGAAGTTCCGGCCGACATGCCGTACGGCGACAGGCGCGCGATGGTGAAGGATCCATGGGGAAACACATGGCAGATTGCCACGCACCAGCGCGACTTCCCGGTTGACGAGATTCGTTCGAGGCTGGCCAACGACGGATAGCCGATGGCAGCGGTGCAGCGCGCGCTCCGAGGGTTCCGCTTTCCGTCCGCAGTTGCCCGAATTCCGCCCACGGCGCCCCGCCAGCACCGCTTCGCTCGACAGCGAACGCACCGGCCGCACGCCTCTTCCGCGCCCCATTTGTCGCAATCGTCAAGATTCGCGTCGCGTGCAGATAAAACCTTCCCGCCGACCCCGCCGTTAACCCGTTCGTAGCCCACGCGCCGCGTGTTGCGATGCAGCGCTCGTCTTTCGTGATCCGGAATCCACATCCGCCGCCGGCCGCGCGTGGTTGGCGCAAGGGAACGTCATGCGAAAACAATTCACCATCCGTGGCGGACTCGTCGCGACCATCGCCGGCTATACCGTGCTGCTCGTGCTGGTGGTCGGCGCATGCATCGCCGGCCTCTACGTGAGCAATGGCTCGCTCGAGGCGATGTACCGCGACGACACCGCGTCGCTGCTGCACCTGAAGACCAGCTCCGAGCGGATGCTCGTGCTGCGCGAACGCATGAGCGACGTCGCGCAGATCATCAGCGCGGGCCAGTCGGGCAAAGCGGAAATCGCGCAGCTGCACGTGCTCCTCAAGCAGAGCAACGACGAACTGGACGCCTACACGCGCCTGCATGTGCGCGACGCCAATGAGCAGGCGCTGTTCGACACGCTGCAGAACCGCCGCCGCGCGCTGCTCGAGCGCGTGTTCCTGAAGGCGCTGTCGCAGCTCGACGGCGACGACGCGTTCAACTTCCTCGATACGCAGCGTACGGCGCCAGCGGCGCTGTTCGCTGCGTACCAGGATGCGATCGACGCGCTCGAATCGTTCCAGGTCGCACGCGAAAAAGCCCGCTACGATGCAGCCGGTGTCAATTTCCACCGGATCGTGTGGGGGATGGCGGCGGTCGCGGTGCTTGCGCTCGTCGTCGGCTTCTTTGCGCAGCGCGTGCTCGCGAAGGCGATCATCGAGCCGATCAATCTCGCGGTCGATCAATTCGAAAAGATTTCGAAAGGCGACCTGACCGGAACGGTCGTCATTCCCGGCGCAAACGAAATGGCTTATCTGCTGAATGCGCTGAAGCGGATGCAGGACGGCCTCGTCGACACCGTGAACCAGGTGCGTGCGAGCACGGAGACGATCGTCGGCGACGTTCGCACGATCGCGAGCGGCAACGTCGACCTGTCCGCGCGTACCGAGCAACAGGCCGTATCGCTGCAGCAGGCGGCGGCGAGCGTCGAGCAACTGACGGCGGCCGTGCGCCAGAATGCGGACAACGCACGCGATGCCCGCACTTACGTCGAGGGCGCGGCCGGCATCGCGTCGCGCGGCGGCGACACGATGCGGCGCGTCGTTGAGACGATGTCCGAGATTTCGCACAGCTCCGCGCGGATCTCCGGCATCGTCGGCGTGATCGAGAGCATCGCGTTCCAGACGAACATCCTCGCGTTGAACGCTGCCGTCGAAGCCGCTCGTGCCGGCGAGCAGGGGCGCGGTTTCGCGGTCGTCGCAACGGAAGTTCGCGGGCTTGCGCAGCGTTGCGCGTCGGCGGCGAAGGAAATCAAGGATCTGATCGGCAATTCCGCGCGACGGGTCGAAGACGGCAGCGGCCTCGTCACGCTGGCCGGCTCGGCGATGGCCGAACTCGTCGCCGCGGTCGAGCGCGTGAACGCGATCATGAGCGAAACGAGCAACGCCTTCGAGGAACAGTCGTCGGGCATCGAGCAGGTGAACGCCGCGGTCATCCAGATGGAGCAGACGATGCAACGCAATGCCGCGCTGGTCGAGGAAGCGGCGGCCGCGGCGCTGTCGCTCGACGAGCAGGGTTCACGGCTGAGCGCGGCGGTCGCGCAGTTCCGTCTGCGCGACGAGGCAGTCGCATGACGTGCTGACGCTTGCGACCGCAGCCGGGTTGTCGATGTCGATTGCTTTCGCGACGTGCTGAAGACTCAGGCCGCTGCTTTCCGTACGGCGCGCGAGAGGCTGGAGTGCGTCATCGTCTAGCGGTACCTTTGCATGTCGATTCACTGCGGCGATTCGGGCAACTCGTAGTCGAAGGTGTACGAATGCTGGCCGTTATCTATGTTGATGATCATCGAGCCTGAGAGCCCCAGCAATTCTCCCGCTCCGGAATCGGGCACGACGGTGATCGATTGCTTCGGCTGCCCACGGGTCATGGTGGAGCTGTGCTGCAGGACAAAGCTGCCTTGGCGGCCACCCAGCGTGCCTTGCACGGCTTCCATCGCAACGTAGCCCGCGGAGCCTTGAACGCTGCTTCGAAACGCGAGCATCTCGCCGTGGCTGATGGCTTCCAGGTCGCCGCGAAATTGCTTGTCGAGCGACATGCGGCCGAGTCCGGTGTTTTCCGCGACGCTACTCAGCGATTCTGGATTCAGCTTCACTTCAAACGGACCGTTGGCCTGCAGTTTCATTGCGGATCTCCTCGTCGAATGGGCACTCCGCACTATAAGCCAATCGGGTTCCGCCGGAGGGAACGGCTTGCTTTATGCACTCGCATGGACCGCGGATCGTGTGCCGTGTCGCGCTTGCGGCGATAATCGGCATTCAGTCTTTCATCGCTCGCACCCGTGACGACATCTGCGTATGCCCCCTTTCAGGATTTGGCCGAGACCCTGCTGGCTCACTGGAACGACGCCAACGGCGACGGCTCCCATGACACTTCGCATCTGCAACGCGTGTGGAAGAACGCGGCGGCGATCCATGCCGAGGAGGGCGGAGATGCCGAAGTGCTGTTTGCGGCAACGCTGCTGCACGATTGCATGTCGGTAGAGAAAAACTCTCCGCTTCGGCCGCAGGCGTCGCGTCTGTCGGCGGAACAGGCCAGGTTGGTGCTGAAGTCGCTGGATTGGCCGGACGCGAAGATCGACGCTGTCGCGCATGCGGTCGAAGCACATAGTTTTTCGGCCGGTGTTACGCCGATGACGCTCGAAGCAAAAACGCTGCAGGATGCCGACCGGCTCGATGCGATCGGCATGCTGGGTGTCGCACGTTGTTTTTATGTCGCCGGCCGGATGGGCAGTGCGCTGTATGACCCGGCCGATCCGCACGCATCGGCACGCGAGCTCGACGACACGCGATTCGCGATCGATCACTTTCACACGAAACTGCTGAAGCTGGCGTCGGGTTTTCAGACCGCTGCCGGTGCCCGTTTGGCGAACATCCGCCACGATCGCTTGCGCCGCTTTCTCGACGAGTTTGCCGACGAGATTTGATTGTGCCGACGGTGGCCTCAGATACCGTTATTGGCCGGCAAACACGGTTCGATACGGCATACGCGGTGCATCGACGCCAAAGGCGACGCTTCAATCGCCGCCCGATTGATAGAGCGTCTTCAACTGCGACAACTCTTCGATGAGTTGATCCTTGAGCGCTTGCGGCCCGAGGATCTTCAGATGCGCGCCGTACCCCAGCAGCTTCCGCGCGCCGTGCTCGATGGATTCGATGGGGATCAGGAACGCCTTCCATCCTGACGACACCTCCGCGTTGCCGGCCTCCTGCAAAACCGGCGCGGTCTTGATCCGCGCATTGGCCAGCCAGGTCTCGCCGCGCGGCGAGACGGCGATATGAGCGGTCAGCCGGTAAATATCGGTCTCGTACCGGCTCATTGCGTCACGCCAGTGCTGCGCCAGATCGAATCGCGCAGGGCGCTTGAAACGGCGCCGCGTCGCGCTGAATTCGCAGATATTCGCCAGCCGGAAGGTGAGTGCGCCCGGTTTGCCCACGACCTTGGCAATCAGATACCAGGCGCCGCCCTTGAGCACCAGGCCGAGCGGTTCGAGTTCGCGGCGGGACGCCCCTCGCCAGCTTCGATACTTCACTTCTGAGCCTGAGCGTGCCGCTGCCTGCGCTGATCAACGTCGCGTCCCAGTCGCGGATGAGCATGACGACGATGATCAATCGCATCGACGGCGAATGGCACCAGACCTCGGTGCAGACCAATACGCTATCGTTCGCCCAGCGCCTGTTGCCGCGCGATGTCGAGCTGGTGCGGCACGGCGGCCCGCTGAGCCAACTGCTCGACGGGCTCGGCGCATCCACCATCATGCGTCTCGATGTGGTAAAAGACGCGCAACTGGTCCTGAACCTGCCGACGCCTTTGAAGGCCATCGATGAACCCGGAAAGCTACGTTCACGGCACGGACGCTCGCGACACGCCCGCGCCGAAGGAGCCGTCCATGACCCAGCCGACGCACGATCTCGTCGTATTCGGCGCGACCAGTTTCGTCGGGCGGATTCTGACCCGCTACCTGTCCGAATACCTGTCGGGCGCCGGCGAGACGCTGCGCTGGGCCATTGCCGGCCGTTCCGAAACGAAGCTCGGGCAGGTCAGGGATTCGCTCGGCGCGGCGGGACGGTCGGTGCCGATCATCGTGGCCGACGCGGCCGACGAAGCGCAATTGCGGGCGCTCTGTGCGCAAACGCGGGTGGTCGTATCGACTGTCGGACCCTACGCGCTTTACGGCGAGCCGCTGGTCAGGGTCTGCGCGGAAACCGGCACCGACTACTGCGACCTTACCGGCGAGACGCAGTGGATCAAGCGGATGATCGAAAAATACGAGCCCGCGGCCCGGCAATCGGGCGCGCGCATCGTCCATTGCTGCGGGTTCGATTCGGTTCCGTCGGACATGGGCGTGTTCTTCCTGCAGCAACAGGCAATGCAACAGTGGGGCATGCCGGCCGGGCAGGTGAAGATGCGCGTCCGAACACTGAAGGGCGGCGCGTCGGGCGGTACCGTGGCGAGCATGATCAACGTCGTCCGGGAAGCCGCGGCCGATCCCGCGTTGCGCAGGGAACTGCTCGATCCGTATTCGCTGTGCCCGAAAGGGCATGGCTTTACGGTGCGGCAGCATGCGGTTCGATCGGCCGAATTCGATCGCGACTGCGACGCGTGGATCGCGCCCTTCGTGATGGCGGCGGTCAACGAGCGTGTCGTGCATCGCTCCAATGCGCTCGCGGGCAATGCGTACGGCAGCCGGTTCACTTATGACGAAGCCGTCATGACCGGCACGGGCCTCAAGGGCCGTCTGACCGCGCTGACGATGGTGGCGGGCCTGGGTGCGTTCATGGTGGGCGTCGTCATCAAGCCGGTGCGCAGCCTGATGGAGCGCTTCCTGCTGCCGAAACCCGGTGAGGGTCCGAGTGCCGCGGCTCAACTGGCCGGCCGCTACGACTTGCGTTTCTTCGGCCGCACCGACGACGGGCGAAGCTTGCGCGTAAAAGTCACCGGCGACCGCGATCCGGGTTACGGCTCCACCGGCAAGATGCTGGGCCAGGCCGCGATCAGTCTTGCGCTGGATTGCGGCAGGGACGGCATCAAGACCGGGCGCGGCGGCGGTTTCTGGACGCCCGCGACGATGTTCGACGAGCGTTTTGTCGAGCGTCTGGTTCGCCACGCGGGGTTGCGTTTCGAGGTGATTTGAGCGCGATTCCTGTCCGCTATGCAGATCGGATTGCGAATCAATGTGAGGAGAAAACTTACTGTCGCGGCGGGTCGAATGGTCGGCTGCGGTCCGGCCGGGGAGTCCCGGAATTATGACGATCGGGGAACTGGCGGAACGCACCGGCCTGTAGCGCGCCCCGCTGTTCCATCTGCCGCTCGGCGTTATAGGGCACCTTCTTCGCGGCGCCGGCCTGCGCATCAGGCGCGAAGGAAGCTCGCTACGGCCGGTTGCGCTTGCCTGCCCCCGTGCGAACCGCCGCTTCATCTGAAATCGTCGCGGCGAATTCGACGGCGGCCGGCATCCGGGCGTCATGCATCATCACGAATTCCGTGTCCGGCAGTTCCGGCAACCCTTCGGGCCCGGCCAGTTCGCGAAGCGTGTCGTCGATCGCACTGCGTGGCACCGGTGCGATCGCGATACCGGCGCGCGCGAACGTGAGGATGCCGGTGACGCTCGGGCTTTCGCATGCGATCCGATAGCGCATGCCGGCCAGCGCGAGCGCCTTGATGGCGGCGCCTCGGTACGGACACGGATCGGGAAAGCATGCGAGCGGGACATCGCCTTCCGGAAGCGGCTCGTGGCGCGCAAATGCCCAGACGAGCGGTTCCTGCCACAACGTCGCGCCCTGGCCCGAGTGCGCACACCGGCTGCCGATCACGAGATCGAATTCGCCGTTTGCGTGCCGTCGAAACAAACTGTCGCCGATGTCGACCGTCAGATCGAGCCGCAAGCCACGTCGCGCGGCGCTGTAGCGGCGCATCGCATCGGGTAGCCAGCCTCCCGCGAAATCCTCCGAAGCGCCGATACGCAGCTTGATCTCGACTGCGTTGCCGGGCCCCAGCCTGGACCGGGCTTCCTCGCTCAGATTGAGCATCGCGCGAGCGTATCCGAGCAGCGTCTCGCCATGCGCGGTGAGCGTGACGCTGCGCGTATTGCGCACGAGCAGCGCACGGCCGACCTGCTCTTCAAGACGAACGACCTGGGCGCTGACCGCGGATTGGCTGAGATTCAGTCTGCGACCGGCGCCGGTAAAGCTCCGCATGTCGGCGACCGCCACAAACGTATGAAGCAGCGCCGTGTCGAGGGGATGGCTCATTGATCACCAGATCGGGTCAATTTAATCAATTAATAGCGTTTCAAAATTATAGGCCGATTCGATAGTCTGCGGATCGTAGTGGGCGGCCGCGCATCCCGCGCGTCGCCGTCGCTCTTGGCGAGGACAGGCTCCATGACACGCGTGCTCTATATCGAAGGTTCACCCAACAAGGCATATTCGGCGTCCATCGAAGTGTGTCAGGCATTTCTCGATGCATACCGGCACGCACATCCCGATCACGAGATCCGGAAGCTCGACATCTGGGATCTGGCGATGCCCGAGTTCGACGCAGCCGCGCTGGCCGCGAAATACGCCGGATTGAGCGGAACCGCGTTGACGCCGGAACAGGCCGCGGCGTGGCAGCAGATCGAGCAGCTCGCGGCGCCGTTCCATGAAGCGGACAAGTTCCTGTTCGGTGTGCCGCTGTGGAATTTCAGTATTCCGTACAAACTCAAGCACCTGATCGACGCGATCTCGCAGAAGGACGTGCTGTTCACGTTCGACGGTTCGGGTTTTGCCGGCAAGCTGGCCGGGAAAAAGGCGGCGGTCGTCTACGCGCGCGGGCTCAGTTACGAGTCGCCGGGTTCGTTTACGCCGGCCGCCGAGTTCGACCTTCAGCGCCCGTACATGGAAACCTGGCTGAAATTCGTGGGCGTGAGAGACATCACCGGCATTGTGGTCGAGCGCACGTTGTTCGGTCCGGACGGAAAGGTCGATCGCAGTCGTGCGATCGACGAAGCCCGCGCGATTGCGCGCGCGTTCTGAATAAGGCAGCCGCGCTTCGCATCCGGCGCGTCAGCGGAACGTGCCTGACGGCCGCCTCGAAGCGCGGACCGGACACACGAATCAGCGGCCGCCGCGCGCGATGGCGAGCGCGACGCCGAAGCCCACGAGCAAGCCTCCGAAGGTGCGGTCGATCCAGTGACGCAGCGACAGCAATCGCTCGCGGACGGCCGTGGCGGAGAAGCAGGCGGCCACCAGACTGAACCAGCCGGCATGCGCGAACGCGATGAAGGCGCCGTAGCCGATCTGCACGATCAATGGCGTGTCGGGCCGGACTGCCTGCATGAACAGGCTGACGATGAATACCGTGGTTTTGGGATTCAGCACATTGGTCAAGAAACCGGTGCGCAGCGCCGCCAGATCGGACAGCGGCGCCACATTTGCGTCGGGTTGCCCGGTGTTGGCCTTCGTCATGAGCATCTTCGCGCCGAGGTAGATCAGGTAGATCGCGCCGACGAGCTTGACGGCATTGAAGAGCCACGGCGATTGCCGGATCAGCAGGCCCACGCCCAGCAGCGTGTAGCTCACATGCACCGTCACACCGAGCCCGATGCCCAGCGCAGTGAGCAGGCCCGATCGGCGCGACAGCATCAGGCTGTTGCGCGTGACCATCGCGAAGTCCGGCCCGGGGCTGATGACGGCCAGCAGCGTGATGGTGAATACAACTATCAGTTCTGTCATCGCGTCGTCCTTTCGATTGATGTCGTCGTGGCACAATCTTAGGGACCGTATTCCATCCGGAAAAGCGATGATTTCTGACCAGAATGGTGAGATTGACTCACAACACGTTCGCACAAACCTGCCGTCGCTGATGGCGTTGCGCTGTTTCGAGGCGGCGGCGCGTCACGAGAATTTCAGCCGTGCCGCCGACGAACTGTGCGTGACCCACGGCGCGGTCAGCCGTGCGGTGCGTCTGCTCGAAGACGACCTGGGCGTGGCGCTGTTCCAGCGGCGCAGCCGCCGTGTGTTCCTGACCGACGCGGGCCGCAAGCTGGCCCAGGCGGTGCATGACGGCCTGGGGCTGATGCGTCACGCCGCGCACGAATTGCGCACCGAGGCCGCCCGCGCGCGGCGTTGGGTTCTGTCGTGCGAGCCCACGCTGTTGATGCGTTGGCTGATCCCGCGCTGGCCGGGTTTCCAGGCCCGATACGCGGGCGTCGATATCCACCTGGCCGCTGCGGGCGGTCCGTTTTCGTTCGACAGCGGCATCGACATGGCTATCCGGCGGAATGACTTTGCGTGGCCGGCCGGTTTTCACGCCGAGCGTTTGTTTGCCGAGAGGGTGGGGCCGGTTTGTCGGCCGGACAAAGTCGATGCGTGGTTTTCCAGTGGCCGCGATGGTTGTTTGTTGAAGCCGGATGCGCCGCAATTGCATACGTGGACCAGGCCGGACGCGTGGAAGGAATGGGCGGTGGCCGCGAATCGGCCGGCGGGGAACGGGCGGCGGCAGATGTTCGATCATTTCTACTTCAGTCTGCAGGCGGCTGTCGCGGGGCTGGGGGTTGCCATCGGCCCCTGGCATCTCGTTCGCGACGATCTGGAAAGCGGTGTGCTGGTCGCGCCGATGGGCTTCGTGGAAGACGGCTCGCACTACTGCTTGTTGACGCCGGAACCCGTGACGGCCGGAAGCGCGCAGTCGGATCTGCTTGCGTGGTTGAAGACGATGGTTTGACGGGTGCGGAAGGGTGCTCGGAGATGGTCGGCTAACGACGTACGCGATCGGCTGCTTCCGGCTTCAGATTCAGTCGGTCGTGACCTCGGGCATCTGGCCGAAAGGCGAACTTCGCGCTTGCACGTCCGGGCCGCTGGTAAACTCGGGCGGCCAAGACAACTTTTCCCGGTCACATGAGCGCTCAACGCCCCGACGCACCTGCCAACGTCGCTCCAATGATGCGCAGGCCTTTGCGCTTTGTGTGACGAGGCTGGAATCAGAAAGCTACGCTGGAACCTACGCCAGCGAATGTCTGAAAGCAGTTGCTGTTTGTTCAGGAGCAGAAATTCGCCCGGAACGCGGCAGTCACGGACATTGAGCAATTCCCGCTTCCTTATCCGCCATACTCCATATTGTTGACGGAATTTCTATGCCATTAACGGTTGGCATGCTTGCCCGACGTTGCTGCATTACCGTCCGCGCGTTGCACTACTACGATCAGACAGGTCTACTGAAGCCGATCGGCCGCTCTACATCAGGCTATCGGTTGTACGACGAAGCCAGCGTGTCGACGATCAGGACGATCCAGGCGCTGCGTGGTCTGGGACTGACACTGGATGCGATCGCGCAGATGCTGCGCAACCGGCAGATCGCCCTGGCGGAAGTGATTGCCGAGAGCCGGCGCGCAATCGACGCTGAACTGACAAGGTTGAATACGCTAAGCGAGCGGCTCGGGGTGCTGCAAGCGGCCTCCGATTCAGGCATGACCTGGCGTGATGCGGATTGGCCGGACACGCTCGCGTTGCTCGATCGGTATCGGGAACACTTCAACACGTCAGAAATTGCGACGATCCTTGCGCGTTGGAAGGACATGGAAGCGGCCTTGTCGGCATTGTTTGCGGACGTGCGCGACGCAATGGATCGGCATGTCCCGCCCGACTCCCGCGAAGCGCAAAAGCTCGCGTATCGCTGGCTTGCCGCCGCGATGAAATGGATGGACGGCGACATCGGTATCACGCGGCGCTGGCGGCAATTGCATGTCGGCGCGGCGCCGGCTCCCGACCATGCAGGGCTCGATCACACGCTGATCGCCTACATCGAACAGGCGACCCGTCTGCATCTGGCGGCCTGGCGGCGCCACCTGACGGAGGACGAACTCCAGCGCCTCGACAAGACGCTGTCGGCCGAATGGATCACGCTCGGTGCAGACATCAGACGGGCGATCGCTTGCGGCGCCGACAATGGAGATCACGCCTCGCTCGCGAGCCGCTGGCACTCGCTGCTCGAACGAACGACGCGCGGCGACGTCGCGCTACGCCGCAAGCTGCAACAGGCACTGCGTGACGAGCCCATTCTGCAAGCCGGCCATCCGATCGATTCCGACGTATTCGCATGGCTGCAACGTCAGGGAGCCGTCATTGCCGACGACGGTAACGATGAGTCTGGCGCTTGACCCTCACGTGGACGTCAGGGTTCATGCTGGCGTCTTTTCATCGGAGGAAGCGCATGAACTCCATACCTGACGAACTGAACGAGTTCCGGATCGGTGCTCGTCCCGTTCGAGCGATGCGGCTGGACGGCGGTATCCTGGCCGCGCAGGTGGGTAACGGACCGCCAGCGGTCGTCGTACTGAATGGCGGACAAGCCTTCGTCTCGAAGGCGACCCCGCGTCGGCTGCGCCGCGACCTGCGCCGCGTTGCCGGCATCCTGCCGCCCGACACGCCGTTCGTACTGCTCGGATATCCTGACAAGCCCGGCGCGCAATACCGGATCGCCGACATCGTCGCGCATATCGCGCGCGGGATCGCCGCGCATTGGCAGTGCACGACGCTCATCGGCATCTCGTTCGGAGGCGTCGTCGCGGCTCGCCTTGCGGCCGCCCATCCGGAACTCGTCTCGCGACTCGTGCTGATCTCGAGTGCGCATCGCCTGGCTCCGGGCGGCTGCCGGCTGGTCGAGCAGCAAATCATTCACGCGACCCGCTCCGAGTTCGTACGCCTGCTCGATACGATGTCGGGATGCTTCCGCGCCGGCTGGCGCAACCTGCTTCTGCGCGCAGCGTTGCTCGGTCGACGCCGCAGCGTCGCGTCGTCGGTCAACGCAGGACACGTCATAGTCCGCACCCTGCGCGCGTTGCGTGACGACGCACACGACGGTTCGCCGTGGCCCCGCCAGATCCGCGCAGATACGTTGATCGTCGGCGGCACCGCCGACCCGATCTTCGCCGACGCAGCGCGCGAAACGTCCGCGTGGGTGCCGTCGGTCACTCATCATGCGCTGCCAGGCGAAGGGCATATGGTGATGATCGAGCGCCGGAGGCAGGTTGCCCGGCTCGTCCGGGACTGGCTCGATCCGCGATCCTGATCTTCGCGTTCACGGCACACGTCCGGGCTCGACCGTCTCGTTGATATCCACGAGGCCAGGCCACTGTCTTGGGGATCCGTGCGTCCCCGGATTGCCGTCGTCCCCTCATGGGAATTTTGAAACGGCTTCTTCATCAGCTCCACAGGCGGGGCAGGCTACCGCCATACATCGCCGCGCGGCATGTTCGTGTCCGCATCGATCGGCTACGCGGGCGGGCGCAAGGATTCGAACAGTTTTAGCGGGGAGGGTTCGGATTACCTGAAGGGCATGGGCAACGCGCCCGGTTCGGTGATCGCGCTAGCGGCGGGCAGGCGTGTGCGACAAAGAGGGTGTCGAACTGTCGGTGACGATCGATGCACCGATCACGCACACATCGCGCGGGTTCGCCGAACACATCGATCTGGCGGTGCCGCTGCTGCATGCGGGCAAGAATCAAATCGTCTTGACGGGAACCGCACACGCGGCGACAGGCCGTTATATGCAGCCATTTTATGGCGTGACGGATGCGCAGGCGGCGTCAAGCGGATTCCGGCCGTATTCATTGACCGGCGGATTTCATCACGCGTCGATGTCGTTCGCGTGGACGCGCGCAGTGTCGCAACATTGGTCGGTTGTTGCAACGACCGGGATATCGAGAATCCGTGGCCGCTACGGCGACAACCCCATCGTGCAGACGCGGAGCAATTACTATGGAGGTGCAGGCATCAATTTCCGATTCTGAAAGAGGCCGGGAAATTTCCCGGCTTTTACACTGCGGTTGAATGTCACAAAGTGGCCGGCGGTCATCTGAAGTGTTTCAGAACGGGGCTTTGGCTTGGTGATCCCGAATGGGTGCCGTGAACTTTCGCGTCTGCACTTGATATTTCAGAATGCTGCCATCCGGCACACCCAACTCATTGTTGGGGATTCGATCGTGCAGCTGAATGTTGGCGGGTCGATATGACGATCGAACCTGGAACGCGCGAATGGTGGGTCTACAAGCGGGATCCGTCGTTCAACGCCCATTCATCATCTTTTTGCGTGCATTCATCGACGCGTTTGTAAACAAGGCGACCGTTAGGCTACAGTGAACATTCCCGGCACTCTTGAACCTGCTTCCTTCAAACGAAGGCCAACGACGAGGTCAAACCATGCAACTTCAAACCGGCAACCTGTTCAGCGTCGAAGGGCAGCGCGGCGGCGACGAGCGGATCGACATCCTCGTCACGGGGCAGCGCCTGAATGTCGAGCGGATCGTGTCGATGGGGCACGCGAGTCCCGACGGGTTCTGGTATGACGACTCGCGCGCCGAATGGGTCGTGCTGCTGTCGGGGGCGGCCGTGCTCGAGTTCGAAGAGGGTTCGACGCGGCACGACATGCGCCCCGGCGATTACGTGCTGATCGAGCCGCATTGCCGCCATCGCGTCGCGTGGACGCATGAAGACGAGCAATCCGTCTGGCTTGCGATCTATTACGAACGCTGAAGAAAGTATTGGCGCGCGACGCAATCTGACGATTAGCCGGCGCGCCACGCGCTGAATGACACAAATCGCCATCAACCCGGAGCGGTCTTTGAATACCGCCGGTATCGATGCCCAATATCGCCGGACAGCGCGCTGAACCGCGCGCCGGTGCGCGTCGAGAACCTTATTCCTGGATCAGGAATCGATTGCGATTCTTCGCATCCTTGATCCATGCGGGCGCACGGCCGCGACCGGACCAGGTTGCCCCGGTCTTCGGGTCGCGATACTTTGCCTGCACGGGGGCTGCTGCTTGCTTGGCCGACCGGCCTCGACGTACGCCGAAAATGTCCTTCTCGGTAATGCCGAATTCCGCGACCTTGGCGCGGATGTCGTCGACGATCGACTGGAATTCCGCGGCGCGCGCTGCTTCGGCTTTCTCGGCCAAAGCTTCCATTTGGGCTTTCAGTTCCTTGTAAGTTGCCATATATCGCTCTTGGGGTTGTGTGTTCACACATGATAGCGGTTTCAATCGGAAATGATGAGGAAATTCTCTCCGACTACGAATTCCATCGGCGATATGGCGCGCAAGACTGCTTCGAACACCTGAAAAGTGCGTCGCATTTGGCGAACGCATACATGATTGCCGAGAAGCACAAACGGTCTGGCCACGTCTCTTTGGCCGTTCGAGGCGGAACCTAGAGGCGGAACCTATCCTTCGGGACACGCCCCCGAGACTCAATTATTCTTTATCTTTTTTTCGGAAGTATCGGGGAATTCACTGATGAACAGAGACGATAAGCTGATACGGGTTGCGGCCGAATTCGGATTCGATCCGGACGAGGAAATCAGGATCGGCGGAAAGTACACGCCGGTTCTGGTCGACGGGAGTACGGCCTATATTGCCGGCCAGATTCCGCGGGTGGGGGAAGTGGTGCATTTCGTCGGCGTCGTGGGCGAATCCGTTTCGCTGGATGACGGTCGCCGTGCGGCGGGAATATCGGCGCTGCGTGCGCTGTCGCTGATTCGCAAGCACTGCGGCACGCTCGATGCGATAGAGACGGTTCCGCGCATCACCGTGTACGTGCGGAGCGCACCCGGCTTCACGATGCAAAGCGAAGTGGCCGATGGTGCGTCCGACGTTTTGTATGCGGTGCTCGGCGATGCGGGCGTTCATACGCGTTCGTCGGTCGGCGTGCTGCAATTGCCGAAAGGTGCTTCGGTGGAAGCGGATTTCATTTTCCGGTTGCAGCGTAGCAATGCCGGTAGCTGATTCTCCGCGAGCCGGATTTCACGTGCAGGCAGCCTTGCGAAACACATTCAGACAACCGATGCATGATGCGTATTCTTGCGATGGCGGAGACTTGCAATGCCGAAAGCAAAAAAGAAGCTGCTACCGAAGGACTTCGAAACGTTGCTCGACGAAGGCAACCTCGCGAAGCTGCAGGCCGTGTTCGACACCTGCGACGTGAATGCGCGCGGCGGGGTCGGCAAACGGACGGCGCTGTCGTTCGACCGTTGCCCCGATGACCTTGCCCGCTGGCTGGTTGCGCGGGGCGCAGATATCGGAGCGGCCGACGCATACGGCAACACCGCGCTGCACGTGCGCGCCCGCAGCCGCCGCAGTCGTTTCGACGTGCTGCTCGAACTCGGCGCGGACGTTCACGATGACGGTGCATCGATCGGCACCGCACTGCACGCGGCGGCCGATTCGCGCAATGCGCAGTCCGCCCGCGTGCTGCTCGACCACGGTGCCCGCGTCGACGCGTTGAACCGCGACGGGCAGACGCCGCTCGAGCGCGCGCTGCGCACCTGCGGCAATGCGGATCTGGAACACATGGTCGCGCTCGCCGAGGTGCTGCTCGGCGCCGGCGCGGCGAGGACGCTGCCCATGCAGACCAGCGTCGCGGAGATCGGCGAGCGTTTCGAGTTCATGCGCGAGCGCTTCAACCCGGAGTCCGTCGATGCGGCCAGCGCCGCGCTGGAGCGGCTCTACACGCTGTTCGACGTGCCGCCGGTGCCGCGCCGTCAACTGCACGACGCGCGACGGCCGATCGTCGTCGCGGCCGGCACGTGGCAAGAGCAGCATCAGGCTTTGTGGACGCAACTGGTGCCGGGGGCCGGGCATGCAGCGACGGTGCAGGGCGAACTCATCCGGATCTCGGGCCGCATCGCGTACGAACTCGACCACAACGGCGGCTGCAACTGGGACGCGGACTTCCGGAAGATGGCCGATGCGTTCGCGGCATTCGTGCGCACCGGCACGCCGCTGCCGTCGGCCGATTTGTCGGACGTGGAAGCGGTCGTGCACGACGTCAAGCGCCAGTCCGGCGATCCGGCGCAACTGTGCCGGTTCGCCGTCGCATGGGTGCGCCTGAACCCCGATCCGGTCAAACTCGAGCCGCCGCCTTATCGGCGGTAACCGCGCTCCGTCGTGCACGGGGCGAGATCCGTTCGGGCACGCTGAAAATCCCCGTTTCCGACTCGCCCGACAACAGCGCACCGGCGGCAGGCCGTTCGAGTCGGGCGCTATCGCGCAGCAGCGCCGGCGGGCAGCCGCGTGCTCGCCGGCCATTCCGCTTCCCGTCATTTCCTGAAACCGCCACTTCCCCGATTTCGACCGGCATCCCCACTTTTGGGGATGCCGGCGCCGGGCAGTCCGCCTACGATTGGCAGCAGGGCATCGGGGATGGATGTAACCGGAACGCACGGACAGGGTCGCCATTCCGTGTCGAATGCCGGCAAGGCCCACGCAGTCGACTGACACAGGCTGGGCGTACGCTGACGGGCAACGTGTGCGGTGCATCATGCCTCACTGCATCGCCGCACGATGGCGCGTTGATGACGGAAGGCCTGATGTCGCATTTCGGGGAATTTCAATCAATATGCTGGCACGAGACTATGTAGAACGAGAGCTTTCTCACATCCAGAGAATGGTGGCTCTCCTGGACAGCGAGACGATCGCTGACGACGTGTCGATGTCGGGCGCCGCACGCGTGAGGCACCCGAGTTACTGGCGAGGGCGGATCGAGGAACTGCTGTCGACGCCCGACGTGCCGCGTCACCTCAGAAAGCTCAGCGAAACGGTGCTCGCGAAAATCGACGAGATGGAATCGCGATACGTGGCGATGAAGTAAGCGCATCGTTGGTCATTGCACCGACACGCGCCGGCCGCCGCGACGGGCGACGTGGCCGGCACGGCGCACCCGAACGGGCGCGATCATCAAACGTCGCTCTCCATCGCGCCATCGACCGCATGGTCCGCTGCCTGTTCGTTCGCCATCACCGCAAGCAACGCCGCGCGAAACGCGGCCATCTCCGCCGCGGTGCCGATGGACACGCGCAGGTATTCCGGCGGGCCGGACTCGCGAATCAGGACGCCGTGGCGCAGGAGCCCGCTCCAGATCCGGTGGCGATCGGCAAACTTGCCGAACATCACGAAGTTGGCGTCCGAATCGGCCACGGTGAAACCCTGGCTGCGCAGCCAGCAAACGATTGCGTCGCGCTCGGCCTTGATCGCGTCGACCTGCGACAGCATCTCGTCACGCGCGACCAGCGCCGCGCAGGCGGCCGCCTGCGTAAAGGCGGACAGGTGATAGGGCAGCCGAACCAGCTTCAGCGCTTCGACGATCGCAGGCGCGCATGCGCAATACCCGACGCGGCCGCCCGCGAACTTGAACGCCTTGCTCAGCGTGCGGGTAACGACGAGCCGCGGATGGTCGGGCAGCAGCGTCACCGCGCTGCGGACGCCTTGGCGCCGGAACTCCGCATACGCTTCGTCGACGACCACCACGCCCGGCGCGGTGTCGAGAATGGCGCGGATATCGTCGACGGGAAGCGCGGTCCCGGTCGGGTTGTTCGGCGAAGTCAGCAGAATCACGCTCGGCCGATGCGCGCGGATGCTGTCGATCGCCTGATGCAGATCCAGCGCGAAATCCTCGGTACGCGGCAACGTATGCAGGCGAGTGAAGGTCGTGCGGCAGTATTCGTCGTACATCGGATACGCGGGCGTAAAGGCCAGCGCCGCTCGCCCCGGGCCGCCAAACGCCTGAAGAATCTGCTGGATCACTTCATTCGAACCGTTGGCTGCCCAGACGCTCGATGCGTCGATCGTCACGCCTGTATCGTGCGTCAGATAAGCGGCCAGATGCGCGCGCAGCTCGGCAAAGTCGCGGTCGGGATAGCGGTTCGCCTGTCGCGCCGCGTCGGCCACGGCAGTCGCGATGCGCTCGACGAGCGATGGCGACGGCGGATACGGATTCTCGTTGACGTTCAGGCAGACCGGCACGTCGAGTTGCGGCGCCCCGTAAGCGTGCTGCAACCTGAGATCCTCCCTGAGCGGCAAATCCGACAGGGACACTTCTTTCCACGGTCGTTGCATTGGAAACACTCCGTACGTTATCGATTGATCGGCGCAGCAGGTTTTTAAGGCGACAAAAAACAAAAAAGGCGCCAGAGGCGCCTTGGTTGTCGTCTTGATCGGGAAAGCCCCGATTCAAGTGCTAGATGCGAAACGATCCACGGCGCAACAAAGGGCGTCCGTGGTGATGGTGCAGGTGGGTCGTCGCGTTTCGGATCTTCATGCGCTGCATCATGACATACGCCGATCCTGATGAATAGCCTGCGTCGTGATGAATTCCGCGGAATGCGCGCTGCAATCCCGATCGGCGTCGTCGAGTGCCAGGGTCCGTCATTTGCGCGGAAAGGAACCGAAAGCTTGTTGAGAATGGCCATTACGTCTGACGATAAGCGGTAACAAACGTGGTATTCCGAATCAAATGCGCACCGATAATTTGAACAATGCCGCTGGTTGAGTAAGATTCGCGCAAGACGTTCGACAAAAACGCACGGCGCGGGGTAGCCAGATGCAACGGAACGGATTGATTCCATCGGCATGGATCGATGACATCTACGCTGCGGCACTGGGCGATCAGCGATGGGAAACGGCGCTGGACGGGCTGCGATCGACGGTCGGCGTGCGCATGGCCACGCTGCTGTCGTTCGACGACGCGGCGAGGGTGCCGGCGATCGAGCAGGCGGCCGGCGACGACGCGTCGTGGGTCGCCGCGTGTTATCACACCTACAACACCGAGTTCTACCGGTACGACCCGGTCGTGCCGGTCGCCGGCAACTGGCCGGCGGGCCGCTGGTTCGAGGACGTCAAGCACCTGTCCCCGCGACAGCGCACACACGGCGTGTTCTATCAGGAATTCCTGCGTCCGTATGGGCTCGGCAGCATCTCGGGCCTGTATATCCATCGCGAAGCGGGGGCCGGCGCATTCCTCAGCGTACAGAGCGGCCCCGAATCGCAAGGGCTATCCGGCGATCAGCGCCGCACGATCGAAATCATGGGTACGCATATCAGCCGCGCGCTGCGGATCCAGGCGCGCATCGGGGAACTCGAGGCACGCGTGGCCGCTGCGGAATCGGCGCTCGATGCGATTCCGGTACCGGTGTTCCTGCTCGGCGCGCATCGCGAACTGCTTTATACGAATCGCGCGGCCGATCAACTGATCGCGGCGGAACCGGCAATGCGGATCGTGAACGGGCGCTTCGCGCCGGAAGGCTGCGTCGACGATGCGCAATGGCGGCACGCGTTCGCGTGCGGCGGGTTGCTGCTGCGCCGTGCGACGGACGAACGGTTGTCGCTCGCGCTGATGCCGATTCCCGAACAGTCGCGCCTCCTGCGTGAACGGCCCGGCGTCGCGGCACTGATGACGGCCGCCGACCTGCGTTCGCCGGCGGCCCGCGCGCAGCGGCTGCGCGTGTTCTACGGGCTGTCGTCGGCCGAAGCCGATCTCGCCGCGCTGCTGTGCTGCGACGGGCTGTCGCCGCAGGAATGCGCGGCGCTGCGCGGCGTGTCGATCGGCACGGTTCGCGCGCAGATCAAATCGATCTACGCGAAGACGGATGTGGCACGCGCGGCGCAACTGACGTCGCTGGTCATGCAGACGTGACGGCGCGGCAAGCGCCCGCGCTTGCACGGATTCCTCCCGAACCTTCGTCGGTCCGCCGCACACGATGCGTGTGCCGGCACGTGCTCTTGGCCGCACGCGGGCGTGCTTGCGTCGTGGTCAGTCATCCTATAACGAAAGCAACCGAAGCGAAAGATTGCTTTCCGGCGTCGGGAAACCAGCCATGCGGGCACCTGACTCAAACGCGGACCCATTTCCGGAAAACGTTTCGCCGAAAACCGCCAGAACAGAGAACGCGATTCCACGACTTCTGCCGAAAACCCCAGCGGTAGTGATTATAGGGGTATGCACCAAGTGAGTTAAACGATTAACCGACGTACATTCGCGTCAACACATCATACGACGTATGACTCTGCGGCTCAGGGGAGAGCGCATCGCCGCCGAACGCGCATGCCGACGGATCGCCGCACAACAACGAACGACCATCAAGGAGACTCACCATGAAGCATCGATTCACCGGTTCCCGTACCGCACTGGCCGTCGCGCTGCTGGCCGGCTTCGCGATGTCCGCGCAGGCGCGCGTGTTCCGCTCGGCGGACGTGCACGGCGACAACTTCCCGACCAACATGGCGGTGAAGTTCATGGGCGACGAACTGTCGAAGCAGACGGGCGGCAAGGATTCGATCAAGGTGTTCGGCAACAGCGCGCTCGGTTCCGAAAAGGACACGGTCGACCAGGTCCGGATCGGCGCGATCGACATGGCGCGCGTGAACGGCGCGTCGTTCAACGAGATCGTGCCGGAATCGCTGATCCCGTCATTCCCGTTCCTGTTCCGCGACGTCGATCATTTCCGCAAGGCGATGTACGGCCCGGCCGGCCAGAAGATCCTCGATGCGTTCACCGCGAAGGGGATGATCGCGCTGACGTTCTACGAGAGCGGCGCGCGCTCGATCTACGCGAAGCGCCCGGTGCGCACGCCGGCCGACATGAAGGGGCTGAAGGTGCGCGTGCAACCGTCCGACCTGATGGTCGACGAGATCAGGGCGATGGGCGGCACGCCGACGCCGATGCCGTTCGCCGAGGTATACACGGGCCTGAAGACGGGCCTCGTCGACGCGGCGGAAAACAACCTGCCGTCGTACGAGGAAACGAAGCACTACGAAGTGGCGCCCGACTATTCGGAGACGCAGCACGCGATGACGCCTGAAGTGCTGGTGTTCTCGAAGAAGGTCTGGGACACGCTGTCGCCGCAGGAGCAGGCGGCGATCAGGAAGGCGGCGGCCGATTCGGTGCCGTACTACCAGAAGCTGTGGACCGCGCGCGAGGCGTCCGCGCAGCAGGCGGTGGCGAAGGGCGGCGCGAAGATCCTGCCGGCCGCGCAGATCGACCGCGCGGCGTTCGTGAAGGCGATGCAGCCGCTGTGGACGAAGTATGAAAAGACGCCGCAGATGAAGCAGATCGTCGACGAGATCGAGGCGACCAAGTGACGCGTCGCACTTCCCTGAACAGCGCGGCGGCCGCTAGTTCGCCGGCCGCCGCCCCGGACGGCGCGGCGCCGGCGCGGCCGCACGCCGCGCCGCTCCTGCGCTGCGTGAACGACGTGCTGTTCCGCGTGCTGGCCGTGATCGCGTCGGCCTGTCTCGCGGTGCTGACGATGCTGGTGTTCTACGCGGTGGTGATGCGCTACGTGTTCGAGAACGCACCGGATTTCGTCGAGCCGATCGCGCTGCTGCTGGTGATCGTGATCGCGATGTTCGGCGCGGCGATGAAGGTGCGCGACGGCGGCCATATCGGCCTCGATTCGCTCGTGTGCCGGCTGCCGCCGAACGCGCGCACCGCGGTCGTCGCGATCCAGCACCTGAGCCTGATCGCGTTCGCGATCGCGATCATGGTCGGCTGCGGCAGCATGGCCGCCGAGACGATGGGCGACCGCATTCCGATCATCGGGCTGCCCGAAGGCGTGCGCTACCTGATCACGATGCCCGCGGCGGTCGCGATCATCCTTTTCTCGCTCGAGCACCTGCTCGCGCTTCGTCGTTCTTCGTCGGGACAATAACGCCATGGAACTAGCGATCCTGTCCGTCAGTTTTCTGATTTTCCTCGTGCTCGGCGTGCCCGTGTCGTTCGCGCTCGGGATAGCCTGCGTGCTGACCTATATGGTGGAAGGCTTGCCGATCGCGACCGCGATGCAGGCGATGATCTCGGGGATGAATGCGTTCTCGTTCCTCGCGGTGCCGTTCTTCATCTTCTCGGGCGAGCTGATGCTGCACGGCGGCATCGCGGACCGGATCCTGCGCTTCGCGCAGGCGACCGTCGGCCATTTCCGCGGCGGCCTCGGGATGGCGAACGTCGTCGCGTGCACGCTGTTCGGCGGCGTGTCGGGCTCGCCGACCGCCGATACGTCGGCGATGGGCGGCGTGGTGATTCCGCTGATGAAGCGCGAAGGCTACAGCGCCGCGTACGCGGTCAACGTGACGACGCATGCGTCGCTCGCGGGCGCGCTGATGCCGACGTCGACCAACATGATCATCTATGCGTTCGCCGCGCAGGGGATCACGGGGATGCTGCACGGCCAGCCGGTGAGCGGCGTGTCGATCGGCGACCTGCTGTTCTCGGGGCTGCTGCCCGTGCTGTGGGTGATGGGCTTCGTGCTCGCGGCCGCGTACTGGCAGGCCGTGCGTCACGGCTATCCGCGCCGTGCGGACGGCTCGTCCGCGCTGCCCGCGTTTCCCGGCTGGTATGCGGTGCTGCGCAGCTTCGTCGGCGCGGTGCCCGGGCTGATGGTGATCGCAATCATCCTCGTGTGCGTCGCGAAGGGGATTGCAACCGCGACCGAAGCGGCCGCGATCGCCGTCGTGTACTCGCTCGTGCTGACCGCGATCGTCTACCGCACGCTGACGGTCGAGAAGCTGCGCCGCGCGCTGTCGCATGCGGCGCGTACGACGGGTGTCGTGCTGCTGCTGATCGCGGTGTCCAACATGCTGCGCTTCCAGATGTCGTACCTGGAGATCCCGGATGCGATCGAAGGGCTGCTGAAGCAGTCGACCGCAGCGCCCTGGCTGATGCTGCTGTACATCAACATCATCCAGGTGTTCCTCGGCACGTTCGTCGACATGGCCGCGCACATCCTGATCACGACGCCGCTGTTCCTGCCGATCGCGATGGCGTGCGGCGTCGGGCCGGTGCAGTTCGGGATCATGCTGCTGCTGAACTGCTCGCTCGGCCTCGTGCATCCGCCGATCGGCTCGGTGCAGTTCGTCGGTTGCGCGATCGGCAACGTGTCGATCGGCGAGACCACGAAGATGGCGTGGCCGTACTACCTCGCGATCTTCAGTGCGATCAACATCGTCACGTACATGCCGTTCTTCTCGACCTGGCTGCCGAGCGTCATCAGCGGGCACGCGGTGTTCTGATCGCGCGTTGCGCTTGTCTTCACCCGTCGCGGCGCCGGACGACCGAGGTTGTCCGGCGCCGCAGTTGCATGTGTCGTTCGCTTTCCTTCACCTGAAGACTCATGAACACGAAAACACTCCGGCGCGCCGTTGCCGTTGCCGCGGCCGCATTCGGGATGGTCGCGTCGCTCGCGCACGCGGCGACGTATGCGTACATATCGAACGGCGACAGCCGCGACATCTCGGTGTTCGGCATCGACACGTCGAACGGCGCGCTGACCGCGATCGAAACCGTACCGGTCGGCGGCACCGTGATGCCGATGGCGCTGTCGCCCGATCATCATCGCCTCTATGCGGCGCTGCGCTCGACGCCGTACCGCGTCATCAGCTTCGCGATCAACCCGCTCGACGGACGGTTGATCGAGCTCGGCCGCGCGCCGCTCGCCGACAGCATGGCTTATGTCTCGACGGATGCGTCGGGCCGCTATCTGTTTTCGGCGTCGTATGGCGGCAACCTGCTCGCAGTGAACCGGATCGACGCGAACGGCGTCGCGGCCGACGTGCAGCAGACGGTGAAGACCGGCCCGATGGCGCACGCGATCCGTCAATCGCCGGACGGCCGCCACGCGTTCGCGTCGGTGCTCGGTGCCGATGCGTGGCTGCGGCTGCCGTTCGATGCGTCGACGGGGACGCTGACCGACGTCGCGACGCCGGCGTACCGGCTGCCGGAGAAATCCGGCCCGCGCCATTTCGTGTTTTCGTCGAACGGGCGCTTTGCATACCTGATCGACGAACTCGACGGCAAGCTGCACGTGCTCGCGCTGTCGCGCGGCGGCGCGGATGTGCGGCCGATCCAGGCCGTATCGATCCTGCCGCCGGATTTCCATGGCGACAAGCCGTGGGGCGCGGACCTGCACCTGACGCCGGACGGGCGATTCCTGTATGCGTCGGAGCGCACGTCGAGCACGCTCGCCGCATATCGCGTCGACGCCGCGTCGGGCAAGCTCGCGCGGATCGGCACGTTCGCCACCGAGAAGCAGCCGCGCGGCTTCGGCATCGACCCGTCGGGCAACTATCTGCTCGCGGCCGGGCAACTGTCGCCGACGCTTGCCGTCTACCGGATCGACCGCGGCACGGGCCGCCTCGACGAAATCGGCAAATACCCGGTCGGCAAGGGTGCGAACTGGGTGGAGATCGTCACGTACGACGGGACGAACTGACTGGCGGCATACGGCGCGGCGTTTTCGTCGCTGCACGATATGCGGCTCGTCACACGCACGTCCGCTACCTGTGCGATGATGCGCCGCTTTGCGTTCGTCGCAGCACGCCGCAGACCGCGGCGCCCGCTTCCGGGCCGCTGCCGATCGTGTTGACATCCGGAGACGACATGCCCGCACACACCATTCATGGCAGTACCCTGCATTACCAGGACCACGGCACCGGATTTCCGGTACTGCTCGGGCACAGCTATCTGTGGGACGCGGCGATGTGGGCGCCGCAGATCGACGCGCTGTCGCGCAAGTATCGCGTGATCGTGCCGGACCTGTGGGGGCATGGCGCATCGGGCGCATTGCCGGAGGGAACCCAGACGCTCGACGATCTCGCCGCGCACGCGAGCGCGCTGCTCGACGCGCTGGAGATCGAACAATGTGCGGTCGTCGGCCTCAGCGTCGGCGGTATGTGGGGCGCGCTGCTCGCGTTGCGCGAACCGCAGCGCGTCCGCTCGCTCGTGCTGATGGATGCGTCGCTGGAGGCCGAGCCCGATGCGACGCGCCTGCGCTACTTCGGCATGCTCGATGCGATCGCCGCCGCGGGCCGCATCGCGCCGCCGCTGCTCGACGCGATCGTGCCGCTGTTCTTCCGGCCGGACGTCAATCCGGCGGACCCGGTGCCGACCGCGTTTCGCGACGCGCTGGCGAACCTGCCCGCCGACCGGCTGCGGCAATCGATCGTCCCGCTCGGCCGGTTGATCTTCGGCCGGCCCGACACGCTGCCGGCGCTCGCCGGCCTGGACGCCGAGCGCACGCTGCTGATGTGCGGCGCGGGCGACATGGCGCGCCCGCCGTCGGAAACCGTGAAGATGGCGAGCGTGATCGGCTGCGCGCATGCGCTGGTGCCGGATGCCGGCCACATCTCGAATCTGGAAAATCCCGCGTTCGTCACGCGCGCGCTGCTCGACTGGCTCGAAGGGCAGCGGTTGTCGTCGAACTGACGTACGCACGCGCGGGCGACGCCGGCGGCACCTGCCGCGCGGCGCCGCATCACGCCGAACCGCGTCACGCGCGCTCGCTGACCGGCGTGAATTTCCTGCCTGGCACGCGGGCTTGTTCGGCACCGCCGCGAACGAGGCTCAGCGCTTCCGCACGGCTCGACACGCACGGCCCGGAACCGGGCAGCGGCTGGCGCGCAGTTTCGCGCAGCGCGAGCACCGACACGATGCCGATGAACGACGCGCCCATCAGGTAGTACGCGGGCATCATCAGGTCGCCGGTGCGATCGACCAGCCACGCGGTGACGAGCGGCGTCGTGCCGCCGAACAGCGATACCGACACGTTGAAGCCGATCGCGAGCGCGCCGTAGCGGATCCGCGTCGGGAACAGCGCCGGCAGCGCCGACGGCATCACGCCCGTGAACGTCGACAGCAACGTGCCGTAGATCAGCATCCCGCCGAACACGGGCAGCATGCCGCCGGTGCGGATCAGCATCAGCGCCGGCACCGACAGCACGAGCAGGCCCACGCAGCCGGCCATCATCACCGGCTTGCGGCCGACCTTGTCCGACAGATGCCCCGCATACAGCGTCATCGGCATCATCAGCACCATCACCAACAGCACCATGAACAGGCTGTGCGATTCGCGCAAGTGCAGCGTCGCCGACAGGTAGCTCGGCAGATACGACAGCGCCATGTAGTCGGTCACGTTGAAGATCAGCACGAGGCCGACGCATTGCAGCAGCGGCTTCCATTGTTCGGCGAGCAGCGTCGCGAAGCCTTGCTTCGGCCGCGCGCGTTCGTCCGCCTCGCGTGCTTCGGCTTCCTTCTTGAATGCGGGCGTTTCCTCGAGCTTCAGCCGGACGTAGAGGCCCACGAGGCCGAGCGGCCCGGCGATGAAGAACGGCACGCGCCAGCCCCACGACAGCAGCGCGTCCTGCGACAGCGTCGCGGTCAGCAGCGCGACCGTCGCCGCGCCGAGCGTATAGCCGATCAGCGTGCCGAATTCGAGGAAGCTGCCCATGAAGCCGCGGCGCTTGTCGGTCGAGAATTCGGCGATGAAGGTGGCCGCGCCGCCGTATTCGCCGCCGGTCGAGAAGCCCTGCACGAGGCGGGCGACGAGCAGCAGCGCGGGCGCCATGATGCCGATCGACGCGTAGCTGGGGATCAGGCCGATCGCGAAGGTGCCGGCGGCCATCATGATCATTGTCGCGGCGAGCACGCGCTGGCGGCCGATGCGGTCGCCGAGCGGGCCGAACACCATGCCGCCGAGCGGGCGCACGAGGAATGCGGCCGCGAACGTGCCGAAGGTCGCGAGCAACTGCGCGGACGGGCTGCTGGACGGGAAGAACACCTTGCCGAGCGTGACGGCGATATAGCTGTACACGCCGAAGTCGAACCATTCCATCGCATTGCCGAACGCCATTGCGCCCACCGCGCGCTTGAGGACGGCAGGGTCGACGATCGTGATGTCGTCCAGCTTGACGGACTTGCGCGAAGACCGGGCTTTCGCGGGGTGCGCTTGCGACTGGCTCAATGAACTCTCCTGGAATTGCCTTGGCGGTCAGCCGGGCGGACATGCGACGAAGTAGTGCGGGCCGATGGACAGCGAAGGCGGATGTCTAGGGGGGCCTCGATGTCGGTGGGATGACGCGCGCAGCGGGCGACACCGGGCAGGCGTGTTGTGCGAACCAGTTTAGAGAATCGGGCGCAACCGGCTATCGGTCATGCGCCCGCAATTCGGTCGTAAACGACACGGGTTCGAGCGCTGCGTGTGGTGCCGGATCGGGCGTTTGCGAGCGGGCTTCGCTACCGGGCCGCGTACGACATGGCGCAGCGAAACGCGCCGTGGCAGCGGTTGGCGCATCGATATCGAAGGGGCGAGCGGGCCGTGCACGAACCCGCAGCGTGCCTGGCGCGATCGTTCGACCGGCGCGCGCCAGTTGGTCTTCGGATGGCCTGGCGATGAAGAAACGGGCCAGTGCGCGGGCCTTGGCGTCGGGTGCAAGTGCATCGTGGGCCGGCCCGACATCCGGCTGTCGGCCGGATGCCGGTGACATGCCGCGATCAAGTTCCGGCCGAAGCCGTCGCGATCGGCGTCGCGTCGTGATGCTGGATCGCGTAAATCTGGCGATTTCGCGCGATCTCCGCGTGCGACGGCGGATAGTCGTTCCGGTTCGACGGCAGCAGGCCGTCGGCTTCGGCATCGATCAGTTGCTGGCGCACTTCGGCGCGCGTGAGCGGCGCCTGCGTGGACTGGGCGAAGGCCTGCGCGCCGAACGGCAGGCTCAGCGTGGCAACGACGAAAGCGGCGACGAGTTTCATGACGGCTCCTGGATGGATGAGTGAACGGGCGAGTGGGGGTAGGCCCACGCTTCGAATTCTGGCCGCCGCGGCCGTCACCACCCTGACCCGCCGATTACGGTTTCGTCATCCGGGCGTGGCGCGCTTGCGCGCTGCCGTTCGCCCGCGCCGTTTCCCGGTAACATCGGCGCATGTCACCACCGAATGCGACGGAGTCGAACATGCGCATCCTGATAGTCGAAGACGAACCGAAGACCGGCGCGTACTTGAAGAAAGGGCTCGAGGAATCGGGCTTCAGCGTCGATCTCGCGACGGACGGCGGCGAGGGCCTGACACTCGCGCAGGAAGAGAGCTACGACGTGATCGTGCTCGACGTGATGCTGCCCGTGCTCGACGGCTGGAGCGTGCTCAAGCGGCTGCGCGACACGCACGCGACGCCCGTGCTGTTCCTGACCGCGCGCGACGACGTGCAGGACCGCGTGCACGGCCTCGAACTCGGCGCGGACGACTACCTCGTGAAGCCGTTCGCGTTCGTCGAGCTGCTCGCGCGGATCCGCACGCTCGCGCGCCGCGGGCCGCCGCGCGAGACGGAGCGCATTTCGGTGGGCGACCTGGAGATCGACGTCGTGCGCCGCCGCGTGAAGCGCGGCACGGTGCGGATCGACCTGACGCCGCGCGAATTCTCGCTGCTGCAGTTGCTCGCGCGCAGGCAGGGCGAAGTGCTGAGCCGCACGCAGATCGCGTCGTACGTGTGGGACATGAATTTCGACAGCGATACCAACGTCGTCGAGGTCGCGATTCGCCGGCTGCGCGCGAAAATCGACGACGAGTTCGCGGTCAAGCTGATTCATACGGTGCGCGGCGTCGGTTACGTGCTCGAACCGAAGGAAGCCGCATGACGCTCGGCCGCTCGCTTGGCGCGACGCTCGCGCTCGGGTTCGGCGCGACCCTGCTTGCCGTATTCGCGCTTGTCGGCACATACGTGTACACCGGCCTCGAGCGGCAGGTGAGCACGCAGGACGACTTCGACATCGTGCTCGCCGCGCGGCATACGCGCCGGCTGGCGGGCGAACTCGATTCGCTCGACGCGGTGCGCGCGCATGCGGACCGGCTGACGAGCCAGGTGCTCGGCAACGAGGCGCTGTCGCTGGCCGTCGTCGACGGGCAGGGCAGCATACTCGCGCGCCACAACGTCGAGCGGACCGCGCTCGGGGATCTGCCCGGGACGGCAGCCGGCGCATCGTCGCCCGCGGTGCCGGTGCTGCCCGATGCCGAACTGTTTCCGCCGCACGCGACGCCGGTGCCCGCGAACGAACGGATTACCGCCGACCGGATCGCGACGTGGACCGCCGACGGCGGCACGCCCGTGCGCGGCGTCGTCGCCGAGGCCGCGTTGCGCGACCGCACGAAGATCCGGATCGCGATCGCGCGCAACATGAGCGATCGCGTCGAACTGCTCGACGGCTACCGCGACAAGCTGAAGATCGCCGGCGGCCTGGGCGCGCTGTTCGCGATGCTGCTCAGCTACTGGCTGATCCGCAAGGCGCTCGCGCCGCTGCGCGAGATCGTCGCGAACACGGGCCGGATCACCGTCGACAAGCTCGATACGCGGCTCGATGCATCGCGCGCGCCGCGCGAGCTGACGGCGCTGGTCGACGCGCAGAATGCGATGCTCGGCCGCCTGCAGCAGGCGTTCGGGCACCTGTCGCAATTCAGCGCGGATCTCGCGCACGACCTGCGCACGCCGCTGAACAACATGCGCGGCGCGACCGAGGTGGCATTGGCGCGGCCGCGTTCCGCCGGCGAATACCAGGCGCTGCTCGAATCGAATCTCGAGGAATACGACCGTCTCGCGCGGATGATCGAGAACGTGCTGTTTCTCGCGCGCGCCGAGCATCCCGGCTTCGTCACGCGGCAGCGCGCCTTCGACGTGCACGACGAACTGGAGCGCATCGCCGGTTATTTCGAAGGGCTTGCGGACGAAGCCGGTTCGATGCTGCGCGTCGACGGGCACGGCCGGCTGACCGCCGATCTCGAACTGTTCCGCCGCGCGGTCAGCAACCTGCTCGCGAACGCGCTGCGCTATACGCCGGCGGGCGGCGTGATCGTGCTGCGCGTCGACGAAACGGCGGACGCGGTATACGTGGTCGTCTCGAACCCGGGCGAACCGATCGATCCCGCGCTGCTGCCGCGCATCTTCGACCGCTTCGTGCGCGGCGACCCCGCGCGCAGCGGCGGCGTGCCGGGCGGCACGGCCGGGCTCGGCCTCGCGATCGTGCGGTCGGTGATGGAACTGCACGGCGGCACCGCACGTGTCGAGAGCGATGCGGCCGGCACGCGGTTCATCCTGACGTTCATCAAGACGCCGACGGCGTAGCGGCCGTGTGCGCGGCGGCGGTTGCGTCCGCATCCGCATCTGCACCGGTATGCCAGCCGCCGCCCAGCGCGGTCAGCAACCCGACCGCCGCCTCCATCCGGCGTGCGGCGATCTGGTCCGACAGACGCCGGTTCGTCAGCGCGATCGTCTGGGCGGTCACGACATCGAGGTAGCTGACGGCACCCGCGTTGAAGCGGTTGGTCGTCAGCCGCAGCGACAGGTCGGCCGCATCGGTCGCGCGCTGCTGGCTGCCGGCTTCCGACGCGAGCGCATCGAGCGTGGACAACTGATCCTCGACCTGCTGGAACGCAACCAGCACGGTCTGCCGGTAATCGGCGACCGTACTGTCGTATTGCGCATGCGCGCCGCGCAGCGACGCGCTGCGGCGGCCGCCGTCGAACAGCGTGCCGGCGAGCTGCGAGCCGAGCGACCAGAACAGGCTCGGTGCGGTGAGCCACGGCGCGAAGAACGAGCTTTCAAGCCCGGCGCTCGCCGACAGCACGAGATCGGGAAAGAACGCGGCACGCGCCTCGCCGATCTGTGCGTTCGCGGCCGCGACGCGACGCTCCGCCGCCGCGATGTCGGGCCGCCGTTCGAGCAGTTGCGACGGCACGCCGGCCGGGATCGCCGGCACGGCGAACGATTGCACGCGCGGCGGCAGCGCGAACGTCGACGCGCTTTCGCCGACCAGCGTCGCGATCGCGTGCTGGAGCTGCGCACGCGACGCATCGATGTCGGTGTCCTGCGTGCGGGTCGATTCGAGTTGCGTCGCGGCCTGCGCGACGGCCGACGCGTCGATCGCGCCGGCCGCGAGCTGCTGTTTCAGCAGCTTCAGCGCGTCCGCATACGCACGCACCGTATCGTCGAGCAACTGCTTTTGCGTATCGAGCGAGCGCAGCGCGAAATAGTCGGTCGCGAGCGTGGCCGTGACCGACAGCTTCACGGCCTGCAGGTCGGCCGCGCTCGCGTCGGCGTTCGCCTGCGCGCCCGTCACCGCGTCGCGCACGCGGCCGAACAGGTCGGGTTCCCAGCTCGCGGCCACGCCGGCCTGATAGTCGGGCGTCGTCTTGCCGGCGAGCGACGAGCCGAGCTTGTTTTGCGACAGGCGCGCGCGGCTCTGCGCGACGCCGGCCGTGACGGTCGGCAGGAACCCCGCATGCTGGTAGTCGACCATCGCGCGCGCCTGCTGGAGATCGGCGACGGCTTTCTTCACGGTCTGGTTCGACACGTCGACACGCGCTTCGAGCGCGTTCAGGTCGGCGTCGTCGAAGACGGTCCACCATGCGCCGCGCGATGCGGCATCGGCCGGCGCCGCGACGTTCCAGCCCGGCTGGGCGGCGGGGGCGTTCGCAGCCGGTATGCCCGCAGCCGGTACGCCCGCAGCCGGTATGCCCGATGCCGGTACGCCCGCATAGTGCGCGGGCACGGCGACGGCGGGCGGCGAATAGGGCGGCAATGTCGAGCACGCGGACAACGCGGCCAACGCGGCGGCGACGCCGAGCGCGACGACGCGCCGGGTGAACGGAAGCGGAGGGAGGAAGCGCATGATGGGTATCCCGTGAGAGTTCGTGAATGGATCAGCCGCGAACGGGCGTTGAAGCTGCCGCCGGTATCGAAGCCGGCACTGCGACGGCGGCAGGCGTCAACGCAGTCGCGCCAGACGCTGCCGTCGCACCGGCTGCCGCGCCCATCTGCACCGCCGGTGCGCCCGACACGATCTTCACGGCCTCGCCGGCGGCAATCGAATCGCCCGGGTTGTCGATCACGCGATCGCTCGCGGCGAGCCCCGACACGATCTCGACGCGCGTGCCGAAATCGCGCCCGATCTGCACGGTCTTCAGCGCGGTGGTGCCGTTCGCGGCAACGGTCGCGACCGTCACGCCGTTCGGCCGGAACAGCAGCGCGCTGACGGGCAGCTCGAACGCCGGGGCCGCGCTCGGCACGAGCAGGTGCGCCTGCGCATACGCGCCGGGCATCAGTGCGCCGTCGCCGTTGTCGACGTCGATCTCGACGCGCAGCGTGCGCGTGACCGGATCGATCGCGCCCGCGCTGCGCGCGACGCGCGCGGCGAAGCGCCGCCCCGGATACTGCTGCGTGGTCAGGTAGACGGCGGTCCCGGTCGTCACGCCTGCCGCGCTGTCCTGCGGCACGTCGACGAACACGCGCAGCGTGCCGGTCTGTTCGAGATGGAACAGTTCGCCGGACAGGCCGGGGCTGCCCGGCGTGCCGCCCGCGGTGACGAGCGTGCCGACGTCGACGTTGCGCGCGGTGATCACGCCGTCGAACGGCGCCGCGACCGATTCGTACGACACCAGCTCGGTCAGGTGCGCGACGTTCGCCTGCGCGGAGGCCAGCATCGCGCGCTTCGCGTTCATGTCGGCGACCTTCGTGTCGGTGTCCTGCTGTGACACCGATTGCGTCTTCAGCATGTCCTGCCAGCGCTGCGCGGTCGATTTCGCGTAGTCGTAGTTCGCCTGCGCGGTCGCCGCGTCGGCGCGCGCCTGCCGCAACTGCGCGTCGAGGTCGGGTGCCGTGATCTGCGCGAGCGTCTGCCCGGCTTTCACGTGCGCGCCGATGTCGGTGCTCCAGTGCGCGATATAGCCGCTCGTGCGCGCATAGATCGATGCTTCCGCGTACGGCATCACCGAGCCCGGCAGCGTCAGCGTCTGGTCGATGGGCGCCGCGCCCGGCAGGATCACCGACACCGGCAGCGCCTGCTGCGCGGCGACCTGCACGCGCTGCGCGGCGCGCGCGTCGATGCGCGGCACGATGCCGGCGGCCAGCAGCGCGGCGGCCGCCGCGATCGCGACGAGCGGAACGGCCAGCTTGCGGCCGCGGCGGGGCGGCGAGGTGTCGGGCGCCGTGTCGCGCGCGGTTGACGGTGCCGTGTCCGCTTCGGCGGCCGGCGGCGGGGCGAGAGGTTCGGTCGAGTCGTTCATGATGGGTTCCGGGTCGGGCGAGTCGAAGGGAGTCGAGGTGAAGTCGCGATCAGCGCAATGCCGGCGTGTCCTGCGCGCGGCGCGCGGCGGCCGCATCGCGGCGCCGTTCGAGCCATGCATGGATGAAGCCGAACACGACGGGCACGAACAGCAGCGTCGACAGCGTGCCGAACGCCAGCCCGCCGATCACCGCGCGGCCGAGCGGCGCGTTCTGTTCGCCGCCGTCGCCGAGGCCGAGCGCCATCGGCAGCATGCCGATCAGCATCGCGAGCGCGGTCATCACGACCGGGCGGAAGCGGCTGAAGCCTGCGTCGAGCGCGGCCTGCCACGGCGGCGCGCCGCCCGCCATCAGCTCGCGTGCCGCGTTGACGACGAGGATGCTGTTCGCGGTCGCGATGCCGATGCACAGGATCGTGCCGGTCAGCGCGGGCACCGACAGTGTCGTGCGCGTGACGAACAGCATCCACGCGATGCCGGCGAGCGACGCAGGCAGGCCGCCGACGATCGCGAGCGGGTCGAGCCACGACTGGAAGTTGACGACCATCAGCAGGTAGACGAGCGCGATCGCGATCGCGAGGCCGCCGAGCAGCCCGGCAAACGACTCGTGCATCGCCTGCACCTGGCCGCGCAGCACGATCGACGAACCGGGCGGCAACTGCGCGCGCGCATCGTCGACGAGCTTGGTTACGTCGGCCGTGACGCCGCCGAGATCGCGCCCCTGCACCGACGCGAAGATGTCGAGCACCGGCTGCACGTTGTAGTGCGAGACGACCGCCTGCTGCGTCGCGCGCGAGAAGCTGCCGAGCGAGCCGAGCAGGTTCTGCGCGGGCGCGCCGGCCGCCGGGCCGCCGGCCGGCGTCTGCGGCGAACGCGCGGTGCCCGCCGGCAGCGGCACGTTCGCGAGTGCCTGCAGCGAATCGACCGAATACTGCGGCGTCTGCACCAGCAGCGGATAGCTGACGCCGTTGCGCGGGTCGAGCCAGAAGTTCGGCGTGGTCTGCGAGCTGCCGGACAGCGCGATCAGCAGGTTCTGCGCGACGTCGCGCTGTTCGAGGCCGGCCTGGATCGCCTTGGTGCGGTCCACGTTCACGTTGATCGCCGGTTCGTCGCCGGGCTGCTGGATGCGCGCGTCGACGAGGCCGCGCACGCCGCGCAGCTTCGCGAGCAGCGCGTTCGCGACCGCGCGGTTCTGGTCGAGCTTGTTGCCGACGATCTGGATGTCGATCGGCGCAGGCAGCCCGAAGTTGAGGATCTGGCTGACGATGTCGGCCGGCAGGAACGCGAACGTCACGCCGGGGAACGACTGCGCGAGCAGGTTGCGCAGCTTCGCGACGTAGGCGGCGGTCGGCGCGTGGTTCGGCTTCAGCGTGATCATCACGTCGGCATCCTCGGTGCCGATCGGGTCGGACGAGTCGTACGTGAGGTTGATGCCGCTCACCGGCACGCCGATGTTGTCGAGCACGCTCGCGATGTCGTTCGCGGGAATCACGTCGTGGATGCGCGCTTCCACTTCGTCGGTCAGGCGCGCGGTTTCCTCGATCCGCGTGCCGGTCGGCGCGCGCAGGTGCAGGCGGATCTCGCCGGTGTCGACCGACGGGAAGAAATCCTGCCCGGCGAACGCGAACAGCGCGGTCGATGCGACGCATGCGAGCAGGAATGCGGCCGCGAAGCGGCGGCGGCGCGCGATCGCCGCCGACAGCAGCGCTCGATAGCGCAGCCGGACCGCCTCGAAGCGATGTTCGAACGCGGCCTGGAAGCGTGCGATCCGAGCGAACACGCCGTGCGGCGGCCGGCCGTGCCCCTTCGCGCGCATCAGCGCCATCGCGAGCGTCGGCACCAGCGTGCGCGAGAAGAAATACGACGCGACCATCGCGAAGATCACCGCCTCGGCCATCGGCACGAACAGGTAGCGCGCGACGCCCGTGAGCAGGAACATCGGCACGAACACGATGCAGATCGACAGCGTCGACACGAAGGTCGGCACCGCGATCTCGCCCGCGCCGGTCAGGATCGCGTCTTCGAGCGGCGCGCCGCGTTCGAGGTGATGCGTGATGTTCTCGATCGCGACGGTGGCATCGTCGACGAGGATCCCGACCGCGAGCGCGAGCCCGCCGAGCGTCATGATGTTGATCGTCTGGCCGAGCGCGGCGAGCGCAAGCAGCGACGTGAGTACCGCGAGCGGAATCGATACCGCGATGATCAGCGTCGCGCGCCAGCTGCCGAGGAACAGCAGGATCATCAGCGCGGTGAGGCACGCGGCGATCAGCGCCTCGCGCACGACGCCCTGGATCGCCGCTTTCACGAACACCGACTGGTCGCCGAGCGCCGAGATGTGCAGCGCCTTCGGCAGGCCGGCCGCGATCTTCGGCAGCATCGTCTTGACCTGGTCGATGATCGTCAGCGTCGACGCGCTGCCGGTTTTCTCGACGGTCAGCAGCGCCGCGCGCTTGCCGTCGGCGCGCACGATGTTGGTCTGCGGCGCGTAGCCGTCGCGAACGTGCGCGACGTCGCGCACATAGACGACGCTGCCGCCGATCGTCTTCACCGGCAGGTTGTTCAGCGCGGCGACCGTCTGCGTGCTGCCGTTCATCTGCACGTTGTATTCGCGCGTGCCGATTTTCGCGGTGCCGCCGGGCAGGATCAGGTTCTGCGCGTTGATCGCGTTCACGACGTCGATCGGTGCGAGCCCCTTCGCCTGCAGCGCGCGCGTATCGAGATCGACGACGATCTGGCGGATCTTGCCGCCGAACGGCAGCGGCACGGCCGCGCCCTGCACGGTCGCGAGCTGCGTGCGGATGAAGCTGTTGCCGAGGTCGTAGAGCTGCTGCTCGGCGAGCGTGTCGCTCGACAGCCCGAGCTGCAGGATCGGCACCGTCGACGCGTTGTACGTGATGATGTTCGGCGGCAGCGTGCCGGGCGGCAGGATCCGCAGGATCGACGCCGAATTGCTCGCGGCTTCCGCGATCGCGCGATTGATGTCCGCGCCGGGGTGGAAGAAGATCTTCACGACCGACACGCCGTTCAGCGACTGCGACTCGATGTGCTCGATGTCGTCGACGTCGGACGTGAGCGCGCGCTCGTAGTTCGACGTGATGCGCTTGGCCATGTCCTCGGCGGAGAAGCCGTTGTACGACCAGACGATGCTGACGACCGGGATGTCGATGTTGGGAAAGATGTCGGTCGGCGTGCGCAGGAGCGCGAGCGGTCCCGCGATGAAGATCAGCAGCGCGAGCACGACGAACGTATAGGGCCTGCGTAACGCCAGCCGGACGATCCACATGATGTTTTCCTCGAAGCAGGGCAGGGGTGCCGCATTCGATGCGACGAGCATGCAGTCTGACGATGCCGCATTGACCCGACCCTGACTCGAAGATTACGAAGCTGTTATCTGCGTGCCGCGCCGCAGATTTCGAAATTGTCATCCGGCGGTCAGCGTCGCGCCGGCCGCGATCACCAGAATGAACGTGTCAGGCGGCGAAAACGCATCCGCGGTCCCGCCGGCGGCGCATCGACGATGCGTCCTCATCGAACCGTTCTCGGGAGTTTCATCATGAATCGCAGACTGATCGCAGCCGCCGCGCTGCTCGCACTCGCAATCGGCACGCCGGTCGCCGCTTTCGCACAGACGTCGTCGTCGGGCCTGACGCGCGCCGATGTGATCGCCGATCTGGTCCAGGCGCAGCGCGACGGCACCGTGCCCACGTCGAACTGGGACTATCCGCCGAGCACGCGGACGATCGCGCGCAATCGCGAGCTTTACGCAATCGCGCACGGCGAGCCGGGCGTCGCGACCGCGTCGGCGTCCGTGCCGACCGTCAGCGCGCAGTAAGCCGGGAGTCGGGTGATGAAGTTCCTTTCCCGACTGGCGATCGCCGCGCTGCTCGCGGCGGCGATCACGCCGGCGTTTGCGCGCGGGCAGCCGCAACTGTCCGATGACGACGGCGGGCGCGCCAGCGTGCTGCGCGAGTTGAATCCGACGCGGGCGCATGCCGCCGGCGTCGCGTCGAATTCGAGCGGCGGGACCGACAGGAGGGCGGTGGCCCGCCGGAACTGAGTCTCGTCGAGCGCCGCGGCGATGGCCGTCCTGGTTCCCGGTTTCGGGGGCGGCGCGTCGTCCGCCGCCGCTCCAGGCGCCCCCGCGCGCTTAGGTGTTTATACGTATGCCGATTCCGATATCGATTCAATCCAAGATTTCATTGGAAGGTTATCGGACTTGTTCCTAGACTGATCCGGGGCATGCATACCGGGCCGGGCCGGCCGGACAGGCTGCCCGGCACAGCCCTGAACCGCGCGCGCCACGCAGAAACAGAACAGCGCCGCGGCATACAACGACATCATCGGAGACGGACCATGACATTCATCAGGAAGCTGGCGGCCGGTGCGATCGTCGCCGCGGCGACGGTACTCGCGCCCGGCGCATTCGCGCAGCAAAAGCCGATCACGCTCGGGTTCTCGCAGGTCGGCGCGGAAAGCGCGTGGCGCACCGCGAACACCGTGTCGGTGAAGGGTGCGGCGAAGGACGCCGGCATCAACCTGAAATTCTCGGACGCGCAGCAGAAGCAGGAGAACCAGATCCGCGCGATCCGCTCGTTCATCGCGCAGAAGGTCGACGTGATCGCGTTCTCGCCGGTCGTCGAATCGGGCTGGGAGCCGGTGCTGACCGAGGCGAAGGCCGCGCACATCCCGGTGATCCTGACCGACCGCGCGGTCGACGTGAAGGATCCGTCGCTGTACGTGACGATGATCGGCTCGGACTTCCTCGAGGAAGGGCGGCGCGCGGGCCACTGGATGGAAGAGCGCTACAAGAACGACGCGGGCCCGATCAACATCGTCGAGCTGCAGGGCACGGTCGGCTCGGCGCCGGCCAACGATCGTCGCGCCGGGCTGCTCGAAGTGATCAAAAGCAATCCGAAGTTCAAGGTGATCGCGTCGCAGAGCGGCGACTTCACGCTCGCCGGCGGCAAGCAGGTGATGGAAGCGTTCGCGAAGACCTACGGCAAGCAGATCAACGTCGTCTACGCGCACAACGACGACATGGCGCTCGGCGCGATCCAGGCGATGGAAGAGGCCGGGATCAAGCCCGGCAAGGACGTGAGCGTCGTGTCGTTCGATGCGACGAAGGGCGGCTTCCAGGCGATGATCGCCGGCAAGATCAACGTCGACGTCGAATGCAGCCCGCTGCTCGGCCCGCAGCTGATGAGCGCGGTGAAGGACGTCGTCGCCGGCAAGCCGCTGCCCAAGCGCATCGTGACGAACGAGACGGTGTTCCCGATGAGCGTTGCGGCGCAGGTGCTGCCGACCCGCAAATATTGATGTCCGTGCGGGCGGCGGCATGGCACGCCGTCGTCCGGCAACCGCTCCGAGGGAGGGTTCATGACGCATCCGCCGGTGGTCGAGATGACCGGCATCGACAAGGCGTTTCCGGGCGTCAGCGCGCTGCAGCGCGTGAGTTTCCGGCTGTTTCCGGGGGAGATCCACGCACTGATGGGCCAGAACGGCGCGGGCAAGTCGACGCTGATCAACGTGCTCACCGGCGTGCATGCGCACGACGCGGGCGAGATTCGCGTCGGCGGCGAGCCGGTGCGCTTCGCCGCGCCGCGCGAGGCCGAGGCGGCCGGGATCCAGACGCTGTATCAGGAAGTGAACCTGTGCGCGAACCTGTCGGTCGCCGAGAACATCTTCGCGGGCCGGCAGCCGACGCGGCGCGGCGCGATCGACTGGAACGCGATCCATGCACGGGCGCGCGCCGCGCTGGCCGAACTCGACCTGTCGCTCGACGTCACGCGCTCGCTCGACGCGTATCCGATCGCGGTGCAGCAGATGGTCGCGATCGCGCGTGCCGTGTCGGTCGATGCGCGCGTGCTGATACTCGACGAGCCGACGTCGAGCCTCGACGACGGCGAGGTCGCGCGGCTGTTCGACGTGCTGCGCCGGCTGAAGGCGTCGGGCATCGCGATCCTGTTCGTCACGCATTTCCTCGAGCAGACCTATGCGGTGTCCGACCGGATCACCGTGATGCGCAACGGCGAGCGCGAAGGCGAGTACCTGGCGCGCGACCTGCCGGTCGACGTGCTGGTCGCGAAGATGACCGGCCGCGAACGGATGTCCGACACGCTGCAGGCGGGTGCCGCCGCGGTCGAGCGCGCGGCCGGCACTGCCGCACCGTTCCTGTCGATGCGGCAGGTCGGCCGGCGCGGGATGATGAGCCCGCTCGATCTCGACGTGCGGCCCGGCGAAATCGTCGGGCTGGCCGGGCTGCTCGGCTCGGGGCGCACCGAAACCGCGCAGCTCGCGTTCGCCGCGGAGCGCACCGACACCGGCGCGATCGAGATCGACGGCGCGCGCAAGCGGCTTGCGTCGCCGCACGATGCGGTCCGGCACGGGATCGCGTATTGCCCGGAAGACCGCAAGAAGGAGGGCATCGTCGCCGCGCTGTCGATCCGCGAGAACATCATCCTCGCGCTGCAGGCGCGGCGCGGCTGGTGGCGGCTGATCGGGCGCGCGCGCCAGCGCGAGATCGCCGAGTCGTACATCGCGCGGCTCGGCATCAAGGCGCGCGACGCGGAGCAGCCGATCGGGCTGCTGTCGGGCGGCAACCAGCAGAAGGTGCTGCTCGCGCGCTGGCTCGCGACGGACCCGAAGCTGCTGATTCTCGACGAGCCGACACGCGGCATCGACGTCGCTGCGAAGTTCGACATCATGGAGCGCGTGCTCGCGCTGTGCGCGACCGGGCTCGCGATCCTGTTCATCTCGTCGGAGATCGGCGAGGTCGTGCGCGTGAGCCACCGGATCGCGGTGCTGCGCGACCGGCGCAAGGTCGCCGAACTGACCGGCGCCGACGCGTCGGAGGAGCAGGTTTACCGGCTGATCGCGGGAGGCCAGTCATGATGCGTGTACGCACGCTGTTTCGTCATCCGCTCGCGTGGCCGTTGCTGACGCTTGCGCTGCTGTTCGCGCTCGACGTCGCGCATCGTCCGGGCTTCCTGTCGATCGCGCTGCTCGACGGCCACCTGTTCGGCGCGCCGATCGACATCCTGAACCGGGCGGCGCCGCTCGTGATCGTGTCGCTCGGCATGACGCTCGTGATCGCGACGCGCGGGATCGACATCTCCGTCGGCGCGATCGTCGCGATTGCCGGCGCGGCCGCGGCGATCGTGCTCGAAGCCGATCCGTCGCGGGTCGGCACGGCGCTGGCCGCCGCGCTCGGCGTCGGGCTGCTCGCGGGCGCGTGGAACGGCCTGCTCGTCGCGTTCGTCGGGATGCAGCCGATCATCGCGACGCTGATCCTGATGGTGGCCGGCCGCGGCATCGCGCAACTGCTGACGGGCGGCCAGATCATTCCGATCGGCGCGCCCGGCTACCTCGCGCTCGGCGGCGGCTATCTGGCGACGGTGCCATGTTCGGTGTGGATCGCGCTCGCGACGATCGCCGCGACCGCGCTGCTGGTGAACCGCACGGCGCTCGGGCTGTTCATCCGCGCGATCGGCGTGAACCCGGTTGCGACGCGGCTCGTCGGGCTGCGCTCGGGCGCGGTCGTGTTCGGCGTGTACCTGTGCTCCGGCGTGATGTCGGCGGTCGCGGGCATCCTCGCGAGTTCCAACGTGCGCAGCGCCGACGGCAACAACGCGGGGCTGCTGCTCGAACTCGACGCGATCCTCGCGGTGACGCTCGGCGGCACGTCGCTGCTCGGCGGCCGCTTCAGCCTCGCCGGCTCGGTGCTCGGCGCGCTGATCATCCAGACGCTGACCTACACGACCTATTCGATCGGCGTGCCGCCGGAGGCGACGCTGGTCGTCAAGGCGGTCGTCGTGATCGTCGTGACGCTGATCCAGTCGGACGCGGCGCGCGCGCTCGCGGTCCGGCACGCGTCGCGGCTGCTGCCTTCCGCGCGTTCGCGCGCCACCTCCGGAGCCACGCCCCGATGACCCGATTCCTTGGCCGGCTCGCCGACCCGCGCACGCTGCCGATCGTCGTGACGATCATGCTGTTCGCCGCGCTGTTCGGCTTCGGATCCGTGATGTACACGGGATTCTTCTCGATGCAGGTGCTGACCGGCCTGCTCGTCGACAACGCGTTCCTGCTGATCGTCGCGATCGGCATGACGTTCGTGATCGTGTCGGGCGGCATCGACCTGTCGGTCGGCTCGGTCGTTGCGCTGACAACGATCTTCTGCGCGGTCGGCGCCGAGCGGCTGCACTGGCCCGTATGGGTGATCGTGCCGCTGGTGCTCGCGTTCGGCGCGCTGTACGGCGCGGCAATGGGTGCGCTGATCCACTATTTCCGGCTGCAGCCGTTCATCGTCACGCTGGCCGGGATGTTTCTCGCGCGCGGCGCGTGCTTCCTGATCACGACGCAGTCGATCACGATCAACGAGCCGACGTTTCATGCGATCGCGGGCGTCAGCGTGCCGGTCGGCGGCGGCACGCTGAGCGCGGGCGCGCTGATCGCGCTCGCGACGCTGGCCGTCGCGATCTACGTTGCGCATTTCACGCGTTTCGGCCGCAACGTCTATGCGATCGGCGGCAACGAGCGTTCGGCGCTGCTGATGGGGCTGCCGGTCGCGCGCACGAAGATCGGCGTCTATGCGTTGAGCGGGCTGTGTTCGTCACTCGGCGGCGTGGTGTTCACGCTCTACGTGCTGTCGGGCTACGGGCTGCAGGCGCAGGGGATGGAGCTCGACGCGATCGCCGCGACGGTGATCGGCGGCACGCTGCTCACGGGCGGCGTGGGTTACGTGATCGGCTCGGTGTTCGGCGTCGGCATCCTCGGCACGATCCAGGTGCTGATCACGTTCGACGGCACGTTGAGTTCGTGGTGGACGCGGATCGTGATCGGCGCGCTGCTGTGCGTGTTCTGCGTGCTGCAGCGGGTCATCGAGCGGCACGCAACGCGGCGGCGCACGGGCGGCACGGGACTCGGCGCGCAGCAGCCGAAGCGCGACTCCGCGCACGCGCGGCCGGCCGAGCCCGGAGAGGACGCGGCGCTGGTGTCGACGATGCGGCGCGTGTAGTGCGTGTAGTGGAGCGCACGGCGCGCGCCGTGCGGTGACGGGCAACGGGGTGGCGGCACGCGCGACGTGGTTGATGCCTGGCCGCCGGTGCTTGTTGTCGAAGGCGGCCGGCGCGCGCGTTACGCGCGAACGGCTACCCGGTACAGAGTGGTCTGACGATAGACGGCGCCCGGATGAAGGATGACGTCGTCGCGCAGGTCGGCCATGTTGACCTGGTCCGGAAAACCGCCGGCTTCGACGCACAGCGCGGCGTGTTGCGCGCACCGCGTGCCGCCCCTCACGCGCACGCCGTCCAGATAGTTGCCGGTATAAAGCTGGAGGCCGCGCTGATCGGTCGACACGACCAGCTCGCGGCCGCTTTCGGGATCGTAGATGCCGGCGACGGGCCTGACCGCGCGCGCGCCGTCGCGCAGCACGAAGCAGTGATCGAAGCCGCGCGCCCTTGCAAGCTGCGCATGCGGCCAGTCGAGGCGCGCGCCGAGCGGCGCGCTGTGCCGGAAATCGAAAGCCGTGCCGGTCACGTCGGCGGTGCCGGTCGGGATCAGCGCGTCGTCGACCTCGAGGAACGCGTCGGCGTCGATGCTCAGCACGTGGCCGCGCACGTCGCTGCCCGCGCGGCCGCTGAGGTTGAAATAGCTGTGATTCGTGAGGTTGAGCGGCGTGGGCGCGTCGGTGACGCCGGTGTAGTCGATCGTCAGCGTGCCGTCGTCGTCGAGCGCGTAGCGAACCTGCACGCTCACGTTGCCCGGAAAACCCGCGTCGCCTTCCGGCGAATCGAGTCGCAGCGTCAGCCCGCCGCAGTCGTCGACGACTTCCCAGCGCTGGCGGTGAAAGCCGCTCGCGCCGCCGTGCAGCAGATTGCCGTTCTCGTTGCGATCGAGCAGGTAGTCGACGCCGTCGAGCGTGAAGCGCGCGCCGGCGATCCGGTTCGCCCAGCGGCCGACCGTCGCGCCGAGGTAGGCGCCCGATTCGACATATTCCGCGGGCGTGTCGTGCGCGAGCACGATATCGGCGAAGCGTCCGGTGCGATCGGGCGCGAGCCACGACACGACGGTCGCGCCGAGGTCGCTGACGACGACGCGCATGCCGTGCGTGTTGCGCAGCGTATAGCGTCGCACCGTGTCGCCGTCGGGCAGCGTGCCCCACGGCTCGGCGTGTACGCGTGCGACGCCGGGCGTCGGGCGGGGGGAATCGGTATCGATGTGCATAGGATGATTCGATGTGAACGGCGGGCTTCAGTGCGCGGCGATCGCGCGTTCCTGGTATTCGCGCGGCGTGCAGCCCAGCTCGCGCCGGAACACCGCATACATGTATTGGAGCGACGTAAACCCGCAGCGGATCGCGACCTCGGCGCTCGACGCCTGCCTGCTGGCGAGCAGCGCCTGCGCCGCTTCGAGCTTGTGGCGCAGGATTTCCTGGTGCACGGTGCGCTGCAGTTCGCGCCGGAAGTGCTCTTCGAGCAGCGAGCGCGACACACCGACGTAGTCGGCGACCTGCTCGGTCTTGATGCCCTGGCACGCGTACTGGCGAATGAAGTGGCGGGCGCGCATCACGTGCGGGCTCGCGAGCGGCTGGTGGCGGGTCGATTCGAGCACGTTGATCCCGACGGGCGGCACGAGAATCCGCCGGTCCGGAAAACGCGCGCCGCGCAGCATCCGGTGCAGCAGGTGCGCGGCCGTACGGCCCATTTCCTCGGTGCCCTGGATGACCGACGACAGCGGAATCCGCGTGAGCGTGCGCGTGAGCGGATCGTTGTCGATGCCGATGATCGCGACCTGTTCCGGCACCGCGAGGCCGGCGATCAGGCACGCCTGCAGCAGGTGCCGCGCGCGCGCGTCGGTCACCGCGATCACGCCGACGGGTTTCGGCAGTGCGTGCAGCCAGCCGATCAGCTGCTCGATCGCGTGGTTCCAGCCCGATGCGCTGGTCGACAGTCCGCGGTAGATCGGCGCGTCGACGCCGTCCGCGCGCGCGAGGCCGTCGAACGCGAGCTCGCGCTGCTGCGCCCAGCGGTTCTGCTGCGCGACGGGCAGGCTGTACATCGCGAAGTGCGGCAGCCCGGCGCCGATCAGGTGCGTGTATGCGAGCGACACGAGCTTCGCGTTGTCGGTCGCGATATACGGCACGCCGTCCGGATACTGCGCCGGATCCTCGTACGACGAGCCGAGTGCGACGATAGGCAGCGGCGAGCCGGCGAGCGCGTCGGCGACGGCCGGATCGTCGAAATCCGCGATGATGCCGTCGCCGTCGAAGCGCTCGATGCCGGCGAGCCGGCAGCGGAAATCGTCTTCGAGGAACAGGTCCCATACCACGCGCGTCGAGCGCAGGTACTGGCCGATGCCGCTGATGATCTCGCGGTCGTAGACCTTGTTGGCGTTGAACAGCAGCGCGATGCGGTGCGGCGTCTGGGTGGAAGGGGCGCGGTTCATCTCGGTCTCGAAGCGCGCGCCGTGCGGGGCGTCGCGCCGTTGTCTCCGGGCGCGCGGGCAGCGCCGCGCGGCTGTCTGATCTGTCTGGTGTCCGGCGATTGTAGGACGGAACGCGTGCCGTGCGCAGCGCGCTGGCAAGAAACGTTAAGCGTGCTGCGCAATTTCGCAATTGCGGGCGAGGGGGCGCGCGGGCACGATCCAGCCAGATCGAATCCGGCCCGCACGCCAACGCGATGCACGCCGCACTGCAACAAGAAACCGGACGGAGACGCCATGTCGTATTTCGAACATATTCCCGCGATTCGCTACGAAGGTCCGCAGTCGGACAACCCGCTTGCATACCGCTATTACGACCGCACGAAGCGGGTGCTCGGCAAGACGCTCGAGGAGCACCTGCGGATCGCGGTGTGCTACTGGCACACGTTCGTGTGGCCGGGCCACGACATCTTCGGCCAGGGCGCGTTCCAGCGGCCATGGCAGCAGCCGGGCGACCCGCTCGAGCGCGCGCGCCAGAAGGCGGATGCGGCGTTCGAGTTCTTCACGAAGCTCGGCACGCCGTTCTATACGTTCCACGACACCGACGTGTCGCCGGAGGGCGACAGCCTGCACGAGTACGTCGAGAACTTCGCGCGGATGACCGACTACCTGGGCGAGCGTCAGCAGGCGACGGGCGTCCGGCTGCTGTGGGGCACCGCGAACCTGTTCTCGCATCCGCGCTTCGCGGCGGGCGCGGCGACCAACCCGAACCCCGACGTGTTCGCGTGGGCGGCCACCCAGGTGCGCCATGCGCTCGACGCGACGCATCGGCTCGGCGGCGAGAACTACGTGCTGTGGGGCGGCCGCGAAGGGTACGAGACGCTGCTCAATACCGATCTCGTGCGCGAGCGCGAGCAGTTCGCCCGCTTCCTGTCGATGGTCGTCGAGCACAAGCACCGGATCGGCTTCAAAGGAGCGCTGCTGATCGAGCCCAAGCCGCAGGAGCCGACGAAGCACCAGTACGACTACGATGTCGCGACGGTGCACGGTTTCCTCACGCAATACGGATTGCAGAACGAAATCTGCGTGAATATCGAGGCGAACCATGCGACGCTCGCCGGCCATTCGTTCCATCACGAGATCGCGAACGCATTTGCGCTCGGCGTGTTCGGCAGCGTCGACGCGAATCGCGGCGATCCGCAGAACGGCTGGGACACCGACCAGTTCCCGAACAGCGTCGAGGAGCTGACGCTCGCGTTCTACGAGATCCTGCGCCACGGCGGCTTTACCACCGGCGGCATGAACTTCGACGCGAAGGTGCGGCGCCAGAGCGTCGATCCGGAAGACCTGTTCTACGGCCATGTCGGCGCGATCGACGTGCTTGCGCTCGCGCTCGAGCGCGCGGCCGTGCTGGTCGGCAACGACCGGCTCGACGCGCTGCGCCGGCAGCGCTACGCGCAGTGGGACAGCGCATTCGGCCGCGAGATCCTGTCGGGCGGCTACACGCTGGAGTCGCTCGCCGCCGACGCGCTCGCGCGCGGCGTGAACCCGCGGCATGCGAGCGGTGCGCAGGAGCGGCTCGAGAACATCGTGAACCAGGCGATCTACGGGCTGCGCTGACTTCATGTACATCGGACTCGATCTTGGCACGTCGGGCGTGAAGGCCGTGCTGCTCGACCGCGACGGTGCGGTGCGGGCCAGCGCGAGCCGGCCGCTGTCGGTGAGCCGGCCGCGGCCGCGCTGGTCCGAACAGGCGCCGCTCGACTGGTGGGATGGGGCATGCGGCGCGCTGGCGGCGCTCGTCGCCGACGCGCGTGCGGCCGGCATCGATCCGCACGACATCGGCGCGCTTGGCCTGACCGGGCAGATGCATGGCGCGACGCTGCTCGATGCGCACGGCGACGTGCTGCGCCCCGCGATCCTGTGGAACGACGGCCGCGCGGATGCCGAATGCGCGGAGCTCGAGCGGCTCGCGCCCGCGCTGCGCGCCGTCGCCGGCAATCTCGCGATGCCGGGCTTCACCGCGCCGAAGCTGCTGTGGGTGCGCCGGCACGAGCCGGACGTGTTCGCGCGGATCGCGCACGTTCTGCTGCCGAAGGATTATCTGCGCTACCGGCTGACCGGCGTGTTCGCGACCGATCCGTCGGATGCCGCCGGCACGCTGTGGCTCGATGTCGCCAAGCGCGATTACGACGACACGCTGCTCGCCGCGTGCGGGCTGTCGCGCGAGCAGATGCCCGCCGTGTTCGAGGGCAACCGCATCACCGGCACGCTGCTGCCGGCCGTCGCGCGCACGCTGGGGCTGCGCGAGATCCCGGTCGTCGCGGGCGGCGGCGACAACGCGGCCGGCGCGGTGGGCGTCGGCATCGTGCGGCCCGGCGATGCGCTGCTGTCGCTCGGTACGTCGGGCGTTTATTTCGCGGTATCGGACGGGTTCCGCGCGAATCCCGAATCGGCGGTCCACAGCTTCTGTCATGCATTGCCGCATACCTGGCACCTGATGTCGGTGATGCTGAATGCGGCCGGCTGCATCGATTTCACCGCGCAACTGGCCGGCTACGACGGCATTGCCGCGCTGCTCGCCGACGCCGAGGCGAACGCGCGCCGTGACCGCCCATGGTTCCTGCCTTATCTGAGCGGCGAGCGCACGCCGCACAACGACGTGAATGCGAAGGGCGTGTTCTACGGGCTGACGCCCGACTCGCAGCGCGCGGATCTCGCGAACGCGACGATCGAGGGCGTCGGCTTCGCGCTGCTCGACGGGATCGACGCGCTGCATGCGGCCGGGCTCGCGCCCGACGGCATCACGGTGATCGGCGGCGGCTCGCGCAGCGCGTACTGGACGCAGATGCTCGCCGACCTGAGCGGCCGCGCGCTGACGCTGCGCGCGGGCGGCGAAGTCGGCCCGGCGCTCGGCGCCGCGCGGCTCGCGCATCTCGCGCTCGAACCGGATACGCCGCTCGACGCGGTGTGCCCGCAGCCGCCCGTGGTGGCCGTGCGCGAGCCCGACATGGCGCGCCACGCGTGGTATCGCGACGCGCGGCGGCCGACGTTTCGCGCGCTGTATCGCGCACTCGAACCGGTGTTTTCGGCAGGCGCGGGTCATACCGCATAACGCCGCGCCGTGTAGTGGCCAGACAAAGGGCGGCGCGTTTCGGCGGTCGCCCGGCGTTCGTGGGGTTGTCCAATAAAGAGAGGAGTTGGAGACATGAAATCCGTAACGCGTCGTACCGTATTGAGTGCGCTGGCAGGCGCCGCCACGTTGGCGGCTCTCACGCTTGGCGCACCGCTCGCGCATGCGAGCAAGGACAAGCCGGAGATCGGCTTCTGCATCGACGACCTGCGCGTCGAGCGCTGGTCGCGCGACCGCGACTATTTCGTGGCCGCCGCCACGCAGCTCGGCGCGAAGGTGTCCGTGCAGTCCGCGGACGCGAGCGAGGCGCGGCAGATCTCGCAGATCGAGAACCTGATCTCGCGCGGCGTGGATGTGATCGTGATCGTGCCGTTCAATTCGAAGACGCTCGGCAACGTCGTCGCCGAAGCGCGCAAGGCGGGCATCAAGGTGGTGTCGTACGACCGGCTGATTCTCGACGCCGACGTCGATGCATACATCTCGTTCGATAACCAGAAGGTGGGCGAGCTGCAGGCGCAGGGCGTCTACGACGCGAAGCCGAAGGGCAACTATTTCCTGCTCGGCGGCGCGCCGACCGACAACAACGCGAAGATGCTGCGCGAAGGACAGCTGAAGGTGCTGAAGCCGGCGATCGATCGCGGCGACATCAAGGTCGTCGGCCAGCAGTGGGTGCCGGAATGGAGCGCGTCGACCGCGCTGCGGATCGTCGAGGATGCGCTGACCGCGAACAACAACAAGATCGATGCGATCGTCGCATCGAACGACGGCACCGCGGGCGGCGCGATCCAGGCGCTCGCCGCTCAGCATCTGGCCGGCAAGGTGCCGGTGTCCGGGCAGGATGCGGACCTCGCGGCGGTCAAGCGCGTGATCGCCGGCACGCAGACGATGACCGTCTACAAGCCGCTCAAGCTGATCGCGAGCGAAGCGGCGAAGCTCGCGGTGGATCTCGCGAAGGGCGCGAAGCCCGCGTTCAACGCGCAATACGACAACGGCAAGAAGAAGGTCGACACGGTGCTGCTGCAGCCGACGCTGCTGACCAAGCGCAACGTCGACATCGTCGTGAAGGACGGCTTCTATACCCAGGCGCAGCTGGCGAGCCAGTAACGGCGCGGCGCGCGGACGGCCCACCGGTGCGTCCGCGCGCATACTGCGAGGCATGAGCGAATGACCGAACCCTTGCTGACGATGCGCGGCATCGTCAAGGATTTCGACGGAGTAAAGGCGCTCGACGGCATCGACCTGACGGTGCGGCCGGGCGAGTGCGTGGGGCTGTGCGGCGAGAACGGCGCGGGCAAATCGACGCTGATGAAGGTGCTGTCGGGTGTTTATCCGCACGGCACGTGGGACGGCGAGATTCGCTGGGAAGGCGCGCCGCTGATCGCGTCCGGCGTGCGCGACACCGAGCGCGCGGGCATCGTGATCATCCACCAGGAACTGATGCTCGTGCCCGAACTGTCGGTGGCCGAGAACATCTTCCTCGGCAACGAGATCACGCTGCCGGGCGGCCGGATGCACTACGCGGCGATGGTCCAGCGTGCCGAGGCGCTGCTGCACGAGCTGCGGATCGATTCGATCAACGTCGCGCAGCCGGTGATGAACTACGGCGGCGGACACCAGCAGCTGATCGAGATCGCGAAGGCGCTGAACAAGCGCGCAAAGCTGCTGATTCTCGACGAGCCTTCGTCGTCGCTGAGCGCTTCCGAAACGCGCATCCTGCTCGACATCGTGCGCGACCTGAAGCGCCGCGGCGTCGCGTGCGTGTATATCTCGCACAAGCTCGACGAGGTCGAGGCCGTGTGCGACACGGTGTCCGTGATCCGCGACGGCCGCCATGTCGCGACCGAGCCGATGCGCACGCTGACGACCGACCGGATCATTTCGATGATGGTCGGCCGCGAAATCCGCGACCTGTATCCGCGCGAGCCGCACGAGATCGGCGACGTCGTGCTGGAAGCGCGCCACGTGACCTGTCGCGACGTGACGAACACGCGCCGCAAGCGGGTCGACGACGTGTCGTTCAGCGTGCGGCGCGGCGAGATTCTCGGCGTCGCCGGGCTCGTCGGCGCGGGCCGCACCGAGCTGATGCAGGCGATCTTCGGCGCGTATCCGGGCGCGTGCACGGCGACCGTGCTGATGAACGGCCGGCCGCTCGCGATCCGCTCGCCCGCCGACGCGATCCGCGCCGGCATCGCGATGGTGCCCGAGGATCGCAAGCGCCACGGCATCGTGCCGCAGCTCGGCGTCGGCCACAACATCACGCTGACGGTGCTGCGGCGCTTCGCGGCGCACGGGCGGATCGACGCGGCCGCCGAGCTGGACGCGATCCGCACCGAGATGCAGCGGCTGTCGGTGCGCGCCGCGCATCCGTTCCTGCCGATCTCGAGCCTGTCCGGCGGCAACCAGCAGAAGGCCGTGCTCGCCAAGATGCTGCTGGCCGAGCCGCAGGTGCTGATCCTCGACGAGCCGACGCGCGGCGTCGACGTGGGCGCGAAGGCCGAGATCTACCGGCTGATTTTTGCGCTGGCGAAGCGCGGCGTCGCGCTGATCGTCGTGTCGTCGGAAATGCCCGAGGTGCTCGGGCTTGCCGACCGCGTGCTGGTGATCGGCGAAGGCGAGCTGCGCGGCGATTTCGTCAACGACGGCCTCACGCAGGAACAGATCCTCGGCGCCGCGCTGAAGCCCGCGCGGCGTCCGACCGAACCCATTGCAGCGAGTGCGACATGAATTCCGAACTTTCCTCCTCTACTCCGGCGGCGCCGGACGCCGACGCGCGCGGCCGTTCAACTGGCCGTCCGCTTCGCCAGGTCTTCGTGCGCTACAAGATCCTCGCGCTGCTGTTCGCGGTCGTCGCGATCTGGGCGTTCTTCTCGGTGCTGACCGACGGCGCGTTCGTCACGCCGCGCAACGTGTCGAACCTGCTGCGGCAGATGTCGATCACCGGCATGCTCGCGTGCGGGATGGTGTTCGTGATCATCGCGGGCGAGATCGACCTGTCGGTCGGTTCGCTGCTCGGGCTGCTCGGCGGCGTCGCGGCGATCCTCGACGTGAACCGCCACTGGCCGGTCGCCGCGACGGTGCCGGCCGTGCTCGCGCTCGGCGTGCTGATCGGGCTCTTCAACGGCTGGTGGTCGACCTACCGGCGCGTGCCGTCGTTCATCGTCGGGCTGGGCGGGATGCTCGCGTTTCGCGGGATCCTGCTTGGCGTGACAGGCGGCTCGACGATCGCGCCCGTGTCGGACGGCTTCGTGTTCCTCGGGCAGGGCTATCTGCCGCGCGTGGCGGGGGACGGCCTCGCGCTGCTGCTGTTCGCGCTCGTCGTGCTGCTGGTCGTGCGGCAGCGCGGCACGCGGCGCCGCTACCGGCTCGCGGTCGCGCCGCTGTGGCAGGACGTCGTGAAGATCGCGGGCGCGGGCGCGGTGCTGCTCGCGTTCGTCGCGACGCTCGACCGCTACGGCGGCATTCCGGTGCCGGTGCTGCTGCTGCTCGCGCTGCTCGGCATCTTCTCGTGGATCGCGACGCAGACCGTGTTCGGCCGGCGCATCTACGCGGTCGGCTCGAATCTCGAGGCGACGCGGCTGTCGGGCGTCGATACCGATCGCGTGAAGCTCGCGATCTTCGCGCTGATGGGGCTGATGTGCGCGTTCGCGGGCATCGTCAACACCGCGCGGCTCGCGGCCGGCTCGCCGTCCGCGGGCTCGATGGGCGAACTCGACGCGATCGCCGCATGCTTCATCGGCGGCACGTCGATGCGCGGCGGGTCGGGCACCGTCTACGGCGCGCTGATCGGCGCGCTCGTGATGGCGAGCCTCGACAACGGCATGTCGATGCTGGACGTCGACGCGTACTGGCAGATGATCGTCAAGGGCGCGGTGCTGGTGCTGGCGGTGTGGATCGACGTGGTGTCGCGGTCGAACCGGCGGTGAGGCGGCGCGCGCTACGTCCGGTCGCGGTTACGGGCGCGCGTCGCGCCCGTGATCACCGCGATGCCGAACAGAATGACGGCGACGATCTCGACGATGTGCTGGGACACGTGCAGCGTCACCAGTCCCCATGCCACGCCGCCGATGAAAATGATCCATCCGACCAGGTAGATAAGCAGGGTCATCGTTCCTCTCCTTGCGGTTCGGTTACATCGTGCAGACTGCTGCCGTGCGGCATGCCGTTTTATCCGGCCGCCGCTTCGTGCGCACGCAGACCGAGGCGTTCCATCAAACGCCGGGCGTCGAACGGTGCGTTCGTTTTTGCGTCGTTGTCGAAGTAGCAATACACGTCGCGTGTTCGCGCGCGCGGCGCAGGCAGCTCCGGTGCGGCGAGACGGGCATCGGCGGGCTGTTCGCCGCGGCTCCACGACTCGATTCTGCGCGCCCAGTGTTCGAGTGCCGCATCGGAGTATTCGCCGGAATACTTCGTTTCGGTACCGTGCAGTCGCATGTAGACGAAGCCCGCGCTCAGGTCTTCGAACCGCGGCCATGGCTCGGTCGAATCCGACACGACGAGCGCCACGCGGTGGCGGCGCAGCAGCTTCACGAACGCCGGATCCACGAAGCTCGCGTGACGCACTTCGACTGCGTGACGCAGCTTGCGCTTGCGGTCGATCCGAAGATACGGCGTCCTGACCTTGCGATCGTGCTGTTGCGCGAGAGCGAGCGCGGCTGCCGTATCGGTCGGCAGCAGGCCCAGGAAGTGCTCCATGTGCTCGGGGTCGAACCGCAGCGACGGCGGAAACTGCCAGAGGATCGGCCCGAGCTTGTCCCTCAGCGCCAGGAGCCCCTGCGCGAAAAAGTTCGCGCATGCGACCGTCGCCGTTTCGCCGCGAAAGCGCAGCATGTGGGTCAGGTAGCGTGAACCCTTCACGCTGAACGTAAAATCCGGCGGCGTTTCGTCGTACCAGTGCTGCCAGCTGTCGAGCGATTGCAGGCTGTAGTGCGTACCGTTGATTTCGATGGTCTGCATCCGGTTCGATGCGTACTGCAGCTCGGCGGCCTGCTTCAGCCCTTTCGGATAGAAGGTGCCGCGCCAGCCGCCGTAGCGCCAGCCTGAAATGCCGATGTGAATTTCACCTGATTTGCTCGTCACGTCGATGTCCGGGGGGCCGGTGGATGCCGTCGTGATTAGCAAGGTGCGTGCCGTCGGGCTCGATGTCGGAGGGCGACAAATCGTAGGCCCGACTGGCCTCGGCGGCCATCGCATCATCGACGCTGCGCGCGCTGCAACGCGGTGAACTTTTGAACGGTAAGTAACCGGTAAGTCGGGTTCCCATAAAGTCGGTTCCGCTTTGTCCACCGACTTCCTGGGATCGATCGTGATAAAAAATCCGTTGCCTGTTCGCCGTATATTGCTGACTGCTGCATGGTTCGCGCTCATTTCCGGGCCGGCGTGGGCGGAAGAAGGCGACGCCGACCATATCGATGCGCAGCGTTCCGGTCTTGCGATCCTGAACAATGCGGCGAACGTGACGCACTGGGGTCTTGGTGCGGGCGTCGGCATCGGGGAATCGCCATACAAGGGATACGGCTCGAAAGTCGAGCCGCTCCCGCTGGTCTACTTCGACGACAAGTGGGTACATGTTTTCGGTACCGCGATCGACGTGAAGATCGGGAACTGGAGTGGTATAAGCGTTGCGCTGCGCGGAAAGTTTTCGCTCGGCGATGGTTACAAGCAGTCCGATGCACCAATCCTGAATGGCATGGAAGACCGACATGGTGCATTCTGGTACGGTCCCGCGCTTGCTTTACATACCGCATTCGGCACGCTTTCGGGAGACTATCTGGCGGGCGGAAACAAGGGGCAGCGTGCGAGCCTGGACTACAGCAAGTCTTTTGATGTCGGAGATTTCTCGATCGCTCCGCATGTGGGCGTGGACTGGTTGAGCGGCAAATACGTCGATTACTATTACGGCGTGCGCCCCGCCGAGGTGCGCCCCGGACGTCCGGCGTACACCGGCACGGCAACCTGGAAGACTTCGTTGGGAACGCGTGTCGATTACAACTTCGCGAAGCATCAACGCCTCCTGTTGGACGTCGGCGTGTCGCATCTTGGCAGCGGTCTCACGGATAGTCCTCTGGTCGGCAAGCGGTTCATCCCGGAGATCCGGGTCGGCTACCTGTACCAATTCAAGTGAGTGCAACGTCATGTCGCGAGTTGCGATTGTCGAGGACCATGCACGCCTTGCCGACATGGTGAGCCAGGCCCTCATGCGAGTGGGCATCGAAGCCGATCAGTTTCGCAACATCTCCGGAGCGACCTACGGCGTGCGCCAGCTCGACTACGCGGTGTTGATCATCGATCGTAGCCTTCCGGACGGCGACGGGCTGTCCTTTCTGCGCGCGTTGCGCGCGGCCGGTCGGATGACGCCATGCCTCATGCTGACGGCGCGCGATGCTTTGCACGATCGTGTCGACGGGCTCGAAAGCGGCGCGGACGACTACGTGACCAAGCCGTTTGAAATGAGCGAGCTGGTTGCGCGGGTGCGCACGCTGATGCGTCGGCCAGCGGCGCTGACCGCGCTTGTCGCGTCATTCGCGGACATTGCAGTGGATCCGCTGCAACGTGAGATGCGCTGCGGCGCGCGGTCGGTTCAGCTTGCGCCCGCTGAACTGCAGATCATGCTTTGCCTGATCGAAGCGGCCGGCCGAACGGTGCGGCATGCGGCGCTCGAGCATGCCGCCTGGGGGCTTGCCGACGCCGTAACACCGAATGCACTGGAAGTGACCGTGCACCGGTTGCGTAAAAAACTGGCGTCGATCGACACAAGGACACGCCTGACGAACCTTCGCGGCGTGGGATTCGCCGTCGAGGAAGTCTCCGGGCCGCCGCAACGGTAGCGGAGCGTTCCACACTCGAGCACGCTCGCCGGAGGCGTCTTGGGGTGGGACGAGACGCGATGCGTGAGGGGTGACGAGGACGATACGTGCACGAGGGTGCGCTCTGCCCGGACGCGAGTGGCAGGCTCGTGCGTGTGAGCGGAAGGATTGGACGGATCGCTTCGCCCGGCGGCGCATCCGACAAAGATGCTCGGTGAGCGGCGCTTCGCTCGGCTACGGCATTCCACACCCGTTCCAATATGGGGACGTCATGCTCAATCACTGGATTCGAAGTCTGTCGGCGCGACTGTGGGCGACGACGGTCGTTGCCCTTGCAATCAGCCTGACGGCGATCGCCGGTCTGGTTATCTACGTATTCGACCGCTATCCGGAGCAGACGCTGGGTTACCACGAGCTGACGGAGAACGTCGACAGGGTAATCAATGGACTCAGGTTCAACGAAGCCGATCGCCCCTATTCCGTCGATCTTCCCGATCGTGACGAAGGGGGCGGGTTCGATCTCGTGCCCGCGGAACTCAAATACCGTGTGCTGGATGGGCAAGGTCGAGTCCTGCTTGCGTCGATCGGAGCAAAGACAGCCGGTCAATGGCCGGTAGACGATCCGGCTGCAGCCGTCGGAAAGATAGCTTACCTGAATATCGACGGAAAGCTGTTCTTCGTCGCGACGCGGCGGGTTCTGCGGGGGCGCTCCGTGTTCTATGTGCAGACCGCAACCAGCGAACGTTTCCTGAACGCGCTGGTCGGTTCGAAAGTCAAGTCGATTCCGGCCACGGTCAAGGTCATTTTCTTCGTTATATTCATTATTTCCGGCCTGGTGCTGCCGCTTACGATCTATCGGGTGCTCAAGCCGTTGCGAGATGCGTCCGGGGCGGCCGCGCGGATAACGCCGCACCGGCTCAAGACGCGCCTTTCGGCCAGTGGCGTTCCGAGCGAGATCAAGCCGTTGATCAACGCATTCAACGACGCGCTTGAACGGCTGGAGAACGGTTTCAGGGTCCAGCAGGAATTTCTTGCGGCTGCCGCGCATGAACTTCGCACGCCGCTGACGTTGATCCGCGGCCAGATCGAGTTGCAGCCGGAGATCACAGGAAAAGACCTGCTGTTTCGCGAAATCGATCTGATGTCACGACAGGTTCGGCAGCTACTGCATCTTGCCGAAGTCAGCGAGGCGCAGAATTTCGATTTCGGCGAAGTCCGCACCATCGATGTCATGCAGGATGTCGTCGAGTATCTGGCCCGTCAGGCAGATGGAAAGCAGGTGACGCTGCGGATCGAGGAGCGTCGCGCATCGCCGCCGATCTGGGCGGACAAGGGCGCACTGTTCATCCTGCTCAAGAATATCGTCGAAAACGCGATCCATGCGTCGCCCGCCAACAGCATCGTGTCGTTGACGATCGACGACGCCTCGATCGAGGTTCGCGACGAAGGCCGCGGCATCCCGAAGGATCATCTTCCGTTTCTGTTCAAGCGATTCTGGCGCGCGCCCGATACCAGGCACGACGGCGCGGGCCTTGGGTTGGCGATATGCAAGGAAATTGCGTCGGCGCACAACTGGCGGTTGACGGTGAGCAGTCTCGCGACGGGAACGCAGTTTACCGTCTGGTTATGACGGCGCTCGTGCACCGTGCACCCCGACCAGCCGGGTCAATGCCGGGAGAGCAGGTGCGATCAGGGGCACGACACGCCCGGCGTCGCGCCGGGGGCGCGCTCTGCGAGAGCGCCCGGGACCTACGGCAGCGGCACGCCCCACGCCGCCGTCACGTCGCCGCCAAGCCGCCATTCGTCGAACGGGCGGCGCGGCGCGATGATTGCGGGCAGGCGGCGATCGCCGAAGCGCGCGTAGTACGGCTCGACCCAGCTCAGTTCGTCACGGAACGTCCACGGGAACAGGTCCTGCTTGACCGGCGTGATTTTCGTGAAGCTCGCGGGATTGTCCACCGCGTCGATCACGAGATTTGCGAGGCGGCCGATCGCGCCGTCGTTTTCGCGATAGAGGTCGATATTGCGCCGTTGCACGAGTTCCGCCGCGAACACGAGCGGCAGCAGCGCAAAGGTGTGATAGTGGAGCGCGCGGTCGCCGCGCTTGACTTCGCGCGCGAGCGAACCGTCCGGGCCGATGTCGCGAATTCCTTCGCGGACCCGCAGCAGGCCCGAATCGATCAGGCTCGCATTGCCGGTGACGGTGCCGATCGCGATCAGGTCGAGCCCCGCCCAGTACACGAGATTGTTGTGCAGGTGGTTGATCGCTTCCGCATCGCGGGTGGCGATCGCGATGCGTTCGAGCCACGGATCGATCGCGTCGAATTGCGCGCGGTTCGCTTCGCGCAAGCCGCGCGGCACGCGCAGGATCACCATTGCGAAATCCGTGCCGGCCCACGAGCGCTCGTAATAGCCCTGATAACCGGAGATATGGCCCATCAGCGCGTCCGATCGCGCCCAGCTGTCGAGAAGCGTCAATGCGCACGACCAGTCGCCGTGGCTCGCGGCCGTGTTGAGCTTCGACACGAAATCGCGCATGGGCTTCACGGCGCGCGCATAGCCGGCGGCGTCGTCGTAGTAGCCGGGTGGATCGATCGTCCGCACGGGGGTAGGTACCTCGCATGCGCGCGAAGGTGGCGTGGCGCCGAAAAGCGCGGCCACGGTGAACAACGCTGCAAATAGCGGTCGGATCGACAGATGGCGCATGAGGCCCTCGGTGGTAATGATTGTTTTGCGATGCGTAAGCGGAATGCGCGGCGGCGGCCTGACGCGATCGGTGCGAATGCATGCGATGGCAGTCTATTGTTTCGGTCTTTCATCCGCCTTTCCCGAATGTAACGGGCAGGGGCCGGGGTGGTGCTCTGTCCCGCGCTGGGCGGCGTCCCCGAGCGGCAGTTCGGTTATCCGGCCTTCGTCGCGTGTGCACGCCGCGCGAAGGCCGACCCGATGCCGCTGCTGTACATCTGCGTGTTCGTGGCCAACGCGGCGCGCTTCGTGCTGCCGATCGCGAACCTGGCGAATCTGGTGCTGTACGGCTCGCGCATGCCTGCACTCGGCGCCTGACGCGCGACGCACGCCAGGCGACCGCTTCGACTAAAACGAGTAGGAGAGCGACGCGAACAGGCTGCGCGGCGCGCCCGGCGTGACCCACAGGCTGTTGTACGAGCTGACGTAGGTGGTGCGATTGAACAGGTTGTTCAACACGACCGACGCGCGCAGGTGCTTGTCGACCTGCACATAGCCGTTCAGCTGCACGGTCGCATAGGCCGGCAGCTCGAAGCCGTCCTGCGTGTTCGCGGTGTTGCCGGCGCGGCGCCCGACATAGATCAAGCCCGTGCCGATGCCGGCCTTGTCCGCGAACGGCAGCGCGGTTTCGTACATGAGCAGCGCGCTGCCGCTCAGCTTCGGAATGTCGACGAGGCGCGCACCGGGCGTCAGCACGGCATCGCGCGTGACCTCGGCATCGACGTACGCAAGGTTGACGATGCCGCGCAAGCCGTGGCCCAGGTCGCCGTTCCATTCGAATTCGACGCCGCGGCTGCGCACCTCGCCGGCTGCGCGCGAGAAGCCGGCATTCGCCGGATCGGCGGTCAGCACGTTGCGCTTGTTGACGTAGAACGCCGCGACCGTCGCGAGCCAGCGCGTGCCGGCCCATTTCGCGCCGGCTTCGTAGCCGTGCCCCTTCTCCGGGTCGAACGCGCGGCCGTTGGCATCGGCGCCGTTGTTCGGCCGGAACGAATATGCGGTGTTCGCATACAGCGACAGCGCGGGGCTCATTTCGTATACGACGCCGATGCGCGGACTCAACGCGGTCTGCAGCTGGCTGCTCGTCACACCCTTCAGGCGGTTCTCGACCGACTGGTGGAAGCGATCCCAGCGCAGCCCGGCGAGGATTTTCCAGTGCGGCCCGAACGCCAGCGTGTCCTGCGCATAGGCACCTTGCCCGTCGTCGCGCTCGAGCAGGCTGGTCGCGGTGCGCAGCGCGGGTGCCGGCTGGCCGTAGACCGGATCGAAGATGTCGATCGCATACGGCGCGGCGGCGCTCGGCGTCGAGCGCGCGACGAACTGGTCGTAGTTGAAGCGATACGCATCGACGCCCATCACGAGCGTGTGGCCGATGCCGCCGGTGCGGAACTTGCCGGTCGTTTCGATGCGGCCTTGCAGGTCGTTCGAGTGAAACGCGACTTGCCGGTAGCGGCGCCACAGCGTGCGCCCGTCCGGCTGCAGCGCGAACGCTTCGGACGAGCGACCGGACAGGTCGGTGTCGCGCTGCGCGAAGCCGGCATTGATCGACCAGTTCGCATCGACACGGTGCTCGAGCGTGAACTGGTGGCCCGTGTTGCGCACGTCGTAGTCGCCGTCGCGCGGCTCGCCGAGGAAGCGCGATGCCGGAATCGCGCCGAGCTGCCCGTTGACCGCGACCACGCCGCGATCGAGCGGCGCGCGCTGGCGCACGCTTTCGAACTCGTAGTGGAGCGTCGTGTCCGCGCCGATGTCCCACGTGAACGACGGCGCGAACAGGTAGCGTTTGCTCGACACCGTATCGCGGAAGCTGCCGTTGTTCTCGTTCATCGCGACGAAGCGGTACGCGAGCGATTTCGTGACGGGCCCGGTCGAATCGAGCGTCTCGCGCAACGCGCCGTAGCTGCCGGCCGACACGCCGATGGTGTTCGAGCGCGCGAACTGCGGCTGCTTCGTGGTGTAGCTGATGAGCCCGCCCGGATCGCCGCGGCCGTACAGCGCGGACGCGGGCCCCTTGAGCACTTCCATGCGCTCGAGGTTGGCGGTGTCGCGCGGCACGCTGATCCCGCGGTTCCACGAGAAGCCGTTGACGAGGTAGTCGGTGCCGGACGTGTTGCCGTCGCCGGCAAACCCGCGCACCGCGTAGTTGTCCCACAGCCCGCCGAAGTTGTTCTGCCGCGCGACGCCCGCGACCCAGTCGTACAGGTCTTCGCCGCGCGTGGCGGCGACGGTCTGGGCCAGTTTCGCGTCGACGCTGCTGACCGCGAACGGGATTTCCATCACGTCCGTCTCGGTGCGCGTCGCGCTCGTCGATTCAGGCGCGCGAAACGGCGCGGTCGTGCGCTGCCCCGAGACCTCGATGGCGGGCAGCGACAACTCCTGCGCATCGGCGGCGCCCAGGCCGGCCGTGCCGACGACGATGGCCATCGGTGCGGCCGCCCAGTTCTTCCTGCTCATACCCCGTCCTTTGATGTGGTCTGCGTCCGGGCATGGCGGATGGCCTCGCGCCGACGGCTGTGTTCGAAACAGTACATTCGCGCCGGAATTTAATGAAAATGAGAGGCATTTGCAATCGTAAGTTGGTGGTGTTGCCGAGCGGGATGCGAAGCGGCCGGCAACGGGGCGTCGGCCGTCGGCGCTCGTATGACCATCCATGTCGATGAATCCCGAATTGAGGGAATTTCGTAAAACCTACGCGAGGCGTGGCGAGCCGGGAGACAAGAGGTTTTCCCGGAAAATTCGGATATGAATCGGGTAAACGAGGATCGAATCGATCGTTTCCTCGGGCTCGCGCGGTATGCGCCGGGCCTGAAGGACTACATCCTGCGGATGCGTTTCAAGCCGATGCCGAGCTATACGCGGGGCGTCGTGCTGCCGGGGGCGCTGGGCGATGCGGTCGGCGGGATGATCGCGCAGCCCGACGTCGAAACGGCCGACGGCGTGCGCCGCAAGCTCGACGACGTGCTGGGCCCGTGGTTCTCGATCGTCGGCTGGCAATGCGATCCGCAGGCGTGCCTGAGCGACGACGATCGTGCGTACTGGGCGGCGCTGGGCGCGACGTTCGTGCAGGTCAGCCGTTCGCGCAGCGGGACCGGCCGCGCAGGGCGCGCGAAAGGCGCCCGTGTGCCGGTCAATCAGGGTCCGATTTCAGGCCACCGTCGATCCATCGCGCTTCGGACGCGCGAAGATGCGCGCGGATGGCCGTCTGGGCCGCGATCGGGTCGCCGGCCTGCAGCGCGTGGAGCACGTCCTCGTGCTCCCGCACGGCGGCGGTCCAGGTCTGAGGATTCTCCGCGTGGCCGCGCATGGCCGCGGCGATCGGGTCGTGGCGGCTGTCGAACAGCTCGCCGACGAAGCGGGTGAGCACCGAATTGCCGGCGGCTTCCGCAATCAGCATATGGAACTGCCGGTCGGCTTCGACGGGCGATTTGCCGGCCTCCGCGAGCCGCTTCATGCGCTGCACCGTGCGGCGCAGGCGATCGAGCATCGCGGCCGTCATCCGCGCCGCGGCCAGCGCGGCGACGCTGCCTTCGATGGCCGCGCGTGCCTGCATCAGTTCCGACGGGCTGTCGCCGAGCGTGCCCATCGTGCCGACGCCGTCGGCCGCCGTGTCGCGCACATAAACGCCGGAGCCCATCCGGATCTCGATCTGGCCGCCGATTTCCAGCGCGATCAGCGCCTCGCGAAGCGACGGACGCGATACGCCGAGCGTCAGCGCCAGCTCGCGCTCGGGCGGCAGGCGTTCGCCGACCGCGAATTCGCCCTGGCGAATCAACGCGACGATCTGGGCCGCGACCGATTGGTAAAGCCGCTTGGGTTCTGTCGATTTCATCCGATGGATCTTGGTCAATGCACTTTCCGCGCAAGCGCGCGTCGCAAAGTCTATCACGCTCGTCGTGTCGCCCCGGACGGCAGCCCGTTCGTGCGGATGTGCGGGTTTTCACCATTGGTAAGATCGGATGTGGATATATAAATTGGCTTGACCAAAAGTGGCTGGATTGATGTAATTCATCGAAATTGGACTGACCAGGCGAAAGCGAGGTCGGCCCTTCCCTAGGAGACGCAATGGCAATGCCTCGCAATCTGCCCGGTCAGGCCGCACCGGGCGAAGCGGACCGGGAGATCCTGCGCCTGGAGGGGATTCGCAAGCGCTTCCCGGGCGTCCTCGCGCTCGACGGGATTCGCCTCGACCTGCGCCGCGGCGAGGTGCATGCGGTGTGCGGCGAAAACGGCGCGGGCAAGTCCACGCTGATGAAGATCATCAGCGGTCAGTACCTGCCCGACGAGGGCGTCGTCCACTATCGCGGCGCGCCGGTGCGGTTTCGTTCGGCCTCCGAAGCGCAGGCGGCCGGCATCGCGATCATCCACCAGGAACTCAATCTCGTGCCGCACCTGAGCGTGGCGGAGAACCTGTACCTCGCGCGCGAGCCGCGGCGCGGGCCGTTCGTCGACACGAAACGGCTCAATGCGGATGCGGCACGCTGCATCGCGCGGATCGGCCTGAACGTCGCACCGACGACGAAGGTCGGCGTGCTGTCGATCGCGCAGCAACAGATGGTCGAAATCGCGAAGGCGCTGTCGCACGACGCGTGCGTGCTGATCATGGACGAGCCCACGTCGTCGCTGACGGAGTCGGAAACGGTGCAGCTCTTTCGCATCATCGAGGAATTGCGTGCCGACGGCGTGGCGATCCTGTACATCTCGCACCGGCTCGACGAAATGGCGCAGATCGTCGATCGCGTGACCGTGCTGCGCGACGGGCGCCACATCTCGACGGACGATTTCGCCGACGTGAGCATCGACGACATCGTCGCGCGCATGGTCGGGCGGACGCTCGACGACGCGTATCCGTCGCGGCAATCGACGCCGACCGACGAGGTGCTGCTCGACGTGCGGGAACTGCGCCGCGAAGGCGTGTTCGGGCCGGTTTCGTTCACGCTTCGCAAGGGCGAGATCCTGGGTTTTGCCGGACTGATGGGCGCCGGGCGCACCGAAGTCGCGCGCGCGATCTTCGGCGCGGACCGCCCGGACGGCGGCACGATCGAGCTGCACGGCCGGCCCGTGACGATCCGCTCGCCGCGCGAGGCGATCCACCACGGCATCGCGTATCTGTCGGAGGACCGCAAGAAGGAGGGGCTCGCGCTGCCGATGCCCGTCGCGGCGAACCTCACGCTCGCGAACGTGCGCGGCATCGCATCGCGCCTGGGCTTCCTGCGCTTCGACGACGAGCTCGACGTGGCGCGGCGCTACGTGCAGGACCTCGCGATTCGCACGCCATCGGTGCAGCAGGTCGTGCGCAATCTGTCCGGCGGCAACCAGCAGAAGGTCGTCATCGGCAAATGGCTGTACCGCGGCTCGAAGATCCTGTTCTTCGACGAGCCGACGCGCGGCATCGACGTGGGCGCGAAATTCGCGATCTACGGGCTGATGGACCGGCTCGCCGCCGACGGCGTCGGCGTGGTGCTGATCAGTTCGGAGCTGCCGGAGCTGCTCGGCATGACCGACCGGATCGCCGTTTTTCACGAAGGTCGATTGACCGCGTTTCTCGACACCCAACACACCAGTCAGGAGGAGATCATGCACTATGCGTCGGGGCGTTCCCATGCTTGAAATGACATCGGATCGAAGCCAGGCCGACGAACGGGCGGCGCGACAGCGGCGGCGCGACCTCATCCAGAAGTTCGCTGCGCTGGGCAGCCTGGTCGTGCTCGTGTTCGCGTTTTCCGTATCGAGCGCGGCGTTTTTCTCGGTCGACAACCTGATGACCGTCGGCCTGCAGGTGACCTCCATCGCCTATCTCGGCGTGGCCGCCACCTGCGTGATCATCACCGGCGGCATCGACCTGTCGGTCGGCTCGGTGCTCGCGCTGGCCGGCGTCTCGTCCGCGCTGCTGGTCAAGGCGGGCGTGCCGGTGCCGGCGGCCATGGCGGCCGGGATCCTGGTCGGCGCGCTGTGCGGGTTCGTCAACGGCATGTGCGTGACGCGCATGGGCCTGCCGCCGTTCATCGCGACGCTCGGCATGATGCTCGTCGCACGCGGCATCGCGCTCCAGATCACGGGCGCACGGCCGGTATCGGATCTCGGCGACGCGTTCGGCGCGCTGGGCAACGGCGCGCTGCTGCGCATCTCGCGCATTGGCGCGGACGGGTTCCCCGACACGACGTTTCCCGGCATTCCGTATCCGGTCGTGATCATGGTCGTGCTGTTCGTCGTGGTTTCCGTGCTGCTGTCGAGAACGTCGCTCGGCCGCCATATCCATGCGGTCGGGTCGAACGCGGAGGCGGCCCGGCTGTCGGGCGTGAACGTACAGGGCGTGAAGCTCTTCACCTACGTGCTGTCCGGCGCGCTCGCCGGCGTGACCGGCTGCGTGCTGATGTCGCGGCTCGTCACCGGGCAGCCGAACGAGGGCGTCATGTACGAACTCGACGCCATCGCCAGTTCGGTGATCGGCGGCACGTCGCTGATGGGCGGTGTCGGGACGATTTCCGGCACGGCGATCGGCGCGTTCGTGATCGGCGTGCTGCGCAACGGCCTGAACATGAACGGCGTATCGAGCTTCATCCAGCAGATCATCATCGGCGTCGTGATCCTGGGCACGGTCTGGATCGACCAGTTGCGCAATCGCCGGCCCTGACCGGCAGCAGTTCCCACCAACGAGAAGCGGAGCGAGACATGAACAAATCCATCCTGCTGGCAGCATCGGCATGCCTGTTCGCGGCATGCAACAGCGGTGCGTACGCGGCGGGCGGCGAGATCGCCGTGATCGTCAAGACGGTCAACTCGAACTACTGGCAGAACGTGCAGAAAGGCGCGAAGGCGGCGCTCGACGGCGCCAAGGGCTACACGATGACGTTCCAGGGGCCCGCGGCCGAGTCCGACATCAGCGGGCAGGTCAACATGGTCGACAACGCGGTCACGCGTCATGTGGCGGGCATCGTGCTCGCACCGTCCGATCCCGATGCACTCGTGCCCGCGATCAAGAAGGCGTGGGAAGCGCACATTCCGGTCGTGCTGATCGACTCGGCGATCTCGGACACCGGCAAGCCGTATTACCAGGCATTCCTGTCGACCGACAACGAGAAGGCGGGCGCGCTGTGCGCGAAGGCGCTGATCGACCGCGTCGGGCAGTCCGGCAAGATCGCGATCATGTCGTACGTGCCGGGCGCGGGCTCCGAAGTCAGCCGCGTCGGCGGGTTCCGCAAGTACATCGCGAGCCATTCGAAGCTGCAGATCGTCGGCCCGTACTACTCGCAGTCGCAAATGGCGAACGCGCTGAACCAGACGACCGACGTGCTGTCGGCGAACCCCGACCTGAAGGGCATCTTCGGCGCGAACGAGCCGACCGCGGTCGGGATGGGCCGGGCGCTGAAGCAGTCGGGCAAGGCGGGCAAGGTGGTGGCGATCGGGTTCGACGGCAACGAGGATCTGCAGGGCTTCGTGCGCGACGGCACGGTGCAGGTGATCGCCGTGCAGGGCTCGTGGCAGATGGGGAACCAGGGCGTGCGCACGGCGCTCGACGTCGTCGAACGCAAGCCGGCGCCGAAGCTGATCGATACCGGCGTCGTGATGGTCGACAAGCAGAACCTCGATTCGGAGGCGGCCAGGAACGTCCTGTACTGAGCGGCCGCGCAAGCCGCCCGAGCGCGGGCGGCGGCTGCCGGCCATGCTTCTTTCCCGCACCCTGTCACGAATCATGAACGCAAACGATACGCGCGCATTGCCGCGCAGCGGGCTGACGGTGTCCGCGCTCGGCCTCGGCTGCTCGCAGCTCGGCGGCCTTTATCGCCCGATGTCGGCCGCCGACGCCGGCTCGCTCGTCGACGCCGCGTGGGCCGCCGGCCTGCGCTACTTCGACACGGCGCCGTATTACGGCTACACGCTGTCCGAGCGGCGCGTGGGTGCGGGGCTCGCGCCGCGCGAGCGCGGCGCGTTCACGCTCAGCACGAAGGTCGGGCGCTTGATGCGCGCCGACGCGAGCGTGCGCCCGGGCGATGACGGCTGGGCCGAGCCGCTGCCGTTCCGGCCGGTCTACGACTACAGCTACGACGGCATCATGCGGTCGCACGACGACAGCCGGCAGCGGCTCGGGCTCGCGCGGATCGACATCCTGTACGTGCACGACATCGGCGCGATGACGCACGGCGATCGTCACGCGCACTATTGGGAACAGCTGACCCGCGGCGGCGGGTTTCGTGCGCTGGACATGCTGCGTGCGGGCGGCGAGATCGGCGGGTTCGGTCTCGCCGTGAACGAATGGGAAGTCGCCGCCGCTGCGCTGAACGAAGCGGCGCTCGATGCCGTGCTGCTGGCCGGCCGCTACACGCTGCTCGAACAGACGGCGCTCGAACCGTTGCTCGACGCGTGCGGCCGTGCGGGGACGGGCATCGTGGTCGGCGGCGTGTTCAATTCCGGTGTGCTGGCCGGCAACGGCAAGTTCAACTATGCGGACGCAAGCGCCGACGTGATCGACAAGGCCACGCGGCTCGGCGTGCTGTGCAAGCGCTTCGACGTCCCGCTGCCCGCTGCCGCTCTGCAGTTTCCGTTCGGCCATCCGGCGGTCGTGTCGTGCGTGGTCGGCGCGCGCAGCGTGGCCCAGCTGCAACAGAACATCGCATGGTTCGAGCGCCCGGTGCCGGCCGAACTGTGGGCCGCGCTGCGCGACGAAGGGCTGATCGCGGCGCACGCGCCGGTGCCGGGAGCGCGCGCATGACGGCACGCGTCGACGCACATCAGCACTACTGGCGGATCGGCGCGCGGGCCGGCTGCTGGCCGCCGGCCGAACTCGATGCGATTCACCGCGATTTCGGTCCGGCCGATCTGGCGCCGCTGCTCGACGCGGCGCGCATCGACCGCACCGTGCTCGTGCAATCGCTGCCGAGCGACGCCGACACGCGCTTCCTGCTCGATCTCGCGGACGACACCCCCACGGTCGGCGCGGTGGTCGGCTGGGTCGACCTGAAGGCCGCCGACGCGCCGGCGCGGATCGCGGCCTTCGCGTCGGCGCCGAAGGCGCGCGGGTTGCGCCCGATGCTGCAGGATCTGCCCGACGATGCGTGGATCGACGATCCGGTGCTCGATCGCGCGGTCGCCGCGATGCTCGAGCATGCGCTGCGTTTCGATGCGCTGGTGATGCCGCGCCATCTCGATGCGCTGCATGCGTTCGCGCAGCGCCACCCGGATCTGCAGATCGTGATCGACCACGGCGCGAAGCCGTTCATCGAACGCGGCGAGCTGCAGCCGTGGCTGTCGGCGATGCGCGGCCTCGCGAGCCTGCCGAATCTTCACTGCAAGCTGTCCGGCCTGTGGACCGAGGCCGGGCCGTCGGCCGGCCCGGACGCCGTGCGAGCGCGCACGCGGCCTTATGTGCATGCGCTGACCGACCTGTTCGGGCCGGCGCGACTGATGTGGGGCAGCGACTGGCCGGTGCTGCGTGTCGCGTCGGCGTGCGGCGGCTACGGCGACTGGCTGGCCGCGTGCGAGGACGACTGCGCGCAGTTGCTCGGCTCCGCGGCGCTTGCCGACCTGTTCGGCGGCAACGCGCGCCGCTTCTACCGGATCGACGCCGCGCGCGGCGGCGCATGACGTCGTGAAGGCGCTCGTCGAATGCTGATCCGCCATTCGCGAGTCGCGACTCGCGGCGGCGTGCGGCCGCCCGCGCAATCGGGCTGCGAAGGAAAACCCGCGATGCAAACCCTGATGCGCGAACCGGCGGCCGGCGCCGTCGCGCGGATCGATGCCTGCGCCGGTTATGACGCCGACAGCGTGATCGACACACCCGTCGCCGTATAGACCGGCGTCGCCTTGAAGCCGTCGACCGTCACCGTCGAGAACTTCGCGGCGCCTGCTGCCGCTTCGATCAGTGCGATGGTGTCGCCGGCTTTCGGCGCATAACCGTTCACGAACTTCACGTGCAGCGTGCCGCCCGCGACGGTGAACGCACCGCCCACGCGCAGGCGTCCGCCGCCGTTGCCGTCGATGTCGAGTTCGAGCGTCGTGTTGTCGAGCTGCGTGTAGCGGGTCGCGATCGTGACGGGCGCGCCGGCCGCGATCCGGATGCCGCCGCCGGAGCCGACATACACGTCGCCGTTGCCGAACGCCATCGTGGAAGTGGCGGCGAGCGTGCCGCCGCTGACCTGCGTGCCGCCCGTATAGCTGTTGTTGCCCGCCAGCGTCAGCGTGCCGCTGCCTTGCAGCGTCAGCTTGCCGGCGCCCGCGATGTCGTTGCGCCACAGGTCGGCGGCGTTGAGGCCGCCCTTCGACGCATCCATCGCGACGGTCACGTTGCCGTTGAACGCGCCGTAGCCGTCGGCGGCGGCGAACAGGTTCAGCCGGCCCCAGCCTTCCGCATCGTCCATCACCGGGTAGCCGGACGGCAGTTCGGTGGTCTTCAGCACGACGCGCCGCTGGTCCGCGCCCAGGTACGGGAAGCGCGTCTGCAGCAGGATCTCCGCGCCCTTCGGCACGACCGGCGGCGCGCCGGTCGCGTCGATCGCGCCGAAGCCGTACGTCATGCGGCGCGTGAACGCCGCCTTGTTCGTCGCGTAGTCGGCGAACCGGTCGGTCGCCGTCGTGCCCGAGCGCGCGAATGCCGGGAAGGTCGCATCGGTCGTGCCGGTGAGCTGCTGCAGCGTCTGGTGCGCCTGGCCGTACGCGGCCTGCGCGTCGCTCGCGTACGCGGCGAGGTTGGCAGCGCTGACGGCCAGCGCGAGCATGCGGCCGCCGATCACGTCGAGCGGCGAGTGCATGCCGGCGAGGATCCGGTTCTCGCCGAGCTCGAGGCCGCGGCCGACCATTTCCTGGAAGCGCTCGGGCACGAGCCACGCCATCGTCACGGCATCGCGCATCGCTTCGGCCTGGTGGCCGCTGATGAAGCCGCCGTCGGTCGCCGGCGTCGCGCTTTCCGCGGGCACGAGTGTCGGCGCGACGACGACGCTCGAGCTCCAGCGATACGGCCGTGCATACTTGTAGAAGCGCTTCGCGGGTTCGGTCGACGCGTTGTTGCCCATCTCGTTGAGCAGGTCGACGACTTTCCCGAAACTCGCGTTGCCGCTGCTGCCGACGCCGACGTTGTTGCCGGTGTCGTTATACAGCACGGTCGTGGCATCGGTCGGCACGCTGGTGATGCTGGTCGTCTGCTGGGCCGCGGTGCGCCATGCCGCGGTGAGCGGGCCCATGCCGTCCGTCACGCTGTAGCCCTTGCCGCGCCGGTCGTCGTAATAGGCGGCGTCGGCTTGCTGCGGCGTGCGCGCGGTCGTCGCGTTGACCACGTATTGCACGTTCGCCGACAGCACCGCGTCGTTCAGGCTCGTGCCGCACGGCGTGCCGTTGCCGGGCAGCCCCGTGCAGGGGGAAGGCGAGATGGCGGGAAACGCGCCGTTGGCCGGCGCGGTCACGCCGGCATCGACGAGCATCGTCGACGGCTGCCACAGGTCGAGGAAGCGGCTCACCACGCGCACGGCGGCGTTGGTCGACAGCGTTGCATAACGGGCGTCGCCGCGCTGGTTGGTCGCGACGTTGTCGACGAACGCGGGCACGCTCGGAACGGGCGCGCTGTCGACGAAGCCGGGGTCGGCCGGCGGTGCCGGGACCGCGGCGTCCGTCGAGCTCGTTGCGACGACATCGTCGCCGCCGCCGCAGGCAGCCAGTAGGATCGCGGTCGACAGCGCTGCGACGTGCAGCGGGAGACGGCTCGGTGACGCAAGCATGCAAACTCCATCCTGAGGGTAGAAGACGGAGCATTGTGGTGGCCGATCGTGACGCGACGGTTACGAAACCGCTTCACGTCATTCGGCGCGATCGAGCGCGTCCCGCTTTCGGGGAATGATGTTTAGTCTGTTTTCCTAAACGGGACGGGTGTCGGAAGCAAAGTGTGTGTCAGCAACGGTGCGACGCGCCGACGCGCCGACGCGGCTACGCGTGCGATGCGCTCGCCTCCAGCCGGAACAGGGATACCGACTCGGCAAGCTGATTTCCCTGTTCCTCGAGCGACTTCGATGCGGCGGCGGCCTCTTCGACGAGCGCCGCATTCTGTTGCGTGACTTCATCCATTTGCGTGATGGCCAGGTTGACCTGCTCGATGCCGCGGCTCTGCTCGCTCGATGCCGCCGCGATCTCGCCCATGATGTCCGTCACGCGCGCCACCGCCTGCGTCACCTGGCCCATGGTGTCGCCCGCATTGTGCGCGAGACGCGAGCCGTCCTGGATCTTCTGGACCGATTGCGTGATCAACTGCCGAATTTCCTTCGCGGCGGTCGATGAACGTTGCGCGAGACTTCTCACTTCGCTGGCCACGACCGCGAAACCGCGGCCTTGTTCACCCGCGCGTGCCGCTTCCACGGCCGCATTGAGCGCGAGGATGTTCGTCTGGAACGCGATCCCTTCGATCATCCCGGTGATCTCGGCGATTTTCGACGAGCTGTCGCTGATGTCCGTCATCGTTTCGACCACCAGGCCGACCACGGTGCTGCCGCGCTGCGCGACTTCCGATGCGTTATTGGCCAGCGAGCTTGCCTGCTGCGCATTGTCGGCGTTCAGTCGCACGGTGGACGTCAATTCTTCCATGCTGGATGCGGTCTCCTGCAGCGACGCGGCCTGCTGTTCCGTGCGCGACGACAGATCCTGGTTGCCGGACGCGATTTCGCTCGCGCCCGTCGCGACGTTGCCGGACGCGATGCGGACCTGCGAAATCAGGCGCACCAGATTGGCCTGCATTTCGCGCATGGAGGCCAGCACGCTGCCGCGCGGCGCGTCGACGGTGGCGGACCCGGCGGCGAGGTCGCCGCCGGCGATGCGCTGCGCGATGTCGCTGAGCGTGGCCGGCTCAGTGCCGAGCGAGCGGGTCAGCCCTCGCACGATGATGACGCCCGCCGCCACCGCGCCCGCGACGGCGGCGAGGCAGATGACGATGAGCAGCACCCGTCGCGACGCATAGCGGTCTTCCGACTCTTGCACCATCTGCACGGCGCGTTCGCGCGTGTACACGATATAGGCCTGCGATGCGTCGACCAGCTGCGCCAGAAGCGGTCGGCATTGTTCGTTCATCATCGTGACGGCCTGATCGCGCCGGTTGTTCAGCGCGGCGTCGACGATGGCCCGTGCCACCGGGCCGTACCTTGTCTCGATCTGGTCGATCTGCCGCACCAGCTCGCGTGCCTTGTCGGTCGCGTCGGTGCCTTCACCTACGGCGTTCTTGAGTGCGGCGATTCGTGCGCTGACGTCGCGGTCGGCCTGCAGCGCTGCTTCCTTCTCGATCTCCAGGTCGCGTGGCGTCGTCACGAGCACCAGGTTGCGCGCCGCGATGGCGCGCCGATCGACGGCGACGCGTACCTTGGCTGCCAGTTCCGCGCGAGCGTTGATGCCATTGACATAATTCGCGAATACCGCGTTCGCGTTGCTGAGCGATACGATGCCGAGGAACGAAACGAGCAGCACCACGCACGTCAGGAAGCCAAACGTAAGGGTGAGTTTCGTGCGAACCATCAACTGTTTGTTATGCATCATTCAGGATCCGTTGTGTCGATATTGGGTAGCGTTCCTTATTATCGGATTGGTTAAAGAAGGATTTAGGGGGCTTGAAGAACGCAATCGTTTGCGGGTTGAGAAACTTCGAAATGGTCAAGAACGCACTATTTAGAGCGTTCTCGCGAGAGGTTTTTTACTTCAGACGTTATCGAGTGCGTGATTTCGGAAGCGATGCCGTCACGAAATTGACGCCATCCGTCCGGAAAACCATGAGGTCGTCGATCGACGCGGGCCCGAAAGCCCGGAACGGCAGGTGTCACGTTCCGGACGCGAAGCCGCCGGATTGCCGGAACCGGTGAATGGCGGCAGCGGTACGATCGCGCGGCCGGCGATCGGTGTGCTGCATTACCGGGCGAGACGGACGCCGAAAGGAAAAAGCGCCCGCGGTCGACCGCAACGGCCCTCACGCCGATTGCGCAAACGATCCCGTGTCGCCGCGGCACACGCGGTTTCTACCGTGACGCTTCGCCGTATACAGCGCGAGGTCTGCCTGATGCGTGAGCGCGTCGATGGACGCCGGGCGTGCGCGATGCCCGGTCGCGTATCCGATGCTCACCGTAAAAGCCGGAACCGTCTCGGCGAATCCGGCGAGCTGGTTGCGTTCCACTTCGGCGCGAATGGCCTCGGCGACCTTCGCGGCGCCGCTTTCATCCGTATCCGGCAGCACCGCGACGAACTCTTCGCCGCCGTAGCGCGCGGCGATGTCGGCGCGCCGCCGCGTGTGAGTCCGGATGCATTCGGACAGGAATCTCAGTGCCGTGTCACCCTGCGCATGCCCGTATCTGTCGTTGTACTGCTTGAAGTGGTCGGCATCGATGAACAGCACCGACAGGCTGCCTTCATTGCTGCGCTGGAGTCGCTTCCATTCGTCGGCCAGCGCGACGTCGAGCGCGCGGCGGTTGTGCAGGCCCGTCAGCGGATCGGTGCGGGTGAGATCGGTCAGCAACGTCTGCTTGCGAAGATTGTCCCGCAATGCGAATGCGAGCAGCCAGACGACCGCGCAGAAGAGCGCGCAGATGAACGAGGCCGACACGCCGACCGACCATGACATGCGCGTGAAGCCGGCCAGCACGTCGCGCTCGGCAGGGGCGACGACGGCAATCAGCGGGGTGCCGGGCACCCGCTGGAACGTATAGAGCCGCAAGGTTCCGTCGATGCGCGAGTAGGCCGCATAGAACCCTGATTCCTGGTTCAGCATGCGATCGAAGACCTTCGATCGGCTTAGGCGGACCATCTGGTGGTCGCTCAGCGGCGGATTTCTGGCCAGGATGGTGCCGTCCGTGCGCAGGATCGCGCTGATGCCGTTCGGCCCGACGTTCAATCGGGCAAGCAACTGATCGAAGTACGCGAGGTCGATGGCGACAACCGCGATCCCGTTGAATGTGTGGTCCGGCCGTTCGACGCGCCGGGACAGCGCGATGGACTTCGTGCCGTTGCGCGAGCGCGCGCGATAGGCCTCCGATACGTAAAGGCCGACGTTCGCCGCGTCGCGATGGACCTTGAAGTAGTCGCGATCGCCGAAGTCCCAATGGTGAGTCGGCCCGCAACACCCGTCGATCAGGCGGCCGTTCTGGTCTGTCACGCCCATGCCGGTCACGTATTGCGCGGCCGCGCGCTGGAACAGCAGATCGTGCCGAAGCCCGGCGTCCATGTGCCTGACTTCCGGCTTGCCGAGATCGGATGCGAGTGCGCTCAGTGCGTTGTTGGACGTTTCGACGGTCCGCGCGATCTCGCTGACCAGCACGGCGGCGACGTTGCGCGAAGTCTCGTGCGCGTGCTCGACGACGCCGCTTCTCATGGCCCACAGCGTCATCGCGCTGATGCTCAGCGCGGCGAGCGACATCAGTGTGCCGAGCGCGCCGACGACAAGATGGTTTCGTCCCGCCCAGTCGGCGATTTTCTCGATGGAAGTGGATGCGGACATGCTCGCGCTCGTGGGGGAAGCCAGGTGCGATGACCGAGGCTGCGCTGAAATCCGGGTTAACGGCAGGTATGCGAGGAAATGGAGGTCTGCATGCGAAGCGAATCGGCGCGGCGTTGCCGCAAACGTGTGCGGCCGCCGCGCCGGTCGGGTTGAAGCCGATCCGTCAGACGGGCGCTGCGGATTCGTCGACGAGCCGCCCGAGCCGGACGACGGTGACGCCGGGCCGCAATTGCCGCAGCGACGGCATCACGAGCACGCAGTCGGGATACGGCGTCACGACGGGAACCTCGTTCGACCGGCCGATCACGGTGCCGGCGTCCGGGAAATGTTCGAGCCCGGTAGGGTTGCCCAGGTCGACGAAGCGCGTCGTGTCGGGCCGTGCGCGATCAGTCGAGCCCGCCCTGGCACAGGTACTTGATCGACAGGTAGTCGTCGAGGCCGTAGCGCGAACCTTCGCGGCCGTAGCCCGATTCCTTCACGCCGCCGAACGGCGCGGCCTCGCTCGCGAGCGCACCTTCGTTGATGCCGACGATGCCCGTTTCGAGCCGCGCCGACACGCGTGCGATGCGCCGGACGTCCTGCGTGTAGAAATACGCGGCGAGCCCGAACGGCGTGTCGTTCGCGGCGCCGACGGCTTCATCCTCGGTATCGAACGGAAACAGCGCGGCGACCGGCCCGAACGTCTCCTCGCAACCGAGCTGCATGCCGGCGGCCGCATCGGCGAGCACGGTCGGCGCGTAATAGTTCGGTCCCAGTTCGGGCAGGCGCCTGCCGCCCGTCAGCACGCGGGCGCCGCGCTCGAGCGCATCGTCGACATGGCGCGCGATCTTGTCGACCGCGCGCGCGTTGATCATCGGGCCGATCTGCGCGGCAGGGTCGGTTGCCGGGGCAACTTTCAACGCGCCGACCCGCGCGGCGAGCTTCGCGGCGAAGGCGTCGTAGATTCGGGCCTGCACGTACACGCGGTTCGGCGACACGCATGTCTGGCCGCCGTTGCGGAACTTGGCGGCCATCAGTCCGTCGACGGCGGCGTCGAGCTCGGCATCGTCGAACACGATGAACGGCGCATTGCCGCCGAGCTCGAGCGACAGCTTCTTGAGCGTCGCGGCCGATTCGCGTGCGAGCAGCTTGCCGACGGGTGTCGATCCCGTAAACGTGATCTTGCGCACGCGGCCGTCGGCGAGCCAGTCGGCCACCGCGTCGATGCCGTGCTCGCGCGATGCGGCGATCACGTTCAGCACGCCGGGCGGCACGCCGGCTTCCTGCGCGAGGAACGCCAGCGCGAGTGCCGTGAGCGGCGTGTCCTCGGCCGGCTTCGCGACGACCGTGCAGCCGGCCGCGAGCGCGGGCGCGATCTTGCGCGCGATCATCGCGAGCGGGAAATTCCACGGCGTGATCGCGGCGACGACGCCGATCGGCTCCTTGACCGCACTCAGCCGCTTGCCGCGCTGCTGTTGCGGAATCAGGTCGCCGTAGGTGCGGGTCGCTTCCTCGGCAAACCACAGCACATACGACGCGCCATACGCGACTTCGCCGCGCGCTTCGGCGAGCGGCTTGCCCTGTTCGCGCGACATCAGTTTCGCGAGATCGTCGGTGTGCGCGACGATCGCCGCATGCCATGCGCGCAGGACCGCCGCGCGTTCGCGGGCCGGCGTCGCGCGCCACGCGGGCAGCGCGCGCACGGCCGCGTCGGTCGCGGCACGTGCGTCGGCCGCACCGCTGTCGGGCACGTCGGCCACGCGTTCGAGCGTCGCCGGATCGGTGATCGTGAAGCGACGGCCGTCGAGCGCGTCGCGCCACGCGCCGTCGATCAGGTTTGCACTGCGAACGAGTTCGGTGCGGGAGAGGGTAAGTGACATGTCAGATCCTTGGATGAGGGCGGCTCGACGGCGGCAGGCGGGCGCGTCGCGTCGACGGGCGTACGGCGTGGCCGCCGCCCGCCGCTCGTCAGTGCCGTTCGCCGAACAGCGATTCGAGCGGGTAGTGCCGCTTGACGAACGGCGACTTGATGATCACGTAGCTGAAATACTTCTCGATGCCGATGTTCTGCTCGAGCAGCCCTTCGACGATCGTCTGGTAGTGGCTCACGCTGCGCGTGACGAACTTGAGCAGATAGTCGTAGCCGCCGCTCGCGAGATGGCACTCGACGATCTCGTCGACATCGCGGATCGCCGCGACGAACCGGTCGAAGTCCTCGCGCCGGTGGTCGGCGAGCGTGACCTCGGTAAACACCACCTGCACGTCGCCGAGCTTCTCGAGCTGGATGTGCGCGCCGTACCCGGCGATGTAGCCGGCTTTTTCGAGCCGCTTCACGCGGATCAGGCACGGGCTCGGCGACAGCCCGACCGCATCGGCCAGTTCGACGTTGGTCATGCGCCCGCGCTTCTGCAACTGGGAAAGAATGCGCAGGTCGATCCGGTCTAGCTTGCTGTCCGTCATGTTCGCGTGAGAAGGCAGAAATGGAATGTCCGGTTACTTTAGAGTCGAACGGTAGCCGCCACAAGTCCGGCTTTCCCTCGCCCGCTTCATGCCCGCGTCATGCCGGCTGCGCGTGGGCGGCGTCGAGCGCGCGCTGCACGCCCGCGTCGGCCAGCACGTCGTCGAGCGTCTTGCGCACGCGTTCGAACATCAGGTCGAACTCGCCCGCGGTGAAGCTCAGTGCCGGCGCGAAACCGAGCACGCCGTCGCCGAATGCGCGGAACACCACGCCGTTCGCGTACGCGGCGGCGGCGATCTTGTCGGGCAGGTTCAGCGCCGGGTCGATGCGCGTCTTGCGAGCCTTGTCGGCCACCAGCTCGAGCGCGCCGAGCAGGCCGACCGAACGGGCGTCGCCGACGAGCGGATGCGCGCGCAGCGCATCGAGCCCCGCGGCGAAACGCGGCGCCATCGCCTGGCCGTTCGCGAGTAGCCCGCCTTCGTGATAGAGCTTCAGCACTTCGAGGCCGATCGCGGCGCTGACCGGATGCGCGGAATACGTGTGGCCGTGCCCGACCACCGCGGTGTCGGCGCGGCTGCCCGCGATACCTTCATAGATTTCGTCGGACATCAGCACCGCGCCCATCGGCGCATAACCGGCCGTCAGCCCTTTCGCGACGGTCATCAAGTCCGGATCGAGCTGCTCGGTCTCGCACGCGAACAGCGGGCCGGTGCGGCCGAAGCCGGTAATCACCTCGTCGGCGACGAACAGGATGCCGAGGCGCCGGCATGCGTCGCGCATCGCCTTCAGCCAGCCCGCGGGCGGCACGATCACGCCGCCGGAGCCCTGTACCGGCTCGCAGAAGAACGCGGCGACGTTGTCCGCGCCGAGTTCCGCGACCTTCGCTTCGAGCGCGGCGACGGACGCGGCGATCAGCGCCTGCGGATCGTCGCCGAGCGGGTGGCGATACGGGTAGGGCGACGGAATGTGGTGCTGGTCGGCGCGCGGCAGATCGAAATGGCGATGGAACGCGGGCAATGCGGTGAGCCCGGCGCCGATCGACGACGAGCCGTGATAGCCGCGCTCGAGCGCGATCATATGCTTCTTCGACGGGCGGCCGGTCGCGTTGAAATAGTGCGTGATGAAGCGCACCGCGGAATCGACGGCGTCCGAGCCGCCGAGCGTGAAGTACACGCGGTTCAGCGACGCGGGCGCGAGCGCCGCGAGCCGCTCGGCAAGCTCGATCGCGGGCTGCGATCCGAAATGGAAATAGCCGGTTGCGTAGGGCAGCTTCGCCATCTGGTCGGCCGCGGCCTTCACGATGCTGTCGCGGCCGTAGCCGACGTTCACGCACCACAGGCCGGAAAACGCGTCGAGCAGCGTGTGGCCTTGCGCGTCGCGCAGGAACACGCCGTCGGCGGAGTCGAGCACGGTGACGCCGCGCGTCTCGTGCGTACGGTAATTGACGACCGGATGAATCAGGTGTTGACGATCGGCTTCGATCAGCGCGGAGTAGGTCATGGCAGGGCGGGACTCTCGTTGGGTGTCAGCGTGAGTTCATGCTACCGGGCGGGAAATCCGCACGCGTCTTCAATTTCCCGCTTGAAACGTATGGATACGGCGTTTGCACGGGGCGCTTCGGCATTTTCTGCTGCACGCCCCGCCGGGCCGGGCGCGCGCGTCAGTAACCGCGCATGCGATCGACGACGCCGATCATCGGCTGGCCCGCGCGATGGCGCGCGAGGTTCGCGAGCACGGCATCGACCGCGGTATCGGGCCGCGTCGCGCTCGCGATGTGCGGCGTGATCCGGATGCGCGGATGGGCCCAGAACGGGTGTCCGGCCGGCAAAGGTTCGGGGTCCGTCACGTCGAGGATCGCGCTGTCGAGGCGGCCGCTGTCGAGCGCGGCGAGCAGCGCGGCCGCGTCGAGCTGCGGGCCGCGACCGACCTGCACGAGCGACGCGCCGGCCGGCAGCGCGTCGAACACGCGCGCGCCGAGCAGCCCGCGCGTGCCGTCCGTCAGCGGCAGCAGGCAGATCAGGATGTCGGTGCGGGCCAGGAACGCATCGAGCGCCGCGTCGCCCGCGTAACAGTCGATGCCGTCGAGCGTGCGCGGCGTGCGGCTCCAGCCGGCGCAAGGGAAGCCGAAGCGCCGCAGCGTGTCGAGCACGGCCTGCCCGAGCGTGCCGAGCCCGAGCACGCCGACGCGTCGGGATGCGGCCGCGCGCACCGGCCGCTCGTGCCATGCCTGCGCGCGTTGCTGCGCCGCGTAGTCGAACAGGTCGCGATGGATCGTCAGCACGGCCTGCGTCACATACTCGACCATGCCGTCGACGATGCCGGGCTCGATCATCCGCACGACCGGAATGTGCGCGGGCACGCGCGACAGGTCGAATTGATCGATGCCGGCGCCGACCGAAAACACGATCTCGAGGTTCGGCAGCAGCGCGACCGGATCGTCGGGCGGCTGCCATGCGGCGAGGTAGCGCACCGCGCGCGGATCGCCGATGTCCGGCCAGATCCGGAACGCGAGATCGGGCGCCTGTTGCGCGAAGCGCTGCGCCCATTGTGCGCCGCGCACCGGGTCGGCCTTGTAGAGGAAGCTCATCGTGCGTGCCGCTCAGCCGAGCGCCTGGTTGACGATGGCGAACGCGCGCAGCGCCGGATCGCGCGCGGGCGCCGCACCGCGCGCCATCGCGACGACGGTATCGACGCGCGGCAGGCCGAGCCCCTGCAGCCAGTCCGACAGCCCGCTGTCGCCGGGCACGTCGACGCGCACGAACATGCCTTCGTGCAGCGCGAGCCAGTGGCTGATCAGCGCCTGCGCGCGCAGCGCGTCCGGTGCGATCACCGGGCCGATCGCATGGCCGCGGCCGAAACGGCGAAACAGCGCGAAGCCGAGCAGTTCGCCGTCGCGATCGAGCGCGATCCCGTTGGCGACGCCGAGCAGCGCATCGATCACCGCATCGCGCGGGTAGCCGGCCGCGCGCGCAGCGAGCGCCGCGAGTCGCGGGCCGTCGTTGGTGCCGAGCGGCCGCAGCCGCTCGCCGGGCGGCAGCGAAATCAGCGGCGGCTGGAACGCGGCGCCCTGGTGCTGGTCGATCGTGCCGATCGCACCGAATCCGAACTTCACGTAGAGCGGCTCGCCGGCCGGCGTCGCATGCAGGAACACGGTCCGCGGGCCGAGGCTGTCGACGACGCGCGCGAGCAGTTCGCGGCCGATGCCGCGGCCCTGGCGCTCGGGCGACACGATCACCATGCCGAGCGATGCGTGCGACTCGCCGAAGCGCCAGCCGAGCGCGGTGCCGACGATGCCGGATTCGTCTTCGGCGACGAAGCCGCTGCCGAGCTGGAGCGCGAAGCGCCAGTCGTCGAGCCGGTGCGGCCACTTGACCGCCTCCGACAGCCGGTGCGCGGCGGGCAGGTCGGTTTCGGCGAACGGGCGATAGGTAAGCGTGCTGGAAGAATTGAGGTCGGCCACGCCGGACTCCGGATGGGTAGGAATGACATCTCGACTCTGCCAGCGCCGCCGCGGCGCGGATAGGACGATTCGCCTGTTTTCCGGCGGCAGCGGCCGCTCGCGTCAGATCGACGCAAACCCGCTCGATCGGCGCGAACGAACACGCGTATCGTGCCGGCGCGCGCTGCCGATCCGGCAACTCCTGCTGTGGGAATGCCACTACGATGAAGGCGCGGTGTCGCTGCCGCTTGCCGGCGAGCCGCGTCGGCCGGCAGCCTGCCCGGTTTTTCGCGAGGCTCGCCGGATCGTGCCGCACATCGTGCTGCACGATCCGGGCAACTCGCGGCGATTGTGCGTTTTGGGCGGCGCCGAACGATGTGCGAACGACTTTTTGCCCTGATTCAATTTCGTTGAACCCAGCCCGTCCCCGGCCCTGCCGGGGCTTCACACCGACAGGACGTCATCATGATCCAATTTGAACCGAAGTTCATCACGTTCGACTGCTACGGCACGCTGACCCGCTTCCGGATGGCGGAGCTTGCGCGCGAGATTTACGCGGACCGGCTGTCGCCGGTCGCGATGGAGGACTTCGTGCGCGCGTTCGCCGCTTATCGGCTCGACGAGGTGCTCGGCGCCTGGAAGCCGTACCGCGACGTCCTCGTCAACGCGATCCGTCGCACCTGCGCGCGGATCGGCGTGACGTTCGACGAAGCCGAGGCCGAGCGTTTCTATCATGCGGTTCCGACCTGGGGCCCGCATCCGGACGTGCCGGCCGGCCTGTCGCGACTCGCGAAGAAGTACAAGCTGGTGATCCTGTCGAACGCAATGGACGACCAGATCATGAGCAACGTCGACAAGCTCGGCGCGCCGTTCCACGCTGTGTTCACCGCGCAGCAGGCGCAGTCGTACAAGCCGCGCATGCAGGGCTTCGAATATATGTTCGGCAAGCTCGGCTGCAAGCCCGAAGACGTGCTGCACGTATCGTCGAGCCTGCGCTACGACTTGATGACGGCCGAGGATCTCGGCATCAAGCACAAGGCGTTCGTCAATCGCGGCCACGAGCCCGGCACGCCGTTCTACAACTACTACGAGGTGTCCGACATCGGCCATCTCGCGACGCAGCTCGGCCTGTAAGCGCCGCGCCGGCTGCGCGCGAATGTGCCGTGCGACGCGCAGCCACCCTGGCACACCCGGGGCGAATCCAGGAGCGGCCGGCCCGGCCGCTTCGTCGTGCGCGTACGATCGGCGCACGAAACAAGGGTAATTACCGATGCGATGACGTTCAAGGTAGAGCCGCCAGCGCCGATATATGTACCGAATGGTTAATATCGCGAGGCTCCCGCATGAAGTTGTCCACGAAACTGCTGATGCTCGTCGCGGCTGCGCTGCTCGGCGTCGTATTGCTCGCCGCGATGTCGCTGCACACGCTGCGCGGCGCGCTGATCGACAGCCGTCGCGAAGAGATCGTCATTCTCTTGACGAAGGCCGAACATCTGGTCAATTCGTACCGCGCGTTGCAGGCGAGCGGTACGCTCACCGCGGATCAGGCCCAGCAGCAGGCAAAAGCCGCGCTGTCGGCGCTCAACGCGGATACGAAAAGCTACTACTGGGTCACGACTGCCGACGGCGTCAACCTGGTTCATCCGAACGCGAAGTTCGTCGGCACGCGGGCCAAGGGCAACCGCACGACCGGCGGCCTGACCGATAGCGAGGCTTACCGTGCCGGGATGGCGCAGGCGCATTTCGCGCTCGTCGACGTGCTGGTCAAGCGCAGCCCCGACGCGGATGCGGTGCCGAAACTGCAGGGCGTGGTCGCCATTCCGGACTGGAACTGGTGGATCGGCACGGGATTCTTTTACGACGATATCGACGCGGCCTTCACCCGGCTCGCGATGGTGCTGGGCGCCATCGCGCTCGTCATCGCCGCGACGCTGGCGGCAATCGCATGGGGCGTCCTGCGCAGCGTCAGGCGCATGCTGGGCGGCGAGCCGGCGCACGCGACGCACATCGCGGCGCGCATCGCCGCCGGCGAACTGGACGTCGAGTTCGATGCGGCCAAGGCCGCGCCGGGCAGCCTGCTTGCGGCGCTCGGCGAAATGAAGGCGCGCCTGACCGAGACGATCGCCGAAATCCAGACCACGACCCACTCGATCGCCGTCGGCACCGGCGAGATCGCGCAAGGCAACCTGGACCTGTCGCAACGCACGGAGGAACAGGCCGCGTCGCTGCAGGAAACGGCCGCCAGCATGGAACAGATCACGTCGACGGTCAGACAGAATGCCGAGAATGCGCGTCAGGCCAATGCGCTCGTCACCACGGCCAAGGAGGCGACCGAACTCGGCGGTGCCGCCGTGCAGGAGGTCGTCGAAACGATGCGGCAGATTTCCGAAGAGTCGGTGCGGATCGCCGACATTACCGTCGTGATCGAAAGCATCGCGTTCCAGACCAACATTCTTGCGCTCAACGCCGCGGTCGAAGCGGCGCGAGCCGGCGAGGAAGGGCGCGGGTTCGCGGTCGTGGCCTCGGAGGTCCGCTCGCTTGCCCAGCGCAGCGCCGCGGCGGCGAAGGACATCAAGGGGCTGATCGAGGTGTCGGTCGAGAAGGTCGGCAGCGGCAGCCGGCTCGTCGAGGCGGCGGGGACGCGCATGACGGAGATCGTCCGGTCGATCGACCGGGTCGCCGACATCATGGGCGAGATCTCCACGGCCTCCGCCGAGCAAAGCACCGGCATCGAACAGGTCGGCAAGGCGGTGTCGCAAATGGACGAAGTCACGCAGCAGAACGCCGCGCTCGTGGAGCAGGCTGCCGCGGCCGCTTCCTCGCTGGATGAACAGGCGGCACGGTTGAGGTCCGCGGTAGCGGTGTTCCGGCTGGCCGGCTGAGCGGCCTGCCGGGGGAGAAACCGGGCGCGGCGCGCATGCGCGGCCCGCCCGCGTCAGAAGATCACATACACCTTGCGCATCGTCTCGCGCACGTCCCACAGCCCTTCGGTGTTCGCGGCGAAGAACAGCGCGTCGCCCGCGCCGAACTCGATCGCTTCCTCGCCATCCGGCGCGAACGTGCCGGCGCCGGCGAGGAAATGCATCACCTCCGCTTCCTTCACTCCGCGCCGGTAAGTGCCCCGCGTGCATTCGAACACGCCGGTGTCGAACGCCTCGCTGCCCGGGATCACGACCTGCCGCCCCGACACGCGGGCGCGCCCGGTGCCGGGCAATCCGGCCGTGCCCCGGTCTTCGGGCAAGTCGGTGTCGACGGAGCGGGAAATCTTCTGAACTTTCATGGGCGGGTGTCCTCGCGGTGGTGGGAAATCGCCCCGGCGCGGCGGCTGCGAGGGCGGCTCACGGTCGCACGCGCGCGCGGCCGGCGCCCGGGACATTTCGCTCGTTTCGACCCGCGCCGCCCCGCGAGCGTGCAATCGACGCAAAACATGCGGTTTGGGGCCGTCGAACGCGTTTCGGATGCCGAACGGGCAATTTTGTCGGTGCAATCTGCGGCGGCCGTCGCTTTACGATTCTCTTCATCGCGCATGTGTCGCGGGGCGACGGGAAGACAACGCGGCACACGCGCTCGCGCAGCAATTCATGCTGCGCGGACGGCCCAAAACGGTCGAATCGTGTCGTGCAGGTGCCCCGAATCGCGACAACCGCCATTTTGGCGGTGCTTAAATGAACTCAATGCGTACGACGTTGCACTCGCTACCAGCAGGCGGGCGCGGCGGGAAACTCGAACCACGCTGGACCCCAGGACCCACTTTCCACAGTCAGGAGCAGTTCGGATGAGCGACGATATCGACAACGGCGGTGATCACCGCGGCTTCACGCGCCGCGACATGATGCGGATCATGGCGGCGGGCGGCATGATGGCCACCGGCGCCGGCGGACTGCTGATGGGCACGCAGCCGGCGTTCGCCGCGCCCGCGCCGAAGCGCGGCGGCAAGATCCGCGTGGCCAACGAATCCAGCTCGACGGCCGATACGCTCGACCCGGCCAAGGGCTCGACGGGCGCCGACTACGTCCGCTTCTTCATGTTCTACAGCGGCCTCACGCAGCTCGATGCGAGCCTGACGCCGCAGATGAATCTCGCCGAGTCGCTGCAGACGACCGATGCGAAGACCTGGATCGTCAAGCTGCGCAAGGGCGTCACGTTCCACGACGGGAAACCGGTCGGGCCGGCCGACGTCGTGTTCTCGCTGATGCGCCACAAGAACGCGGCGACCGCATCGAAGGTCAAGCCGCTCGCCGACCAGTTCGCCGACGCGAAGGCGACCGGCCCGGACGAAGTCACGCTGACGCTCACGAGCGCGAACGCCGATCTGCCGGTGATCCTCGCGACGCCGCAACTCGTGATCGTCAAGGACGGCACGACCGACTTCACGACCGGCATCGGCTGCGGCCCGTACAAGCTGAAGGCGTTCAAGCCGGGCGTGTCGACGGTCGGCGTGCGCAACGACAGCTACTTCAAGCCCGGGATGCCGTATCTCGACGAGATCGAGCTGATCGGCATCAGCGACAGCGCCGCGCGCCTGAACGCGCTGCTGTCCGGCGACGTGCACCTGGTCAACGCGATCGATCCGCGCTCGACGCAGCGCGTCGCGTCGACGCCCGGCTATGCGCTGAAGGAAACCAAGTCGGGGCTCTATACCGACCTCATCATGCGCAGCGAAAGCCCGCTGACCGCGAACCCCGATTTCGTCGAAGGGATGAAGTACCTGTTCGATCGCGAGCAGATCCGTTCGGCCGTGTTTCGCGGCTACGCGGTGATCGGCAACGACCAGCCGATTCCGCCGGGCCATCGCTACTTCAACGCGTCGCTGCCGCAACGGTCGTACGATCCGGACAAGGCCAAGTTCCTGTTCCGCAAGGCGGGCGCGCTCGGCGTCGCGCTGCCGCCGGTCTATGCGACGTCCGACGCGAACGGGTCGATCGAAATGGCCGTGCTGCTGCAGCAGGCCGGCCAGAAGATCGGGCTGAACCTGCAGGTGAACCGCGTGTCGCCCGACGGCTACTGGTCGAACCACTGGATGAAGCACCCGCTCGGCTTCGGCAACATCAACCCGCGTTCGAGCGCCGACGTGCTGTTCACGCAGTTCTTCAAGTCGGACGCACCGTGGAACGAGTCGGGCTGGAAGAATGCGAAGTTCGACCAGTTGCTGCTCGCCGCGCGTTCGGAGACCGACGATGCGAAGCGCAAGCAGATGTACGGCGAAATGCAGGCGATCGTCGCGCAGCAGGGCAGGGTCGGCATCCCCGCGTTCATCAGTTTCCTCGACGGGTACGACAAGCGGCTCGCGGGCCTCGGCTCGATTCCGACCGGCCCGATGATGGGCGGCATGTTCGCCGAACACGTATGGTGGAACGCCTGACGCCGTCGCCTGCCGCCGCCGCGCGGCCGGTGCGGGCCACCGCCCCGGCCGCGCGCGGCCTTTCCGGGAGTGCCGCTGCATGAACCGAATCCTCATCGGGCTGATCGGCCGGCGCATCGCGGTCACCGCGCTGACGTTGCTGATCGTGTCCGCGATCATCTTCACGATCACGAACCTGCTGCCGGGCGATGCCGCGCAGGCCGCGCTCGGCCAGTCGGCGACGCCGGAAACGATCGCCGCGCTGCGCCAGCAGTTCGGCCTCGACATGCCGGCGCACGTGCGCTACGTGCACTGGCTCGCCGGGCTGCTGCACGGCGATTTCGGCCGCTCGCTGTCCGGCGACATGCCGGTGTCGGACATGATCGGCGGGCGCCTGCCGAAGTCGCTCGCGCTCGCGGCGATCACGACCGCGGTATCGGTGCCGATCGCGCTGTTGCTCGGGATACTCGCGGCGGTCAAGCGCGAGTCGGTGGTCGATCGCGTGATCAGCCTCGGCACGCTGTCGCTCGTCGCGACGCCGGAATTCCTGATCGCGACGGTCGCCGTGCTCGTGCTGGCCGTGAAGCTGCATTGGCTGTCCGCGCTGTCGTACAGCGGCCCGATCGAAAGCGTCCACGATTTCCTGCGCGCGTATGCGATGCCGGTGCTCACGCTGTGCGCGGTCGTGATCGCGCAGATGGCGCGGATGACGCGCGCCGCGGTGATCGAGCAACTGAGCGCGTCGTATGTCGAGATGGCCGTGCTCAAGGGCGCGAGCCCCGCGCGCGTCGTGCTGCGCCATGCGCTGCCGAACGCGATCGGGCCGATTGCCAATGCGGTCGCACTGAGCCTGTCGTATCTGCTCGGCGGCGTGATCGTCGTCGAGACGATCTTCAACTATCCGGGCCTCGCCAGCCTGATGGTCGATGCGGTCGGCAACCGCGACTTCCCGCTGGTCCAGGCGTGCACGCTGATCTTCTGCGTCGCGTACCTGATGCTCGTGCTGTTCGCCGACCTGTGTTCGATCGTGTCGAACCCGCGACTGCGGACCTGAGCGTCCCGTCCTTCTCCCGAGATGCCGAACATGCACCCGACCGAACCCGTACAACGCAGCAGCGCGCTGCCGCCGCCCGGCGATCCGCGCCCGTCGTGGGGCGACACGCCGCCTGCCGCACCGTCCCCCGAGCAGCCGCGCAAGCGCCGCGCGATGCGCCCGGCACTGACCACCGGCGGCTGGATCGGCCTGTCGATGGCCGGCCTGATGCTGTTCGTCGCGGTGTTCGCGCCGCTGCTCGCACCGCACGACGTCGGCTCGATCGTGACGCCCGACGTGTTCGCGCCGTTCAGCGCGAAGCTGCCGTTCGGCTCCGACTTCCTCGGCCGCGACATGCTGAGCCGGATCCTGTACGGCACGCGGCTGACCGTGCTGCTCGCGCTCGCGGCGGTGCTGCTCGCCGCACTGACCGGCACGACGCTCGGGCTGCTCGCGACGGTGTCGGGCCGCGCGGTGGACGAGACGATGAGCCGGCTGCTCGACGCGCTCACGTCGATTCCGTCGAAGATGTTCGCGCTGATGTTCGTCGCCGCGTTCGGCTCGTCGCTGCCGCTGCTGATCCTGACCGCCGCGGTCAGCTACATGCCGGGCTCGTACCGGATCGCGCGCGCGCTGGCCGTGAACATCAGCACGCTCGAATTCGTGCAGGTGGCGCGGGCACGCGGCGAGAGCGCGCTGTACATCGCGTGCGTCGAGATGCTGCCGAACATGATTCACCCGATGCTCGCCGACACGGGGCTGCGCTTCACGTTCGTCGTGCTGCTGCTGAGCGGCCTGAGCTTTCTCGGGCTCGGCGTGCAGCCGCCGTACGCGGACCTTGGCTCGCTCGTGCGCGAGAACATCGCGAGCCTCGGCGATGGCTCGGCCGTCGCGATCATGCCCGCGGTCGCGATCGCGATCCTGACGGTGGGCGTCAACCTGTTGATCGACGGCCTGCCGCATCGCGGCCGCCGCAAGGGCGCGGCCGCCGCCGCGGGAGAACACTGATGCGACATGAATCGACTCCGCTCGTCGAGGTCAGCGGGCTGCGTGTCGTCGGCGGCCGCCCGGGCGGCGCGGAAACGACGATCGTCCACGGCGTCGACTTCGAGATCCAGCGCGGCGAGGTGCTCGCGCTGATCGGCGAGTCCGGCTCCGGCAAGACGACGATCGCGCTGGCGTTGATGGGCCATGCGCGCGCCGGCTGCCGGATCGCGGGCGGCTCGGTGAAGCTCGCCGGCACCGACGTATGCGCGCTGTCCGCGCCGGCGCTGACCGCGCTGCGCGGCCGCAAGGTCGCGTACATCGCGCAGAGCGCGGCCGCCGCGTTCAACCCGTCGCGCACGATCCTCGACCAGGTGATCGAGAGCGCGCTGATTCACCGGACGATGTCGAAGCGCGACGCGCAGGCGAAGGCGGTCGAGCTGTTCCGCGCGCTCGCGCTGCCGGAGCCGGAAACGATCGGCAAGCGCTATCCGCACCAGGTGTCGGGCGGCCAGTTGCAGCGGCTGATGGCGGCGATGGCGCTGATCACCGATCCGGAACTGGTGATCCTCGACGAGCCGACCACGGCGCTCGACGTGACCACGCAGATCGACGTGCTGCAGGCGTTCAAGAGCGTGATCCGGCGCTACGGCATGAGCGCGGTATACGTGTCGCACGATCTCGCGGTCGTCGCGCAGATGGCCGACCGGATCGTCGTGCTGAGCGACGGCGTGATCCGCGAGGCGGGCGATACCGAACAGATCCTGCATGCGCCCGCGCACCCGTACACGCAGAGCCTGATCGCGGCGGTCACGCCGAACGGCGCCGAACGCGACGCGAAACCCGCGGCCGCCGCGCCTGCGCCGTTGCTCGACGTGCGCGGCGCGGTCGCCGGATACGGCGCCCGCACCGCGAAGGGCCTGCCGGCGAAAGTGATCCTGCACGAAGTGGACCTGCGCATCGGGCGCGGGCAGACGGTCGGCGTGATCGGCGAATCGGGCTCGGGCAAGACGACGCTCGCGAAGGTGATCGCGGGCCTCGTGCCGGCCGACGGCGGGCAGATCCTGCTCGACGGCGAGCCGCTCGCGCTCGATATCGGCAAGCGCACGAAGGAGCAGCATCGCCGCGTGCAGATCGTGTTCCAGAACGCGGATACCGCGCTCAATCCGGTGCATACCGTCGAGCGCACGCTCGCGCGGCCGCTCGCGTTCTATCACGGGATCAAGGGCGCGCGTGCGCGGCAGCGCGTCGCGGAGCTGCTCGAACTCGTGCGGCTGCCGCCGGCGGTCGCGGGGCGGCGCACCGGCGAGCTGTCCGGCGGGCAGAAGCAGCGCGTGAACCTCGCGCGCGCACTCGCGGCGGAGCCCGACCTGATCCTGTGCGACGAAGTGACGTCGGCGCTCGATACCGTGGTCGGCGCCGCGATCATGGACTTGCTGCGCGAACTGCAGGCGAAACTCGGCGTGTCGTACGTGTTCATCACGCACGACATCGCCAAGGTGCGCGCGATCAGCGACGACATCGTCGTGCTGTACGCGGGCCGCCGCGTCGAGACGGGTAGCCGCGACGCGCTGTGCGCGCCGCCTTATCACCCGTACTCGCACCTGCTCGTGTCGTCGGCGCCGGAACTGCGCGCGGGCTGGCTCGACGATGCGGCCGAGCGTTGCCACCGGCCGCTGGTGCCGATCGGTGCGAGCGCGGACAACACCGGGCTGTGCCCGTTCCTGTCGCGCTGCCCGATGCGGATCGACGGCGTATGCAATCAAACGGCACCCGTGCTGCGCACCCTCGACAACGGCGCGCAGGTGCTGTGCCATCGCAGCGAGGACGACCTGACGCGCTTCCAGGCGGAGCCGGCGGCGGTCGTCCCGCCGGTGCAGCCGGTGCGCCTGTAGTGCGCCGCGCCATTCGTTTACCGTGCTCGCGTGCGCCGGCGATCGGCTTTCCGCACAGGCTGCCGCGGCGCTCGCGAAAAACGGTGGATTGTGCGTGCGCCGTACCCGAATACGCGGCAACTGCGCTTCTTGATGGTGATTAAATGGTTTTCAACGAGCGATCGCCGATCATCGTCGCCGGAAGGCTTGGAAAGGATCCGATGAAACCCGAATCGTACTGGCTGGATATTCGCCGCGCGTGTCGCGCCGGCCGTGAAGGGCCCGCCGAAGGGCGGGCCGACGTGGCCGTCGCCTCTATCGTGCGTTCGGGGTCCGCGAACATCGCTCCCGGTTCGCACCCGGCGTCGGCGGCACCATGGCGCGGTTGATCGACACCGGCGCGGCCGGCACGCCGATCGAGCCGTTCGCGATCGCGCGCTTCGTCGCGCCGGCCACTACCGCGCGGGCGGCCGCATGAGGACGGCGAACATGGTCGATCTGTTCCACGAGCCGGTCGAAAGTGCGGTGCTCCGCGCTGCCGGCGTCGGGCGCCCCGTATCGACGGCCATCGACGACGTGCTGCGCACGATCGATGCGTCGTTCGCGCAGCCGCTGAATCTCGATACGCTCGCGGCGGTGGCCGGGTTGAGCGTGTCGCGTTTCACCGCGCGTTTTCGCAGCGAAATCGGGCTGTCGCCGCATCGGTATCTGTGTCTGGTACGGGTTCGGCGAGCGCAGGACTTGCTGCGCGGCGGCGTGGCGCCGTCGGTCGTGGCGACCGAGGTCGGGTTCTTCGACCAGAGCCATCTGTGCCGGCATTTCCGGCGGGTGCTCGGGATTACGCCGCGCGATTACGTGAGCGCGCGCTCGGGTGGGGCGCCGGGGCGAACCACGTCGATGCGTACGCGCGCCGAACGCCGGGACGCGTCCTGTCACGCCGCGTAAGCGCAAGCGCGGGTACGCGGTTGCGACCGGCCCTGGCTGCCCGGTGAAGACGCCTGCCGGCCATGGCGTGGTCATTAAACCGTGCTTAACGATCGCTTTGCTGGAGGTTAATCAATCGGTAAGACCTGCACCGCATAATTGGAGGCACGAACCACCAGCGGCGCGATTCAATTATTTCGCAACGAATACGCGTTATCGAACAAATCAATACTCCTGACGGTTACCGGATGCGAAGTCGCGAGAACGGCGATTTCCGGGACCGCCCCAGGACACTCAACAAGATCGTCGCGCCATGCGCAGGAGCAGAAATGACCGTAGCGTTCGTGTTGCACCGTGCCGATGGCACGCCTTTGTCGACTGTTTTCCGCAGGAAGCCGTTCGGCGAGAACGACCCGTTCGGGCCACATCGTGAAATCGCATGGGAAGGCCCCGACTCGATGGCCGCGGGCCGTATCGGCTTCGTCGGCGAACTCGACGCGGCGAGCTTTCCGCACATTGAAACCATCGTCGTCGTGGCAGGCGAGCTGACGCTCGAAGTGCCCGGAGCGGCGCCGTTGGTGCTCGGTCCGCAAGCAGGGGCGGTCATCGGCAGCGGCACGGCGGTTCGCGTCAGCGCGGCATCGCCCGTGCTTTTGATGTTCTGCGCGGCGGCTTGCACGAACCCGACCAGACGCGGCCTCTTCGCGCTGCGCGCCGACGCCGACTTCAAGCCGTCCGCATCGCTGCCGGCCGACGTGCTGCTCGGTCCCGCTCCGCAATGCCGCAGCGACAACGTCTTCGTCGACGACGGCGCGGATTACTGCGCGGGTACGTGGGATTCGACGCCGTATCATCGGATCGTTCGCCCGCATCGCGTGAACGAGTTCATGCAACTGCTGGCCGGCAGCGTACGCTTCGCCGCGCCTGACGGCAGCGTGCTGTCGCTCGGCGCCGGCGACGCGCTTTTCGTGCCGCGGGGCGCACCGGTCGGGTGGGAAAGCAGCGATCGCGTGGCGAAGTTCTACGTCGTGCAAAACGTCCAGGTTTCAACCGAGCAACATTGATCATGTCACCTCCACTGCAGCACATACAAACTTCGCCCACGCTGCCGGCCGCGGCCGACGTCGTCGTGATCGGAGGCGGGATCATCGGCGTCTTTACCGCCTACTACCTGGCCCGGCGCGGGGTGTCGGTCGCGCTGGTCGAGAAGGGCAGGATCGGAGCGGAGCAGTCGAGCCGCAATTGGGGCTGGTGCCGACAGCAAAACCGCGACGAGCGCGAGTTGCCGATGGCAAGCAAGAGCCTCGATCTCTGGGAACGATTTGCCGCCGAATCCGGTGAAGACACCGGTTTTCATCGTTGCGGGCTGTTGTATCTGAGCAATGACGAAGCCGAATTGTCGCGTTGGTCCAGTTGGGGCGAGTTCGCCAAGACCGCGGGCGTGACGACCTACATGCTCGACAGCCGGCAGGCGAGCGAGCGCGGGCAGCCCACCGGGCGCTCGTGGAAGGGCGGCGTCTTTTCGCCGACCGACGGCACCGCCGATCCGGCGAAGGCCGCGCCGGCCGTGGCCGCTGCACTGATGAAGCTCGGCGGCAGCGTCATCCAGCAGTGCGCGGCCCGCGGCATCGAACGCGAGGGCGGGCGCGTTTCCGGCGTCGTCACGGAAGCCGGGGTGATCAAGACCAGGACGGCCGTGCTCGCCGGCGGCGCGTGGGCGTCGTCGTTCTGCCGTCAGCTCGGCATCCGGTTTCCCCAGGCGTCGATCCGCCAGTCGATCCTGAGCGTGTCGCCTGTCGAGCAGCGCTTGCCGGATGCGCTGTACACCTCCGGCGTGTCCATTACGCGCCGCAGCGACGGACGCTATGCACTGGCCATCAGCGGCCGCGCGCGCGTGGACGTGACGCCCCAGTTCCTGAGATTCGCGCCGTATTTCGTGCCGATGTTCGCGAAGCGCTGGCGCAGCCTTCTTCCGGGCGGCCTCGAAGGCATGCGCGGCGGCCACGAAACGCTGAAGCGGTGGCGGCTCGATGCGCCGACACCGATGGAGAGGGTGCGAATTCTCGATCCGAAACCCGATATGCCGACCGTCACCGAAACGTACCGCCGTGCCGTCGAACTGCTGCCCGAACTTCGCGAAGCAACGATCACGCACGCATGGGCCGGGTTTGTCGACAGCACGCCGGACGGCGTCCCGGGTATCGGCGAAGTGCCGGGCCTGCCGGGATTGATCCTGGCCGCCGGCTTTTCCGGGCACGGCTTCGGCATCGGCCCGGGCGCAGGCCACTTGATCGCGGATCTCGCCACCGGTGCGCAACCGATCGTGGACCCGCTGCCGTATCGGCCCGGCCGATTCGGCGAATCCGCGTGGGGCAAGGTCGCCGATTTTTAGTTGACGGCCGTGACGCGGAAGGCGGTGGCGGCGTTTGAACGATGCGCTTCGGTTCGGATCGCGCGGCCGGCAGGATCGGTGCGGCGAATGTCCGCCGGCTTTCCGGTCTGGCACGTCAGCTTTGGAGTGTGTGATGCGTTTCAGTTCCTACTGGCTCGATACGTCCGAGCCATTCGCGGGCAGCTCGCCGGAGCTGCCTGACGGAAGTTGCGACGTGATCGTGGTGGGCGGCGGGATCACGGGCTCGGCGGCTGCGCTGGCGCTGTCGAAAAAAGGCGCACGGGTCGTCGTTTGCGAAGCGGGCACCGTGGGGCAGGCGGCGTCGGGGCGCAACGGCGGCATGTGCAACAACGGCTTCGCGCAGGATTACGCGTCACTGTCGCAGCGCATCGGCACCGAACTGGCCAACCGGTTGTATCTCGCGTTCGATGCGGGTGTCGACACGGTCGAGCGGCTGGTCGCGGAGGAGTCGATCGACTGCGATTTCGCGCGCCGCGGCAAGCTCAAGCTCGCGGCGAAGCCGGGGCACTACGACAAGCTGGTGCGAAGTCAGGCGCTGCTCGCCGCGAGCGTGGACCCCGACACGCGCGTGGTGACGAAGGCGGAACTGCGCGACGAGATCGGCTCGAACCGTTATCACGGCGGGTTGATCTTCGGGAAGAGCGCCGGGATGCACGTCGGCCGCTATGTGCGCGGTCTGGCGAACGCCGCGCAGGCGCGCGGCGCGCACATCCTGGAGCATGCGCCCGTGCTCGGCTTGAAGCGGGAGGCGGGCGGTGCATACGCGGTGCATACGCCGCTCGGCGAGATTCGTGCGCGCCAGGTGCTGCTCGCGAGCGGCATTTCGCAGGTGGGGCCGTTCGGCTGGATCCGGCGCAGGATCGTGCCGGTCGGCGCGTTCATCATCGTCACCGAGCCTTTGCCGCGCGAGCTCCTGGACCGGTTGCTGCCGACTCGCCGGATGGTCACCGACACGAAGAACTTCGTCAATTTCTTTCGCGTCACGCCCGACAACCGGATGCTGTTCGGCGGGCGTGCGCGTTTCGCGGCGTCGAACCCCCGTTCGGACGAAAAGAGCGGGCTGATCCTGCGACAACAGATGGCCGGCGTGTTTCCCGAGCTGGCCGGCGTGCGCATCGACTATTGCTGGGGCGGCATGGTCGACATGACGGCCAACCGCCTGCCGCGCGCGGGCCAGCGACAAGGCGTTTACTACTCGATGGGCTATAGCGGCCACGGCACGCACATGGCCACGCTGATGGGCACGCTGATGGCGGAGATCATGGACGGGCGAGCCGATCTCAACCCGTGGAAAAGTTTCGACTGGCCCGCCATTCCCGGCCACTTCGGCAAACCATGGTTTTTGCCGTTCGTGGGCGCGTGGTACCGACTCAAGGACACCCTGCAATGAATTCACCTGTGCGTCACCTGATGCAAGCCGGAAGGCTGGACCGGTTCTTCATCGACGGAGACTGGGTCATGCCCGACGGCGGCGACCGGTTCGCGGTCGTCTGCCCGTCCACCGAAGATACACTCTGCGACATCCCGCTCGGCAACGCACGCGACGCCGGCCGCGCGGTGCGGGCCGCGCGCGATGCTTTCGAACGCTGGGCCGCGACGTCGCCGCAGCAACGCGCCGCGCTGCTCGACCGCATTCATGCGCTGATCCTGGAGCGCGCCGAACTGTTCGCCGCCGCGCTCGCGATGGAAATGGGCGCGCCGATCAGCTATGCGCGCGGTGCCCATGTGCCGCTCGCGGCCGAACATGTCCGGGTCGCGCGCGATAACCTGGCGAGCTACCCGTTCGTCACGCGGCGGGGGACGACCGCGGTCGTGCGCGAGCCGATCGGCGTGTGCGCGCTGATCACGCCGTGGAACTGGCCGATCTATCAAATCACGGCGAAGGTCGGCCCCGCGCTCGCGGCAGGCTGCACGGTGGTCCTGAAACCGAGCGAGCTGTCGCCGCTCAGCGCGTTGCTGTTTGCGGAAGTGATCGCCGATGCGGGCGTGCCCGCGGGCGTATTCAACCTGGTGAGCGGCAGCGGAACGGAAGTAGGCGCGTCGCTCGCGTCGCACCCGGAGGTCGACATGGTTTCGATCACGGGGTCGACGCGTGCGGGCGTACTGGTCGCGCAAGCGGCGGCGCCGACCGTCAAGCGCGTCGCGCAGGAGCTGGGCGGCAAGTCGCCGAACATCGTGTTGCCGGATGCGGACCTGTCGCGTGCCGTCGCGCCGGGCGTGGCCGCCGCGTTCCGGAACATGGGCCAGTCGTGCAGCGCGCCGACCCGTCTGATCGTCCCGCGCGGCGTTCTGGGCCGCGTCGAAGAGCTGGCCGTCGCGGCAACGGAACGGATGGTCGTCGGCGATCCGCTCGTCGAAGCGACGACGCATGGCCCGCTGGCCAATCGCGCGCAGTTCGATCGCGTCGGGCAGATGATCGACGCGGGCATCGACGAACGGGCGAAGCTCATCGCCGGCGGGCCCGGCCGGCCCGCGGGTTTCGATCGAGGCTTTTATGCGCGGCCGACCGTCTTTTCCGATGTCCGCACCGACATGACGATCGCGCGGCAGGAGATCTTCGGTCCGGTTCTCGCCATCCTTCCTTACGATACCGTCGAGGAAGCCATCGCGATCGCGAACGACACGGTTTACGGGCTCGGCGCACATGTGCAGGGTACCGACATGGAGCGCGTGCGCGCGGTGGCCGCGCGCATCCGGTCGGGTCAGGTGCATCTGAACTACCCGGCATGGGACCCGCAGGCTCCGTTCGGCGGCTACAAGCAGTCGGGGAACGGTCGCGAGTACGGGATCGAAGGCATGGAAGAGTACATGGAAATCAAGTCGATCCTGGGTTTTCATGATTGAAGCCGCTGCTGCGCGCGATGCGGCGGCAGTCCTGATTTGAATCCGCTTGCCTTGTAAAGGTGCCGAAATTGGAAAACCCCGTGATCCCCGACGCGTCGCTGAAAGCCCATTACGCGCACTGGGCGACGTTGCGCCGCGACCTGCATGCGCATCCCGAGTTGCGCTTCGAAGAGCACAGGACGGCCGACGTCGTCGCCCGCGAGCTTGAAGCTCTCGGCTATGCGGTGTCGCGCGGGCTCGGACGCACGGGCGTCGTCGCGAGCCTGCCCGGTGCGGACCCGGGCCGCGGCATCGTGCTGCGTGCCGATCTGGATGCGTTGCCGATCCAGGAAGCCAACGACTTTGAGCATGCATCGGGCGCCCATGGGGTCATGCACGCGTGCGGGCATGACGGGCATACCGTCATGTTGCTGGGGGCCGCGCGCATCCTGAAGGAACTGCCGCAGTTGCCGGGCACGGTTCATTTCGTGTTTCAGCCCGGCGAAGAGGGGGGCGCGGGCGCGCGCAAGATGATCGACGACGGGCTGTTCGAGCACTATCCGACGGAGGCGGTATTCGGCATGCACAACTGGCCGGGTTTGCCTGCCGGGCATTTCGGGTTGCGTACCGGCCCGATCATGGCCGCGGGCTGCCGATTCAGGATCACGGTAACGGGCAAGGGCGCGCATGCGGCGCAGCCGCATCTGGGCATCGACCCCGTCCCGCTCGCGTGTTCGATGGTGCTGCAGTGTCAGACCATCGCCGCGCGGCACAAGGATCCCGTGGATCCCGCCGTCATTTCCGTCTGCATGTTCCATGCGGGAACGACGGACAATGTCATTCCGGACCGCGCCGAGTTGCGCGGGACGATTCGCACGCTGTCGTCGACATTGCAGCAGAAGTTGCAGCGCGACGTCCAGCTCATGTGCGAGGGGCTGGCCCGTGCCTACGGCGCGCAAGTGGACGTCGAGTTTTTCCAGTACTACCCCGCGACGGTCAACACGGCGGCCGAGACCGCACTCTGCGAAGCGGTCATTCGCGAGACGTTCGGCGCCGAACGCCTTAACCGCGACGTGCCGCCGAACATGACGTCCGAAGATTTCGGCTTCATGCTGGAGGAGCGGCCCGGCGCGTATGTGCTGATCGGCAATGCGCAGGCCGGAACGGCCGCGCCGGCGCTGCATCACCCGAAATACGATTTCAACGACGACATCATTCCGGCCGGCGTCCGGTATTGGGTCGCGCTGGCGCAGCATTACTTCGCGACCGTATGACGCGGCGGTTCGATCGATCATGCCCGGCGGATTCGTCGCGCGATCAGGGCGCGGTGCCCGTATCGCGCATGCGGAGCAGTCACGACAGGCGTTCGCCGGGGACGTATGCTCGATGCCGAACAAGTCGGTCGCCGAGCCGCATCGAATGGTAATGCGCGGGCTGAACATTAAAGACGCGTTAACAGCCGGTTTACGGGTTGTTAAGCATGACGAAGTCATTATTTCCTATAGTCGACTCCATGAACTTGCCGGTACGACGCGTATGCCGCGAACGCCCGGGCGTCGATGCGGGCTCGTCGAACATCCGGTGAGGCCGGGTCGCGCCGGCGTTCGCTCCCGGTTGCGGAATGGTGCCCTTTGGAAGGATCGCTTGATGAAACAGGAACACGTGATGAACGACTCTCGCTCGATGACGGAGCTTCGCTATCGAAGGTTCGCCGCGGCCGATATACCCGCGGCCCACGCGCTCTCCATGGCACTTCGCTGGCCATTCAGGCTGGAAGACTGGCAGTTTTCCGCCGACACGTCGATCGCGTTCGCGGCCGAGGAGAGCGGTGCGGTCATCGGTACGGCGATGTGCTGGAAGTTCGGCGCGGACCGTGCGTCCATCGGGCACGTCATCGTGTCGTCCGCACACCAGGGCCGGGGTATCGGCCGCGAGCTGATGGAGACGCTCCTCGAGGAACTGGGGCCGCGCATCACGTTCCTGCATGCGACGCCGGCCGGCCAGCCGCTCTACGAAAAGCTCGGTTTCGACGTGTGCGGATCGCTGGACCAGTATCAAGGGAACGTGAGCCGGCCTGCCGCGGTCGCACTGCCCGATGGCGAGCGGCTGCGGGCCGGGACGCCTGCCGATTTGCGCCGCCTCGTCGAACTGGATGCGCGCGCTTCCGGCCTCCAGCGCGATGCGCTTTTGTCGGCATTGCTGACGCGCGGGGAAAGCGTCGTGCTCGAGCGCGACGGGGAAATCGTCGGATTTTCGGTGCTGCGCCGCTTCGGCCGCGGCTACCTGATCGGCCCGGTGGTCGCACCGCGTTCGACCGGCGACGCGCGTGCGAGGGCGCTGATCGGCTATTGGTTGAGCGGCTTGGAGAACGAATTCGTCCGCATCGACGTACCTTCGGGAACGAGCTTGCCGGACTGGCTCGATATGCAGGGATTGAAGCGGGTGGACACCTGCTCGAAGATGGTTCGCAACGCGCCCGCCGCGGCACACGGCGGAGCGCCCGATCCGGCATGCGGGCTATACGGACTCGTCAGCCAGGCGATGTTGTAGGCCACGGCCGCGCACCCGGCGGCGGCGGTCGACGTCCAGCCAGGCCGCCGATCGCGATCCCGGCCGCTACGCTTGCGACGCGGACCCGCGCTTCAAGCGCGCCCTGATCGACATGTCGGTGGGGGCGTGACGCACGGCGCCGGCGCCTGCCATGAAGCGATCGGACGGCATTCGGCCGGTGCGCGGGCTGCCGCGCGGCTTGCGCATGTTGTGCTGCCGCGGCTGCGCAAAACAGCGGATGATGCGCGCGCCATGCGCCAATACGCGGCAACTGCGCTTTTTGGCGATGCTTAAATGGTATTCATCGGGCGGCCATCGCCCGATCACGAACCTGCGGCGACAGGCGGGCCGGCGCTCCGCATGCACGTCATTCGCGGCGCCCGAATGCTCACGAAGGATCCGATGAAATTCGAATCGTACTGGCTGGATACCCGCCCCGACTTTCGCGCCGGCAGCGAAGGGCCCGTCGAAGGGCGTGCCGACGTGGTCGTGATCGGCGGTGGTTTTACCGGGTTGTCGGCGGCGCTGGCGCTCGCGCAGCGCGGCGTGTCGGTCGTGGTGCTCGAAGCCGCACAGGTTGCGGCCGAGGCATCCGGCCGCAACGGCGGCCAATGCAATACCGGCGTCGCTCAGGACTACGCGTCGCTCGCCGGGCGAATCGGCGCCGCGCAGGCGAAGCAGTTCTATCGCGCCTACGAGAGCGCGGTGCGAACCGTAGAAACGATCGTCGCCGAACACGCGATCGACTGCGATTTCCGGCGCGCCGGCAAGCTGAAGCTTGCCGCGAAGCCGCAGCATTTCGCGGGGCTCGCGAAGACCTTCGACGCATTGCGGCGCGACGTCGATCCGGACATCGAACTGATCGACCCGGCGCGAATTCGCGACGAGGTCGGTTCCGACGGCTTTTACGGCGGCCTGCTGCAGCGCAACGGCGCACAGATGCACATGGGCAAGTTCGGGGTCGGGCTCGCGCAAGCCGCGGCGCGGGCCGGCGCGCGCATCTACGAGCATGCGGCCGTCACGCAACTCGAGCGGCTCGATGGCGAGCGCCACGCGATCACCAGCACGCGCGGCACGATCGTGGCCGATCGCGTGTTGGTCGCGACCGGCGCATCGCAGCACGGGCCGTTCGCATGGTTCCGGCGGCGCATCGCGCCGGTCGGCAGTTTCATCGTCGTCACCGAGCCGCTTCCCGACGAACAACTGAACCGGCTGCTGCCGCACCGCCGTGCCTACGTGACGTCGCGCCAGATCGGCAATTACTTCCGCGTGACGCCCGACAACCGGCTGCTGTTCGGCGGCCGCGCGCGCTTCGCGATGTCGAGCCCGCGCTCCGACGCGAAAAGCGGCGACATCCTGCGCGCCGGGATGGCCGAGTATTTCCCGGCGCTCGCGAACGTGCGGCTCGACTATTGCTGGGGCGGGCTCGTCGACATCACCGCCGACCGCCTGCCGCGTGCCGGCCAGCACGACGGCGTCTATTACTCGATGGGCTACAGCGGCCACGGCGTGCAGATGTCGGTGCACATGGGCCGCGTGATGGCCGACGTGATGTATGGCGCGGCCGCGTCGAATCCGTGGCGCGAGCTCGACTGGCCGGCAATACCGGGCCATTTCGGGCACGCGTGGTTCCTGCCGTTCGTCGGCGCGTATTACCGGCTGCAGGACATCCTGCACTGAACGATGAAAAGACGCGCGCCGGGCCGGCCGCGTGCGCTGTGCACAGACGCTGATGGAAGCCGGCGTGCGGCCGTTCGCGCGCGGCTTCCGGCGAATCCGGGCTGACCGGGATCATTTGCGTCGCCCGGCTCGTCGAGCGGGCCGATTGTCAGCGGCGTTGAACGGCGGTCGAACGACGTGCCCTGCTATCGGGTCGGCCCGGCCGTATCCGCCTCGACGTCGAACGACGCATCCGCGATACGCGCGCGTTTCAGCGAGCCGGCGAGCTTCTCGATCGCGTGCAGATCGAGGGCGTCGAGGTGCTCGCGCGTCGCCTGCGCGAAGGCTGCATGGGCCGGCTCGTCCGCAAACCGGCCGAGCCATTCCTCGATATCGGTGAGCCGGCCCTCGCCGGCGAGCTGGATCAGTTCGTCGAGCGCATCGTCGGACGGGCCGTGCGGTACGGGTGCGGCGAGCTCCGGTTCGGCGTCGCCCGCCGGCTGAAACCGCCGGACGAGCCACGACGCCGGCACGAGCGCGTGCCCGACGGCCGGCGCGACGACCGGGAACGAGAACGACGTGCCGACGCCCGGCCGGCTGGAGACGGCCAGTTCGCCACCCATCGCGGCGACGATACGCTGCGCGATGAACAGGCCGAGCCCCGTTCCTCCGTTGACGGCCTGCACCTGCTGGTACGCACGGAAGATGTCGGCCGTTCCGGCGATGTCGATCCCGATGCCCGTATCGGCGACCTCGAACACGAGGCGCCATGCATCGCCTTCCCGCGATGCACGAACCGACAGTGTTACCGTGCCGTCGCGCGTGAACTTCGATGCGTTGGACAGCAGGTTGAGCAGCACCTGCTGCAGCCGGATGCCGTCGATCGACAGCTTGCGCGGCAACGGCGTCAGCGGCCGATAGTCGAACCGGTTGCCCTGCTGCGAACACAGCGCGACCGCATAGTCGCCGATATCGTTCAGCAGGCCGGGCAGGTCGGTCACGTCGGGCGAAATGCCGAGCGGCTGAAGCTCGGCTTTGGTGAACGCGAGCAATTCGTCGATCAGCGCGAGCTGGTAGCGGATGCTGCGGTCGATCGACCGGATCAGCCGCGCCTGGCCGCGCGTCGCGCTTTGCAGCAGCAGCTTTGCGTAGCCGTTGATCGTGGACAGCGGTGCGCGCAAATCGTGGCTGACATAGCCGAGCGTCTCGATCTTCTGCTGCATGTGCGTCTTCGCCTGCTGCAGCGCGTCGTTGAGCGCGACGGTGCGTCTCGCCACTTCGTCGCGCAGCCGATCCTGTTCGGTGAGCTGCCAGTGCTCGAGCCGCTTGCGCGCGTCGGTGCGCTGGCGGCCCACGTGGTCGATCCATGCGGCCAGCACCAGCAGATGCGTGGCGAGCCCGATGATCGCGATGACGGGGTTCGGATAGAGGTCGGATTTCAGCCAGAACAGCCAGGCCGGCATCGCGTTCATGCCGTCGAGCATCCGGAGCAGGATGTTGAAGGTGGCGAACGTGACGGCGATCAGCATCACGCGGCTCGTCGGCGTGCGGCGGATCGCGAGCATCAGCGCGACGCTGATGTTCACGATCCCCATCGCCGTGTTCAGCCGCAGGCAGAACCACGCGAACGTCAGCAGGTCGCCGAACGCCGCGCCGGCCATGCCGACGCATTCGAGCGCGAGGAACGCAACGTAGACCGCACGCATCGGCATGCCGGCCTTTTCGCGGTGCGCCACCATCAGGATGAAGGCGATGAAGCAGGCCACCGACAGATACGCGAAGATCATCTCGCCGCGCGCGGACCACGCGTAGGCGCCGGGCCACAGATACATTGCGGTATAGCCGCGGTACGTCGCTTCGAACAGCGTCGTGCTCAGGGCCAGCACCGCCAGCACGACGAACTTGCCGCTGCGCGAAAAGAAACCGATCAGCAGCGCGCACCACACGAGTGCGAGCAGCCCGCCGAAGAAGCCGAAGTTCCACATCGCGGCGCGAAGTTCCTGCGCGTTCCATGCGTCGCGGGTGAACGCGGCCGGCGCGAGCCGCATTTCCTTGCGCGACGTGACGCGGATCAGCACGGGCAGCCGTTCGCCCGCGCGCAGCGTCATGTCGAGCACCGGATATCGGGAAGCCGCACGGTTCGCGTCGCCGTTATCCGCCGGGAATCGGGCGGCGAGCGTCCACGCGCCGCCGCGTTCGACATAAAAGTCTGCCCGGTCGACGCGTGCGTCGCGAATCGCGAGCACCAGCGCGCGCTCGACGCTGTCGCGATTGGCCAGCGTCGCGCCCACCCACCACGCCGAGCGGGAAAACTCGATGTTGAAAGACGGTTCCGCTGCCGCTGCCGCAGGCGCGCCGCGTGGCGAACCTTCAAGCCGCGCGGCCACCTCGCCGACGGACATCGCCGCGCCCGGATCCTCGACGATCGATACCGCTTCCACGCGCGCGGAGCGTCCGGATGGCTCCGTCGCGTCGGCGCGGGGCGCCGCGCACGCGGCCACCAGCACCAGCAGGAGCGGCAGGACGGCGAGCCAGCCCGACGCGCGGTGCCTATGCATCGCGCGGGTGTTCATGCGACGGGGGCGGTGCGTCGACCATCGGGCGCTGGCGCCGCCAGTCGGACGGCGTGATGCCGAAGCGCTCGCGAAACGCCGTGGCGAAATTGCCCGGCGTCGAAAAGCCGATTTCCTCGGCGATGTCGCCGATTCCCATCGACGTCTCCGCGAGAAAGTGCTTCGCCGCGCGCAGTCGCGTATCGCGCAGATATTCGAACACGGTCTGGCCAAGGTGATCGCGGAACACGCGGGACAGGCGCTTCTCGTGCGTGCCGACCTGCCGCGCGAGTTCGTCGAGCGCCGGCGGGTTGCGCAGTTCGCGCAGCAGGATCTCGCTGGCCGCACGCACCAGCGCGGCGTCGGGATGATCGGGCAGTTCGGGCAGGTGCGCAAACGGCTGGCTGCGACGCGCGCGTTTCAGGTGATTGCGGATTCGGGCGATCACCTCGGCCGGTTCGAACGGCTTCACGATGTAGTCGAGCGCACCGGTTTCGAGCCCCGCGATCCGATCCTCGAGATCGCCCGCCGCGGTCAGGATGATGACGGGAATGTTCTGCGTCGATGGCGTTGACGCCAGCAGCCGGCACGCGGCGAAACCGTCCATGCGCGGCATCCGCACATCCATCAGGATCAGGTCGGGTGCGATGGCCTGCGCGCGGTGATACGCCTGCAGGCCGTCGAATGCGACGCTGATCCGGCACCGCGCGGCGCGCAGGATTTCCGTCAGGAGCCGCAGGTCGTTCGGGCGGTCGTCCACGACGAGAATGTGTGCGCCAGCGAGATCCGGCGTGGCGCGGAGCGACGCCGGACTGGACGAGCGGGATGACATGGTTGCTAAAGCTTAGGGGGTAGGCCGGGGGGCGGACTCGCTGCATCTGTGTGCGCGATTGTTGCAAAAAATTATATGCCGACAAAGACACAGGCGGTGGGGATTCCGTGCGGCGCGTGTGGGCATGTTTGACAGCGCGACGGTCTGTCGCGATCGCCGCAACCGGGGGCGGAAAATCGGATGGAAAAAAATTCCGATTTCGATATTAAATACCGGATTTTATTTCCGATCGAATGGCCGATGAATTGAATTGGCCCGGACGATGAATTGACGTTCGTTATATCGAGAAGGTGGTCGGCACGGCGGCGGATCGGGTTCATCGATTCACTGTCTCAACGATTAAGGTTTTTTTATGGTTCGTTAAAAATACTTTCACATATATCCGGCTCGTCGCGCAGGATTGTATGAATGTAAATAACATCCGCTCCGGAAAACAATTTGTCCGCTCCGGAAAAGGTTCGATCGAAAGAAGCTCGGCACACTAGGCAGGACGCGGCTGGAATCGGTTCTTTGACATGACCCGGTCCCGCGCGAAAATTCCTGTCGCTGCCGTCTTTCCGAGAATGCGGCATTCAATGTGACATTGAATGCTGGCGGTCCCACTTTTCGGGACGACGGCGATGCGGCGAAGGTTGGCACGAGGTAATGCGAGCTTCATCGTTCGTCGAATGCACCGATATGAAAAATTACCGATGAATCATGAAGCAGATGCGAGTTTGGCACATCAGGCAACAAAAAATCGTCAAACAAAGTCAGTAGATTAATTGAGTGCAGGGGTCATCCGGCGGTCATCTTCCATTCCGGAAATCCGGAATCGAAGATGCGCGCCAGGATGGAAAGAGTGAGTGGGTTCGCGTCGATCGCCGGGCGGTTCGATCCTTCGGGAGGCGGTTGCGCGAGATGCACTCTCGAATCAGGCGGGCGCGAAAAAACATGAACATCAAAAGCATGGCAGATCAAGGCACCGGTTCGCCCGAGCCGTTGTCGGCGGTCAGCGGCCGCGGGCCGGCGGCGCATGCATCGGCTCCGGGGGCCATGCGACGCCATCCTCCCCCCGAATGACATAGCGGGACCGCGCGGCGGTTCGGCGCGGCATCCGTCCATCCGGCGTCTGAACGACGCTTTCTCATGAAATCCGAGGTCGCCCGCGGTTCGGCGCGACGGCGTGCGCACGCGTTCTTTCGCGGTGCGGCGCGCCGCGTGCCGCCTGATCCGGGAGCCCGGTTTCGATGATTCGATAAACCACGATCGTCGTCGTGCGTCGTGTCGTCCGGACACGGGCCGCGTACGGTCGCGTGATCGCGACGTGCGTCGCGTGTGTCGTGCAGAGCCGTCCGGCAGTCAAGTTAGAAGTCCGAAGTAGGTTGCGGAGCGTCGCGAGACGGGTGAAAACGGAGACGGAGACAGTCTTCGCCCGGCCGCGTTCGCTGTTGCGTCATCCAGCACATGTGAACCGAGGGAAAACAAGATGAACAAGTCGTTCAAGTCGATCTGGAACGAAGCACTGGGCGCGTGGGTCGCGGCGTCGGAGCTCGATCGTGCGCGCGGCAAGCGGGTTGCGTCGTCGAGAAGCGCGTGCGCGCATGCGGCGGAGGCGGGCTCCGCCGCGGGCATCGCTACGCCGCCGGCGCTGTCGCCCAGGCGACTCGTCGTGATGATGGCGGCCGCGTATCTCGGGCTGTTCCAGGCCGGTGCGCATGCGCAATATTCGCAGGGCGGCGGCTCCGCGACCGGGGGTCCCAGTTCGATCTCGATCGGTAACGGGTCGCTTGCCACGCAGGTGAATTCCACCGCATACGGCAACCTGTCGACGGCCGCGGGTGTGTCGTCCACCGCGATCGGGCCGGGCGCGCACGCGATGGGCGACGGCGGGACGGCCATCGGCATCAACTCGCAGGCGACCGGCGTCAATAGCTCGGCGCTGGGCGTGCAGGCGATCGGCAGCGGCGCTTACTCGGTTGCCGTCGGCAATCTGTCGAGCGCGACCCAGAGCGGTACAGTGGCGATCGGCAGCGGCGCGGCCGCGACCGGCGTGTCGGCGGTCGGGCTCGGCAACAATGCGCTGGCGTCCGGCCAGTATGCGGCCGCGCTCGGTCTCGGGGCGAGCGCGGTGGGGGCGCAAAGCGTCTCGCTCGGCTATGCGTCGAATGCAACCAATACGGGCTCGGTCGCGCTCGGCAACCAGTCGACGAGTTCGGGCGCGGCCGGCGTCGCGGTGGGCAGCGGCGCGCTGGCTTCCGGAAATTCGGCCGTGGCGATGGGCGTCAACAGCGGCGCGAAGGGCGGGTCGTCGATCGCGATCGGCTGGGGCGGCGTTGCAGGCGTGCCCGGTTCGGGCACGCAGTCGCTCGGCACCAGCTCGATCGCGATGGGCTCGAAAACGACGGCCGGCGCCGACAACGCGATTGCGTTCGGCCTGAGCGCCAATGCGTCGGGCCTCAGTTCGGTCGCGATGGGCGTTCAGTCGAGCGCGACGCAGCAGTTCGGCGTGGCGCTGGGCAATCTCGCGCTCGCGACCGGCATATCGGCGACGGCGCTGGGCCCTGGCGCGACGGCGTCGGCGGTGAATGCGACGGCGATCGGCATCAACAGTGTCGCGGCGGCGGGTTCCACCGTGGCGCTGGGCGACAGCAATTCGGTTGCCGCCGCGGCAGGCGCGGGCTCGATCGCCGGCGGTAACAGCTCGAAGGTGCTGGGCGGCATCGGTGCGGTGGCGCTCGGGTTTGGCCAGACCGTCAGCGGCAACGGCGCGGTGGCAATCGGCGATCCGAGCACCGCGATCGGCACCGGCGCGGTGACGGCCGGTTCGAACAACACCGCGAACGGCGACGGTGCGGTGGCGATCGGCAACACGAACAACGCGCAGGGCATCGGCTCGGTCGCGCTCGGCAATACGTCGACCGCGGCGGCAGCGGGCGCGGTGGCGTTCGGCGCGTCGGCGGTGGCGAACAACGCGAACGACGTCGCGCTCGGCTCCGGCTCGGTGACGGCCGCGCCGAATCCGACCGCGACCGGCACCATCGGCGGCGTCACGTACACGTTCAACGGCGTCAATCCGACCAGCGTCGTCAGCGTCGGCGCGCCGGGCAGCGAGCGCCAGATCACCAACGTCGCCGCGGGGCGGATCAGTTCGACCAGCACCGACGCGATCAACGGCTCGCAGCTCGATGCGACGAACCAGGCGGTGACGTCGCTGTCGACGTCGACGTTGTCGAGCATCACGTCGTTGTCGACGTCGACATCGACGGGCATCGGCTCGCTGTCGACCGGCCTGAGCTCGACGAACAGCACGGTCACGTCGTTGTCGACGTCCACGTCTACCGGCTTGTCGTCGGCCAACAGCGCGATCACGTCGCTGTCGACGTCGACTTCGACGGGGATCAGCTCGCTGTCCACCGGCCTGAGTTCGACGAACAGCGCGATCACGTCGCTGTCGACGTCGACGTCGACGGGCATCGGTTCGCTGTCGACCGGCCTGAGCTCGACCAACAGCACGATCACGTCGTTGTCGACGTCGACGTCGACGGGCATCGGTTCGCTGTCGACCGGCCTGAGCTCGACGAACAGCACGATCACGTCGCTGTCCACATCGACGTCGACGGGCATCAGCTCGCTGTCGACCGGCCTGTCCAGCACCAACAGCAACCTGACGTCGCTGTCGACGGCCACGTCGACGGGCATCAGCTCGTTGTCCACGGGTCTCAGCTCGATCGCGTCGAACAACAACAACCTTGGCAACAGCACGGCCGGCGCGATCGGCGGCGGTTCGACCTACGATCCGACGACCGGCACGATCTCGGCGCCGTCGTACGTGACGTACAACCGCGACGGCTCGACGACGATCAACAACAACGTCGGCTCGGCGATCGACAACATCAACGCGAACGGCATCAAGTACTTCCACGCGAACTCGACCGCGCCGGACAGCCAGGCGCTGGGCCTCGACAGCGTGGCGATCGGGCCGAAGGCGATCTCGCAGGTGGACGGCGGCATCGCGCTCGGCTCGGGTTCGGTGTCCGATCGTCCGATCGTGCAGTCATCCGGGATCATGCGCAACGGCAGCGCGTCGATTCCGTTCGATACGACCGACGCGACGCTGCTCGGCGCGGTATCCGTCGGCAGTGCGGCGGGCAATTCCTATCGCCAGATCACCAACGTCGCGGACGGCACGGGGCAGCACGACGCGGTGACGCTGCGGCAGCTGACCGGCGCGTTGCAGTCGTTCGCGGTCACGCCCCAGAAGTACTTCCATGCGAATTCGACTGCGGCGGATTCGCTCGCGGTCGGCGCGGAATCGGTCGCGGTGGGGCCGACGACGGTGGTGAACGGCGATAACGGCGTGGGCATCGGCAACGGCGCGATCGTCGACCAGACCGCTCCCGGCGGCGTTGCAATCGGGCAGGCCGCGCATTCCGCGCAAGCCGACGCGATCGCGCTCGGCAGCGGCGCGACGGCAACCGGCGCGCAGTCCGTCGCGCAGGGCGCCAATGCGGTCGCGGTCAGCGTGGGCAGCGTCGCGCTCGGCTCGGGCGCGCGCAGCTCGGCGACCGATGCGCTCGCGCTCGGGGCCGGCGCGACGTCGACGTTCGCGAACAGCGTCGCGCTCGGCGCCGGTTCGCTGACGACGGTCGGCGCGCTGACGAACTACATCGCGTACGGCCTGAGCAGCCCGCAATCGTCGGCCGGCGAAGTGAACGTCGGCAACCGGCAGATCACCAGCCTCGCGGCCGGCAAGAACGGCACCGATGCGGTGAACGTGTCGCAGCTCGATGCGGTCGCCAACCAGCTGACGACGCTGATCGATCAGCGCACCGCGAACGGCTCGTATTCGACGAATCCGACCGGCACGAAGACCGCGCCGCTGCCGGCCGGCTCGAATTCGTCGGCGGGCGGCTCGGGCGCGGTGGCATCGGGCTCGAACAGCACGGCGGTCGGCAACAGTTCGACGGCGTCCGGCAGCGGCTCGACCGCGATCGGCGTCGGCGCGGTGTCGTCGGGCAACAACTCGACCGCGATCGGCGCCGGCAGCAACGACGGCGGCCGGTCGAACGTGGTCGCGGTCGGCTCGGCGGATGCGCCGCGGCAGGTCGCTAACGTCGCGGCGGGCACGCAGGGCACCGACGCGGTGAACGTCAATCAGCTGAATGCCGTATCGAACCAGTTCACGCAGTCGCTGAACACGGTCAACAACCAGCTCACGCAGATGCAGCAGCAGATCCAGCAGACCGACTCGATGGCGCGCCAAGGGATTGCCGCAACCGCCGCGATCGCGTCGATTCCGCACATGGATCGCGACTCCAATTTCGCGATGGGGGTCGGTACTTCGACGTTCCTCGGTCAGAAGGCCATGGCGGTCGGCGTGCAGGCGCGCATCACGGAGAACCTGAAGGCGACGTTGAACGGCGGTTTCGCCGGCAGTCAGCGCGTCGTCGGCGCCGGTATGTTGTATCAGTGGAAGTGATCGAGCGCGAACCACACGGAACGCACGCGAATGCGGCTGCGCCGCGCGCACCGCATTCGCTGCGCCCATCGCATTTTCGGAGTCATCAAGTGAAAAAACACCATCTTGCATTGCTGGCGTCCGTCGTTTCCCTGGCTGCGTGTTCGAGCGCATCGGGGCCGACGTTCAACGCGTACGAACTGCAGCCGCGCGACGGCATTCGAACCTTCCGCGTGGACTGCCACGGCATCCTGTCGAGCGAGAAGACCTGCATGAAAGTCGCGACGCGCATGTGCGGCAGCGATGCCGTGCGCACGGTCGATTCCGCGGCGCCGTTCCGCGATGGCGCGGACCCGCGCTCGCTCGTGTTCCAGTGCGGCGCGCCGGCAGCGCCGGCCCCGGCAGCTGCACCGGCCGCCCCGGCGGCCGCCGAGAAAGTCAGCCTGACGGGCGATGCGTACTTTGCGACCGACTCCGCCGCGCTGACGCCCACCGCGCAGGCTGCGCTCGACGCGTTGCTGAATCGTCAGGGCGACAAGCATTACTCGCGCGTGGACGTGACCGGCTATACCGACTCGACCGGCTCGGATGCGCACAATCTGTCGCTGTCGCGGCGGCGTGCGGAGGCGGTCGCGGCCTATTTGCGCGAGCATGGGCTGAAGGCGGATTCGTTCGCGGCGACGGGGCGCGGCGAGGCCGATCCGGCCGCGTCGAACGATACGGCGGAAGGGCGCGCGCGCAACCGGCGTGTGGAAATCCTGCTGCAGAAGTAGCCGCGGCGACACGGCATCGGCACGCGCGAGCGTCGCAACCGGCGGCGCGCGTGCCGCCGCTGCTTTGCCGGCCTGCCCGGTGGCGGGATCGCGATCCCGTCATGGAAAACTGTATGAATATACAGTATAGTATCCGTCGAACTCGAGCCGCTCGGGCATGATCCGGGCGGCACGCGCGCCGCGCCTGCGGGCATTCGCCGCAGCGTTCCGGCACCGTGAACCCTGGCTAACTCATTCGACGGGCAGGCAAATTGTCATCCAGCAATCTGATCCGCATTCGCGGAGCACGTCAGCACAACCTCAAGAATCTCGATCTCGACCTGCGCACCGGCGAAATGACGGTCGTCACCGGCCCGTCGGGCTCCGGCAAGTCGAGTCTCGTGTTCGATACGCTGTACGCGGAAGGCCAGCGTCGCTACGTCGAAACCTTCAGCGCGTATGCGCGGCAGTTTCTCGACCGGATGGACCGCCCGCAGGTCGACCGCGTCGACGGCGTGCCGCCCGCGATCGCGATCGACCAGACCAACCCGGTGCGCAGCTCGCGCTCGACCGTCGGCACGATGACCGAGCTGAACGATCACCTGAAGCTGCTGTACGCGCGCGCGGCCGAGCTGTTCGACCGCAAGACCGCGCGGCGGGTGCGGCACGACACGCCGGAGACGATCTACGCGGAGCTCGTCGCGCGCACGCAGGCGGACGACCCGCGCGTCGTCGTCACGTTTCCGGTCGAGTTGCCGGACTCGGCATCCGATGAAGAAGTCACGCAATGGCTGTCCGCGAGCGGCTATACGCGCGTGCAGGCGCAGCGCGAAGTCGCATCGCCCACCGGGCCGCGCAAGGTGCTCGACGTGGTGGCCGACCGGTTCCGCGTGCAGCAGGCCGACAAGGTGCGCGTCGTCGAGGCGATCGAGGCGTCGCTGAAGCGCGGCGGCGGGCGCGTGAACGTCTACGTGCTCGCGGCCGAGCCGGAAAACGCGGTCGGCACGCCCGCGGAGCCGCAGGTGTGGCGCTTCTCCACCGGGCTCCATGATCCCGACAGCGACCTGCGCTACGCGGAGCCGCAGGCGGCGCTGTTCTCGTTCAACTCGGCCTACGGCGCGTGCGAAACCTGCCGCGGCTTCGGCCGCGTGATCGGCGTCGATCTCGGCCTCGTGATTCCCGACGCGCGCAAGACGCTGCGCGGCGGCGCGATCAAGCCGATGCAGACGCCCGCGTGGAAGGAGTGCCAGGACGACCTGATGCGCTACGCGGCGAAGGCCGACATCCGGCGCGATGTGCCGTGGGCCGAGCTGACGGACGCCGAGCGCGACTGGGTCGTCAACGGCTCGCCGGACTGGAACGGCAAGTGGCAGAGCCAGTGGTACGGCGTGAAGCGCTTCTTCGGCTACCTCGAATCGAAAGCGTACAAGATGCATATCCGCGTGCTGCTGTCGAAATACCGCAGCTACACGCCGTGCGACGTGTGCGGCGGCGCGCGCCTGAAGACGGAATCGCTGCAATGGCGGCTCGGCTCGAAAGAGAATGCCGACGGCGTGCTCGCGCCGGCCGGCCGCTTCATGCCGCGCGGCGTCGACTGGAGCCGCGCGCAGCTCGAAGCGCTGCCGGGCCTGACCGTGCACGACCTGATGCTGCTGCCGATCGAGCGCATCCGCCGCTTCTTCGACGAAGTCAGCCTGCCGAGCGCGCTGCTCGACGACGCGCTGAAGCTGCTGCTCGCCGAAGTGCGCACGCGCCTGAAATACCTGTGCGACGTGGGTCTCGGCTACCTGACGCTCGACCGGCAGAGCCGCACGCTGTCGGGCGGCGAGGTGCAGCGGATCAACCTGACGACGGCGCTCGGCACGTCGCTCACGAAAACCCTGTTCGTGCTCGACGAACCGAGCATCGGGCTGCATCCGCGCGATCTCACGCGGATCGTCGAGGCGATGCAGCGGCTGCGCGACGCGGGCAATACGCTGGTCGTCGTCGAGCACGATCCGTCGGTGATGCTCGCGGCCGACCGGCTGATCGACATGGGCCCCGGCCCGGGCGAGCGCGGCGGCACGATCGTCTACGACGGCACGCCGGCCGACATCCGTTCGGCACACACGCTGACGGGCGAGTATCTCGGCGGCCGCAAGCATGTCGCGCATGCGTCGAACTGGGCGCGCCGGCCGGTCGACGCGGATACGCCGCGGATCGTGCTCGGCGGCGCGAGCGAACACAACCTGCGCGACGTGACGGTCGAGGTTCCGCTGCAGCGGCTCGTCTGCGTGACCGGCGTGTCGGGTTCCGGCAAATCCACGCTGCTGCAGGACGTGCTCTATCCGGCGATGGCGCGGCACCACGGCAAGGCGACCGAGTCGCCGGGCGCATATCGCAGCCTGACGGGCGCCGACCAGGTGGGCGACGTCGTGTTCGTCGACCAGTCGCCGATCGGCAAGACCACGCGCTCGAACCCGGCGAGTTATGTCGGCGCGTTCGACGAGATCCGCAAGCTGTTCGCGAAGGCGCCGCTCGCGCTGCAACGCGGCTACGGCGCCGGCACGTTCAGCTTCAACTCGGGCGACGGCCGTTGCCCGACCTGCGGCGGCTCGGGCTTCGAGCACATCGAGATGCAGTTCCTGAGCGACGTCTACCTGCGTTGCCCGGACTGCGACGGCAGCCGCTACCGCGCCGAGATTCTCGAAGTGCGCATCGAGCGCGACGGCCGCGCGCTGAACATCGCCGACGTGCTCGACCTGACCGTCAGCGAAGCGGCCGCGTTCTTCGCGACCGACGCCGAGGTGCTGCGCGTGCTGCAGCCGATCGTCGACGTCGGGCTCGAATACGTGAAGCTCGGCCAGCCGGTGCCGACGCTGTCGGGCGGCGAAGCGCAGCGCCTGAAGCTGGCCGGTTTCCTCGCCGAATCCGCGGCGGCGGTCAACGGCCGCCGGGTCGTCACGGAAGAGGCGCGCGTCGCGCGTGCGAAGTTGTTCATGTTCGACGAACCGACCACCGGGCTGCACTTCGACGACATCGCGAAGCTGATGCAGGCGTTCGGCAAGCTGCTTGCAGCCGGCCATTCGCTGATCGTGATCGAGCACAACCTCGACGTGATCCGCGCGGCCGACTGGCTGATCGATCTCGGCCCGGAAGGCGGCGACGGCGGCGGCCTCGTGCTGTGCGCGGGCACGCCCGACGACGTGAAGGCCTGCGCCGAGTCGCATACGGGCGTGGCGCTGCTGCAGTACGATCGTACAATGGATGCCGAAGCACCGCTCGGCGACGAAGGCGTGCCGCTGCAGGCCGTGCTGAACGCCGCGCGCGAACGGCGCGCGATCGAAGGCGAGGATGTCGTGCGGATCGTCAACGCGCGCGAGCACAACCTGAAGTCGCTCGACGTCGATATCCCGCACGGCAAGTTCAACGTGATCACCGGCGTGTCGGGTTCCGGCAAGTCGACGCTCGCGTTCGACATCCTGTTCCACGAAGGCCAGCGTCGTTACCTCGAATCGCTGAACGCGTATGCGCGCTCGATCGTGCAGCCGGCCGGGCGCCCCGAAGTCGACGCGGTGTACGGCATTCCGCCGACCGTCGCGATCGAGCAGCGGCTGTCGCGCGGCGGCCGCAAGAGCACCGTCGCGACGACGTCCGAAGTCTGGCATTTCCTGCGGCTGCTGTATGTGAAGCTCGGCCTGCAGCATTGCATCCACGACGGCACGCCGGTCACGTCGCAATCCGTCGAATCGATCGCCGCGCAGTTGCTGCGCGATCATCGCGGCGAGCACGTCGGGCTGCTCGCGCCGCTCGTCGTCAACCGCAAGGGCGTGTATACCGATCTCGCGAAGTGGGCGAAGGCGCGCGGCAGCACGCATCTGCGCGTCGACGGCGAGTTCGTCACGGTCGATCCGTGGCCGAAGCTCGACCGCTTCCGCGAGCACACGATCGAGCTGCCGGTCGCCGATATCGTCGTATCGCCGGACAACGAGGCCGAGCTGCGGCGCGTGCTCGACGAGACGCTCGAACTCGGCAAGGGCGTGATGCATCTGCTCGCGCCGCTCGACGGGCTGCACGATGCGATGCAGAACGATCGTTCGACCGCGCGCGTCGGTGCGGTCAAGGTGCTGTCGGTCAAGCGTGCGTGCCCGGTGTGCGGCACGAGCTACCCGGAGCTGGACCCGCGGATGTTCTCGTACAACAGCAAGCACGGCTGGTGCACGACCTGTGTCGGCACCGGCGTCACGCTCACGCGCGAACAGCGCGCGGCGTACGACGACACGGTGCTTGCCGAGGACGGCCGCGGCCGCGAGCAGACGCTGCCGTCGGACGAGCAGGAACCGGATGGCGTCGGCAACGAGCCGTGCCCGGATTGCGGCGGTACGCGGCTGAATCCGTCCGCGCGCGCGGTCACGTTCGACGCGCATCCGATCGTCGAGGTCGCGCAGTGGACGGTGTCGGATACGCGGCGCTGGATCGACGGGCTGGAACTCACCGGGCGCGACGCGCAGATCGCGCGCGACATCGTCAGCGAGATCGGCAGCCGCCTCGCGTTTCTCGAGGAAGTCGGGCTCGGCTACCTGAGCCTCGACCGTGCGGCGCCGAGCCTGTCGGGCGGCGAAGCGCAGCGCATCCGGCTCGCCGCGCAGCTCGGCAGCAACCTGCAGGGCGTCTGCTACGTGCTCGACGAGCCGACGATCGGCCTGCATCCGCGCGACAACCAGATCCTGCTGGACGCGCTGCGCAAGCTCGGCGACAAGGGCAATACGCTGGTCGTCGTCGAGCATGACGAAGACACCATCCGCCGCGCCGATCACATCATCGACGTCGGCCCGGGCGCCGGCAAGCGCGGCGGCACGCTGGTCGCACAAGGCGCGGTCGCGGATCTCGCCGCGCAGTCCGATTCGGTGACGGGGCGCCTGCTCGCGCATCCGATGGCGCATCCGCTGCAAACGCGCCGCGGCGTGAGCGTGCCGGGCAAGAAGGGCGGTGCCGCGGTGCCGGAAGCCTGGCTGACCGTGCATGGGGCACGGCTGCACAACCTGCGCGACGTCACGGTCGGCATTCCGCTCGCGCGGCTCGTCGCGGTGACGGGCGTCAGCGGGTCGGGCAAGTCGACGCTCGCGCGCGACGTGCTGATGACGAACCTGCTCGACGCGGTCGGCCGCTCGGTGCTGTCGTCGCCGGCCACGCGGCGCGCGCGCAAGGCCGCGCAGCAGGACGCACCGGCGGCCAACCGCCGTTCGAGCGTGCTCGCGCGCAGCGCGCCGCGGCCGTCGCTGAACGTTACGCATGCGTGGCAGGGCTGCGAGTCGTTGAGCGGCTGGGAACAGATCGATCGCGTGCTCGAAGTCGATCAAACGCCGATCGGCAAGACGCCGCGTTCGTGCCCGGCCACCTATATCGGCGTATGGGACACGATCCGCAAGCTGTTCGCGGATACGCTGGAAGCGCGTGCGCGCGGTTATACGGCGTCGCGTTTCTCGTTCAATACCGGCGACGGACGCTGCCCCGCGTGCGAGGGGCAAGGCGTGCGCACGATCGGCATGAGCTTTCTGCCGGACGTGAAGGTGCCGTGCGACGTGTGCCACGGGCAGCGCTTCAACCCGGAGACGCTCGCGGTCACGTGGCGCGGCCGGAACATCGGCGACGTGCTGACGATGGAGATCGACGAAGCGGTGGAATTTTTCGCGCCGATCTCGAACATCGCGCATCCGCTGCAGCTGATGAAGGATGTCGGCCTCGGCTACCTGACGCTCGGCCAGCCGTCGCCGACGCTGTCCGGCGGCGAGGCGCAGCGCATCAAGCTCGTCACCGAACTGACGAAGGTGCGCGACGACATCACGCGGCGCGGCCAGAAGGCGCCGCACACGCTGTACGTGCTCGACGAACCGACGGTCGGCCTGCACATGGCGGACGTCGCGAAGCTGATTCGCGTGCTGCACCGGCTGGTCGACGCGGGGCACAGCGTCGTCGTGATCGAGCATGACCTCGACGTGATCGCGGAAGCCGACTGGATCATCGATCTCGGGCCGGAAGGCGGCGTGGGCGGCGGCACGATCGTCGCGGCCGCGCCGCCGGAGGCGCTCGCGAAGGTGAGCGCGAGCCATACGGGGCAGGCGCTGAAGCCGGTGCTCGCGCGCACGGCGGCGGATGAGCGTGAAGCCGAGCGGCAGGGGGAAGCGCGGGTCGGTTGAATGCGGCGTGTCGAATGAACGGCTCCGGTGTCGGTTCAGACACCGGGGCCGTTTTTATTTCACGCGGTTTTCGGTCAGGCTGGCGGTGCGACGGACGCGCCGGTGATGCCGTGCCGCCGCAGGGAATCCGCGACGAAGCCCGACGCCTTCATGTCCTCGACGAATTCGTTCAGCGCCGCCGCGGCGGCCTCGCCGCGGCTCTTCGGCACGCCCATCGCCTGCCGGATCACCATGAACCGTTCGTCGAGCAGGCGCAGGCCCGTTGTCTTCGCTGCGTCGGCTTCGAGTTGTTGCTTCACACCCGCCGCCACTTCCAGTTGCTGTTCGACGAACGTCTGCACGACGGCCTGCGACGTCGGCGCGCGCACGATCTGCGCGGCCTTCAGTTCGCGGGTGAGGAACAGGTCGTATGCGCTGCCCTTGCCGACGGTCACGCGGTTGTGCGGCTGGTCGACGTCCTCGTTCGTGCGGATCGGCGAAGCGTCGCGCACGAGATAGAAACCCTCGATCAGCACGTACGGCGCGGTGAACGCGACCATTTCGCCGCGCAGCGGATCGACCGCGAAGAAACCGAAATCGGCGCGCTCTTCGGTCAGCGCCTGCACCGATTTTCCGGCGGTGTCGAACACGACGAGTTCCAGCTCGGCGGACAGGCGCTCGGCGAACGCGCGTGCCAGGTCGATCGACACGCCGAACGGTTCGCCGGTGGCCGGATCGCGGTTCGCGAGGATCGGGTTGCCGAGATTGATCGACGCGCGCAGCTTGCCGGTTGGGGTGAAGGCGGAGAGGATGGCTGGGGCGAGGGGCATGAGGGGGCTCGTTTGGGGGCGGATGGGCGATGGTGCATCGACGTTGAGCTTATCACCGGGCCGTGCGGGGAGCAGCGTGTTGTGGTGATGGAGGATTAGTGTCTGCACATGTCCTGCACTACAATTCTTCATCTGGGGTGCTGGACGCCGTCCGGGCTTCGTCCGTGGCGACACTTGCAAGCTTCGTGCCGGAGGGATGCCGTGCCTACTTACCAATACCGTTGTGAGAAGTGTGGCGAGACGTTCGAACATGTTGAACATCTCGCGGAGCATGAAACCGCTCACCCGCAATGCCCGAAATGTGGAAGCGAACAGGTTCAGCATGCGCCCACGTCATTTGTAGCTAAGACGTCGAGCAAGAGTTGAGCACGGTTCGCCAGCATCAATTCACTTTTTTGTGCGGTGATCCCTCCCGAAGCGAGAGACGCCTGCCCGGGGGATTCACATGCGGTCACTCGCGCAACGTCCGCGAATGGCCGCTTTGACCCGTGTCACAGCCAAGTGCGTCGACGCATATGCGCACAGATCGAGGAAGCTTCACTTCAAGTGTGCTCGCTCATCGTAAGGATGATCTTTCCTACGTTCACGGACGACTCCATCCGTCGATGCGCATCTGCGGCATTCTTCAGGGGAAAAACACTATCGACGACCGGTTCCAGGCCTGCACCGCCCGCAAAGCGTTCGAGCCAATGTTCGCGGAAGCGCCGAACCATTGCGTGTTTCTCGTCCTGCTCGCGCGACTTCATCACGGTGCCGATGATCTGCAGATGACGATACAGGATCTGTTCGAGACCAACGCTCACTTCACCGCCTCCGCCCAGGATGCCCACCTGCACCAGCCGGCCTCCGTTTGACAGGGACGCGACGTTGCGAGAAAAATATGGCGCGCCCACGAAGTCGATAACAATATCGACGCCTCGTTTGTCCGTCCTGCCGGCAACGACTTCTGCGAAATCTTCTGTCTTGTAGTCGATCGCATGGTCCGCACCGAGTTGAACGATGCGTTCCAGCTTCGAAGCTTCGGCTGTCGCGAAAATCGTCGCACCAGTCGCGTAAGCCAGTTGAACAGCAGCGGAGCCTACCCCGCCCGCCGCAGCGTGAATAAGCACCGAATCGCCACGCTGCAAGCGCCCAAGGTGTAACAGCGCTTCATGCGCCGTCACGAAAACTTCCGGTATCGCAGCAGCGTGGACATAGTCGAGTGTGCCCGGAATGGGCATCGCCATTCGCCAGTCGATACGCGCGAGCTCTGCATAGGCCCCGCCGCCGACCACGCCCATCACGCGATCACCGACCTTGTAACCCTGCACGCCGCTTCCGGTCTCGATCACTTCGCCAGCGATTTCGAGCCCCATGATCGTCGAGTCGCCGAAGTTCGGACGGCCATAGCCTCCTCGCCGGTGTGTAAGATCTGCGCGATTCACGCCTGCGGCATGGACGCGCACCAGCAGATCGTTCGAGCGAACGTCGGGCACCGGAACGTCGGCGAGTTGGAGGACCTCGGCCTCGCCGAATTCCATGAATGTGATGGCTTTCATTTCAAACCTTCCTGCGTCGTAGATGGATTTGTGGCGTGATCTTCGGGTTGCGTTTGCGCGCCGAGTGTTGCCTGCGCCGCAGCCGATGCCGAGATGGCCGCGGGGAACCCCGCATAGAACGCGAGGTGCGTGATTGCCGCAGAGAGCTCTTCATGCGCGTGTTGCCTCACGGGAAGATGTTACTCCAGCCTAATTGTCGTTTTCCGATTGTTCTGTGATGAAGGCTGGCGCTGCGTAGCGGCGCCAGCCTTCATCACATCGGCGTCGTCTAGTATCCGGGTCACCAGTTCTCGTGCACGGTTCGATCTCCATGCCTTCACTCGGCGCTGCAGGGTGCGTAGCTGAGCACTTGAATACATCGCGGGTGCCAGCGCGACGAGGCGCTCGTGCAGTTTCCTTGCTGTGATGCCGGGCTCGAATTCGAGCCATTGCTGGATCGTCGGCCACGTGTGCTCAAACGGATCTTGCCGGCTGCGCCACGTGTGCGGGA
>NZ_FPJP01000016.1:0-186077 GCF_900119325.1 Burkholderia sp. NFPP32 | reverse complement strand
GTTCGTGCAAGCGGTCCCACACGCCTGCAGCCTGCCAATCGCGTAGCCGTCGCCAACACGTCACGCCCGAGCCGCATCCCATCTCGGCGGGCAGGTCGCGCCAGCGAAGTCCGGTCTTGAGAACGAACAAGATACCGGTCAGCGCGGCGCGATTCGAAACAGGCAGGCGGCCCGGATTCTTCTCGCGCCGCGGCTTGGCTGGCGGCAGTAACGGCTCGATCAGTGTCCACAATTCATCGTCGATGATCGGCTTGCCCATCTCCTCGGCCTCGGTTGTTCCGATGCCTGAGGTTAACAGCTCGCCGCACAAGTTAACAGCCCCAAACAGCCTTTTTGAAACCGTCTCTAAGACAATAACGGCCTCGCGCTTTGACGCGTCCCACGTGTCCAGAAGCGCATCATCGGTCCAAGGCGACAGACCAATCGAGAGCCCCACGCCTGCGCGCCGCGAAGCATCCATCAACTCGGCCGCCCTCTCTTGAAGCGAGAGGTCCTGTCGCATGCCTTCGATATGTCGATGCAGCGACAGGTACTGACCGTAATGCGCTTCGAGGAAGTTGCTCGTCAGGAAGGGCAGCAAGCCATGGCGCGGTGTCCGCGCGAAGTTCCAATAGGAGTTTAACTCGGGCGTGATCTCTGGAAAGAGATGGCAATACGCGCGGAGGATGCGATCGACCGTGGCCTCGTCTCGCACAATGGGAATGTTTCCTTCCAATTACCTCTCCTCCGTCACTGCGGCCTTCGCCGTCACACATTGGTTATCACAAAGGCGCTCCAAGCGGCGATGCATTTTGTCGCAAGTTCGAACGCGTCTACCAGCCGCCCGAGCGCGACGCGGCTTCCTTCGCGCAGGCTGTCAGCAGAGAGTTCACGAACGTTCGACGCCATCTGAAGTCTCGTCCGGATCGCCCAGATTTCCAGGAGCTCTAGCGGCGGCTTCTGCCCGGTGAGCTTGCCCTTGTTCCACGGCACACGGTGGACAACGACGACATTCTCGGATTTCATGACAATCTCCTTACAATCGAAGGGGAGATTGAGTGTGCGCCTCTTCCGGCGGGCGCTATCCGACCCGGAACAGCCGCTCGTATGTTCTCGACGCGGTCGCTGGATCAGGCCGGGGAATCTGGATCGGGACCGTCAACTGGAACGTCAGTCGAAATCGATCCTCAAGACACTCTCGTCTACGTATTGCAGCTTCAAATCAATCAAGACCGCACTAGACAGTGCGGTCGTCAACGCGATCTTCAATTCCGGCGCGATGCTATTGAGATGAAAGGAAAACTCCCATCCCGGCATCGCATTGATCCAAGACACCAATAGGTCATCGCTGTCGGACTGCCAAAACTGAACGTTCTTTATTCCACCTATCGATGCTTCATCAACAATCTCGGCTCGGGACGCCGCCATCTGCCGGCCGCCATCAGTCCAGTGAGTTATCTGTCCGCTATTAGGATTGGCAAGCAGAAATCCAAGAGGTTGGAGCAAAGTCTCGACATAGCGAAAGGCTTTCGGAAATGGCTCTTTCAGCAATACGACCAAGATAGGTTTTGCCATTGCGCCTCTGAACCTGAGTGTTGGATGCCTGCCACCATCGTGACAAGAGAGCAGTCGATTGTCGACGATTTCGATGACGGCGTCGAACGACTGCTTCTGGCGCCGGTTGCCGCCCGACGCGGTAGGCTGCAGCCGACCCGTTGCTGCCGGTCGCCATCGCGTGGCCCACGCGGCGCGTTCCGATGGAGAGCGGCCATTCCCGGGACGAATATGGGTAGCAATGGCGACAAACTGGAGCGGTTGATGTGCCGCGAGAGCTCTATTTCAGTGGCCAACCCGATATATGCGGCCGCTATGCACGCCCTCCACGCTGCGCCGATAGGCAATTGCCACACGTGTCGCCGGCACGCCTTCGTAACCGGGAAAGAAGGGACCAAACCGTTCCACGGATTCGATCAGCATGGTTGGGCTGACGGCATTGATTCGGATACCCCGGCGAAAATCGCACGCAGCTGCACGCACGAACCCTTCGATCCCGGCATTCGACGCTGCGGCGTGAGAACCCTGCGCAATCGGATCATCGACGGCGATGCCGGACGTCAGCGTGATTGAGCCGCCATCGCTCAGGTAATGCTGACCAACCAGCGCGACGCGCACCTGACCGAGCAGCTTGTCCTGCAGGCCTTTATGGAAATCGGACGCCGTCATTTTTTCGATCGGCGCCAGTATGACATTACCTGCGGCGACAACGATGGCATCGACGCGCCCGATCTGCTCGAACAGCAAACCAACGCTGTCGTCACGGGTGATGTCGACCTGATGGTCTCCATGGGTGCGGCCAACACGAACGATTTCGTGCTTGCCATCACGCGCAAGCTCATCTGCCGCGGCACGACCGACGTCCCCGCCGGCACCGATTACGACGATCTTCATCGAACACTCCTTTTCGCGTTCAGGTTGGAACGTCGCCATTCTTCACCGAACCAACGATCCGATAAATGTGCTCTAATTTCCGACACTACTAATCTACAGTTCGCAATATGGACAGACTGCGTGCCATGGAAACCTTTGTTGCCGTCGTCGAAGGCGGCAACTTCACCGAGGCAGCGCGGCGGCTGGAAATCTCGGCGGTCATGGTTGGCAAGTATGTGCGCGAACTGGAGGAGCGTCTCGCTGCGCGCCTGCTCGAGCGCACTACCCGGCGCCAGAGTCTGACTGATGCCGGTCGCGTGTTCTACGAAGACGCCAAGCGTGCACTCGAACACATGCGTATCGCCGAAACGTCGGTCGAACGGCTACGCGCGTCACCCTCCGGTACGTTGCGAATCAGCGCGCCGATCACCTTTGGCGCCTGTGTCATTGCGCCGCTAGCCGCGGCTTTCCGGCAGATGTATCCGCTCGTGCGTGTCGAGCTGGAATTGAGCAATCGCAACGTCGACCTGATCGACGAGGGTTTTGATCTAGCGATCCGCATTGGCGAATTGGGTGATGCCGACCTCGTCGCAAGGCCGTTGACCCGGTATCGCATGGTGATCTGTGCATCGCCGGGCTATCTGGCTCAGTACGGGCGTCCGGAGACGCCACAGGATCTGAGCGCGCATCACTGCCTGTCTCACACGGTGTGGAACAGCCGAAACGGCTGGAAGCTCGGGGACGATGACAGCACGCACTTTTCGGCTGAATCGGTGTTCACTTGCAATGACGGCAACGGCCTGCGGATGGCCGCAATCGCAGGCGCGGGATTGCTGCTGCAACCGGAAGTCCTGGTGAGCCACGATCTGGCAAGCGGCGCGTTGGTACAGGTGCTGCAAGGTTACTCGCCGAAGCCACGCCCCGTTCATATCGTGTATCGACATGACCGGCGCCCGCTGCCCAAGCTCACCCGCTTTGTAGCGCATTTGCTCGAGCATGTGACGGAGCGTGAGGCGTCGTAGTGTGCTTTTCGGCTCGGCGACATGCGCGAAGAATAGCGCCTTGGTTTCGGCTGAGGCCCCTCGGGACACAACGTAAACGCTCGCTTTCAAAGACACAACAGGCGCTCACGCAAACGACACAAGATGCGAGGTGGCCCCGCCGACCGAATGACGGCTTGCGGAGTGGCGCAGTCATGTGAATGTCCGACCGACGCATCCGACGAGGGCCGCTCATGGCCGATCCCCGACACCCAATGCAGCGTAGCGCTCCCCCGCCCGCTCGGTACCAAAGCAACCACATACGGGTTTATATTCCGGAATCCAATCACGCTGGCGCTGGAGTAGTTGACGACGTAAACGGAACGATCGATTTTCTGAAACCCCGCAGCGGTTACTGGAGGAGAACATCACGCATGAATCCGGACAACGTATCGAATGTCGCAATGGCGGCCCACGCGAACCCCGGCGGCAGCGCTTCCGCACCGGCTCCCGCCATCAATCCGTCGCAAACCGCGTTGCTCGTCATGCATTACCAGACCGACATCCTCGGGCTCTTTCCGTCGGTCGCCCCCGAATTGCTCGCCAATACGCGCAAGCTGTGCGACGCGGCGCGAGCCGGCGGCGTCGGCGTCTGGTTCGCGAACCTCCGGTTCAGCCCCGGCTATCCGGAAGTCAGCCCGCGCAACAAGAACGGCCAAGGCATCAAGCAGCTCGGCCTGTTCGTCGACGACGGCACGTGCCCGGAGCTGGGCCGGCAGCCCGACGAACCGCTGATCGTCGCGCACCGCGCGAGCGTATTCTTCGGCACCGATCTGCAGGCGCGGCTGGTCGCGCAAGGCGTCGATTCGCTGATCATGGTCGGCATCGCGTCGACCGGCGTGATGCTGTCGTCGATCGCCTACGCGAGCGACGCGGACTTCCGCCTGTATACGGTCAAGGACTGCTGCTACGACCCGGACCCGATCGTCCACGAGCATCTGTTCTCCACAGCATTCGAATCGCGCACGACGGTGCTGTCGCTCGCGGATGCATTGCGGCTGCTCGGATAACGGACCCGGTTGTTCGTCGCGTGGAGCGCGCTGCCGGCGGTACTGACCACGGCCAGCAGCGCGTCGCGGATGCCGCATGGAGCGGCGCCGTAGCATGCGCAGCCCGACACGGGCGGCGACGTGCGCGATGCCGCGCACGTCGACCGCCTCCCCCCTTACTTCGCGATAAACACACCCGACGTCGGGCACGTGCCCTGCGTATTGCCGTCCGTCACGAGCGACGCGGCGCTCGGGAACTGCGTGGTCGCGTTCGTCTTCACCGCGATCCACGCTTCGGTGAAATAGCTGACGCCATTGGTCTTCGTGCACTTCAGCGACACCGCGCTGCGCGTATTGCTGCCGAACGCGCCTTCGAATGCGGACAGCAACTGGTTGCGCGTGACCGTCTTGCCCGCGTTCGCCTGCAGGTACGCATTGAAAGACGTGTTGCCGAGCCGGCTGATCATGCCCGACGCCTCGTTCCAGTATGCATCGGGCGACGCTGAATTCGAGCAGGTGCCGTGCTTGAACCACTCGTGCTTGTCGAGACACGATGCAACGCCCGGCATATACGTCGACAACGTGTTGCGGGTCGCGCTGCTGATCGGGTAGGCATCCATGCTGCACCACTGATGCGCGTTGTCGAGGTCGACGTCGTTCTGCGGCACGCCGCAGTAGAACGGCTGGTTGCCGTCGTACCGGTTCGGCCACAGGCCATGCAGCGACAGGCTCGTCGCCGCATACGAGCCGGCGAGGTTCGTGCATTCGGGTGTGTCGTGCGACGCGCAGAAACCGGGCTCCCACGACGCGGCGAGCAACAGGTAGTCGTAGCTGGTCTGCGCGGTGGCGGGCAGCGAGGCGGAAGCGACGGCGAGTGCGACAGCGGCGCGGGCGAGCGTCTTGAGCATGGCGTTTCCTCGGAAAAGGCTTGCGGTCGCGGGATGCGCCGCAAGATTGTCGAATGTCTGCCTGCGATTGTTGCTACCGCAACGTGGCACGAATGTGAAGGTGGCCGAATTATGTGCGGTGGCGCGGGCGTGTGCCGTCGCACCGCGCGATACCCGAGCGGAACGCGGACGCAAGCTCGGCGGCTTGCTCCGCGCCCTGCCCGATACCGCACACGGCCGACGCGTGCCGCCACTCCGGCGGCACGCCGTTGCTCACGATCCAGCCCCCAGTTGCTTGCATGCGCGCGCAACCGATTCGGGACCTTCGAGCACGAGGATCTGCCACACGCCGACGCTGACGCGCCGGCGCGCCGCCGTCGACGAATCGGCCAGCAGCGCCTCGACGCGCGGCGCGGCGGCAGGCGCCTGCTGCTTCAGCGCCGCGTGATGCCGCGCGCGCGACGCCGGCCCGGATTCGTACACGTCGCACAGGCGCACCATGCCGGCGAGGCCGGCCGCGTCGTCGTCCTTGTCTATCGCACCCGGCTCGACTGGCGCGAGCCCGTTGCGCTCCGCCTCCGGCAGCTTGCTGCGCGCGCCTTCGTCGATCGATGTGGCGGACGCCGGCGGCAGCCCGCCCATCGCCGCAACGATCCGGCTGCCTGAGGCGATCATGTCGCCCTGGCACTCGATCTTCTCGGCGGCCGCGACATTCGAGCAGAACGACACCGAAACCCGGTACACGTCGTTGCTCATGCGCGGCACGTCGTCCGTGCTCGCCTGCGCGAGGCCGGCGCTTGCCAGCGCCAGCACAGCGGGAATCAGGATGCGGAAAGCGCTCGTCTTGTTCATTGTCGTTTGTTGTTTGTCGGGTTCTGACGGCGGGCAACTTCGCCGGGCCACACGGTGGCGGCTCCTGCGGCGCCGGGCCCTCATCCGGCGCCACGCGATTACTTCACCGACGCAGCCTCCGATCCGCCGGACGACAGCGCCGCGCTGTCCTGCTCGCGCCACGCGCGGCGCGACGCCACGATCGCCTTCACCGCCGAGCGCGCGACCTTCCACCACGCGAACGGCCGCGGGTCGGCCAGCATGCTGAGCGCGCGTGCATAGTCGAGCGTGAGGCCGGGCGTCCACGCCATCGTCACCGCGCGCTTGCGGATCTGCGCGGCAACCCACAGCTCGGGCGTGAGCAGCAGCCGGACGAACGCGCCCCACCCGGCCCGCGTGCCCTTGAGCCGCCACACCGCGCCGTCGAGCGCGGCTTCGAGCGCGTTCGACACGGTGCTCGAGCAGTTGCGGTGCGTGAGGTTGTACGTCACGTTCTGCCGGTATGCCGACCAGAACGCGTCGAGCTTCGCCGCATCGTAGTTGCGGATCCGCACGCGCACGGTCGACGGGCACCACGCCTTCGACTCGGTCGCGTAGTCGGGCTGGAACAGGCCCGGCACATCGTTTTCGCGCGTGGCGCGCAGGATGCGCGTGAATTCGTCCGGAGAACGATCGATTTCGACGCCCGGATACAGGCTGATATAAATGCCCTCCGGCGACTCCAGCGCCGCGTGCCCGGTCGAGATCACGCCGTTGACGTCCACCGCCGCGATATAGCGGTCGATCACCGGATAGCGCTGCGCTTCGGCCTTCGACGTGCCGGTCGGCGTCCACACGTGCACGGTGAGCGCGCGCTCGCCGTCGGCCGGCGGGCCGTCCCATTCGGATTGCGCGAAATGCGGCCGGTCGCGCGCATCGTCGAGGTCGGGCGCGAGCGCCGGCGCGGGTGACGTCGCGAACGCGGGATTGCGCGTGAGCCGGCGCACGCGCGCGGCGAGGCTCAGCATGTGCATCCCGCCGAAGATCAGCAGCAGGCCGAGGCAGTACGGCACGGTGCCCACATAGTGCGTCGGGTACGGCTGGAAAAAGAAGATCGCCAGCAGGATTTCGACGACACCCCACGCGAACGCGACGTTCCAGCGGCGGTAGCGCACCATCCATGCGGACGTGCATTGCAGCAGCCCGTCGACAAGGAACAGCGTGCCGAAGATCATCGACAGCAGGAAATGGCCGTGGTGATGGCCGGCAAACACGAGCCCCGCGGCCGCCACGACCACGATGCCCTTCACGTAGCGCAGGATGCGCTGCCCGCCGACGCCGCTGCCAGCCACCGCGAGCGTTGCGAGCCCTTCGATCAGAAACAGCCACGCAAACAGTTCGATCGGGAAATGCAGCGCGCCGTCGAGCGCATCGACGAAGATGACGACGCCCGCGACGACCCATACCCAGCCAAGCACGGTCAGCCCGCGCCAGCGGGTTCGCAGATATTCGATGCCCAGCAGCAGCAAGATCAGTCGTACCATCGCGCCCTCGTGTCATTTTCTGGATACGCGCGGCCACGCGTTTCCTGTCATTCCGACCGTACGCCGCGCCACGCGCCGGTCGGAAAGCGGCAATCGTTGCCGGCGCGTCATGCCGTCGACATGACCGATGGCGGCCGGCACGCGCCGCTCTGGCCGAATAATAAGATATGGCGACGCAGGTTGAAAGGCTGGCGAAAACGTCTTCGGTGCGACGCTGAAGGGTCCGACGGCCCGCTGCCACGGCAGGTTTCCCGTTCGACAACGCGCGGCGGATACGCGAGAATCCTGCTTCCGAGGGCGAAAGCCACTGAACCGCACCAGACGGGACAACAAGAAATGAGCATATCGATCGCGCGCCGGCGCCTGCTGGCCGCCGGCATGGCCGCGAGCAGCCTCGCGCTGTCGGGCTGTTTCACGCCGAAGCTGTACAAGGATGACGCATACAGCGAAAACGTATCCGGATTCATGATGACCGAGGACGGCAAGAAGCTGGTCGTCCTCGGCACGCGCTATCACTACATCTTCGATCTGCCGGCCCAATTGCGGCCGGTACTGCAATCCGGCTACCGGAAATCGCTGCGCACGACGTTTGCCGGCTTTCATGCGAGCGGCGGCAGCGTCACCGGCCACTACCGGATCGTGTTGCCGAAGGACGCATCGGAAGACGATCGACAGGCCGCCGCCGACGACGGATTCACCAGCGCGCCGGCCGGTCTCGTGCTCGAAGGCGACATCGACGGCAAGCGCTATTCGACGGAAGGCTTCGCCGAGAAGGACAAGGGTGTCGCGCAGCCGTTCAACCGGCGGTATTCGGTGTATATCAGGGAATCGCCGTCCGTTGTCGGCATGGGTCTGCGGATTCTCGCCACGCCGATCACGGTTGCCGCCGACGGCGTGCTCGTGCTGGGCGGCATCGTGCTCGTGCCGTTCGCGGCCATCGCGATCCAGGCAAACGGCGGCATCCGGATCATGTAAGGAGGTGCGCACGGCGCCCTGCAACGCCGATGGCAGCGGCCCACGACACGCGAGCGCACACAACGACCGCAACCGGAGCATCGCCATGACCGCCTCACCGCTTTACACGCCACCGCTCGGCCCGCAGCTCAGGCGCTGGCGCGCGCTGCACCGCGTGAAGCAAAGCCACGCCGCAGAATTGTTCGGCGTCGCGCAATCGACGATCTCGCGCTGGGAAGCCGGCATCCAGCAGATGTCGCCCGACGAGCGCGCGACGGCCGAGCGGCTGCTCGCCGCGCGCCTCGATTCCGCAGGCGACCACGCGCTCGCGCGGCTTATCGCGGGCAGCGCGGGCCGCATGCATCTGGTGTGCGACCTCACGCATCGCCTGCTCGCCAGTTCACCGGCGCGTGCGGCCGAGTTCTCGCAGCCGCTGCCGATGCTGCTCGGCACGTCGCTGTGGCGCTACGCGACGCCGGAAATCGTCCGCATGGAAGCCGCGCTCGACACGCTCGGCTGGCACGATCGCGCGGGGCCGCCGAGCGTCGAATTCGACACCGGCGCGAATGCGTCGCGCGTCGTGCCGATCCGCGGCAGCACGTGCCGGTGGACGCGGATGACGCTGTCGGACGGCTCGGCCGCGCGGCTGGTCGAAACGCTCTAGCACGCCGCGCATATTTCATGCGTGGACGAACCGCGCGCGGCCGCCTTACGCTTGATGGCTCACCGCAAGGACTCCGACCATGACCCCCGACACGATCCACGCGCGCCTCGATTTCCTGCGCGAAGCCGAACGCCTGAAGAACGTGCTGCGCAGCGGCCACACGTCGGCCGGGCGCGCGGAAAGCACGGCCGAGCATAGCTGGCGGCTGTGCCTGATGGCGCTGGTGTTCGCCGACGCGCTGCCCGGCATCGATACGCTGAAGCTGCTGAAGCTGTGCGTCGTCCACGATCTCGGCGAGGCGCTGCACGGCGACATCCCCGCGATCGAGCAGGCCGCGCACCCGGACAAAAGCGCGCACGAACGCGACGACCTGCTGACCCTGACGGCGTCGCTCGATCGCACGCTGCGCGACGAGATCGTCGCGCTGTGGGACGAATACGAGGCGGCCGCGTCGCCGGAAGCGTGCGCCGCGAAGGCGCTCGACAAGCTCGAGACCATCCTGCAGCACAACCAGGGCAGCAATCCGCCCGATTTCGACTACGCGTTCAATCTCGGCTACGGCCGGCGCTATACCGACGCCGCGCCGCTGTTCAGTGCGATCCGCGATATCGTCGACGCGGATACGCGACGCAGAATCGACGCAGGCGGGCAGCGCGTGTAATCTCGCGGAATCGCGCGTTCGGCACACTCGTGAACCTGCTGATCGGCAGCGGCTTCACGCTCACGCATCTCGACGAATGGGGGCCGACGCCGGAACAGGTCGAGGCAATGCCCGCACTCGACGAGGAACGCGACCGGCCGATGACGGCAATCGTCGCCGCACAGCGGTAACAACGCGCCACGGCCTTCCCCGCCCCTTTCACAGATCGCAACAATGTCACCGCCCGGCCCCCACTCTGGCGCGACGCTCGCACAATTCAGCACAATTTCCACACGATTTGGCGCGAAATCCTCGCTTACCATGAGCGCCTGATTCGAATCTGCACGCCCGCGCGATGCGTACGCGGATGCCGTCGCGGGCAACACGCCCGGCATGCGACGCCGACCGGATCGTCCCGCCCGGTCGCACGCATCGCCGGCGCCCGCTTCATCCTCGCCGCATTCTCATGACTCAGAAACCCCATCGCCGTCGGCGCATCGTGCTGGCCATCATCGCGGTCGTTGCGATCGTCACCGGCGTCTCGCTCACGGTATTCGCGCCCGACAAGCATCCGCAGTACCTGTCCGCGCCGGTCACGCGCGGCGATCTCGAGAACGCGGTGCTCGCGACCGGCGCGCTGCAGGCGTTCAAGCAGGTCGACGTCGGCGCACAGGTATCGGGGCAATTGAAGACGCTGAAGGTGAAGCTCGGCGACAAGGTCGCGAAGGGCCAGTGGCTCGCCGAAATCGATCCCGTGATCTCCGAAAACGCGCTGCGCCAGGCGCGCGCCAGCGAAGAAAGCCTGCGCGCGCAGCACCAGTCGACCGCCGCGCAACTGACGCAGGCGGAACTCGCATTCCGGCGCCAGCAGGCGATGCTGCCCGACGATGCGACGTCGCGCGAGTCGTTCGAGGCCGCGCGCGCGACGCTCGACATGCAGCGCGCGACGCTCGCGTCGCTCGCCGCGCAGATCCGCTCGGCCCGCATCCAGATCGAGACCGCGCAGGCCAACCTCGGCTACACCCGCATCGTCGCGCCGATCGACGGCGAGGTCGTCGCGATCGTCACGCAGGAAGGCCAGACCGTGATCGCGCAGCAGCAGGCGCCGGTGATCCTGAAGCTTGCGGATCTCGACACGATGACCGTGAAGGCGCAAGTGTCGGAAGCCGACGTGATCCGCGTGAGCGCCGGCCAGACCGCGTATTTCACGATCCTCGGCGAACCGGACAAGCGCCACTACGGCAGGCTGCGCGCGATCGAGCCGGCACCGCAGAACTTCGCCGACGCGCAGAGCGCGCTCGGCGGCGGCGCGGGCGGCGGCACGAAACCGAACGCCGCCGTGTTCTACAACGCGCTGTTCGAAGTACCGAATCCCGAGCACCGGCTGCGCATCTCGATGACCGCGCAGGTCGGCATCGTGCTCGGCAACGCGCGCAACGCGCTCAACATCCCGGCCGCCGCACTCGGCGAAAAGCGCAAGGACGGCAGCTATGCGGTCCGCGTGCTGCGCGCCGACGGCAGCACGGTCACGCGCAACATCCGCATCGGCATCAACAACAACGTACGCGTCGAAGTGCTGGCCGGCCTGAAGGACGGCGAGCGCGTCGTGATCGGCGAAGCCGCCGCGGACGAGCACGCGCCGCTGGCGGACGTGGTATGACGATGCGCCAGCCCCTGCTGAAACTCTCGAGCGTCACGCGGCGCTTTCCGGCCGGCGACAAGGATGTCGTCGTCCTGAACAACGTCAACCTGTCGATCGACGCGGGCGAGATCGTCGCGATCGTCGGCGCGTCGGGCTCCGGCAAGTCGACGCTGATGAACATCCTCGGCTGCCTCGATCATCCGAGCGAAGGCATCTACACGGTCGGCGGACGCGACACGCACATGCTCGACAGCGACGAGCTCGCGCAGCTGCGCCGCGAGCACTTCGGCTTCGTGTTCCAGCGCTATCACCTGCTGCCGCACGTCGACGCGGCCGCGAACCTCGAAATGCCGGCGATCTATGCGGGCACCCCGCGCGCGGAGCGGCACGAACGCGCACGCGAGCTGCTCGCGCGCCTCGGGCTCGCGGATCGCGCGCACCACCGGCCCGGGCAACTGTCCGGCGGCCAGCAGCAGCGCGTGAGCATTGCGCGCGCGCTGATGAACGGCGGCCAGGTGATCCTCGCCGACGAACCGACCGGCGCGCTCGACACGAAAAGCGGCCAGGACGTGATCCGCATCCTGCACGAGCTGAACGCGCTCGGCCATACGATCGTCATCGTCACGCACGACAAGGACGTCGCGCGCCATGCGCGGCGCATCATCGAGATCAGCGACGGCGAGATCGTCGCCGACCGGAGGAATCGCCACTATGCGGAAGCGCTCGCGGAAGCCGGCATCGATGCGGCCGAAGCGGCAGCCGGCACGCCGGCCACGCGCGATCGGCACGACGACCCGCCGCCCGCCGACGCCGAAACCGGCACGCGCGCGCGCCGCTTCGCGGCCGGCTCCGGCCGCTTCGCCGAGGCGTGCCGGATGGCGTGGATCGCGCTCGTGTCGCACCGGCTGCGCACGCTGCTGACGATGCTCGGCATCATCATCGGCATCACGTCGGTCGTGTCGATCGTCGCGATCGGCGAAGGCGCGAAGCGCTACATGCTCGACGAGATCGGCAGCATCGGCACGAACACGATCAACGTCTATCCGGGCACCGACTGGGGCGACAGCCGCGCGGACGCGATCCAGACGCTCGTACCCGCCGATGTCGCCGCGCTTGCCGAGCAGCCGTACGTCGACAGCGCCACGCCCGAGACGTCGCGCACGCTGCTGCTGCGCTACCGCAACATCGACGTCAACGCGCTCGTGAGCGGCGTCGGCGACCGCTTCTTCCAGGCGCGCGGGATGCGTTTCGCGCTGGGCGTCGCGTTCGACGAGGACGCCGTGCGCCGCCAGGCGCAGGTGGCCGTGATCGACCAGAATACGCGCCGCAAGCTGTTCGGCGCGACGCGCAATCCGGTCGGCGAAGCGATCCTGGTCGACAACGTGCCGTGCGTCGTGATCGGCGTCACGGCCGACAAGAAGAGCGCGTTCGGCAGCGTGAAGAGCCTGAACGTATGGGTGCCGTACACGACCGCGAGCGGGCGCCTGTTCGGCCAACGCCATCTCGACAGCATCACCGTGCGCGTGCGCGACGGGCAGCCGAGCGCCGCCGCCGAGAAAAGCCTCGAAAAGCTGATGATCCAGCGCCACGGCCGCAAGGACTTCTTCACGTACAACATGGACAGCGTGGTCAAGACCGTCGAGAAGACCGGGCAGTCGCTGACGCTGCTGCTGTCTCTGATCGCGGTGATCTCGCTCGTCGTCGGCGGGATCGGCGTGATGAACATCATGCTCGTGTCGGTCACCGAGCGCACGCGCGAAATCGGCATCCGGATGGCGGTCGGCGCACGCCAGTCCGACATCCTGCAGCAGTTCCTCGTCGAGGCCGTGCTCGTCTGTCTGCTCGGCGGTACGATCGGCATCATGCTGTCGTTCGGGCTCGGCGCGGTGTTCTCGATGTTCGTCGCGCAATGGAAGATGGTGTTCTCCGCCGGCGCGATCGTGACCGCGTTCGTCTGCTCGACGCTCACCGGCGTGATATTCGGTTTCATGCCCGCGCGCAACGCGTCGCGGCTCGATCCGATCGATGCGCTCGCGCGCGACTGACGAAAGCCCCGCCATGACGCATTCCTCACCGCTTCGCCACCTCGGCGCATTCGCATGCGCGGCCGCCCTGCTGGCCGGCTGCACGGCCGCGCGCCACGAACCGCTGCCGGCCATCGCGATGCCCGCGAACTGGGCCGCGCCGGTCGCGGCCGACGCGCCGGCCACCACGCGCGACTGGTGGCGCAGCTTCGGCGATCCGCAACTCGACCGGCTGATCGACGACGCGCTGCGCGCCAACAACGACCTCGCGATCGCGGCGATCCGCGTGTACCGCGCGCAATTGCAGGCCGGGCTCGTCGACACGAACCTGACGCCCGCCGTATCGCTCGGCGCGAACGGCGCCGTGTCGCGCACGCTCGATACGCACCGGATGAGCCGGTCGAGCGGCATCAACGGTTCGCTCAGCTATGAAATCGACCTGTGGGGCCGGCTGGCCGCGCTGCGCGATGCCGCGCACTGGGAAGCCGACGCAACGGCCGCCGATCTCGAAGCCGCGCGGCTGTCGCTGATCGGCACGACGGCGTCGCTGTACTGGCAGATCGGCTATCTGAACCGGCAGATCGCGCTCGGCGACGCAAATATCGCGTATGCGGTACGCACGCTCGCGATCGTCCGGTCGCGGCACGCGGCCGGCGCCGTATCGGGGCTCGATCTCGCGCAGGCCGAGCAGAGCCTGTCCGCGCAACGCGCCGCGCAGACCCAACTGATCCAGCAGCGCACCGAGAAGCGCCACGCGCTCGCGCTCCTGTTCGACCGGCCGCCGCAGCAGCTAGCGGCCGAACCGGCGGCGCTGCCCGACGCGCCGCCGCCGGAAGTAGCCGCCGGCCTTCCGGCCAGCCTGCTCGGCCGGCGCCCGGACCTGCGCGCGGCGGAATTCCGGCTGCGCGAATCGCTCGCGCAGGTCGACGCGACGCGCACGAGCTTTTATCCGACCTTCACGCTGACCGGCAGCGCCGGTACGACGAGCACCAGCCTCGAGCGCGTGCTGACGAATCCGGTCGGCACGCTCGGGCTCGGCCTTGCGCTGCCGTTCATCCAGTGGAACACGATGCAACTGCAGATCAAGGTGTCGAAGTCGCAGTACGAGGAAGCGGTAGTCGGGTTCCGCCAGCGGCTCTACACGGCGCTCGCGGAAGTCGAGAATGCGCTGTCGGCGCGCGTGCAACTCGAACGCGAGGCCGAACAGCGGGCGCTATCGCTGGCCCAGGCGCAGCGCGCCGAGCAGCTTGCCGCCGCGCGGTTCGCGGCCGGCGCGACCGCCGTGCAGCCGTGGCTCGACCAGCAGCAGCGGCTGCGCGACGCGCAAAGCGCCGACGAACTGACGCGCCTGAACCGGCTCAACAACCAGATGACGCTGTATCGCGCGCTCGGCGGCGGCACGTCCTGACCGGCGTGCCGACGCAACGGGCCGGCCGTGTCACTCGCACACGGGCGCCCCGCGCCGAGCCGGCGCGAACGCCACCGCGCTCGCGGTCGCGAGCACGGCCACGCCGGCCGCGCCGTACACCATCACCCAGCCGAACCCGTGCACGAGCGCCGCGTGCAGCGCCGCGCCGCTCGGGTCGGCCTGCGCGAGCGCCGGTGCGATCTGCTGCAGCCCGTCGGTGCGGCCCGACGCGATCTCCTGCGCGAGCCGGCGCAGCGCCGCATCGCCGATCGCGCCCGCGGCGCCGCCCTTCAGGCTCGCGACGATCCCCGCGACCAGCACGAAGCCCATCGCCGCGATGTTCAGCGCGAGCGAGATCATCCGCGCACTCATGTCGATGCCCGATGCCATCCCGGCCCGCGAACTCGGCACCGCGCCCGTCGTCGTGTTGGTGACCGGCGTGTTCGTGAGCCCGAGCCCGATGCCGGCGATCACGCAGCCGGGCAGCATCGTGAGCCAGCTCGCGTGGTCGGCCGCGCTGCCGACCCGCATCAGCGCGAAACCGGCCGCGATCGTGAACAGGCCGCCGGGGATCACGACGCCCGGCCCGTAGCGCAGCGCGAGCCGTTCGCCGAACGGCGGCGCGACCAGCGTCGGCAGCGTGTACGCGAGCAATGCGAGGCCGGCCGTCACGCTGTCGTAGCCGAGCGCGACCTGGAACCAGATCGGCAGGTAGATCATGAACGGCCAGAAGCTGAAGTTCATCCCCATCGAGCCGAAGATCGCGCCGGTGAACGCGCGGATCCGGAACACGGAGAAATCGAACATCGGCCGCGCGCTGGCGCGTTCCGCGACGAAAAAGCCCGCGAGCGCCAGCACGGTCGCGCCGAGCACGCCGAGGCCGGCCGCGCTCGTGAGCCCGAGCTCCGCGCTTTGCGTGATATAGAACGCGAGGCCGAGCACCGCGAGCGACAGCGTGACGATGCCCGCGACGTCGAGCGTGCCCGCATGCGGATCGCGCGACTCCTGCACCGCGCCGCCGATCAGCACGAGCGCGATGGCCGCGAGCGGCGCATGGACGAGGAACACCCACGGCCAGTTCGCCAGCGCGACGATCGCGCCGCCGACGATCGGCCCGAAGCCGAGCCCGATCCCGAACACGATCCCCCAGATCCCGAACGCGCGGCCGCGCTCGCGGCCCTCGCGGAACTGGTGCGACAGCACGGCGATCTGGCAGATCAGCATCGCGCCGCCGCTCGCGCCCTGCAGCAGCCGGCCCGCGACGAGCACCGGCACGTTCGGCGCGAGCCCGCACAGCAGCGACGTCGCGCCGAACAGCACGGTGCCGATCACGTACACGCGCTTGCGGCCGAACCGGTCCGCGAGCGTGCCGGCCGCCATCAGCACGGTCGTACACGCGATCGTGTACGCGTTCATGATCCACTGCATGCCGTTGAAATCGCCATGCAGCACGTGTTCGAGCGTCGGCAGGATCACCGGCACGCTCGAGATTTCGAGGCCGAACATCAACGACGTGAGACAGACGGCCGCGAGCGCGACCGCATTCCTGCGGGAGTCGGATAGCGTCATGCGTATTGCGCGGCGGCCCGGCAACAGGCCGCGCGCCTCCAGGTGAGAAGGGTTCGCCGCGTGCGGCCGGCGGCGCACGCTGAACGGGAATCGGTACTATAGTGAGAATTTCGATCCCCATTGACGCACCCATTTCTCCGAACTGGGGAATCACAGGACTCAATCAGCACACCCTGCCATGACCGACAGACTCGACGGCGTAACGACCTTCGTCCAGGTGGTGGAATCGGGCAGCTTCGCGCTCGCCGCGGAGCGGCTCGACATGACGCGCTCGGCCGTCGGCAAGGCGGTCGCGCGGCTCGAGAAGCGGCTCGGCGCGCGGCTGTTGCAACGCACGACGCGCAGCCAGAGCCTGACCGACGACGGCCAGGCGTACTACGACCGCTGCGTGCGCGCGCTCGCGGAACTGGAGGCCGCGGAAGCCGATCTCGACTGCGGCCGCAACGAAGCGCGCGGCAAGCTGCGGCTGAGCGTGCCGCTCGCGTTCGGGCATCACTGCGTGACGCCGATCGTGCTCGACCTCGCGCGCACCTATCCGCATCTGCGGATCGACGTGTCGATCACCGACCGCTTCGTCGATCTCGTCGAGGAAGGCATCGATCTCGCGGTGCGGATCGGCACGCTCGCGGACAGCACGAGCCTCGCGGTGCGCCGGCTCGGCACGCAATACGGCAGCCTCGGCGCGGCGCCGTCGTATCTCGCCCGCTACGGGATGCCGAAGTCGCTCGACGATCTGAAGCACCACCGGACGATCGCGTATTCGCGCTCGGGCGTGCCGCAGCCGTGGGACCTGCGTGCGCCGGACGGCTCGACGGTGCGCGTCGACATGCAGCACCAGTTGAGTTTCGACGACGTGCAGGCGATCGCGGCGGCCGGTGCGTCGGGGTTCGGTGTCGCTTGGCTGCCGAGCTGGCTGCTGGATTACTACGTGAAGCGCGGCGAAATGGTGGTCGTGCTCGACCGCTGCTTCGTCTGCGAAGGCGACATTCACGCGATCTGGCCGAAGACACGCTACCTGCCGCGCAAGACGCGCTGCGTGATCGACGCGCTCGCAGAGGCGGTGCCGCCGATGATCGAGCGCCGGGATGAGTTCACTGCGATGAAATGAAACCGACGCGCCGCACGGCGCGTCGGGTGCGTCATGCGGCGCCGAGATCGGCGAGCGGATGGGCAAACAGCTTCCACGGCGACGTCAGGAAATGCCGCACGCGTTCGGCGCGCAGCTCGACGAGCGATGCGGGCGCCCAGCGCGGCTTGCGATCCTTGTCGACGAGATGCGCGCGCACGCCTTCGCAGAAATCGCCTTCCTCGATCGCGCGCGCGACGATGCCGAGCTCCATCCGGAACGATTCGGCAAGCGTCATCTGCCGGCCGCGCAGCAGCGCTTCGCGCGTCACGTGCAGCATCGTCGGCGAATGGCCGGCGAGTGCATCGAGGGTCGCCTGCAGCCATTGACGGTGCTCGCGCGTCAACTCGTCGCGTGCGAGTTCCTGCGTCAGCGTCGCGACGATCCGCTCGACGGTCGAACGCTTGTCGAAGTGACGGACGATCCACGGCATCTGGCTGTCGAGCGCCGCATGCGGCACGACGTTGCACGGCGGTTCGAACACCTTGCGCAGCGCCGGCAGCACGTCGCCGTCCCACTTGACGCTTTCGATGCGCGTCTCGAAAGTGTCGAGCCACGCGGACGGCACACACAGATCGGCCAGCTTCGCGGTCAGCGCGTCGGCGCCCGACAGCATCGCGCCGGTCAGCCCCACGTACAGCTCGAGCTCGACCGGCATGCGCGACAGGAAATGCGTCGCGCCGACGTCAGGCACGAGGCCGATGCGCGTCTCCGGCATCGCGATCTTGCTGCGCTCGGTCGCGACGCGCAGCGCCGCGCCTTGCGCGAGGCCCATGCCGCCGCCCATCGTCACGCCGTCCATCAGCGCGACCACCGGCTTCGGGAACGTGTGGATCGCATGGTCGAGCCGGTATTCGTCGACGAAGAACGGCAGCCAGGTTTCGCGCTGCGCCACCATCCGGTACAGCGCACGCACGTCGCCGCCCGCGCAGAAACCCTTCTCGCCCGCGCCGCGCAACACGACCGCGACGATCTGGTCGTCGCGACGGCAGCGCTCGAAGAGCGCGGCCAGCTCGCCGATCATCGCGTACGACAGCGCGTTGAGCGCGGACGGGCGGTTCAGCGTGATCAGCGCCACGCGGTTCACCACGCGGAACAGCACCTCGGGCGCGTGCTCCGCGAACGCGTCGTGATTCATGACCGGCGTGCTCATCGTTGCGGCTCTCCGTCGGTGCTCCATTGCGGCGCGCGCTTGCCGAGAAACGCGGCCACGCCTTCGCGCGGATCGTTCGTGTCGAACAGGTCGACGAAGCGTTCGCGCTCGACCGCGAGCGCCGCGCCGCGCGGCACGCCGCGACGCGCGAGGCCGATCAGCTCCTTGCTGTATGCAACCGCGTGCGGGCTCTGCCGCGCGACATTGCGCGCCAGCGCCAGCGCCGCGTCGCGTGCGGCCCCGCTCTCGACCACGTCTTCGACGAGGCCGATCCTGAGCGCCGTCGCCGCGTCGACGCGCGCGCCGGTCAGGATGATCTTCTTCGCCCAGCCTTCGCCGACGAGCCAGGGCAGCGTCTGCGTGCCGAGCCCGCACGGCAGCAGGCCGACCGACGGCTCGGGCAGCGCCATCTGCGCATGCGTCTCGGCGATCCGCAGGTCGCACGCGAGCGCGCATTCCAAGCCGCCGCCCATCGCATAACCGTTGATCGCCGCGATCGTCACGACGCGCGCATCGTGCAGCGCCTCGAACGCCGCGCCGAAGCGCGACGCCATCGCGCGCGCGACCGCGCGGTCGCCGTCGGCGAACGTGTTGAGGTCGGCGCCCGCGCTGAAGAACTTCGGGCCGTCGCCCGTGATCACCAGCGCGCGCACGCGCGGGTTCGCATTCAGCTCGGCGACGGTTTCCTGCAGTTGCTGCAGCCCGTCGGCGGTAAAGGCGTTCGCGGGCGGACGCTTGAGCGTCGCGCACGCGATCGCGCCGTCGTCGACGTAGTCCAGTTCGATCATCATGCGTCCTTCTTCGTTGCCGGTTGGTACAGGCGGATCACCGCCGAGAAATCGAGCTGTCCGTCGCCGCGGCTGCTCATCGTCTGGTAAAGCTGCTGCGCGAGCGCGCCGAGATAGACGGGCTGGCGCGCCTGCTTCGCCGCGTCGTTCGCGAGGCCGAGATCCTTCAGCATCAGGTCGGTGCCGAAGCCGCCCGAGTAGCCGCGCGACGACGGCGCGGTGTCGATCACGCCCGGGTACGGGTTGTACGTGTCCGAGCTCCAGCAGCGGCCGGTCGACGTGTTGACGATGCCGGCCAGCACCTTCGGGTCGATGCCGAGCGCGACGCCGAGCGACATCGCCTCCGACACGGCCGCCATCGAGATGCCGAGCACGAGGTTGTTGCAGACCTTCGCAACCTGCCCCATGCCCGTCGCGCCGCAATGGACGATGTTCTTGCCCATACCGGCGAGCACGGGCTTCACGCGCTCGAAATCCGCGTCGCTGCCGCCGACCATGAAGGTCAGCGTGCCGGCCGCCGCGCCGCCGGTGCCGCCCGATACCGGCGCATCGACGAATGCGCCGCCGTGCTCGCGCACCAGCGCGCCGAACGCCTGCGCGCTCGCCGGGTCGATGGTGCTCGAATCGATCACGGTCGCGCCCGCGCCGAGGCCGGCCAGCACGCCGTTCTCGCCGGACAGCACCGAGCGCACGTGCGGCGCGGCCGGCAGCATCGTGATCACGAACGTCGCGCCCGACGCGGCGTCGCGCGGCGACGCGGCAACCTGCGCGCCGGCGTCCTGCAGCGCGCGCAATGCATCGGCGCTCAGGTCGAACGCATGCACTTCATGGCCGGCTTTCAACAGGTTCAGCGCCATCGGCGCACCCATGTGGCCGAGGCCGATAAATCCGATTTTCATGTTCGTGTCCTCCGCCGCTCAATGCAGCCGAATCGTCGTATTCACCGGGCCGGCCGTCGTGTCGTCGTCGAACCAGCGCGCGGTGACCGTCTTCGTCTGCGTGTAGAACTGCACGACCTGCTTGCCGTACGGGCCGAGATCGCCGAGCTTCGAGCCGCGCGATCCGGTGAAGCTGAAGAACGGCACGGGCACCGGAATCGGGATGTTGATGCCGACCTGGCCGATGTCGATCTCGCTCTGGAACTTGCGCGCGGCCGCGCCGCTCTGCGTGAACAGGCCCACGCCGTTGCCGAACGGGTTCGCGTTGACGAGCGCGATCGCGTCGTCGAGCGAGTCGGCTTCGAGCACGACGAGCACCGGGCCGAAGATTTCATGCGTGTAGATCGACATGTCGGTCTTCACGCCCGAGAAGATCGTCGGGCCGATGAAGTTGCCGCTTTCGTAGCCGGCCACCTTCACGTCGCGGCCGTCGAGTTCGAGCTTCGCGCCTTCGTTCACGCCCGCCTCGATCAGCGACAGGATGCGTTCCTTGGCGGTCTTCGACACGACCGGGCCGACGTCGGTGCCGGCTTCCGCGCCCGCGTTCACCTTCAACAGCTTCGCCTTTGCGACGAGATCGGGCAGCCAGTCGCGCGCTTCGCCAACCAGCACCGCGACCGACGTCGCCATGCAGCGCTGCCCAGCCGCGCCGAAGCCGGCGCCGACGAGCGCATTGATCGTCTGCTCGCGGTTCGCATCGGGCAACACCACCGCGTGGTTCTTCGCGCCCATCATCGACTGCACGCGCTTGCCGTGCGCGCTGCCGAGCTGGTACACGTGCGTGCCGACCGCGGTCGAGCCGACGAACGAGATCGCCTTCACGAGCGGATGCGTGCAGATCGCATCGACGACTTCCTTGCCGCCGTGCACGACGTTCAGTACCCCTTTCGGTATGCCGGCCTCGATCGCGAGCTGGACGAGCTCCATGGTCGACATCGGGTCCTGCTCGGACGGCTTCAGCACGAACGTGTTGCCGCACACGATCGCCATCGGGAACATCCACAGCGGAATCATCGCGGGGAAGTTGAACGGCGTGATGCCCGCGCACACGCCGAGCGGCTGGCGCAGCGTATAGGTATCGACGCCGCCCGCGACGTTCTCCGCGAATTCGCCGAGCTGCAGCGAACCGATCGAGCACGCGTGCTCGACCACTTCGAGGCCGCGGAAGATGTCGCCTTCGGCATCGGGAATCGTCTTGCCCTGCTCGGCCGTCAGCGTCTTCGCGATGCGCTGCTGGTTCGTGCGCACGAGATCCTGGAACTTCAGCATGATGCGCATGCGCGCGGCGATCGGCGTGTTCTTCCACGTCGCATATGCGGCGTGCGCGGCCTGCACGGCCGCGTCGACTTCCTCGACGGTCGCGAACGGCACGCGCGCGAGCACCTGCTGCGTCGCCGGGTTGACGATGTCGCGCCACTCTTTCGTGGCGGACTCGACGAAGGCGCCATCGATCAGCAGCTTGACCGTCGGCACGTCTTGCCCCGTTTGGGGCGTCGGATTCGCGTTCATCGATCGTTTCTCCTTGCAGAGGGCCGCGAAGCGCAATCCCGCCGCGCGGCCGGTTCAATTCGGCTGCGGGCGGCCGCCGCGGAATGCGGCGCGCGCGGCCCGCGGTCGGTCATTTCATTTCAATTCGGCGGCGAAATCTTCTTCCCAGTATTCGCCGGGCATCCGCGCGGTCGCCTCGTCGCCGCGCTCGATTTCGCGACGGCGCAGCTCGACGCGGCGGATCTTCCCCGAAATCGTCTTCGGCAGCTCCGCGAACTGCAGGCGGCGGATGCGCTTGTACGGCGCGAGCTTCTCGCGCGAGAATCGGAAGATCTCCAGCGCGAGCGCGGGGCTTTCCTCGTAGCCCTGCCGCAGCGTGATGAAAGTCTTCGGCACCGACAGCCGCACGGGGTCGGGGCTCGGCACGACGGCCGCCTCGGCGATCGCCGGATGCTCGATCAGCACGCTCTCGAGTTCGAACGGGCTCAACCGGTAATCGGACGACTTGAACACGTCGTCCGCACGGCCGATATACACGTAGTAACCGTCGTCGCCGCGCATCGCGATGTCCGACGTGCGGTAGTGGCCGTCGCGCATCGCATAGGCCGTCGCGTCGGGGTTGTTCGCATAGCCGTTCATCAGCCCGACCGGGCGCCCGACGTCCGGGCCGATCGGCAGCGCGACCTCGCCTTCGGTCGCAGGCGCGCCGTCCGGATCGAGCAGCGTGATGCGGTAGCCGGGCAGCGGCCGGCCCATCGAGCCCGCGACGACCGGCTGGCCCGGCGAGTTGCCGATCAGGCAGGTCGTCTCGGTCTGGCCGTAGCCGTCGCGGATCGTGATGCCCCACGCGTTCTTCACGCGCTCGATGATCTCGGGATTCAGCGGCTCGCCCGCGCCGACGATCTCGCGCAGCTTCACGTCGAACGACGCGAGCGGCTGCTGCACGAGCATGCGCCATACGGTCGGCGGCGCGCATAGCGTCGTCACCTGGTATTTGACGAGCGCATCGAGCACGACCTTCGGCTCGAAGCGCGCGTAGTTGAATGCGAACACGCACGCCTGCGCGTTCCACGGCGCGAAGAAGCAGCTCCACGCATGCTTCGCCCAGCCCGGCGAGCTGATGTTCCAGTGAATGTCGCCCGGCTGCAGGCCGACCCAGTACATCGTCGACAGATGGCCGACCGGATAGGTGCGGTGCGTATGCTCGACGAGCTTCGGCTTCGACGTCGTGCCCGACGTGAAGTACAGCAGCATCGGATCGTTTGCATGCGTGACGGCGTCCGGCTCGAACACGGCGCTCGCCGCGTAGCCGTCGTTCATCGCGAGCCAGCCCGCGCGCGGCGCGCCGGCGACGATCTTCCGCGCGAGGCCGAGGTCGGGCTGTTCGAATTTGGCGGTTTCGTTCTCGTCGACGATCGCGTATTTCGCGCCGCCGATCTGCACGCGGTCGCGCACGTCGTCGGCCGACAGTTGCGTGGTCGCGGGCAGCACGATCGCGCCGAGCTTCATCGCGGCGAGCATCGCGTCCCACAGTTCGACACGGTTCGGCAGCATCAGCAGGATGCGATCGCCGCGCACGACGCCGATCGAGCGCAGCCAGTTCGCGATCCGCGACGAACGCTCGGACATCTGCGCGAACGAATACGGATCGCCCGTACCGGTCGCCGCGTCGACGATCCACAGCGCGGGCCGGTCGTTGCCGCGCGCCATCGGGTCGAAGTAGTCGAGCGCCCAGTTGAACGCATCGAGCACCGGCCACTCGAAATCGCGGTACGCGGTTTCGTAGTCGGTGCGATGGCGCAGCAGAAAGTCGCGTGCGTCCAGGAATGCCTGTACCGTCATCGTTTCCTCCAGTCTCCATGCCTCGCGGTCAACCGGTGCATGCGCTGCAGCCCATGCCCGATTCCCTGTGGCGCGGCGCACGGTCACGTCGTTGCGTGCCGCGTTTACCGCGCTGCCCTCGTGCCCTGCGTGATGCTTTTGCTGACGCGACCGCCGCGGCTCAAAGCTGCCGTGCGATCACCATCCGTTGCACTTCGCTGGTGCCTTCGTAAATCTGCGTGATGCGCGCGTCGCGATAATGACGCTCGACTTCGTAATCGACCAGGTAGCCGTAGCCGCCGTGGATCTGGATCGCGTCCGAGCACACGCGCTCGGCCATCTCCGATGCGAACAGCTTCGCCTGCGACGCTTCCGACAGGCACGGCAGCCCGGCCGTGCGCAGCTTCGCCGCGTGGTGCACGAGCAGGCGCGCCGCGTTGATCTGCGTGGCCATGTCAGCGAGCTTCTGCTGGATCGCCTGATGCTCGGCGATCGGCTTGCCGAACTGCACGCGCTCGCCCGCATAACGACGCGCCTTGTCGAACGCGGCGCGCGCGATGCCGAGCGCCTGCGCGGCGATGCCGATGCGCCCGCCCTCCAGATTCGACAGTGCGATCTTCAGCCCTTCGCCGCGATTGCCGAGCAGGTTCTCTTCCGGAATCGCGCAGTTCTCGAACGTGATCGCGCACGTGTCCGATGCGCGGATGCCCATCTTCTTCTCGGGCTTGCCGACGATGAAGCCCGGCGTGTCGGTCGGCACCAGGAACGCGGAAATGCCGCGCTTGCCGGCTTCCGGGTCGGTCATGGCAAAAACGATCGCGACACCGGCGCGCTGGCCGTTGGTCACGAACTGCTTCGCGCCGTTCAGCACCCATTTGCCGTCGCGCAGCTCCGCACGCGTGCGCAGGTTGTTCGCCTCGGAGCCCGCCTGCGGCTCAGTCAGGCAGAACGCGCCGATCACGCGGCCGGCCGCCATGTCGGCCAGCCAACGCTCTTTCTGCGCCGGCGTGCCGAAGCCGAGGATCGGCCCGCAGCCCACCGAGTTGTGCACGCTCATCAGCGTCGCGCACGCGGCGTCGCCGGCGGCGATTTCCTCCATCGCCAGCGCATACGCGACGTAGTCCGTATACGAGCCGCCCAGCTCCTGCGGCACGATCATCCCGAGCAGGCCGAGTTCGCCGAGCTGCGCGACGATGGCGTCGGGCAGCCGCGCATCGTGGTCCCACTGCGCGGCGTTCGGCGCCAGCATCTCGGTGGCGAAAGCGCGTGCGGCGTCGCGGATCATCCGCTGGTCTTCGGTATAAAGCTCGTCCATGGTGCTGCTGTCTCCCGCGGCCGCCGGGCGCGACCGTCCTTGTGTTTCGATGCAACAAGTGTAGGCAAGCGCGCGCGACTGTTCGATGCTCGCGTCGCTCATTTACACTGAGCGTTTTTGCCACACCGGCGGCACGATGAAGCAGGAAGACAAGGGAACCGTCGCGATCAGCCTCGTCGCGTACAGCGTCGCGCTCGCGACCCGGCGCGGCGTCGCGGCCGAGCCGCTGCTCGCGCAGGCCGGTATCGCGCCCGCGCTGCTCGGGCAGCCGCGCGCACGTGTATCCGCGCAGCAATACGGCGCGCTATGGAACGCGATCGCGCGCGCGCTCGACGACGAGTTTTTCGGGCAGGATCGCCACCCGATGCGCAGCGGCAGCTTCATCGCGATGAGCCAGGCCGCGCTGTCCGCGCGCGACGGGCTGCACGCGATGGCGCGCGCGGTGAATTTCATGCACTGCGTGCTCGACGACCTGCACGCGGAGCTCGACGCGAACCCGCAGCGCGTGCGGCTGCGCTTCGTGCACCGCAACAACGGCGCGACGCCCGCGATGTTCACGTACGCGACCTATTTCATCATCGTCTACGGGCTCACCTGCTGGCTGATCGGGCGGCGCATCCCGCTGCTGCACGCGAGCTTCCGCTGCGACACACCGCCCGCCGATCACGAATACCCGTCGATGTTCTGCGACGACATGCGTTTCAACGAACCCGATTCGTATGTCGATTTCGATCCCGAATTCGCGACGCTGCCGGTCGTGCAGAACGCGAAGACGCTGAAGACGTTCCTGCGCAACGCGCCGGCCAGTTTCATCGTCAAGTACCGCAACCCGAACGCGCTCGCGCAGCGGGTGCGCGCGGTGCTGCGCGGGATGCCGCCCGCCGCGTGGCCGGGCGCGGGCGGGATGGCCGCGCGGCTGCACGTGGCCGAGGCGACGCTGCGCCGCAAGCTGCACCAGGAAGGCCAGGCGTACCAGTCGATCAAGGACGCGCTGCGGCGCGATCTCGCGTTCGAGGCGCTGGCCGACCCTGCTCGCACGATCGCCGACGTCGCGGCCGCGACCGGCTTCGCGGAACCGAGCGCGTTCTACCGCGCGTTTCGCAAATGGAGCGGGCGCAGTCCGGCCGACTATCGCGACGAAGTGCTGGCGCGGGGCGGCGGCGCAGGCTGAATCCGGCCACGGCGGTCCCGGCTTCGCGCTTTGCGCCGAAACCGCCTAATCTTTAAGCATCGGGCCAACGCCCTTTCCGCGAGCCGGACGGCGTGCGACTGTGCGCCGCCCGGACGCCCCGATGCGCCTCCACCGTCACGGGCCGCCGCCGGCGCCTGCCGCGCCAGACGGCCGCCCCCGTCACCCGCTGTCCGCGCGGGTCGCGCGCGCCGCGCTGTTCGCGGCGCTACTTGTCGTATGTGCGGCCGTCGCCGCAGCGCCGCCCGCCGCTGCACCCGCAGCCGCGCGCCCGGTCGTCGTGATCCCCATCAACGGCGCGATCGGGCCGGCCAGCGCCGACTTCATCGTTCGCTCGCTCGATCGCGCCGCGCGCGACCACGCGCCGCTCGCGATCCTGCAGCTCGACACGCCCGGCGGCCTCGACACGTCGATGCGGCAGATCATCAAGGCCATCCTCGGCTCGCCGGTGCCGGTCGCCGCATTCGTCGCGCCGGGCGGCGCGCGGGCCGCGAGCGCGGGCACCTACATCGTCTATGCGAGCCACTTCGCGGCAATGGCGCCCGGCACCAATCTCGGCGCGGCGTCGCCCGTGCAGTTCGGCATCGGCGGCGGCGCGCCGGCGCCGGGCACCAACCCCGCTGCGCCGCGAGCACCGCCGGCCGGGACGCCGGGTGCATCGGGAGCCTCGGGTACGGCGCCGGCCGCGCTGCCGACCGACACGCAATCGACCGAAATCCGCAAGGCGATGCAGGACTCCGCCGCCTACATCCGCGGCCTCGCGCAGTTGCGCGGGCGCAATGCCGAATGGGCCGAGCGCGCGGTGCGCGAAGCGGTCAGCCTGTCGGCGACCGAGGCGCGCGCGCAGCACGTCGTCGACCTGATCGCGCAGGATCCGGCCGACCTCGCGCGCCAGCTCGACGGCCACAGCGCGACGACCACCGCCGGCACGCTGCGGCTCGCGACCGCACATGCGCCGCTCGTCGTGGTCCTGCCCGACTGGCGCAGCCGCTTCCTGTCGATCATCACCGATCCGAATGTCGCGCTGATCCTGCTGACGATCGGCATCTACGGCCTCTTCTTCGAGTTCGCGAACCCCGGCTTCGTGCTGCCGGGCGTCGCCGGCACGATCTGCCTGCTGATCGGGCTGTTCGCGATGCAGTTGCTGCCGATCAGCTATGCGGGCCTCGGCCTCGTGCTGCTCGGTCTGGGTTGCCTGGTCGCGGAGGCGTTCCTGCCGACCTTCGGCGTGCTCGGTTTCGGCGGAATCGTGTCGTTCACGATCGGCGCGCTGATGCTGATCGATACCGAGGTGCCCGGCTACGGGATTCCGTGGCCCGTGATCGCGAGCCTCGCGCTCGGCGGCGGGCTGCTCGTCGCGGGCGTGTCGAGCGTTGCGCTGCGCGCGCGGCGGCGCCCGGTCGTGACGGGCGCCGAGGCGATGGTCGGCAGCATCGGCGAAGTGCTCGACGACGGCCTGTGCGCCGACCAGCCGCGCGGCGCGGCCGGCCCCGCGCCATCGGCCGCGGGTTGGGCGCGCGTGCATGGCGAGCGCTGGCGCGTCGCGAGCAGCGTGCCGCTCGCCGCGGGCTCCCGCGTGCGCGTCACCGGCCGCCAGGGATTGCTGCTCACCGTCTCACCGCTCTACGACGTGCCGGTTCAGGAACAACAACACCACGGAGAACCAACATGATGGGCTACACCTTCGGCTTCAGCAGCGTCCTGATCGTCTTCGTCGTGGTGCTCGTCGCGTCGTCGATCCGCATCTTCCGCGAGTACGAGCGCGGCGTGGTGTTCATGCTCGGCCGGTTCTGGAAAGTGAAGGGCCCGGGGCTCGTGCTGATCATCCCGATCGTCCAGCAGGTCGTGCGGATCGACCTGCGCACCGTCGTGTTCGACGTGCCGCCGCAGGACGTGATCACGCGCGACAACGTGTCGGTGAAAGTGAATGCGGTCGTTTATTTCCGCGTCGTCGATCCGGAGAAGGCCGTGATCCAGGTCGCGCGCTTCTTCGACGCGACGAGCCAGTTATCGCAAACGACGCTGCGCTCGGTGCTCGGCAAGCACGAGCTCGATGCGCTGCTGGCCGAGCGCGAACAACTGAATGCCGACATCCAGAAGACGCTCGACGCGCAGACCGATGCGTGGGGGATCAAGGTATCGACGGTCGAGATCAAGCACGTCGACTTGAACGAGACGATGGTGCGCGCGATCGCGCGGCAGGCCGAGGCCGAGCGCGAGCGGCGCGCGAAGGTGATTCATGCGGAAGGCGAACTGCAGGCGTCCGAGAAGCTGCTGCAGGCCGCGCAGCGGCTCGCGCAGGAGCCGCAGGCGATGCAGCTGCGCTATCTGCAGACGCTGACGACGATCGCGGCGGACAAGAACTCGACGATCGTGTTCCCGCTGCCGATCGATCTGCTGGGGGCGCTGCTGGACCGCTTGGGGCCGCCGCGCGCGCGCTGAGACGCGCGTCTCCCGGCCCGCGCAACGCCGATACCGATCCCGCCGGACGCCGGGCCGCGACGGCCCGGCGTCCGGCGCCCCGCGCACGTCAAGCCAGCAGCTTGCGCTCGGTCTTGCCGTACTTGATCGACTTCTCGTCCGGGATCATCAGGCCCGTGTGCTCGTCGCGGCCCTGCAGCAGGAAGCGCGCGTCCGGCTTGCCGATCTGCTCGGCCGCGAGCTTGCTGTCCGCGCCGATTTCGCCCTTCTTCATCCGGTTGACGATCACGCCGGCCGCGGTGTCCTTGAAGTCGCGCAGCATCCACGCGTCGCCGTCGCTGTCGCCGAACACCAGCAGCGGGCCATAGCCCTTCTTCGATTCGAGGACATTGCGGATGCCGACCGTCTTGCCGGGGCCGTAGTTGAAGTGCCAGCCGTCCGGGTAGCGGCTTTCATACTTGCCATCGCGCATGTCGAGGCGCAGGCCGATCACGTTCCCGGGCGGCACGCCGTAGCCATAGTTCGGATTGCCGGCGAACACGCGCACGACATCGTCGAGCGACGCCGTGCTCACGTACACGTCGATGCCGTTCGCGCGCAGCGTGTGCATCACTGCGCGGATTTCCTCATGAATGCGGATGCCGTGGAAATGCGTGTCGGCCACTACACCGGCCTTGCCCGGCAGCGACTTCGGGCTTTCGTAGCGGACCTTGCGCAGCGCGTCGCCGATGCCGTAGTTGTTCGACGCTTCCGCCATCGCCTGCAGCTCGGCGGTCGTCATGTTCCTGTAGAAGTAGATGATCCACTTGTAGCCGATCTCGAGCGGGTGCGTGTCGCAGATCGCGTCGTACATGAAGTACAGCTTCGCGCGGAAATCCTTGAACTGATCGGTCTCGCGAATCTCGTCGAGGCTCTTGCTGCCGCCGAATCCCTGGTAGTTCGCGTAGAGCCAGCGATAGTCGGATTCGACGTCGGCGGCGAGGTCTTCCATCGTCACCGGCTTGCCGTCGATCGTCGTGTAGTCCTTCGCGAACGCGCCCTTCGGCACGTCCTTCCACATCACGTCGACAAATTCGTCCGGCGTCAGCTTGTACTGCAGATGGTTGATCTGGTACATCAGCAACGCCTCTTCGCAGTCGTTCATGATGCACGTGTTGTCCCAGTCGAACACCGCGTACGGGCGGCGCTTTTCGTCGTAGCGCGCGCTCGCGACACCATGCCGGTCGAGCACCGCCTGCAGGCGCGCGGCGTTGAACGGCGACCAGCGGCCCGGGTCAAGCGCGTCCGGCGCGGTTGCGCTCTTCGCGTCGGCCGTGCCGGCCTTGAGCATCAGCGACGTCGCAGCGGTCGCCGCGGCAAGGGTATTCATGAACTTGCGGCGTTGCATGGTCTCTCTCCGTGGAAATGTCGAATCTCGAATCGGCTCGGTCGCTACCCTGCGCGGCGCACCGCGCACCGGCTGCTCATCGGCGCGTCGAAGCCGGGACGGCTCCGAACTGGGGGCGGATGATGTGACGAAATTATTTCGGCAATATGACGGCGTCACGTCGCGACGCGACGCGAAGTTGATCCGGCGCGACATGCCGGCCATCGCAAGGCGGCCGCACGCGGCCATCCAGGCCGGCGCCGGGACCGCTCGTGACAAGCTCCAACCGGTCCCCGGTCCGTACGCGTGTGCGCCCACAGCCATCCGGCCCCGACCGCCGGAAACCTAGAGTCTCCCCTTCATTTCGGCCTTTCATTAGGACAAATCCTCACCCCCGGGGGCTGGCGCACCACGCCGAACCGGCTATCATCGTTACATTACTCAATGGCACATTTAATGCTGACTGAATAATTCGCGACGGGAACACCGGCGGATGCATTCCGGATCAGCGCCCCGCTTTGCACAGGACCGGAGCGCGCTTTGCGTGGGACCGGAGTCAGTACCGAAGCACCAACACCGGTCGACAAGCGCTGAAGCGCCCGCTCTGGCCGACATATGGAGACGCATCATGGCCGACCACCACCCGCTGCCGGAAGTCCACCTCGACGAGTTGCCGCAATTCCGCGCGGTCCAGCAGCTTGCCTACCGCTGCGTCGAAACCGTCGGCGCGATGCTCTACCCCGGCATCACCGAGAAGGAAGCCGCGCGCCTGCTGACCGAATGGCTGCAGGACAACGGCGTGCACGACTGGCTGCACAAGCCGTTCGCGTGGTTCGGCGACCGCACCGCGTTCGAGGGCTTCTCGGGCCTCAAGCACATGGGCGGCTTCAATCTCGCGTTCTTCCCGAGCAACCGGCAGCTCGAAACCGACATGCCGGTGATCCTCGACGTCGCGCCCGTGCTCGACGGCATCGTGGCCGACGTGGGCTACGCGCACTGCCTCGGCGAGAACCCGATCCTCGAACAGTTGCGGGACGACCTGATGGACCATCGCGACATGATCGTGCGGCTCGTGAAGGCGCGCCGATCGATGGCCGAGGTCGCGCAGGAAGTCGATGCGCTGTGCCGCCGCCAGGGCGTCGAGCCGCGCCACAAGGCCTATCCGTTCAAGGTGCTCGCGCATCGCGTCGCGAAGATCCACAAGCTGTCGAAGCCGCGCTTCGTCGCGCGTTTCGGGCTGAACGCGACGCGCAACCTGCTGCTCGACCAGGGCCGCGCGGCAAAGCAGCAGGGCTGGTCGCCGCTGTGGTCGATCGATCGCCGCTCCGAGCATGCGCCCGTGCCGGGCCTGTGGGCCGTCGAGCCGCACCTCGGCTTCGCCGGTGTCGGCGCGAAATTCGAAGAGCTGCTCGTGATCACCGACGACGACGCGTACTGGCTCGACGACGACCTGCCGCACGTGCGCCGCTGGCAGCGCCGTCAGGCCGAACGCGCGCGGGTCGCCGCCTGACGCGCCCGCGCCTTTCCTCCCGAATCCCTGAACGACGGACTCACGATGCAGCCTCTTTCCGACGAAGCGCCGCTGGCCCTGTTCGAATCGGTTCATAACGAGACGGCGGTCGCCTCGGGCGACCTGACGCTCGCGGTCAAAACCTGGGGCGAACCGGCCCGTTCGCCGGTCGTGCTCGTGCACGGTTATCCCGACGACAGCAGCGTCTGGCGGCACGTCGCACCGCTGCTCGCGCGCAAGCACTACGTGATCGCTTACGACGTGCGCGGCGCGGGCCTGTCCGGCGTGCCGAAGCGCACGGCCGACTATCACCTCGCGAAGCTGACCGACGATTTCATCGCGGTGATCGATGCACTCTGCCCCGGCCGCGCCGTCCATCTGATCGCGCACGACTGGGGCTCGATCCAGGGCTGGGAATTCGTCACCGATCCGCGCCTTTCCGGCCGCATCGCGTCGTACACGTCGTGCTCGGGGCCGTGCCTCGACCACGTCGGCTTCTGGCTGCGCGAACGCGTGCTGCGCCCGACGCCCGCGTCGCTGGCCAGGCTCGGCGGCCAGCTCGTGCGGTCGTGGTACGTGTACCTGTTCCACCTGCCGTTCATCCCCGAGCTTGGCTGGCGGCTGTGGCTCGGCCGCGCATGGCCGCGCCTGCTGCGCCGCCTCGAAAAGACGCCCGCCGCGCCGCGCCCGACGCAGGCCGACGACGGCGCGCGCGGCGTGCGCCTCTATCGCGCGAACTTCATCCGCTGCCTGTTCGCGCCGCGCGAACGCTACGCGCATGCGCCCGTGCAGACGATTGTGCCGCTCGGCGACAAGTACGTGAGCCCCGCGCTGTCCGAGAACCTGTCGCGCTGGGTGCCGCAGTACTACCGGCGCGAAGTTGCGGCCGGCCACTGGCTGCCGCTCGCCGATCCCGCGCGCTTCGCGGATCTCGCCGGGCAACTGATCGACGCGGTCGAATCGGGCCACGAACCGCCCGCGCTCGCGAACGCGCGCCGCCGCGCAACCAGCGGGCGCTTCAGCGGCAAGGTCGCGGTCGTCACCGGCGCGGGCAGCGGCATCGGCCGCTGCGCGGCCCTCGCGTTCGCCCGCGAAGGCGCGACGGTCGTCGCCTGCGACATCGATGTCGCGAGCGCGGAGCGCACTGCGCTGCTGATCGGGCTGACCGGCGCGCAGGCACACGCGAAGCGCGTCGACGTCGGGTCCGCCGACGAGATGGAAGCGCTCGCGGCGTGGGTCGGCAGCGAACTCGGCGGCGCGGACGTCGTGATCAACAACGCGGGCATCGGCATGGCCGGCGGCATCCTCGACACGAGCACGCGACACTGGGAGCGCATCCTGCACGTGAACCTGTGGGGCGTGATCCACGGCTCGCGGCTGTTCGCGCGGCAGATGGCCGCGCGCGGCACCGGCGGCCACATCGTCAACACCGCGTCGGCCGCCGCGTTCGGGCCGTCGCGCGACCTGCCCGCGTATGCGACGACGAAGGCCGCCGTGCTGATGCTCAGCGAATGCATGCGCGCGGAACTCGCGGAGCAACGCATCGGCGTGACGGCCGTGTGCCCCGGTTTCGCGGAAACCGGAATCATGGCGTCGACGCAATACGCCGGCGCCAACGCGCAGGACGAAGCGCGGCTGCGCAAGCGCGCGACGAAGCTGTACCAGATGCGCGGCCTGAAACCCGAAACCGTCGCGCAGGCGATGGTCGACGGCGTGCTGCGCAACCGCCCCGTCGTCGCGGTCGGCGGCGAAGCGCACGCGATGCGCTTGGTCGGCCGCTTCATGCCGTGGCTCGGCCGGATGATCGCCCGCGTCGGCATGGCATCGCATTGACGGCGCATGACGCCGCACAGGGAGACAGACGCAAATGACCGCTACCGCCGACTACCACAAGATCAAGGCCCGGCACGTGAAGTTCGACTTCAGCGACACGCCGATCACCTGGGTGCCGAACGATCCGGGCAGCACCCACATCATCAACACGCTGAACCTGCTGTTCCCGGAAGGCGAACTGTGGTTCTGCCGCGTGTACAACAAGGCGCTGCCGCTGATCACCGATGCACGCCTGCGCGACGAGGCCGAAGGCTTCCTGCGGCAGGAAGCCGTGCACTCGCGTTCGCACGGCGGCGTGCTCAAGCACTATTACGACCGGCACGGGATCGACACGAAACCGTTCACGCGGAAGCTCAACCGGCTGTTCACGCGCGTGCTCGGCGAACAGCCGCTCGGGCTGAAGATCGGCCATACGCGTTTCTGGCTGCGGCAGCAACTCGCCGTGATCGCGTCGCTCGAACACTTCTTCGGCTATCTCGGCAACTGGGTGCTCAACGCGCACGGGCTCGACGAAGGCTGTGCCGACCCGACGATGGTCGACCTGCTGCGCTGGCACGGCGCCGAGGAAGTCGAGCACCGCACCGTCGCGTTCGACATCTACCGGCACCTGGGCGGCACCTATCCGGAGCGCTGCGTGCACATGGCGTTCGTGATCCTGCTGCTGCTCTACTACATCACGACCGGCGCGAAGTTCATGTACAGGCGCGACCCGGACGCCGGCCGCTACCCGGGCTTCGTGCTCGCGTGGTGGCAGGGCTCGCGGCGCGGGCACCTGCCGTCGTTCTGGAAGGTGATCGGCGCGGCGCTGCGCTATTTCAAGCCGGGCTATACGCCGCATCACGAAGGCTCGACCGAGCAGGCGCTCGAATACCTCGCGCGCTCGCCGGCCGCCCAGGCGGCCGCGCACGGCGGCAACTGGGGCACCACGAAGGGTGCGTAACCGGGTTTCCGGCGGGCGCGGCGGGCGGCGCCCGCCGAAATGCGTACAATCGCGGCTTCATTTCCCGGAGGTGCCGCGATGGCCATGAAGAAAACCGATCTCGAAAAGAACAAGGCGCTCAAGCTGACGCATGCGATGAAGCAGTCGGGGGCCACCCGTTTCGGCAAGGGCGCCGAAGACGCGGCAAAGCTCGACCGCCGCGCGCAGCGCAAGCTCGACCAGGAACAGGGCCTCGTGCCGTTCGCGTGCAAGCTCAACGCCGAGCTCGTCGAACAGCTGAAGGCGCGCGCGGCCACGCATCCCGAAGGGATGACGGGCCTGCTGTCCGAATTGCTCGTGAACGGGCTCGCGCAACGCGACGCGTAACCGCCACGCATCTCGAAAATGTCGTTGACAGCGCCGCGCTGCCGCGACAAACTCGTTCGCATGCCTACGTTCAAGCTCATCGCCATCGCGAATCATTGCCCGGTGAACATTCGAAAGAATGGATCACGGGAGGCGCTTGTGCGTTAGCAATCGAGCAGTACCGCATGTCACACAAGGCCTCGCCGGAAACGGATGAGGCCTTTTTGTTCTGGTGCGCGTCATCCGTCCGGCTCACTGAATGGAGAAGACGATGGACCAGGCAAGCCCGCTGTTTGACCGTCCCGACCGGCGCCGCGCCGGCACGATCGCATTACCCACCGTCGTGATCCGTTTCGCGGTCGCGCCGCGCACGACGATGACCTGGCGCGCGCCGCAAGACGCGGAGATCCGCGCACATGGCGCGGCGCTATGGATCACGCGCCCGCCGAGCGTCGACGACTACTGGGTGCAGCCCGGCGACGTGCTGCGCATCGCACGCGGCGACCGCATCTGGATCGGCACCGATGCCGACCGATCGGCCGAAGCGTCGATCACGACCGCCTATGTGCGGCGCGGCGCGCGCTTCAGGCGCACGCTCGCGCAAGTGCAACGTTTGCTCGTCGGGGTATGGAGAAGGAGTGGATGATTGACGCGCCGTCACGCACGCGAGACGCGGAACGGCCGCGACCGCAAACAGACGCACCTGCGGCGCTAACCGCCGCAGGTGCGCATCGAATGACGCGGCACGCCAATGCGTGCCGCGAGCGATCGCGCGCCGTGCGCAGCAACCGGACGCAGCAGGTGCATCAGGTGCTGGCGGCGAGACGCGGGCCCGTGCTTCGGGGAGTCGAATCGAGCTCGGGGCGTAGCGCAGCCTGCGAAGTCACCCACGGATCGATGCCCTGCTTCTGCACCTCTTCGAGGAATGACACACGTGTACGCCAGTAATCCGCCTGTAATTTCGCATCGATGACGCGCTGTTCCGCAGTGAACAGTTCCATGCGCGCCGTCACGAGCATCGACGCAGCGGTTTTTTCCGGCGTGGGGGCGTGTCGCATCGCCCAACGGCTGATCCAGTTCAACATGCTGACCTCCGTGATTACGGACGAACCCGCATCGGGCAATCGCAATCGGCCATGCCTGCCCAAACGCGCAACGGCCTTGACCGCCATTCACCGCCTGGCCTGCACGGACTGCGACTCCCCCGCGTCGGCAATTACCGGCCGGCGTGTGCATGCGCGGTGTATCTATCCTAGAAAGACTTGCCGGTTTATGCGATGGGGTCTTGCAATCTTTTACACAGAAACCACAGTCGCCCACGCGTCGCGAAATGACAGTTGCGGGCGGAACGGCTTCGGCGCAGGATAGCTCGTTATCTGCAACCGCCTGGGCTGACGAATGGCCGCTGCACGCCGCAGCGCTCTCGCACCGGCCACGCACGCGCGTTCGCGCGCACGTCATGCCTGCACCGTATTCGTGCAGCATGCAGACGCTTCGTTTCAGTCGAATGTCATCGCGTACCGGCCGCGCGCAATGTGGCCGGTGTGCCGTTGCGCACGCATCGGCCGCCCCCTGTTCGTCACGCTCCCGTTTTTACCCTTTCCGCCCGCCCGTTCCGACCGAACCGGTAAAATGCGCGCCTTCGTCGCGCGGCCGGGCTGCCAGACCGTTCGCGCACCGGCAGCCGATCGTGCCCTCCAACTATATCGTCCGAGCTATCCGCGCTATTACAATCCGCCGATAGCCGGGCAATAGTGGCTGGTTACATTAAGCCCGCCGCTGCCTTTACAACAATTCGGCACAACAAGCAACACGACAACCCGACCGGAGAAACGCCCTAATGGAATCCATCAAGCGGTATTTCGGCTTCGCTGAAGCCGGCACCGACTTCCGCACCGAAATACTCGCGGGCGTCACCACGTTCCTGACGATGGCCTACATCATCTTCGTCAACCCCGCGATCCTCGGCGACTCCGGCATGCCGAAGGAATCCGTGTTCGTCGCGACCTGCCTCGTCGCGGCGCTGGCTTCGATCATCATGGGGCTGTACGCGAACTACCCGATCGCGTGTGCGCCGGGCATGGGCCTGAACGCGTATTTCGCGTACACGGTCGTCAAGGGGATGGGCTTCACGTGGCAGGCCGCGCTCGGCGCGGTGTTCATCTCCGGCTGCCTGTTCCTGCTCGTCACGCTGTTCCGCGTGCGCGAGGCGATCGTCAACGGCATTCCGAAATCGCTGCGGATCTCGATCACCGCCGGCATCGGCTTGTTCCTCGGCATCATCTCGCTGAAGACGTCAGGCGTGATCGTCGGCAGCCCGGCCACGCTCGTCACGCTCGGCGACCTGCACAAGCACGACACGATCCTCGCGATCGTCGGCTTCTTCACGATCGTCACGCTCGACCATCTGCGCGTGCGCGGCGCGATCCTGATCGGCATCATCGGCGTCACGATCCTGTCGTTCTTCTTCGGCGACAACCAGTTCCACGGCGTGTTCTCCGCGCCGCCGTCGATCGACGCGACGCTGTTCAAGCTCGACATCCGCGCCGCGCTGTCGACCGGCATCATCAACGTGATCCTGGTGTTCTTCCTCGTCGAGCTGTTCGACGCGACGGGCACGCTGATGGGCGTCGCGAACCGCGCGGGCCTGCTCGTCGAAGGCAAGATGAACCGCCTGAACAAGGCGCTGCTCGCCGACAGCACGGCGATCGTCGCGGGCTCGGTGCTCGGCACGTCGTCGACCACCGCGTATATCGAAAGCGCATCGGGCGTGCAGGCCGGCGGCCGCACGGGCATGACGGCGGTCACCGTCGCGGTGCTGTTCCTCGCGTGCCTGTTCATCGCGCCGCTCGCCGGTGTCGTGCCGGGCTACGCAACCGCTCCGGCGCTGCTGTACGTGTCGTGCCTGATGCTGCGCGAGATGGTCGACGTGCCCTGGGACGATGCGACGGAAGCCGTGCCGGCCGCGCTGACCGCGCTGCTGATGCCGTTCACGTACTCGATCGCGAACGGCGTCGCGTTCGGCTTCATCGCGTATGGCGGCCTCAAGCTGCTGACGGGCCAGGCCCGCACGGTCAAGCCGATCGTGTGGATCATCGCGGCCGTGTTCCTGTTCCGCTACTTCTATCTCGGCAGCGAATGACGGACGCGCTTCGGCGCGATGCATGATGGGAAACGCCGCCTTCGGGCGGCGTTTTTGTTCGGGCATGCGCCCGGCGCGAACGACGCCACGTCATGCATCCGCTTCCCCGAGCACCCAGCGTGCAAAGGTCTGCAGCGGCCCGTCGCCAAGATCCAGCGCTTCGGGCAACACGAGACAGAAGCGCTTGACCACGCCCCGACCATCCGGCCAGGGCGCGGCGAGCAACCCTTGCGCAATCTCGGTGTCGACATACAGCCGCGGCACCAGCGCGACGCCGAGCCCGGCCAGGGCTGCCGCGATCAGCATCGAGTAAAGATCGTAGCGCGCACCGGCGGCCGGATTGCTCACCGGCAACCCCGTTTCCTGCACGTACGCCGACCACGCGTCGGGCGTCTGGCGCTTGTGAAGGCGCGGCAGCCTGCCCAGCAACGCGTCCGGATGCCCGCTCGCGAGCAGCGACGGGTGGCAGACCGGCACCAGCACCTCCTCGCATAGCCGGTACGTATGCATGCCGGCCCAGGCAGGATGCTCGAAGTGAATCGCTGCGTCGAATCCGCTGCCGGCCAGCACGAACGGATCCGCGCGATCCGCGAAATGCACCGTGATGTTCGGATGCTGCGCCTGGAACCGCTTGAGCCGCGGAATCAGCCAGCGCGTCGCAAACGTCGGCGTCACGGCGATATCGACGCTGCCGCCGTCGCCGGGCTGCCCCATCATGTACTGGCTGTCGCGCTCGAGCCGGTCCAGCACTTCGCGAACCTGCGCCGCATAGCGCGCGCCGTTCGGCGCAACCCGAACGCGGTTGCCGACACGCTCGAACAGCGCCACGCCGAGAAACGTCTCCAGCCGGCCGATCTGCCCGCTGATCGCCCCTTCCGTCAATGCCAGTTCGTCGGCGGCGCGCGCGAAGCTGCCGTGCCGCGCCGCGGCCTCGAATGCCATCAATGCCGAATTGCTCGGAATCCTGCGTCGCGTCACGATTGCTCCCGGTCCGACGATCGTCGGTCAAAGCTTGATTAAATATCAATGAACGGTGACGAATTATCGTTTTTTGCCGCTACAACGCCTGATTATCATGACAAAAACTCAACTAGTCGAGCGGCGATCAATCCTGAAGGCCGCTTGCTCCCCGTGGAGGCGTGATGATCTATACCGTTGAATGCAGCTTCGCCGATCGTGCCACCGAAGCCGAGTGGAACGATTTCTACAGTAGGATCAAACTTCCGGCGCTGATCTCCGTATCCGGCTTCCGCACGTCGCAACGCTTTCGCGCCCTCGGCGGCGACGGCCCCATCTACCTCGCGCTTCACACGATCGAGAGCCCCGACGTGCTGACGTCGGTCGAGTATCGCGACAAAGGCGGCGGCAATTTCGCGCGCTGGCAGCCGCATATCGTCGAGTGGAGACGCAACGTGTACGACGGCGCGGCACCCGCGCCGACCGTGTCCGGCCATCAGTGGCTGGCCGCGTGCGACGACGCTGCCCCATTCGCGCGAGCGGGCATCGCAGCCAGCGCGATTCACGCGATCGCGCTGGACCGCCAGCCGGCCCATCGCTGGCTGGCCGTCCTGACACACGATCAGGCACGGCTCGCGTCCGAGCCGTCCGACACCGCGATCCGGCTCTACGCGCCGATGGGCGACCAACTCGTCGGCGCGCCGGCGTCGACGTCCGCACGCTGACGGGAGCCCTGTCATGCCCAGCGTCACGATTTTCATCCCCGAGGCGAGCATGCCGTCGAACGCAGCACTCGACGCGCTCTCGTCGGCCTGCGCGACCCTCTGCACCGACGTGTTGCGGGCCGCACCCGGCACGGTCCATGTCGTTCATGTCCCGGTCAGGCACGGCTGCGGACATCCCGTCAGCGCGGAGATCCGCTATCGCCCCGAATCATTTCGCACCACTGAGTTAATGAACCGATTCATGACCGATCTGGATCGCGAAATTCTCCGCCACACCGGATTCGTCGCACGCATCCGCTGCTTCGGCTACGACACGATCCACCTTCACGCCCGACATTGATCCATGAGCGAACCACTTCCCTGCTTCCCGTTCCGCCGGATCGGCGATTTCTCGGTCACCGCGATAAGCGACGGCACGCTGACGGCCGGCCTCGACTTGCTTTCGAACATCGCGCTCGACGACGCGACCGGCATCATGCACCGGGCAGGCATCCGCACGCCGTCCAGCGTGAACATCAACTGTTACGTGATACGCGGGAACGGCCGCACCGTGCTTGTCGATGCCGGCGCCGGCGGCATCCGGAACTGGGGCGGCCGCCTGATTCCGTCGCTGTCGCGAGCCGGCATCGATACGCGCGACATCGACACGATCCTGCTGACGCACGCGCATCCCGACCACATCGGCGGCCTGCTCGACGCGAGCGGGCAGCCGGCCTTTCCGGATGCGGAGGTGCTCATTCACGAACGGGAACGCGCGTTCTGGCTGGACGGTGAATCGTACGATCGAGCGAATGAGCGAGCTCGCGTCAATTTCCGGATCGCGCGGCACACTTTCAACGTCTATCGGGCAAAGCTGCGCACCATCGATGCAGGCGGCGTGCTGCCCGGCATCGTAGCCGTGCCGCTGCCGGGGCATACGCCCGGTCACACCGGCTATCGCATCGAATCGCGTGGCGAGTGCCTGCTGATCTGGGGCGATCTCGTGCATTTCGCGCCGATTCAGGTGGCTCGCCCGGACGTCTCGATCGCGTTCGATCACAATCCGTCGCAGGCGTTTGCGACGCGCGCGGCAACACTCGCCGAGGCCGCTTCGGACAACCTGCTGATTGCGGGAATGCACCTCGCCGAAGCCGGCTTCGCACGCATTACGCGAACGAACGGCGAAACAGGCGGCGCGTATGCGCTCACCGGGGCGGACTGAGCGAAACGGAACAACGGGCACGCCATCGCGCCGCACGACGATCGGATCGGCCGCGCATCAGGCGGCGTCAGCGTGCGGTCGAACGAGCGTGCGCCGATACGACACGGGCGCCGGTATTCGGCGCCCGCTCAGTCGCTGTCCGGTCGTCCGGTTCAGCGCCAGTTCGCCTCGTAGAAGCGCACATAACCGCTGCGCAGCGTCACGCATTGCGCGCGCGTCTCCGACAGCAGGCGCCGTGCGGCCGCCTCGATGCGATCGCGGTGCTGGTCGAATGCGCCGACCATGTCCTCGAAGCGCGGCGATGCCGCGCCGAAGTGGTCTTCCAGCGCCTCGGCAGTGATCTGACACTGGACGCGCTCGCCATTGACCAGCGCGGTGAACCCGAGCATCAGGTCGCGCCCCGAATATTCAGGCTTCTCGTTCGTGAAATGGATCTGCATGAAGCCGCCTCGACCGGTAGAAAACGAATGACCGCGTGCGTCGTCCGCCACCGGCCGGACGAAATGTACGCGGGCTCGCCAGCGGGAGCACCGTCCGCGGGGTATGGCGCGGACAATGCCTGCTGGTTGCTTTCCACTTTAGACGGTTTCGCGCAGGAGACAAATTTTCCGGCATGCGTCGTTCCGACGCGCATTTCATCAGATCAGCGCGGCTTCCCGGCACCGTTTCGGAAACGGGCATCAGTGCGGATCGGTAGGCCAGACGTTGAGCGCGATCGCGGCCGTCGCGACGCCCACCGCAATCGCGGCCGCCCCGTATCGCACCGCATCGGTCAGATCGAACAGCAACCCGTGGATCGCCACGGCAATGCCGCCCAGCATGATGAAGGTGGCAATGGCCGCCAGCACGACTCTCAGTTCCGTCCGAACCATGATGCGTCTCCCGAACGGATGCATGTCGCGTCGCATGCATGTTGCAATGCGGAACACGGCGCGTGCGTGTTCCATTTCCATCATTGCATGCGGCCATTTAAAAGCAAGTGGATTTTGTCCGCGGTCGCATATCGCACGTGCCGCTTGTATGATGATGCGTACCCGGATGGTCAGCCTTCGTGCCCGATGGTGCGCCGCAAGCGAAACGTGGAATCCGCAGATGATTTCGGCGATATGGCTTCGGCAAGTACCACGGCACAGGATTGGCCGATCAAGGAGCATGGGGCCCGAGTAAGCGCTGAAGCGCTGAAGCGCTAACTCTGGCCGACAGGAGACAAGTCATGCCGCAACCCTTCGTGCTGCCCGCCACCGCGGGTCGCACCGACCTGCTCGCGCAGGCGCATGCGCGTTCGACCGCGGTCGGCCTGCGCGCGCACGAGCGCCCCGATTTCTCGGCGCTGTCGCGCACCGCGCTGCGCGAACTGCTCGACACGAATCACGCACTGTTCTCGCACGCCCGCCCGGTGATGGAGAACCTCCACGCGCAAATCGCCGATACGCAAAGCCTCGTGCTGCTGACCGACGCCGACGGTGTGATCCTGCACAGCATCGGCGACGCGGACTTCATCGAGAAAGCCAACCGCGTCGCGCTGTGCACCGGCGTGTCGTGGGCCGAAGGCGCGCGCGGCACCAACGCGATCGGCACCGCGCTCGCATCGGGCCAGGCCGTCGCGGTGCACGGCGCCGAACACTTCCTGCGCGCCAATCACATCCTCACCTGCTCGTGCGCGCCGATCTTCGATCCGTTCGGCCGCACGCTCGGCACGCTCGACGTCAGCGGCGACCCGCGCGGCTCGAGTCCGCATACGCTCGCGCTCGTGCGGATGTCCGCACAGTTGATCGAAAACCACTTGTTCGCGAACCAATGTGCGGAAGCGTTGCGGCTGCGCTTTCACGCGCACGAGGATTGCGTCGACTCGCTGTTTGCGGGGCTCGTCGCGTTCGGCCCCGACGGCGGGCTGATCGCCGCGAACCGCAGCGCACAATTCCAGCTCGGCGCGCCGTTCGATGCATTGCAGCATCAAGGCTGCGACGCGCTGTTCGGCATGCGCTTCGGCCAGCTCGCGCAGCAGGCGGCGCGCGCGCCCGGCGCGACGTTCCGTCTCACGCTGTCGACCGGCGTACGCGTACTCGCGCGCTGCGAATTCGCGGAAGCGCAGCGCGCGACCGTCGCCGTCACGCCGCCCGCACCGGCCGCGCGCGTACGCGCGCCGGACCCCGACGCGATCACGTTCGCGACGCTCGACACCGGCGACGCACGCATGGCCGCCGTGCTCGAACGCGTCGCGAAGATCCGCGGGCGCGACCTGCCGCTGCTGATCCTCGGCCAGACCGGCACCGGCAAGGAATGGCTCGCCCGCGCGCTGCACCAGGCGTCGCCGCGCGCGGACGGCCCGTTCGTCGCGGTCAACTGCGCGGCACTGCCCGATTCGCTGATCGAGGCCGAACTGTTCGGCTATGAGGACGGCGCGTTCACCGGCGCGCGCAAGCGAGGCAGCCCCGGCAAGATCGCGCAGGCCGACGGCGGCACGCTGTTTCTCGACGAGATCGGCGACATGCCGCTCGCGCAGCAGGTCAGGCTGATGCGCGTGCTCCAGGAACGCGCGGTGATGCCGCTCGGCGGCGCGCGCGCGGTGCCGGTCGACGTGCGCGTGGTCTGCGCGACCCATCGCGACCTGCGCGCGATGATCGCCGAAGGCACGTTCCGCGAAGACCTGTTCTACCGGATCAACGGGCTCGCGGTCACGCTGCCGGCGCTCGCCGCGCGTACCGACCTGCCCGCGCTCGTCGGCCGGATTCTCGCGCGGCTCGCCCGCAGCGAGCCGATGCCGCGCCGCATCGCGGCCGACGTGCTCGACGCGTTCACGCGCCACCGCTGGCCCGGCAACCTGCGGCAGATGACCAACGTGCTGCGCACGGCCGGCATGCTCGCCGAAGACGAAGCCGAAATCACGCTCGCGCATTTGCCCGACGATTTCTGGCTCGACTGCGACGATGCGACGGCGGCACCTGCTGCTGCGGCCGCGACAGCACCGGCCGACCCGCGCGAAGGAACGACGCTGCAAAGCCATCAGGCCGCGGTGATCGACGCGGTGCTCGCGCGGCACGGCGGCAACGTGTCGGCGGCCGCGCGCGAGCTCGGCCTCGCGCGCAATACCGTGTACCGGTACCTGCGCCGGCACTGATACCCGCGGCCGGCGGGCGCCGGCCGCACGCGGCTTCGGGTATGCTTGGCGCGTTGCCGCCGATCCACCGCCCGCTTCCCATGACCACCCCGGAACACCCTCCCCTCGTGCGCATCGAGCCGCTCGGCACGACCTTCGATGCGCCCGATTCGCTGACGCTGCTCGAGGCCGCCGCATTCGCGCGCGTGTCGCTGCCGCGCTCGTGCCGCAACGGCACGTGCCGAAGCTGCCTTTGCCGGATCGTCAGCGGCAGCGTACGCTATACGATCGAATGGCCGGGGTTGAGCCGCGAGGAAAAGGCCGACGGCTATACGCTGCCGTGCGTGGCCGTCGCGACGTCCGACCTCGTGCTCGACGTGCCCGACGCGGTCATGCTCGACTAGACATGGCGCGCGGTCGCGCGCGCCGTCCTGCAACGGTTGATCCTGCATGGAGAACGTGATGACCCAGCAAACCGATCGCATCGAAAAGCAGACCCTGCTCGCGGCATCGCCCGACCGCGCGTGGGAAGCCGTCAGCAATTCCGGGGAATTCGGCCACTGGTTCGGCGTCACGTTCGACGGGCCGTTCGCGGCCGACCAGCCGCTGTTCGGCCGCATCACGCCGACGCGCGTCGACGACGACGTCGCCAAGGCACAGGAGCCCTATGCGGGCACTGTGTTCGAAATCGTCGTCGACCGCATCGAGCCGAAGCAACTGTTCTCGTTTCGCTGGCATCCGTTCGCGATCGATCCGAACTTCGATTACACGTCCGAGCCGATGACGCTCGTCACGTTCACGCTCACCCCGCAGGCCGGCGGCACGCTGCTGACAGTCACCGAAACGGGTTTCGACCAGTTGATCGAAGCGCGTCGCGCGAAGGCGCGCGAGATGAACGATCAGGGCTGGGCCGCGCAGATGATGCTGATCACGAAATATCTGGCGAAGCACGCATAACGCGCCGCGATGCCGCACACCCCTGCCGACATGCGAATCGACGTGCGTGGCATAATCCGCTCCATCGTCGCCCATACGCCGCCGCGCATCGCATGCTGAGTCGTCGTCTCCGGAAGATCGGCAGTCTGATCGGGATGCTCGCCATCCTGATGACGGCGCTCGCGCCGACGATCTCGCAGGCGCTGACGACGCAAGGCCGTGTCGATGCATTGCTGGCCGGCTACTGCACGGCCGCGCCGGCCACCGGCAGCCGCTCCGCCGATTCGTCGTCGAAGAGCCTGCAGGCCCACCTCCAGGCATGCGGCTACTGCAGCCTGCTTGCCCATACGCCCGCACTGCCCGCGCCCGAACTGACGTTCGCGGCCAACGTACGCGTCATCCAGCACCGCGAAGCGACCCGCTTCGACAGCCTGCGCCGCGCGCTGCCGCTCACGGCCGCGCAGCCGCGCGCCCCTCCGCTCGCGTCTTGAACCGTCGTCATCGCGCGTGATGCCGTAGCGCATCGCGCGGGCCGCGCACGCCACCGGCGTGCGTGACGTGTCACGTTTCGAAGGACGATCATGTGTCACCGTGTTTCGCGCGGCGTCGTGCCGTGCGTGCGGTCGGCCGCTTCCGGTGCGTACTGTCGCGCCGACCGCAGCCGGCATCGGTGCCGCTGCGATGCCGCTCGCGCATCCGTCCGTCGAATCCGTGTGTCCATCCGATTCGCCACTCGCACAACCAGCCATGAAAACCACCCCGTTCGTTCGCGGCGCACTCGCCGCACTCGGCTTCGTCGTCATCCAGGCCGCCCAGGCCCACGCACTCCCGAAGACGCAGGAACCGGCCCCCGGCGCCACGCTCTCGAACGCGCCGCACGCGGTCACGATCGATTTCAGCGAAGCGCTCGAGCCGGCCTTCAGCTCGATCGCCGTCACCGACAGCCACGGGCAGTCGGTCGCCGACGGGAAATCGGCCGTCGACGCCGGCAACCGGAAGCGGATGCACGTCGCGCTGGCCAGCCTGACGGCCGGCACGTACACGGTCGCGTGGATCGCCGTAGCCAGCGACGGCCATCGCACGAAAGGCGGCTACACGTTCACGCTGAAGTGATGCACGCGATGCGCATCGGCGTTCCGCGCCGATCGCATTGCCATCGATGCCCCATGCGGCACACCCGATAAGGAGAACAAACGATGAAACGCTCGATTCCGACCGGCCTGCTCTTCGCGCTGCTGGCGCTGCAAGCCCCCGCCACGTTCGCCGCACCGGCCGTGCAGGCCGACAACTGCTGGATCCGCGCGATGCCGGCGACGGTGCCGTCGTCCGGTTACTTCACGCTGAAGAACGACGGCGATGCGCCCGCCAGGCTGACAGGCATCGACACCCCCGCGTACGGGATGGCGATGGTGCATGAAACGCAGACGAACGGCAGCACCGCGAAGATGGTTCATGTCGACGCGGTCGAGGTGCCCGCGCACGGCGCCGTGACGTTCAAGCCGAAGAGCTATCACGTGATGCTGGAACAACCGCGCCAGCCCGTCGCGCCCGGCGCGAAGGTGCCGTTCCGGCTGCATTTCGCGGACGGCTCGACGGTGTCCGTGACCTGCGACGCGAAGGCGCCGGCGTATACCGGCCAGTAACGTTGCATGCGCAACTACCGATGGAGACGAACATGAAGAACCGCCTGCCGCTGGCCGACCTGATCGTCCGCTATCGGACGCCGCTGAATATCGCCGTCCTGATCGCCTGCGGGTTATGGGCCGCGTGGATCGCGTGGATGACGCGGCCCGCCGCGATCGATACGCCGCCGTCGATCCCCGCGTACTGCATGCGCGACGCGCGCTGACGCACCGCGCCGGTTCCGGCGAATGCCTGCGCCATTTTGGCGTGGCATCATCGCTTCACCCCTCCCGCCGGAACCGCCTTTCGGAGCGACGCATGGCCATTCAGACCTGGATGCTGTTTGCCGCAGCCTATCTCGCCACGACGCTGTCGCCGGGGCCAAACGTGCTGCTCGTCATCCGCAACACGGTGCGCTACGACACGCGCGGCACCGCCGCGACGATCGCAGGCAACCTCGTCGCGCAGGGCGTGGTCGTGCTGCTGGTCGCGCTCGGCGTCGGCGCGGTGCTCGCCGCGATGCCGCCGCTGTTCGTCGCGATGAAGGTCGTCGGCGCAGCGTACCTGATTGTGCTGGGCGTCCGGCAACTGCGCGGCGACCGCAAGGCCGCCGGGGCGACCGGCGCAGCGGAGGTTGCCGTGCCCGACCGCGGGAAGCTGTTCCGCGAAACGCTGTTCGTGTCGGGCAGCAATCCGAAGACGATGATCTTCCTGTCGGCGTTCATGCCGCAGTTCATCGTGCACGACCGACCGCTCGCACTGCAGTTCGTCGTGATGTACGTGACGATCGCGTGCACCGTCGTGGTCGTTCACAGCGTCTATTCGGCCGGCGTGCGCCGGTTCCATCGCGGCTTCGGCATGAACCGCGCGGTGCGTACGCTCAAGCGCGTCAGCGGGCTGCTGTTCGTCGGGCTCGGGATCAAGCTGCTGACTGCACGGCAGGTCTAATAAGCGTACGCACGCCGGGCAACGGACGGCACGGCGGGCAGCCCATCCCCGTCAGACCTTCCACGCGGCCAGCGCGTCGACGATCCCGTCGAACGACGGCCGGGTGTCGATGTCCTCGCTCACGCACGCCGCCGCGAGCGCTTTCAGGTCACTCGCCCCACCCCATGTGTGCGGCGCGCAGTGCGCGAGCAATTCGCCGAGCAGATGGCCGAACGCGCGAACTTCCAGCCGTTCGAGCCGGGCGCCATGCCGTACGTCGCTCGTGTCGTAGAACGATGCCGCACCGAAGTCGCCCAGCAGCGCGCCGCCCTCGCCGTCGTGCAGGATGTTGTGCGCATACAGGTCACCGTGCATGATGCCGCGCGCGTGCAGATGGCGTGCGGCCGACGCGATGCCGTGTGCGATCCGCACGGCCTCCGCCGGCTCGAACCGTGCGTCGGCCGCATACACGTCGCGCGTGCAGGTAGCGAAGCTCGGCGGCCCGGCCAGATTCGTGAGCGCCGGATCGACCAGTTCCATCACGAGACCGTGCGTACCGTCCGGATGACCGCGCACCTTGCCGATCACCGGAATCACGTTCGGGTGGCGGCCGGCGTGCAGGCACGCGGCCATTTCACAATCGGGCAGCCCGTCGCTCGTCACCGCGCCCTTGAACAGCTTGACCGCGACCGCTCGCGACGAATGATCGTCCGCGCGCCATTGCGCGCGGTAAATGACGCCCGACGCGCCTTCGCCCAGTTTCTGCTCGCACGAGAGCGACGCCCAGTCGACGTCCGCGACCTCCGGCCCGGCCGACGCCGCGGCTTCCGGCGCGGCGCTGAACGGATTGCCGGAGTAGGCGAGCCACGCAAGGCGCGGCAGGCGCGGCAACCAGCCGGGCAGTTCGTCCAGCCGGTTCGCCGACAGGCGCACCAGTTCGAGCGCACGGCATGCGGCCATTTCGGCAGGCAGCGCGCGCAGCCGGTTGCCCGCGAGCATCAGCTTCTGCAATCGCGAGCAGTCGCCGATCTCAGCGGGCAGCGCATCGATTTCGTTGTCGGTGAGGATCAGCCAGCGCAGCGCACGCGGCAGCGATCCGCGCGGCACCGTGCGGATCCGGTTCGCCTTGAAGCCGATCATGTCGAGTTGCGCGCACGCGCCGAGCACCTCGGGGAAGACGGTGAAGCGGTTGCCGGACGCGAACAGGATGCGCAGGCGGTGCAGCCGCGACAGGTCGTCCGGCAGCGCGGCGAGCGCATTGCCGGACAGGTCGAGCACTTCAAGCGTGTCGGCCAGATCGAAAATCTCGCGCGGAAACTCGGTCAGCCCGCACGCGAGCTTGAGTTGCCGGGCGCCCGACAGTTGTCCGGCCTGCAGTTGTTCGAGAGTGGTGGTCACTGGGAGAAAGCGGATAGCAGTAGCGATGGTCGTCGGACCGGTCGCCCGAATTCTACCGGGATCGCTCTCGCGCACACCGCAACCGTGTCATACCCCCTTCACAAACGCGCAATGTGACGCTAGAATTGCGCCCCTTGCAGTGCAGTGCCGACGTGGTGAAATTGGTAGACACGCTATCTTGAGGGGGTAGTGGCGAAAGCTGTGCGAGTTCGAGTCTCGCCGTCGGCACCAGATGCGGTTTCTCCGCGTTTCGAGCATTTTCAACAACCCGCGACAGCGCATGGCCTCGCGGGTTTTTTGTTTTTATCGCGTTCGACGACACGATGCCGATGCAATCCCGGCGCGCACGGGAAGACTCAAGCGCGGAACGGATCTACCCCAACCCCAAGCATCTCGGCACCCCCGCTAAGCCAGCAAAAGAAAATTGCGAACGACCGCCGACGGCTCGTCGCATCGCGACGCAATGGCCAGCCTTGCACGAAGCGCATTACCCGCGAACGGCCGATAGACGACCCCGGCAACCTGCACCTGCGTAATCGCCTTCGGCACGACCGACACGCCCAGCCCGGCCGCGACCAGCGTCACCGCAGACGTGATTTGCGGCGCGGGTTGCGCCATGCGCGGCTCGAATCCGGCGGCATTGCATGCGGCGACGATGTCGTCGAACAGCGCGCTGCCGGCCTCCCGCGGCACCTGCACGAACGACTCGTCGGCCAGCTCGGCCAGATCGATGCGCCGACGCTGCGCCAGCCGATGCGCGACGGGCAGCGCGACATACATCGGCTCCTCGTCCCAGTCGGTCACCCGCAACGTCGCGGCGACACGACGTTCCGGCCGCACGATCGCGACGTCGAGATGCCCGGCATCCAGCGCCTCCAGCAGGACGCGCGAGGTCGCCTCCTGCAACGTCAGCTCCGCATCCGGAAACGCCTCCCGAAAGCGGCGAATCAGATCCGACACTTTCGAATTGAACGCCGCCGTCCCGGTAAAGCCGACCCGCAGATGGCCGGTTTCCCCGCGCGCAGCCCGCCTTGCCGCCCGCGCCGCACGCTCGGCATCGTCGAGCACGCGGCGCGCCTCTTCCGCGAAGACCTCGCCCGCCAGCGTCAGCTCGGCGCCGCGCGCGGTCCGCTTGAACAGCTCCACGCCGAGTTCGCTCTCGAGCGCCTTGATCTGCTGGCTCAACGGCGGCTGACCGATGCCGAGCGTTTCGGCAGCCTTGGTGAAATTCGACGTGGCCGCCACGGCCAGAAAGTATCGGAAATGCCTGAGTTCCATTCGCTACATGACCTCACGGTGAGCCGGGCCGGCTCGTCAGCCAGTGGTTAAACATATCGCTACGGTTTCTTTCATATATTGGACATATACATGACGGTGCGCAAGAATTCAGGCATTCCAACGCACATCGAGTGCACCCATGTCCTCCGCTTCGATTTCCCGATCCATGCCCGGTACGCAGAACGCCGCGCCCGATGCGCTGCCTGCCGGCGTTTCCCCGCGCTCGGCCGCGTACAAGCGCATCGCGCTGGCGCTCTTCCTCGCCGGCTTTTCCACCTTCTCGCTGCTGTACTGCGTCCAGCCGCTGCTTCCCGCGTTCGCACGGGAGTTCGGGCTGGGTGCGGCGTCGAGTTCGCTGTCGTTGTCGCTGTCGACCGGGATGCTGGCGGTCTCGATTTTGTGTGCCGGCGCACTGTCCGAACGCGTCGGACGACGCGGGCTGATGTTCGCGTCGATGACGCTGGCCGCCCTGTTCAATGTGCTCGCCGCGCTGTCGCCCAACTGGAACCTGCTGCTGGTCTGGCGTGCGCTCGAAGGTTTCGCGCTGGGCGGCGTCCCGGCGGTCGCGATGGCCTATCTCGCCGAAGAAATCGCGTCCGACGGGCTCGGTTTCTCGATGGGGCTCTATGTCGGCGGAACCGCGTTCGGCGGCATGGTCGGACGGATCGGCATGAGCGCGCTGGAAGAGCACTTCTCGTGGCGGACGGCGATGCTGACGATCGGCGTCGTCGATCTCGTCGCGGCAGTTGCCTTCGTGATGCTGCTGCCGCAGTCGCGACGCTTCGTGAAGCGCACCGATCTGACGCTGCGCCACCATTTGCAGCTGTGGAACGCGCAACTGCGTCACGCCCGGCTCCCGTTCGTGTTCGCGATCGGCTTCCTGGTGATGGGTGCGTTCGTGACGATATACAACTATGCGGGGTTCCGGCTCACGGCGGCCCCTTTCAACCTGAGTTCGACCGAGTGCGGCCTGATCTTCGGCGCTTACCTGTTCGGGATGGTGTCTTCATCGAGCGCCGGCGCGCTCGCCGACCGCGTCGGACGGGCACCGGTGCTGGTCAGCGGCATTCTCGTATTCGCGGCGGGCCTCGCGCTGACGCTGTCGCATTCGCTCGCCGCGATCGTCGTCGGCATCGTGCTCGTCACGATCGGCTTCTTCGTCGCCCATGCGGTCGCGAGCGGCTGGGTCGGCCATCTCGCGGGATCGGCGAAAGGGCATGCCGCATCGCTGTACCTGCTTGCGTACTATCTCGGGTCGAGCGTGCTCGGCTCGGTCGGCGGGTCGTTCTGGCAACACGGCGCGTGGGCGGGCGTCGCCGCGTATGTCGCGGTGCTGCTCGCCGTCGGGTTGCTGGCTGCACGGCGATTGACCCGCGTGTAACGGGTGCGGCAAGCGCCCCGCGTTTACCGGTCAATCACCGTCTGCCGCATCGTCGACGATTCCGATCCGCTCGATCAATATCAGGAAACCGAACCAAATCTGCCGGACATGCGGGCGAAGATCCGGATGCGTGATGCGGTAGTGGATAGGCATGGCCGCGCGCCGGCACAAACCTCGTCGATGGTCGACCGATTCGAAGCCGCGACAAACGGCGGCGCGGCGGTCATACGCGCAGGCGCCAATCGCCGCGCGTCGCCCATCACAACAGCGGCAGCGTCAGCCGGATATGCTCGGCGAACGCCGCCGTCAGATGCGACGGCCGTTTCCGGTCGAACCTCAGCGTGATACCCACGGCCGGCAACGGCGGCAACCGCGGATCGCCGTTGACGATCGCCAGGTCGGCCGGCACCGCCGTCTGCGTCATCACCGCGAACGCCTGCCCCGAGCGCACCAGCGCGATCAGCCCCGCGAGACTGCTGCTCGCATACGCGACGCGGTAAGCGCGGCCGGCACGATTCAACGCTTCGCAAGCCGCGATGTGATCGAGCGTATCGCGATCGGAAAGCGCGAGCGGCAGCGGATCGAAATGCGCGGGTTCGAGCCCCGGGTAGCCGATCCAGACCAGTTGCTCGCGGCGAATGATGTCGTCGTTCGCCCCGTCGTCCGGCAGCGAAATCATCGCGAGATCAACCGCGCGTTTCTCGAGCTGTTCGAGCAGCCGCGGCGTCGGCCCGCATACGATTTCAACGATCGCCTGCGGATGCTGGCTCGAAAACTGCCGCAGCAGCGACGGCAGAAACACCTCCGCGTAATCGTCCGGGCACCCGAACCGGATGGTCCCCGACAACCCCGTGCCGCACAGGTCGGCCATCGCCTCGTCGTGCAGCCGCAGGATGCGCTGCGCATGCACGAGCAGCCGCTCGCCCGGGTGGGTCAGCACCACGCCGCGGCCGGTGCGCTGGAACAGCGGCTGGTCGACGATATCCTCGAGCCGCTTCATCTGCTGGCTGAGCGCGGACTGGGTCCGGCCGACGCGCGCGGCCGCGCGGCTGAGCGCGCGCACCTCGGCGATCACGACGAACGAACGCAGCAGGTCGATGTCGAGCGAAAGTCCCAAGGTATTAGCTCCTTTTCTACCTTGCATAAGAACTATTCGTTTCCATCAAACCAGACGCGCGCCTAGACTGCAAGCGATCCCTGCCCCCTTGCCCGGAGAAGCCCGATGTCCCTGAACGACGACGCAACCTTCTGGCGCAACGCCAGGCAGCATCTGGTCCGCTACGGCGGCACGTTCGAGCCGATGATCATCGAGCGCGCGAAAGGCAGCTTCGTCTACGACGCGGACGGCCGCGCGATCCTCGATTTCACGTCGGGGCAGATGAGCGCGGTGCTCGGCCACTGCCATCCGGAGATCGTCTCCGTCATCGGCGAATACGCGGGCAAGCTCGACCATCTGTTCAGCGGGATGCTGTCGCGGCCGGTCGTCGATCTCGCGACGCGCCTCGCCGACATCACGCCCGACGGGCTCGACCGCGCGCTGCTGCTCAGCACCGGCGCGGAATCGAACGAAGCGGCGATCCGGATGGCGAAGCTCGTCACCGGCAAGTACGAGATCGTCGGCTTCGCGCAGTCGTGGCACGGGATGACGGGCGCGGCCGCGTCGGCCACGTACAGCGCGGGCCGCAAGGGTGTCGGCCCGGCCGCCGTCGGCTCGTTCGCGATTCCGGCGCCGTTCACGTACCGGCCGCGCTTCGAGCGCAACGCCGCCTACGACCATCTCGCCGAACTCGACTACGCGTTCGACCTGATCGACCGCCAGTCGAGCGGCAACCTCGCCGCATTCATCGCGGAGCCGATCCTCAGTTCGGGCGGGATCATCGAACTGCCGGAAGGCTATATGGCGGCGCTCAAGCGCAAGTGCGAGGAGCGCGGGATGCTGCTGATCCTCGACGAGGCGCAGACGGGCGTCGGGCGCACCGGCACGATGTTCGCGTGCCAGCGCGACGGCGTGACGCCCGACATCCTGACGCTGTCGAAAACGCTCGGCGCCGGGCTGCCGCTCGCGGCCATCGTGACGTCCGCGGCGATCGAGGAACGCGCACACGAACTCGGCTACCTGTTCTACACGACGCACGTGTCCGACCCGCTGCCCGCGGCCGTCGGCCTGCGCGTGCTGGACGTCGTGCAGCGCGACGGGCTCGTCGCACGCGCGAACGTGATGGGCGACCGGCTCAGGCGCGGCCTGCTCGACCTGATGGAACGGTTCGACTGCATCGGCGACGTGCGCGGACGCGGGCTGCTGCTCGGCGTCGAGATCGTCAAGGATCGCCGGACGAAAGAACCGGCGGACGGGCTCGGCGCGAAAATCACGCGCGAGTGCATGAACCTCGGGCTCAGCATGAACATCGTGCAGTTGCCCGGGATGGGCGGCGTGTTCCGGATCGCACCGCCGCTGACCGTCAGCGAGGAAGAGATCGATCTTGGCTTGTCGCTACTCGGACAGGCGATCGAACGCGCGGTGTAACGGCGTGCGGTAACGCCCTTCTCCGCATCGTGCGATTCGTCGCGCCGGGTCGAACGACCGGCGCGACGCATTCCCGATCGATCAACGCGTTTCGGCCGCCCACGCTTCGGCGTCCGCGCCTGCCGGAATGTGCATCGGGGTCGACGGATCCGTCGCCGCGCGCCACACGGCTTCGGCAACATCCTGCGCATGGGTGATCGGCCCCGACGCATCGAGCATCCTCGCGACGGCCTTTCCGACGAATTCCGCATAAGCCTCGTGTTCGAAGCCATGCATGTGCGCACGCGCGTTGTCGCCGAAACGCGTGTCGGGTGCACGGCCCGGCAGCACGAGATGCGCGCGCACGCCGAACGGTTCGAGTTCGACCGCCATCGATTCGGTGAACGCATTGACCGCCGCCTTGCTGGCCCGGTACGCGCCGACCAGCGGCAACACTTTCAGCGTGACGCTCGACGTGACGTTCACGATCACGCCGGCCCCACGCCGGCGAAACTGCGGCAGCACGGCCTGCGTAACCGCAATCGTGCCGATCGTGTTGGTTTCGAACAGCGCACGCACCGTGTCGAGCGGCGTGAGCTCCGCCGGCGCGGCCGCGCCGAAGCCTGCGTTGTTGACGAGCACGTCGATCGGGCCGGCCGCGTCGATGGCAGCGCGGATGCTGTCGGAATTCGTCACGTCGAGCGCCAGCACGCGCAGGCGTTCCGACGGCGGCAGCACGTCCTCGCGCGGCGCGCGCATCGTCGCGACGACCTGCCAGTCGCGGGCCAGGAAATGGCGGGCAATCTCGAGGCCGAAGCCGGAGGAACAGCCGGTGATCAGTACGGTCTTCATGCGAACTCCTGGGTTGTGTTGGGCACGTGTCCGTACGATAGATGGCTGGATCCGTATTCGCTACAATCGAAAATCCGTTTTTCTTTTGCGAGAGTCCGGCGATGATCGACCCGTTGACCGAAGTCGTGACGCTGCTGCAACCGGGCGCGCGGTACTCCAAGTCCGTTCACGGTGCGAGCCCGTGGTCGATCAACCGCACGGTCGCCGGCGAGCCGTTCTATTGCGCGATCCTCGACGGCGGATGCCGGATCGCGATCGACGGGCACGCGCCGATCGAGCTGCTGCCCGGCGATTTCGTGCTGATTCCGGCGGCCTACGGCGTCGCGATGTCCAGCCTCGAACCGCCGCCGCCGGGCGTCGAAACCGCGCCGCCGGTCGCACTCGACAACGGCGAATACCGGATCGGCGATCCGGGCAACCCGGTCGACACGCGGATGATGGCCGGCAACTGCAGCTTCGGTTCGCCGGATGCAGCGCTGCTGGTGTCGCTGCTGCCGCAATTCGTGCATGTGCGCGGCGAACCCCGGCTGACCACGCTCGTGCAACTGGTGCGCGACGAATCGCGCGCGCAGCGGCCCGCTCGCGAGATCGTGCTGGCGCGCCTGCTCGAGGTGCTGCTGATCGAGGCATTGCGGTTCACGGCCGAAACGAACGCGTCGCCCGGCCTCGTGCGCGGGCTCGCCGATAATCGACTGGCGGCCGCGATCCGTGGAATGCACGCCCGCCCCGCCTATCCGTGGACGGTCGTCGAGCTCGCGAAGGAAGCCGCGCTGTCGCGCTCGACGTTCTTCGAACGCTTCAACCGTGCGGTCGGCGTCGCGCCGATGGAATACCTGCTCACGTGGCGCATGGCGCTCGCGAAGGACCTGCTCCGCCGCAACGAAAGTCGCATCGCAGAGATCGCGGGGCGCGTCGGCTACAGTTCCGCGAGCACGTTCAGCGTCGCGTTCACACGGCATGTCGGGCGGCCGCCCGCGCAGTATGCGCGTGACGAACAGGCGGTGGCGAACGAGGAATGAACCGCGCATGCCCGCCACTGCGCGTATCGCGATGCGCGCCGGGGTCTCGCCCCGCTTCCCGCGCGATCGCCGAACGTATGGCCCGTGCCTGCCACCGCCATCACGCGACCTGCGTACACTACCGGTCACGCAACGACGACGCGCGAGGCATCCGATGACGACAACGGCGAAGGACATCGGCACGACCGACCACTGGCTCGTCGCGCGCCGCGATCCGGAAACCGGCATCGAAAGCCTGCACGCGCATTTCAACGGCCATGCGTACGACGCGCACGATCACGACGACATGCTGGTCGGCTTCACCGAACAAGGCGTGCAGCAGTTCCAGTGCCACCGGTCGCTGCATACGAGCGTGCCGGGCCGCGCGATCCTGATCGAGCCGGGTGCGATGCACGACGGCCATGCGCCCGAAGCGAGCGGCTTCACCTACGGCATGCTGTACCTGCCGCAAGCATGGGTCGAGCGCGCGGCGCGCCGGCTGGATTTGCCGGGCCTCGGCGGCGTCGAAGCCGCATTCGGTCATACGCTCGTCGACGACCGCGGCCTCGTCGACGCGATCCGGCAAGCGTTTCTGGCGATCCACGGCAACGAAGGCAGGCTCGCGCGCGACCAGACGCTCGACCGTCTGCTGACGCGGCTCGGCGGCGAACTGCGCGGCCCGCTCGTGCTGGAAAGCGGCGTCGTGCCGCCCGCAATCGCGCGCGTGCGCGATCTGCTGCATGCGCAGATGGACGGCAACATCGGGCTCGACGAACTCGCCAGCGTCGCCGGGATCGACCGGTTCCGGCTGACGCGGCTGTTCCAGCGCGCGTTCGGCACGTCGCCGCACGCGTATCTGGTGCGCTTGCGGCTGCGCGCCGCGCGCCGGCTGCTGGCGGCCGGTCGTACGCCTGCGCAGGCGGCCGCGGACGTCGGCTTCGCCGACCAGAGCCATCTGGGCCGCTGGTTTCGCCGCGCTTACCGGATCACGCCGGCTGCGTACCGGCAAATGTGCACAAACGTTCCAGACTGAACGCGCGCGACATCCGATCATGAGTGCTTCAATGAGGAGCAAGCATGTTCGATACGAAAGTGGCACTGATCGTGCGCGACGATCTCGCGGCGTGGCAGAAACTCAATGTCGTCGCGTTTCTCGCGACCGGCGTCGCGGCCGGCGCGCCCGAAGCGCTCGGCGAACCCTACGAGGATGCGGCCGGAAATCGCTACGGCCGGATGCTCGGCCAGCCGATGCTGGTGTTCGCGGCCGATTTGAACGGCCTGCAGGCCGCGCACCGGCAAGCGCTGTCGCGCGAAATCAGGATCGTGCCCTACGTGCGCGCGATGTTCTCGACCGGACATGATGCGGCCAACCGCGCAGTGTTTCGCGCCGAGGACGCGGCGAATCCCGATTTGGTCGGACTGGCGTTGCACGGGCCGAAGAAGGCCGTGGACAAGGCGGTGAAGGGGCTGGCGTTGCATGCGTGAACGCCGGTGCTGGTTCGTCGTTTTGGGTCAGCGATGCGCCAGCACGTTGACGAGCTTGCCGAACGGATCTCGCACGTAAAAACGCCGGACGCCCCACGACTCGTCGGCCGGGCCGTATTCGACGGGAATGCCCGCTGCATGAACACGCGCGAGCGCTTCGTCGAGATCGTCGACTTCGATCGACAGGTCGGGCGTCGGCGTGCCCGACCCGCCCTGCGAAGCAAAGCTGATCTGCACATCCATCTGCTCGGCGTTACCGTAGGTTGCGATCCAGCCGTGATCCATCAGCAGGTCGAGACCGAAGATCTGTTGATAGAAACGCTTCGCGTCGTCGACCGATTGCGTGTCGATATTGGCGACGATTCGTTTGACTTTCATGGGTTGTCTCCGCAGTGCGATTGAGATTCGACGCGGCAATGGCCATCTATTTGCGTCGATCCAGGCAGACCACCGAGATGTAGCCGATTCGGCTACGATCGAAGCCAAATCGGCTACCTATTTCCTGCAGACCAGCATGCCGAAGCGTCGCAAGATAGAGACCGCAGCAAGCAGGTCGGCACCGCCGCCGGCCCATTGCAGGCCGACGGCTTTCCTCATCAACCGCCGAGGTATGCCTGCTTGATCCGATCGTTCGCGAGCAAATTCGCGCCCGTATCCGCAAGCACCACGCGCCCCGTTTCGAGCACATACCCGCGATCGGCCACGCCAAGCGCCTTGTTCGCGTTCTGCTCGACCAGGAACACCGTGACACCTTCGTCACGGATCGTCCGGATGATGTCGAAGATCTGCGCGATCACGAGTGGCGCGAGGCCGAGCGTCGGTTCATCGAGCAGCAACAAACGCGGCTTGCTCATCAGCGCACGGCCGATCGCGAGCATCTGCTGCTCGCCGCCCGACATCGTGCCGGCCCGCTGCGTCGCACGCTCCTTCAAGCGCGGAAACAGCTTGAACACGTGCTCGATGCCGTCGTCGATCTCGTGACGGCTCGCGAAGAACCCGCCCATCTTCAGGTTCTCGAGCACCGTCAGGCTCGGAAACACGCGCCGCCCTTCCGGCGAGATCGCCATTCCCTGCCGCATGATCTGGTGCGTCGACATCGCGGTGATGTCGTTGCCCTCGAACAGCACGCGGCCCGACGATGCGCGCGGCGTGCCGCACACGGTCATCATCAACGTCGTCTTGCCGGCGCCGTTGCTGCCGATTAGCGTGACGATCTCGCCCTTGTTCACCTCGATCGACACGCCCGCGAGCGCCTCGACCGCGCCGTAGTGCGTATGGACCTGTTCCAGCTTCAGCATCACTCTTCCCCCAGATACGCCTTGATCACGCGCGGGTCGTTGCGGACCGCTTCCGGCGTGCCGATCACGATCGGCCGGCCGTGCTCCATCACGAGGATGCGGTCCGATACGCCCATCACGAGGCTCATGTCGTGCTCGATCAGCAGCACCGACACGCCGAACTCGCGGCGCAGCTTGTCGATCAGGTGCTGGAGCTCGATCTTTTCCTGCGGGTTGAGGCCGGCCGCCGGCTCGTCGAGCATCAGCAGACGCGGCTCGGTGATCATGCAGCGCGCGATCTCCAGACGCCGCTGGTGCCCGTACGACAGCGTGCCGGCCGGCCGGTTGGCGACCGACGTCAGCCCCATCCGTTCGAGCCATACGGCCGCGCGCTCCAGCGCTTCCTTCTCGGCTCGGCGATACGCGGGCGTCGAGAACAGGCCGGGCAGCAGCCCCGCCTTCACCTTGCGATGCTGCGCGACGAGCAGGTTCTCGACCACCGTCAGCGACTTGAACAGGCGGATGTTCTGGAACGTGCGCACGAGGCCCTTCACCGCGATCTTGTGACTCGGCAGTCCCGCGATCTGGTGGCCGTCGAGTTCGACCGCGCCGGAGGTCGGCTTGTAGAAGCCGCCGACGCAGTTGAACACCGTGGTCTTGCCCGCGCCGTTCGGCCCGATGATCGCGAACACCTCGTCGCGGCGCACGTCGAAATCGATCCCGTCCACCGCGAGCAACCCGCCGAAGCGCATCTGCAGCCCGGCGACCTTCAACAGTTCTGCATTCATGCTCATTGCGGCAGCTCCACGTGCGGACGGCTCGCGGGCAGCAGGCCCTGCGGACGCCACATCATCATCAACACCATCACCAGACCGAAGATCAGCATCCGGTACTCGGCAAAGCCACGCGCGACTTCCGGCAGCACGGTCAGCAGGATCGCCGCGAGAATCACGCCGAGCTGCGAACCCATTCCGCCGAGCACGACGATCGCGAGGATCAGCGCCGATTCGATGAAGGTGAACGATTCAGGATTCACGAGGCCCTGGCGCGCCGCGAAGAACGCGCCGCCGATGCCCGCGAACGATGCGCCGAGCGTGAACGCCGACAGCTTGATGCGCGTCGGGTTCAGGCCCAGCGACCGGCATGCGATCTCGTCGTCGCGCAGCGCTTCCCACGCACGGCCCATCGGCATGCGGATCAGGCGGCTCGTCACGAACAGCGTGAAGCCGACCAGCACCAGCGCGATCAGGTACAGGAAGATCACCATGTGCTCGCCGCTGTATTCCAGCCCGATCAGCTCATGGAAAGTCTTCGCGCCTTCGACGCTCGCCGAGCGCGCCATCTCGAAGCCGAACACCGTCGGCTTCGCGATGCCCGAGATGCCGTCCGGGCCGCCGGTGAGGCTCGTCAGGTTGTTCGCGAGCAGGCGGATGATTTCGCCGAAGCCGAGCGTAACGATCGCGAGATAGTCGCCGCGCAGCCGCAGCACCGGGAAGCCGAGCAGGAAGCCGAACGTCGCCGCCGCGATCGCGGCGAGCGGCAGGCATTCCCAGAACGACAGCCCGAAGTACTGGTTCAGCATCGCGTACGTATAGCCGCCGACCGCATAGAACCCGACATAGCCGAGATCGAGCAGCCCCGCGAAACCGACCACGATGTTCAGCCCGAGGCCGAGGATCACGTAGATCAGCGCGAGCGTCGCGACGTCCACCGCGCCGCGCGAACCGAAGAACGGCCACACGAGCCCGACCGCGAGCAGCACCCACACGACCACGCGCTGCTGCTGCGCGCCCATCGCGGGCAGCGCCGGCAGCTTCACCGCCGATTTCGCGCGCACGAGCCACGGCTTGAACAACTGGAACAGGAACACGGCCGCGACCGCGATCCACACCGGCCGCCAGTGCGGCGTGAGCACGACCTGGTAGCCATCGAGCTTCAGCTGCAGCCCGAGCACGGGGATCGTGAGGATCGCCGTCAGGAACGCGGCGGCCACGGCATTTTTCAGCGCCTGGCCGAACGATGCGTCGGCGGCCGGGCGGCGAACGGAAATGACTGTACTCATCTGCGTCTCCGTCAAACCTTTTCGATGTCCGACTTGCCGAGCAGGCCGGTCGGGCGGAAGAGCAGGATCAGCACGAGCAGGCCGAACGCGACGACGTCCTTGTACTCGGCCGGCATGTAGCCTGCGGCGAAGGTTTCAGCGAGGCCGAGCAGCACGCCGCCGAGCATCGCGCCCGGGATGCTGCCGATCCCGCCGAGCACCGCGGCGGTAAACGCCTTGATGCCCGCGACGAAGCCGATATACGGATTCAGCTTGCCGATCGTCAGCCCGATCAGCACGCCGCCGACGGCGGCCAGCATCGCGCCGAGCACGAACGTGAACGAGATCACGCGGTTCGTATCGATGCCGAGCAGGTTCGCCATCTTCATGTCCTCGGCGCACGCGCGGCACGCACGGCCCATCCGCGAATGCGAGATGAACAGCGTGAGCGCGATCATCAGCACGACCGTCACGCAGACGATCATCAGGCGCGAATACGGAATGGTCACGTCGAAGTCGCCGCCGAGGTGGATGTCGAACGCGCCGGAGATCAGCACCGGCACGGACACGTCGCGCGCGCCCTGGCCGATCTGCACGTAGTTCTGCAGGAAGATCGACATGCCGATCGCGGAGATCAGCGGCACCAGGCGCGGGCCGCCGCGCAGCGGCCGATACGCGACGCGCTCGACCGCGAAACCGTACAGGCCCGTGACGATCACCGACACGATCAGTGCGGCGCCGAGCACGAGCGGCAGCGGATAACCGGCGGAAACGCCGATCGCAGTCAGGGTCACGAGGCCCACGTACGCGCCGATCATGTAGATCTCGCCGTGGGCGAAGTTGATCATGCCGATGATGCCGTAGACCATCGAATAGCCGATGGCGATCAGCGCATAGATCGCACCCAGCGTCAGGCCGTTGACCAGCTGCTGGGCGAATTGCGGAAAGAAGTCAGTCATGTGCGGGAAGCTCCCGTTGGCGCTGTGCAGCTCGCCACGGCCGGATCACGGCTGCGGCCGCGCGCAACGCACGGTGTCGTCTCGGGCCGCCCGTTGGCCGCGGAACGGCCAAATGCGCACGCGCTCCGCCCGGGTGACGGGCAGAGCGGGTGCGCGGGGCGGGTACTCCGTATTACTTGGCGGCGGTCTTCGTCGCGTCCTTGTGCCACGTGTACACGACGAATTTGAACGCCTTCAGGTCGCCCTGTGCGTCATACGCGACCTTGCCGATCGGCGTGTCGAACGTCGTCTTGTGCATGTACGCGGCGACCTTGGTCGGATCGGTCGTCTTCGCTCCCGCGATCGAGTCGGCGATGATCTTCACCGCTGCGTACGCAGGCATCTGGAACGGGCCGTTCGGGTCGCGCTTCTTGTCCGCGAACGCCTTCACGAGCGCTGCGTTGGCCGGGTCGGCCGAGAAGTCGGCCGGCAGCGTGACGAGCATGCCTTCCGAAGCCGGGCCGGCGATGGCCGTCACGTCCTTGTTGCCCACGCCTTCAGGGCCCATGAACGTGGCCTTCACGCCCTGCTCGCGCGCCTGGCGCATCAGCAGGCCCATTTCCGGGTGATAGCCGCCGAAGTAGACGAAATCGACGCCTTGCGACTTCAGCTTCGTGATGATCGCCGAGTAGTCGGAATCGCCGGCGTTGACGCCTTCGAACAGCACGACCGGGATCTTCGCGGCTTCGAGGTCCTTCTTCACCGACGACGCGATGCCCTGGCCGTACGATTGCTTGTCGTGCAGGACGGCGACCTTCTTCGGCTTTACGTTGTTGATGATGTAATGCGCGGCGGCCGGACCTTGCTGGTCGTCGCGGCCGATCGTGCGGAAGATGAAGTGGCGCTTCTTGCCTTCGGTCAGCTGCGGCGCGGTGGCCGACGGCGTGACCATCACGATGCCTTCGTTCTCGTAGATGTCGGACGCGGGAATCGTCGAACCCGAGCACACGTGGCCGATCACGTACTTGATCTTCTGGCTGACGATCTTGTTGGCGACGGCGACGGCCTGCTTCGGTTCGCATGCGTCGTCCATCATCACCACTTCGAACTTGTTGCCGCCCGCGCCGCCTGCCGCGTTGATCTGCTCGATCGCGGTCAGCGCGCCGGCCTTCACCATGTCGCCATACTGGGCGACCGAGCCGCTCATCGGACCAGCGATGGCGATCTTCACGGTTTCCGCTTGCGCGGCGGCGGCGCCCGCGGCGAACAGCACGGCGGCGACGGAAATGGACGTAAGACGGGACAGCGTCATCTGGGAGCTCCTCGATGTTGTTTAGTCATACGGGCAAAGGCGGCATGACTTGCGCAATCGAACAGCACCCGGGGCGAGGACATGGGACACGCCCGAGACACATAGAAGACGGAACTCCGGCGGAATGTTGCGTAGCGGGGCCCGGCTCTTGCAGTCCCCGAAGGGGACGTCTGGTTCGGAAAGACATCGTGATGCGTCTTGCATTGCGCAAGCGTTTCGCCTGCCCCGCTTGCCAAAACGCTTGATCGGAGGGATGGTCCGACAGCCGTTGGCAAGGCAGCCGAAATTATATGGGCGTTTTTAAATCGTCTGTCAAAAATGCCGGTCGAGTGAGGGAAAACACGTAGGGATGGGGTGGCGGTCGGTAGCAATGACGGCGCAACCTTTTGGTGTCGACAACGTTTGCCGGCGGTGCAATCTGGTTGCTATCGGGGTGGGTTTTCTGGCGCTGTGCCTTGTCTGGATTGAGATTGGGGGATAGGCGAGCTTGCGCGGCTTGTGCCGAGGTGGGTAAAGGGTCGCATCGTCGTGGTTCAATCGACTGATGATTGGTTTAGTGGGCACCATCGCAGTGCGTCGGGTGGAGCGTCTCAAACATTCTGTTTGCCGACGGTTATCGCTGCCACGAAAGGCAATTGTTAATATTGTGAAATAATACGGATTCGCCTCCGCAATCCAGCCAGCCTTCCTCCGAGCCGCGTCCGCCGCGCCTCGTAGCCGCTTCAGAGCCGCTTCGACGGCCGTCCGTTGCTCAGCCGCCAGCCAGTGATCTGCCGTTTTTTTTCATTGCACATCACCTGATTTGGATCGCTGATGAATCATCCCTTCCGTCTTTCTTCCGCCGCCGCGTTTGCTTGTGCGCTTTCTGTTTCCACCGCCGATGCGTCGGGCCGCGATACGCTGGCCGATCGGTCGGCCGGGGCCAATGTGTTTCGCTCGGAGCGGCGTGCTGCTGCTCGTGATGATGGGCATGCGGCACGTATGAGCCGACGCCGCGTGCAGTACGCTGCGCCCGTGGAACGAAGCCCGTTCGATACGCCGGATACGCGGCCGCTGCGTGTGTCGGGCGACACGCTCGTGGCACCGCAACCTTCGTCGGAGCACGAACCCGATTTGGCATTGCCCGCGAATCGCGTCCCGCTCGGCGCGGGTGGTAACGATAGTCTTGGTCGTGCGTTGCCTGGATACGAGCAGCGCGAGCAGAACTGGAATGAATACCTGCGCGCTAACGGCTCGCGGCCGGCCGGTAGTGGCGGTTCGTATGCGCCGGCTCGTCCGTACGATGCTGCGCGTGGCCCGCATGGCGCGCCGAATCCGTTTGATCCGTCGGTGCCGCAACCGGAGACGCGCACGTTTTATGACAACGGCGCGGGCACGCATTGCACGGCTACCGGCGGTGCGGGGACGTCGCGGTCGTCTTGCAATATCGCCTGGTGATGCGCTGGGGCGGCTGATAGCAGTTGCCCCTACCCGGCGCGCTGCGCGACGTCGCGCAGCGCGGCCGCATCTTGCGGCGTTGCCCTTTACAACTGCGTGATGATCAGCCGGCCAGGCTCAATATCGATTCGCGCCTTTCGGCCCGGAACAAAACACGCATCGCTGATCAGCCACATTCCACCAATCTTCATGTACGGGTAGAACTTCTCCGGCTTGAGGTCCGTTTTCGGCGTACCCCACATTTCCTGGATCGTTACGAAACGTTCCGTCTTCGGTGGTCGTGCTTTATGATTCGCCTTAGCCATGGGCAACTCCTGTCTAGTTGGCTGTGGTTAGCGGGTCGTGAGTGTTGGTAGCACTTGCGGCCCGCGCTCGCTTACTGCGGCGTTTTGATGATTTGGAATCCTCCTTTGTTGGTGGTTCGATGGGAACGGGGGTTCGACGTGTGGATCAGGACGTGCAACGTATCCATCCACGCGCGCGATCATGATCGCTGGATATTGCCTATTAGACAGTGTTCGTTGCTTGGGCGCACGTTAGCCGTTGGTTATAGGCACGCAACGAAATCAATGCTCACGGAGATTGCGAGCGCTGATGGCGAACATCGATCTGTCGCAGTAATCGATTGATCAGAACTTGACGATTCGAAACAGTTCGATTGAATCGGACGAACTGTATGAGTTCGTCTCGATACAGGTACGACTGCTGCTCAATCTTTGTGGTCGCGCGAGGAGACCGGAAATTGCTTGCGGGTGAGGTCCGGTTTCGGCATCTCGCTCAGTCCGATCTCGACCCGTTGCCGCCGGTCATGCCGTCGCGGTTTCAAGGACCACTATCGGGTGCGAAGCGGTCACTTGAATGGTCGGCTAACAGCTATCAGGAATACCTTATCCAAGTCTCAGAGAATTCGAATATTCACTGACGAAATCTCTCGTTCCGGTCTGAGCTCGCTTTGCACGCATCGTTTCCTTCACAAAGCTTTCGGCATCCGTCGAGTAATCCAGCGCGAGAAGCAGATGCGCTACAGAGAGAAATCGCATCGATAGGAGAGGCCATTTTATGCGATCACTTTGAAAGTCGGCTACTCCTGCAGCCATCTCTCGTAAGGGCACCAAATATTTCTTCTCTATATCATCAATTCGCGCCGAAGCCTCGGGTTGGTTGGAAGACAATTTGTTCCACACGCACAATCGCAAAAATTTCGTGACGAATATATCGGCTTGCAAACTGCCGAACCCCCATAGCGATATTGAGACTCGCTCGATATCTTGCTCGTTCTTGTACAGAAGTGTTTCTGTCTTTCCATCCTCCCCCTTCAGTTCCAAGCTTCCTCTTGAAACCAATAGCTGTTCATGCTGCATAGCTTGGGTTTGCGAATGGATGAAGCTCTTCGCCATGTCGATGACGAGGTCAACGTCATTTCCAAACCGAGCGCTATAAGTAAGCAACTTGTTCTTGCATTCAAAAAATACCGTCGTTCTCCCACCCTCTACCACAAAGTCACAGTCGCCAGCCTTATTCTTCTCATCGGACCTCTTCGATTTCCTATAGTCATACGCTCCAGAAATTGACGCTATGCCACGCTGCAGGAGTTGCGCGCGCAGAAAGCGCTCGACCGAAGTTCCTAACGTGTCTCTAATGCTTTTCCTCGCTGTACAGCAGAACTCCACCACATGCTCCGCCAAAAGTGGGGCAACAAAGGAGCTAGGCAACACAAGATATTCATCGCCATGCAACTTCAGAAGCGGTCGTTTCTTATAATCCACCTTAAATTGCACTGGGAAGTGCAATTCTTGATTTGGACCAGCTAACGCATGGCTTAGAGAATCAAGATAGCCGGCCATTTTGTCTTTCCCGCACCCCATTGCGCTGGCCATACTCGAAACGGAAATTACGGTTATCTTCAGATCCGACGATTGAGCCAGAATTCGATCAGCAAGCTTTATGAGAAAGGTGAGATGTAGTCCATCGAATTTGAGCTCTCTCAATTCCTCCTCCGACCACAACTTCTGGTAAAGCCATTGAGCGTGCTTACGCTTCATCTGGCTCAAGGTGAAGATTGAGTCATATAGGACACTTTTCTGCATGTAGGACAGTAGCTGGTCTGCATCAACGAAGACTTCCTCCCAATGAGAGTAAGGCTGAAGTTCTTCTACTGCCAAGACTGCTAAGCTTAGCGCCTTCAGCGTGTCATAGGCTGATGAACTCATCCATTTTGGCTCAGCCAAGATGTGCTTCATGGCCAAATTCATCAAAAATCCCCATGGGACTTGCGGATCCGGCGAACTGGTAATCGGCCCAAGACGGCGCCCCATGAGAAACTGGCCGACATTAGATTGAAACGGAATCGTCCGCTGCATGTCGGCAAGCGTCATATCCAGTAGCCGTCGGCCCCCAACTGACTTCGCCAACGCATCGAATTTCTGCGCTAACGCCGACTGAACGGCTGGTTCCATAGGAACATCTGTACCGTCTATCTGAACCGGAAATCCTTGGTCGATCAGGGTTCGCACTGCGCGGCCGACAGCGAAGTCGTTTTTGTGAATTGTCTCAAGCGTAGATTCGTCTTTATTTATTCCATACAAGGCGGCCCTATTTTCCCAAATTAGGGTGATCGCCTCTATCCAGTCAGCATCAGTAACTTCGCGGAGAGGATGACTTTGTCGGCATATATCGCCGATGACAGCAGCGATTCCATGATAGGGGTTTAATGCCTCCCCAAAAGCCACATTACGACGAAGAATTTCACTCCGTATTGCACCAGCACGCTTCCCGCAATCCTTGGTGCCGCCAATGAGTTGAGCTACGCGCTCATAGACTTTCTGGTAATGCAATGTGGGAATATCTGTAGCTTGATTATCATCCTTCTTTGCGGCCAGAGACTCATCTACAAGTTTTTTAAATTGTCTGATATCCATTTTTCTTAATCTTAACCACTTAATAATAAGGAAGTCCGACGACATGACCCTGGCTCTTGGCGACCAAGCGACCGTTCGGTGAATGAAACTGCCTCTTGAGTGTCCACGTGACTACGTCGGGCGTAGGTCTCTTCATGGCCGACTCCAGCCCAACGTGATCGACCGAGTCGACCCGAAGCGGACCTTCGCCGGGCAGAATTCGGCACCGGGAATCTCCAGGACACGATCAGTTGCATTCGCCTCACACACTATGACTTTCCCCGCTACATCGGTCACACTCGCGGGCACACCGTGCACCTCATACGCAAACGTGTGGTCTTGCCGAAGCAGTCGGTGTATGCAGCCAGCTATCCGCGGCCACTCCACTCAGCACGCCCAATCTGGCGCTTCAAGAAAACCATTATTTCAACCATCCCTCATCAAACTCACTCGTCAACCTCACCCAAAACACTCTTTCAGAATATTTTCGTCAAACGACTTATTCCCGGAGACCTTCTTCCCCAGCAAATAATCAACATCGAGCCCATCCAACCCGACACCATTTCTCTTCGCCGCGAAAATAATGGTCAGAAACGGGTAAGAATAGTAACCTGGATTATCCATTACATCCCGAATCAATCCAGACTTGATTTCCACAACATTGATCACCCTCGGCAAATAAATACTTACCACCTTTTCGCATATCCATCGACATGTCGACTCAATCTCCATATCATTCCGTGGCAAATCAACTGCCCCACCGATATTCGGAGAAAACGACTTTACCACCTCCATGGACGTATTCATCGCAAGAACCAGACCCGTCGGTATCTTCGGCTTGTACGGTGGATTGCTGCTTTTATAAAAATCCTGAAGATCAGGGGAATCAGCGGCAGCAGAAAGAATATAGCCGTTTGCATTTTTCAGGAATCTGAATCCGATGCGCCCATTACCGATACCTTCCCGACCGACAAGAATCTCGCCCCTTGATAATTTGATGCCACTCTCACTTATATTTTCCTTGAGAGTTTCCTGCAATCTCTTTTCAAATATCTTCTTTAATTCCGCACTCATCTTGCACACCTCAATATTTCAGCACATGGAATGTTGCATCGTACGAAGTACCACGCGCACCAAGCACCTCGCCTATATCTCTATTGCCAGTTGCGATCTCGAACTGCCCAGTTTTTCCCGCTGACGGAGTAATTACCCCACCACCAATGCCATCGACGGTATTCGATGGACTCGTCATGTCGAATACACCAGATGCGCTTTGATTCTTCGTCAGACGTCCTGACCCATGTTTGGCTTCGAAAACGTGATAGTTCCCGTGGCTGTCCGTCGCAACGAAGTCGGCCCGAATTCGCTTGCCATTCACCTTCATTGTCACCTCTTCGGCAACGACGTTGAAACCGTTTCGCTCCAAGTCATACATCGATTTTTCACGACCGCGCTTTCCGCTCCATTGACTCAGGCACGTCAGCCCCCATGGATCAATCCAAGCCAGCGGATTCGGCCCATATCGATACTGATTCAACCCGCCCGCCAACCCGATCGGGTCCGGCGTGATAAACCGACCGATGTCCGGATCGTAGAATCGAAAGGTGTTGTAGTGCAGCCCGGTTTCACGATCCAGATACTGCCCCTGGAAACGCAGATTCTGTGGTCGCGGCACGTGAGTTGGTGCCGGCGCCGACGCTTGCACATTTCCCCACTCCGGTGTTGGCAACTGCGGCGCCCGCGCGATCCATTCCTCCTGCACCGCGTTACCCCAAACCTTGTAGCGGGCCTGCCAGATCAACTCTCCGTCTGCGTCGGTTAACTCCTCCGGCAACCCCGATACATCGTTGTGGAAATAGTAGACCGCATCCCGTGCATTGGCATCGTTAGCCGCCGGCTTGCCCTGATCGATCCGTGCAAGCGGCACATAGCTATTGGCCTCGTACAAGTACGTCAGCGCTTCCTCGCCCTGACGATCGTGATACGCCTCCTGCACGAGCCGCATGCCGTCCCATAGGAAATCGGTACTCGCGTAACCGCCATTGAGCTTACGAATCCGGCGGCCGAACGCATCGTATTCGAAATGCGTCGTCGCGATGCCAAGACGGTCCTTCGTCACGACGGTCTTCAACTGACTCCAGTCGTCGTATTCAAGAATCAGCTCTTTGGCCGGCCCGTGACCGCTCAGCTTGCGAACCAGCCGTCCATACGAGTCGTACTCGAAGCGCTTGTCCTCGAACATCTTGAGCCGGTTGTGCTCGACGTAGCCGCCCGGATGATCGCTCGACACCAGGTTGGCCGCCGCGTCCCAGCGAAACACTTCCGACGGCAATCCCGGCCCCGCCGCCTGTTCAATGCGACCAGTCGGGTCATATTGATAGCTCGTCGTGCCATGCCGCTGATCTCGTTTCTGGATCACGTCGCCCGCTGCATCGTATTGCCACTGCTTAGCAAGCAGATCGTCAGCCGCCCGGCCTCGCTGCGCAGCGTGCCGCGCACGACGGCCAACCGCGTCATATCCGAAATGACTGGTCAGCTTGCCCTGCGTTCGTAGCACCTCCCGATGCAGATCATCGCGTTCTATGTCGGCAACTGCAGCGCCGTCAACGCGGATCTGGTGCACGTGTCCCGAGCCGTAATGCAGCCAGTCGATCGTGCGCTCGCCGGAGATTGTGGTGCTGACACGGTTGCCAAGCTCGTCGTACGTATGCGCGAGCCAGCCGGTCGGCGTGTATTCCTCGAGAACCGCTCCGCGCGCGTCGTATTTCAAGCTGACCCGATTCTTCAGCGACGGGCCACGAGCGGCCAGCGTGTACAACTCGGCAGATGCGATTCGGCTCGCCTTGTCGTACAGGTACTCACAACGCTCATGCGTCGCTTGCTTCGCCGTCAGTCGCCCGATCGCGTCGCGCTCGTATCGCGTCTCGATCTGTCCATCTCGTACGATCGTGCCTTGGCCGCACACATCGTATTCGTACGTGCGCTTGTGGCCGTCGAGGCCGATCTGCGCAGAAACCAGATCGCGACGGTCATACTGGAAGCGATACGCCTCGCGATTTTCGTTGGTCAGGCTCGCGAGCCTGAACGCATCGTCGTAGCCGAACCGCACGACACGATTAGCCGCGTCCATCCGCGAAAGCAGCAATCCACGTGCATTGATCTCGTAACGCGTGCTGCGCTGGTTCGCGTCAATGACCTCGACAAGACGCCCGGCCGCATCGTATCGAAACATCTGACGCGCGCCATCGGCCGTCCCGATCCCTGTGACCCGCCCCATCGCATCCGCTTCGTACACGGTTGACTGGCCCGCCGCATCGGTCACACGCGCAAGCGCGCCACGTGCGTCATACCCAAACCGCGTGACCTTGCCGGAACAATCGGTGTACGAAGTCAGCTGCGCACGTCCATTCCATTCGAGGAACTTGTAACCGCCGCGCGCATCGCGGATCGTGTGCACAAGCCCGCGCTCGTCCCGGTGATACTCGGTCGCGAAGCCGGCCGGATCGCGCGTCATCGTCAGGTTGCCGCGATCGTCGTAGCGGTAGATCCAGCGCGAGTTGGCCGGATCGGTTTCCGCGACAGGCAGATCGTAGTAAGCGTTCCACTCGGTCCGCTCAACCTGCCCGAGCGCATCGATACGCTGCGTCTGCCGCCCCCGCTCGTCATATTCGAAGCGGGTCGTATGCCCGGCCGGATCGGTCGTACTGACCAACTGCCGCATCGCGTTCCACTCGAATTGCCAAACGTGGCCATCGGCATCCGTATGGCTCGTCGGCTGCTGATCCTCGTTCCACGTCCACTGCGTCACGCGACCGATCTGGTCGGTGATCGTCACCGTACGCTGAACAAGGTCCGCATTGAACGTGTATGCCTCACCGTCATCGGTCCAATGGCGCACGACACGCGCGTCGCGGCCAACGCCCTGCCACGCATAAAAGCACTGCAGGCCGCCGCGCAACGTGTGCTGGACCATCAGTCCGTGTTCGTATGCGAAGCGTCGCCCGGTGTGGCCACTGCGATCGGTAACGGCCACCAGCTCGCCGGCATCGTTGTACGCATAACGCACCAGCGTGTCGGGCTGCTCGCCGTCCACGCCACGAGTCAGCTCGATCGTGGCAATGCGTCGAGGGTGCGACTCATCGTACGCCAGCGTCAGCATGCGCCCTGCGCTGTCATGCAGCCGCGCAGGCCGCACAACCTCACCAGACGCTTCTTGCTCCACCTCGATCCAGTTACCGTTGCGATCCTCGAGACGCCACAGCTTGAGCGTCTCGCTGTCCGCATCGGTGCGGGCACGACCGAAATCGCGATACAGACCGTCGACCGTCTCGACCACGTAGTGACCGCCGGCAGTACAGATCAGGTAAATGCCTTCGGGAACGCTGAAATGGCTCTCACCCGGCGGCACGGCCGGGAACACGATGTCGCGGCCCTGCTCGTCCCAATACGTGATCGACGTGACCTCGCCATGTTCACGCGCAAGCCGCAGCTCGACACTGATCGGCACGCTCCAGCCCGGCCCGAACAAACTGTCAGCACGATCATCATGGCTGCTGTAAAAACGTCGCCACACGATAGGCAGCGGCCCGGGCAATGTGAAGTCGGTATCGTCCGTGCCATCGAGAAACTTGCCGCCGGTAATGACGTTGACCGGGTGACCGGCTGACGGCCTCGCCAAACTGCCGAGCCACGTACCGAAAGCACCGGCCGCAAAATTGATCGCAAGGCAAGGCAGCTTGCCTTTCAGAAACTGCCCCCAACTCATCTTCCCGCGGCCACACACCGCCAGCGCAATCCCGAGCGCCGCACCCAACCACCCGAGCCGACTTGCCGACTTGACGTCCCTTACCCGCTGCGTGCCGCCGCCGATGAAAACGTTATCGGAACCCTCAGCAATCGTCCCGTCGCAAGTCGTCTTGTCGCCGACGCGAGCGGCCGGATGATCGTTGATATAAACGCTCCCCGACCCATCGGCAATCATCTGCGGGCTGGAGTGATCCAGGCATGCGACGGTATCGAGATCCCCCGGCCGGGCCGCCCGCGCAGCGGCCTTGTTATTGACATAAACGTTCCCCGAACCGCTGGCGATCTTGCCTTTGATCTCGGGTGGCGCGATCGAGTCAGCCAGCGCCTTGGCGCCGTCGTCGATGGCCTCGTTCATACCACTCGCTTCCATCAGCGCGCCCGAGCCGACCGCCACGCCCACACCGATCGCAATCACGAGCGGCGTCGCCAGCCCTGCCGTGCCGATTTCGAGCGCGGCCAGGCCGACGAACACGAGCCCCTCCATCGCCTCCGCCACCAATGCGCCGACAACGGCACCGCCGATCACCGACCCGACCGTGCCTACAAGCTCACCCCAGAACGACGTGTGCTGGATCGGGTCTTCGAAGCGCGCGGCCGCGAAGTGTTCCGCGCTCACGACGCGTCACCCGGTCCGAGCAGGGTCGGTCGAGCCGCGCGCGGCTGGAAACTGGCGAGCATGCGATCGGCGATCGCCTGCTGCTCTTCGGTCAGCGGTGCCGCGCTGGTCAACGTCATCACCAGCACGCGGCCGGCGTCGTCCGACGGAAACATGGTCTGCAGTTGATGCCAGAGCCTGCCGTCCCGCTCGAGCGTGGAATCGATCTGGATGCCCGAACGGCCCACCACCGTCACAGGCCGGCGCGCCTTCTCGGTGAGCATCTTCGCATCGCGCGACGCCACTTCCCATTCGCGCGCGACAAACGCATCGATATCTTCCCCGTCGCGCAGCCGCCCACGGGCGATCACGAGGTTGAGGCCGCCGGGGCCGGCGTTCATCACGAGGATGTTGACGGTGCGGTCGAGCGCCGCGTCCGGCAGTTCGAACGTGCCTTCGTGGATAGCGTAGTGCATGGTTGTGTTCGTGTTATTTGTTGAGATCGATGCGCTGGCCGTTGACCATCACGCCGTCGTCGGTCATCAGGATCACGGAGCCCTTGTGCTCGAGGCGAATGCCTTCGGGCGCGAGCGAGATCGAGCTGTCCTGCACCTTCAGCAGGATGCCGCGCTCGGCCACGTAGACCTGCGTGCCGCCGCCCCCGTCCTTGGCAGGCGTCGTCACCTCGACGGTGGTCGCGGTCGTACTGCGCTTCTCGGCGATCGTCTCGGTCAGGTTGCCCTGCGGAATCTGCTTTTCTTCGCTACCGGTCGCCACCAGAACGGTGCGCATCGGCCCGAGCACCTTGTGCGTCTCGTTGTTCTCGACGACGGTATTCATGTCCTTCTGCGCGTGCATGAAGAATTCCTGCATGCCGTTCGTGTCGGTCATGCGGATCTCGTTCGACCCCTGCCCCTTGTGCGTCTGGCTCTTGATCCCCATCGTCTGGCCGGCGGCCCCGTGGTACGGGTTGCCCTGCTCGCCGTTGAACACGCGGCCGACGATCACGGGGTTGTCCGGATCGCCCTGATTGAACGCGACGAGCACTTCCTGCTTGATCCGCGGAATCGCAGCCGCCCCCCAACCATCACCCGCCCACGGCTGCGACACGCGCACCCACATCGAGTCGGAGCCGTCCTTCTTGCCGCGCCGGTCCCACGGAAAGTGCACCTTCACGGCACTCCCGTTGGTATAGATTTCCTCGCCCTTGGGGCCGACGACGATCGCCGACTGCGTGCCGTGAATCACCGGTTTCGGCGTGGCGCGCGGCGCACGATACGGAATCTTCTTCGGCAGCAACGCGAAGCTGTTGCGGTACGGCAGTTTTGCGCTGTGCTGCGTGTAGTCGTTCACCGCCTCGTGACGCACGTGCAGGATCACGTATTCCTGGTTGTTCTCGAGGACCGGGTGATTCGCCACGTTGACGGCGCCGGCGGTGGTCATGCGCCACGCGTAGCCGCCGCCGGTATAGCGATGGGCCTGCGCCTCCTCGGCCTCCATCGCGAAACGCGCATAGCGGTTGCCGTCGTCGCCGTGGTCGTACAGCGACTGGTGCTCGAACCGCTCGGTCGAGTCGAGCCGCGCGTGCTTGAGGTTCTGCGGGCCGGCTTCCACCAGCATCAGCGGCGACGACGGATTCTGATGATTGAAGTCGCGGAACGTGACCTTGCCGACACCAAACCGCCGGCCTTCGTGCAACTGGTCGATGCCGCTGTCCTCGCTCGCCTCGGTGGCGGCGAACGGCACGGTTGCCAGCCCGTCGATCGGGCGGAACAGCAAATTCGTGTCGCCGATCACCAGCATGTGCTTGTCCTTCTCGTAGCGATGCGTCCAGACCAGCCCTTCCTGCTCCATCAACCGCGCGCAGAAGTTGTAGTAGGACTCCTGGTACATCACCACGTATTCGAGCGGCTTCTGGCTCGTGCGAATGTCGAACACGAAATCGGAGAATCCGTGCTCCTGGAAAATCTCGGTGAGGATGTCCTGCGCGGTCTTGTTCTGGAAAATCCGGCAGTCGGTCGAGCGCGTCAGGAACCAGAACCACGGCACGGCCGTCAGGTGGTACTGCGTGACATTGCCGGGATTGCCGGCCCGGTCGAACGACGCGACGTAGCCGTCGAAGTAACGGTCGTTCTCGCCGGCGCCCGATGCAACGACGCGTTCGAGCGTCGACATGCGCGCCTGCTGATCGAACCGGATCTTGACCTGCTGGCCGATCAGGTCGTCGGGGCGCAGGTCGTGGCGATGCGACAGCAGGTCGAGATGGATTTCCGGCAACCGATTCACATACTCGTCGACGACGGCGGCGCTGACCAGGAGCACGTCCGGGCCAAGCGGCGTGTCGAGCGTGACGTAGCGATTGAGCTGGGTCAGGCGCGCGGGGTTGGCGGCGCCGTTGATCGCCTCGGCAACCGCGCCGGGCGTCTTGTCCATCAGCGAGAAGCCGGTCTGCGCGAGCTGCATCGCACGCTGGACGGTGTCGACGTGCCCGGCCAGGCCCGCGAGCGGCCCGAGGCTCCCGGCAACACTCGAGGCGACCGGGCCTGCCAGGCCGCCGAGCGCGCTCAAGGAGCCGAGCGCGCTGCCGCCCAAACCATTGGGAATACCCCCGTTCGGAGCGAAACTCATTCTTGTTCCTTGCGTGTGATCTCAGGTTCCGTGGACCGGCTGGCCGGCCCGAAGCCCCGTTAATGTAGGACAAAATCCGACCGCGCGAAAGACGCCCGCAAACGTTTCCGTTCGAGCCCCGAAAATCGAAAAACTAGGCCAGCGGCTGGACGCCGGAGCAGGGTTGGCCGCGACGAAGCAGTGCACCGGTATGCGCTGAAAACAGCACAATCTGCACGAAACTTGTTACAGGCACGTGCGGTGCGAAGCATCTCTCCATGACGTGCGCGAGCCCGCCAAGACTGAAGCCGGCGAAACGCTGCTCATCGACCACCAACCGCACTTCGAGCCCCTGTACGAACGCCGACGCAGGCTTGCCGGGCAGCCAGCGCCGAACGCGCGCGGTCGACAACGAGACGAGCGCATCGAAGCGCCGCCCGGCGTCGACCGAGGATTCCGCCCAGCGGGCGCAGAGCCGCGTCAGTTGGGCCAGACCGCCGTTGTCCAGGCGAATCGCCTGCGGCACGAGCAAAGACAATACATTCCACAGCTCTCCGTAGCGGAAAGCGGGCGGCCGGCTCCGGGTCGGCCGGTTCAGCAGCGCGATCGTCCCCACCGGATCGCCCGCGCACAACGCCAGTTCGCGTTCCCGCATTCCGGACAGGTCGCCCTGGGTACAGGACAGCCGGATCGCCAGTTTGCGACGCCCGGGATCGGCAGGTTGGCCGTCCCGGTCGATCAGTCCCAGTTCGACGCCATGGAGGAGGTCGGCAATCTCGTCCGGGGACGGTTTCTTGCCCGACTCTTTGGCCTGGGGATCGACGGGCTTCTTCGGCGCCCGCCGGGCCTCGTCGCGCAACACTGTCCAGTACAGCCCCGGATGGGTGCCCATGCCGTGCTGCAGCGAATGGAACGGTGCCAGGATCGACGTGTCCGCGTCGGAAGTCTGACGAACCGTGTCGATCGACCAGATGTTCGTCTGCGACGCGTTTTTCTGCGCAAGCGGCTTCACCGGGTAATACGCGCAACCGGGACGAGTCTCGATCGGCTCGGCGGCATCCGGGAAAAGGTTGATCACGGGCGTACAAAACAAACGTACATGCTCTGCCGTCGCGGCGGCCAGGCGTTGCGCGCGATGAGAGTCCGGATGCACGCCCGCGATCGCCAGGTGCAGCGCGACGCGACGACTGCCGCCCCCGGCCCGCTTGAGTGGGCGCATGTCGAGGTCGACAAAGTCGAAACGTTCCGGAACGGCGCAGTACTCCATCAGAAGGTGAAATGGCCCGAGGGCATCGTCATGCGGCATATCGAGCAGCGCGTCGATTGGCTCGAGGCCGACGGCCGTGAACGGCATGGTCGGGAGACGCTTCCAGCGCCCGGAATCGTCCGTCTCGACGAAACCTCGCACGGCAAGAAGCAAGGCGGCGTCCGTGAGTGCCGCGACGATCTCACGCGCGCCCGTGAAGTGCAGACGCAACCGGTCCGGCACGATCGCGAACGTGGCTTCCGTCGAAGTCAGCGCAAACGTGACGGTCAGCAAACCGGAAGTTTCGGCGGGTAACGCGGCGTCTCGCGGCGCGATTGCCGACGTTGCATAACGCACCGCCGAGACGGTCAGCGGCACAATCGTGACTTCGTCCGTCATGCGAAATACTTCCCGGCCGACCGGTGCGATCAGTTGCTCGCCGCGCGGGATGACATGGGGCCCGGTCCGTTTGCCGGTCAGGTCGCCATGAAATTGCGCAATCGCGCAGGAAGGAAATGAACGCAGGAACGCGCCGTGCAGTGTCTCGAGAAGGCCGTGCGTAAACGCGGGAACATCATCCTCGAGGCGGACGTCGTGAGACGACGACATCAATGCGAACGACTGCAACAGACGTTCGACGTGCGGATCGTCGGAATACTCGCCCGTGATCGCCAGGCGAGCGGCGATTTTAGGAAAACGCTGCGAGAACGTCTGCATCGAACGACGCAGCAGCGCCATCTCGCGTTCGAAGTGCGGAAGCAAATCCTTGGGGTCGATGGCCATACACGTTCCGGTCGTCGCCGCGCTCGCCAAACCGCGATGCGGCGTTCAAAAAATCGAGCGGAACGATTCTATTCGGGCAACTGAAAATCTCGTTTCGAATTTATCCAGCGGCCTCCGGTCTTCAATCGACGCTTCAGCCAATGACCCGCGCCACATGCCGCGAACATAAAGGCCAGCTGCTTGTGGGCAAGCGCTCGGGTGTCTGCGTGTCAATGATGGCAAACAGTTACAACTGACCGCACCATGAAGTACCGATATCCGTGCTTTCAGCAACATGGCTGAGCAGCTTGCATGTCGGCAGACGACCCACGCGCAATCGTTGCGTACCCATGCGCGACGCCCCTCTCCTCACCGCGGCGAAACCACAATCGCCGCCCGCCGATTCTGCGCCCTCCCCGCCGGTGTCCGGTTATCCCCCACCGGATCGCGCTTCCCTTTCCCGACGATCGCAATGCGTTTCGCATCGAGCCCGACATCGACAAGCTCGATCGCCACGACCTCGGCTCGCCGCCTCGACAACTCGAAGTCGTAATCATCCGCCCCCTCCCGATCCGAGTACCCATAAACCCGAACCCCGTTGATCTCCGCCGATCTGAGCGTGCGCCCGATCCGCTCGACGATCCGCCGCACATCCGGCTTGAGGTTATAGCGGTCGAAATCGAACAGGATCGGCCCGGCCGAGCCGAACTCGAAACCCTGTTCGGTCTCCTGGAAACCGGCCGACTTGAGCGTCGTGACTTGCGTCTGCGTCAGCCCACGATGAAGCGGCGGTGTCTTGCAGCCCCCCAGCAGCAAACACAGCAGCAGCGCGCTCGCGACGCACATCCGCCCCGTGCTCACAGGAAACGAGTGGTTCATTTCGCATCCCCTTCGAGTGCGCCCGCATTGGGCGCGCTTTTTGTCATCCGCTGCCGCGGCCTCGCCCGCAGCGCGAAGCGATCAATCAAACCGGTCCCGCAACTCCTTCGGCCAACTGCCACGATCCTGGCCGAGCACGCTTGGCCCGGTACATTGCCGCATCCGCCGCGCGCAGCAAGCCGCTCGCGTCCGACGCATGGTCGGGATACAGCGCAATGCCGACACTCATCATGGTGGCCACCATGCGGCCGTCGGACAACTCGATCGACGGCGCCATGCCGGACAATATCTCGTCGGCGATGCGACACATGCTGCCCGCATCGCGCACAGAAGACAGCATCACCGCGAATTCGTCGCCGCCCAGGCGGGCGACCAGATCGACCTCGCGCACCTGCGCGCGCAGTCGCTCGGCGATGCCGATCAGCACCGCGTCGCCGGCGTCGTGGCCGAGACAATCGTTAATCTCCTTGAAGCGGTCGCAGTCCAGATACAGGATGCCGACCCGCTGGCCCGTCGTCCGGGCTTCGCCGAGCGCAAGCGCCAGGCGCGACTCGAACTGCACGCGGTTGGGCAGGCCCGTGAGCGCATCGTGCGTCGCCTTGTATTCGAGCAACGCGTTTTCGTCGCGCAGCATGTTCTGCCAGTCTTCGAGTTCGTCGAGCAACGCGTTGAAGTCGTCGCCGAGTTCGTTCAGCTCGGCGATCGCCACGGGCTCGACCCGCTGCGCGAACGCGCGCTCGCGCCGCACGGCGTGCGCCACGCTGACCAGCGCGCGCAGCGGCGAAACGATGTTGCGCAGCAGACGCTTCGAGCTGACGTACGCGCCGATCACGCTGACCGCCAGGCAACCGAGAATGCCGCCCACGCCACCGAGCAGGAAGCCGAAGAACTGGTGCCCGCGGCCGCGCACGACGACGTGGCCGACGACGATGCCGTCGTGCATCACCGGAACCGTCACGGGCCCCGGCAGCGCAAGGTCGGCGACGCCGCGCTCGAGCCGGGCGACCCCGTTTCCGGCAGGCAACTGCCACGTCGCGAACGGCTGGCCCCTGCTGTCCGTGACCGCCACCTGCGCGACGTCCTCATCGCGGGCAATCATCGCGATCGCCTCGTTCGCCGCGACGCGGTCGCCGAACACGAGCGCCGCCTCGACCGTATAACCGAGCGAGCGCGCCAGCAGGTTCAGGTTGTTGCCGGCATACGCGCGCAATGCGATCACGGCGACCACGATCAACGACACGGCGGCCATCGCGACGGCAACGAACGCGAGGCGCAGATGTGCGCGACGCAACACGCTTTGCAGCGTCGGGCGCGGCACGCGCGAAGGGGAAAAGTGAGGCGCGAACCGTGTCATGGCGCCCCCGGCCGTCGCGCGAGATTGAGCACGTTCGGGTGCACGCGCACGCCGCTGCGCGCCACGGCGTCGAGATTGATGTCGAACGACACGCGTTCGCCGTCGACATTGAGACAGAACATGCCGCCTGCGGTGCAGGACGGATCGTGTTCCGAGATCGTCAGAACCGGATGGCCGGCCACCGCGGCTCTCACCCGCGTCCTCTCGTCGTCGCTCAGGGTGCCGAGATAGACGACGTCGCAGGCCATGCCCAGCGAGGGATCGTCGAAGCGGACGCGCTGCACGTCGAGCAGCGTCGAGCCGGCCTGCAGCGTGTCGGTCAGGCCGCGCGCGTAGTCGGGCCGGCCGGTGACGCACAGGTGCAGGCGGACGGGTGTCGTCGGCCAGTGCGTGAAGCTGATGATGCCCAGCACGACCTGACGCACGGCGGAGTCGTGTGACGAAATGACGGAATCGGCGGGGCTCGCGGCAGCGCCGATGCGCACGGCGTCAGGCGAGCCGCCCGCATCGGCGGGAGCCCCGGCGAGCACGGCGGATGCCGCGCCGAGAACGCAAACGATTGCGATCAGCGCATGGCGCAGCGAGGCAACCCGGCCGGGCCGGCCGGACGTCGTCCGCGCGGCGATTGCCGCCGCGCCCGTTGGCGTCGTTGCAGTCGCAAGACTGGCAGCCGCCGCGCACACTCTCGCATCCATGATGGAAACATCCGCTGGCGTTGCCCCCCGGCGTTACCCTCTGCCTTCAACCATGCGCGCGCAGGACCGTATCACGCGCATGATTCCTTCATCTTAGGTACAAAGTCGCGCGACCAACCAGTGGGAAACACCCGCGAGAAACGTCGGAACGTATGGAGAATTTTCGCTGCGCGCGACGATGGTGATAAGCACGGCATCCATTGTCGGTTCGGCATGGTCGGCAGCGAATTGATCAGCAGATTGGGCGCACGGCTAGCTCACACACTACCCCGCCCTCATCCCGGCGGAGCAGAGACTTTGCATCCGCGCCGCAACGCCAACCGGCGGCCGCGCGCGACATACCACCCTTGTTCGGGCGTTGCATCGATCAGAACCGCCAATCCTGCTGGTGCATGAATTCCTCGAGATCGATACATGGAATCTCGAAATGCGCGCAGACATTGGGTATCTTCGCCGCATGAGGTTTGACGACAAGCCCTTCATTCGCGTGCTGCCATCCTTCCTCGGTCACGACCGTCCCCTGGCGGATCTTCGCGCAGGCGATGACGAATGGATCGGCAACCGGTGTTCCCTTAAGACGCTGCTGTTGGCCAATCAGCGCCTGAAAATGCTTGACCCGCAAAATCGCGGCGACAAACCGCAGCTCATCCGCGTTCGGCATCGTGAACAATGATCGATGGCCTTTCACCCACGCCAACACATCTGCACTGACGGCCTGTCGCTCGATCTCGTTCAAGACTTCTCTGGTCGAAATCAAACGCCGTTGGCCAACGAGTTTTTCGATGCCGTCCCAGATGCTTCTGAAAACACGTGGATAGAAATGCTGAAGTGATCGAATGGAGCTGGTGTCGAACACATAGATCATGCACCGGCCCCGTGAAGAACATGCTCTTCAAATCCGGCAAAGCTTTTCGGCTTGATGCCAAGAAAATCGGCAGCCTGCTCTAGCGTGATCTGATGCCGATAGTGACGGCCGACGACCTCCCGGGCAAAGCGGTCGCTCAGATAGGCACCTTGATTTGCATAGTAGCTCCCGCCCGTTGCCTCTCTCTGCTGGGCTGACCAGATCCCGGCCTTATGTTCATAGAAAGCCTGGCCAACTCGGCCCTGATCCAGCAATCGCCGCAGCACAGCCTCCCGGCTCACGCCAAAATGGCTCGCCAGCTCGGCGAACGCCTCGTCGGAGGCAGACTCGACATCGACGGGAAGCCGTACCACGAACGTGTCAAAAGCTGCGTGCGGGATCAGTACCTCCGCCGCTATCGCGTTGCAGAATCGCTCGATCTTCCTCTCGGTTTGAGGAAGCGCATCGATGTAGCCGGGAGCGAGCTTGCTCAAGCCGTTCATGTTCAAGAGCAAGTGCGCGAGTTCATGCAGCAGACTGAATATCTGGCGCGTCTTCGTCGTGCCGTTGTTCAGATAGATGATCGGGAATGCATCGTCCATCAAGCAGAAACCCGAGATCTCGCGCTGCTTGAATGACGACTTGAAGACAAAGACGCCTGCTTCCTCTACGGCCCTTCTCCATTGCTTGAGAGCAAGCTCGTCGTTGCGCCAGGATGTCTGCTCGACCAGCGTGATGCCGAGCGCATCGCGAACGCGCCCGGCTTGTAAGGGCACGGGCTCCGACAACGACAGGGCCAGTGATTTCCAGATCATGTCACGCGCGGGATTGCGCCCATCGAACACCTCCCGCAGCGATAGCTGGAATGCCTGCGCCTGTCGGATCTGCAGATAGGTATCGCGGGCAAGCGACCGCATGTCCGCTTCGGGAAGTGTCCGAAATTCGCGCTGCGGTACTTTCTCGTCGGGCGGAGCGGGAAGGAAAAAAACGGCGAGCGGCCGCTTGAAAACCTGATACGCGAGCTTCTCGAGCTGGGTGTATGTCGGTGCGCCTGTTCCCGCCTCCCAATCGGCCACTTCGCTCGACGGAATCCGAAGCATGGTCGCGACTTCGTCGATCGACAGTCCGACCGTTTCCCTCGCCCAACTCAACACTTCCGGCTGCACGCCTGCCACGGGTTCTCGTTTCATCCCTGTTTCTCTATCAATTCAAGAGGCCAATATCGTCAGCATGACAGATGCAGCCCCCGCTCACCGCCGGTGCGTCCAACGCGTACGAAACGCCCGCGCCGGCCGCGGCTTGGGACGCCGCCCTCTACAGAACAGGCGAACCCATTCTAAATCATGGAGTTACGCGTTTGCGAGACGACTGTCCATCGTCGACATACGCCAGAAAGACAAGAATTCCGCCAGGAACGCCGCGCCTTGGCGCGTTCCACAATGTCGCGAATCGTGAAGCACCAATCCGGTAAGCCATGACCTGGTTCTGCAGATCGAACGGCATCGAGAGTATCCTGACGGACAGTCGCACGTCGGCGTAACCTTTGGGCATGGGTCTCGCCCATTCATTAACGTACAACCTCCATCAATCGCCATCTCCACCCCATGGATTTCGACGTCATCGTTCTCGGCGCCGGCATCGTCGGCGTCTCCGCCGCGCTGCACCTGCAGGATCGCGGCCGCAAGGTCGCCCTCGTCGATCGCGGCGCGCCCGGCGAAGGCACGAGCTTCGGCAACGCGGGGCTGATCGAGCGCTCGTCGATCGAACCGTATCCGTTCCCGCGCAGCCCGTTCACGCTGATGCGCTACGCGCTGAACCGCTCGACCGATCTCTACTGGCACAGTGCGTCGCTGCCCGCGTTCGCGCCGTGGCTCGCGCGGTTCTGGTGGGAATCGGCGCCGCTGCGTCACGCGGCAGCCTCGCGCGACATGCTGCCGCTGATCGAGCGCTGCATCGTCGAGCACGACGTGCTGATCGCTCGGGCCGGTGCCGGGGAACTCGTGCGCGCGAGCGGCTGGCTCGAAGCCTTTCGCACGCCGACCGCGTTCGAACGCAGCGTGGCAGAGGCAGGACTCACCGCGCGCCGCCACGGGCTCGGCATCACGCCGCTCGATGCCGCCGCGCTGCTCGCGCACGAACCGAGCCTCGCACCGGGCTTCTGCGGCGCGCTGCACTGGCTCGATCCGAAAAGCGTCGTCGATCCGTCCGCGCTCGTCAAAGCGTACGCGCAGCTCTTCGTGCAAGGCGGCGGCACGCTGCTGACCGGCGACGCCGCGAGCCTCGACGCGCTGTCGCCCGGCTGGCAGGTCAGCACGCAGGACGGCACGGCTGCCGCACCGGCCGTCGTCGTCGCGCTCGGCCCGTGGTCCGACACGGTGTTCGGCAAGTTCGGCTACAAGATTCCGCTGCGCGAGAAGCGCGGCTATCACATGCACTACGCGCCGTCCGCGCGCGGCGTGCCGTCGGCGCCGATCGTCGATCGCGAATACGGCTACGTGATCGCGCCGATGCGGCGCGGGCTGCGGCTGACGACCGGCGTCGAGATCGCGCGGCGCGGCGTGCCGCCGACCGGCGTGCAGCTCGAACGCGCGGAACGCGTCGCGCGGCCCGTGTTCGGCTTCGGCGAGCGGCTCGACCCGCAGCCGTGGCTCGGCTTCCGGCCATGCACGCCCGACATGCGCCCGGTGATAGGCCCCGCGCCCGCGCATCGCGGGCTGTGGTTCTCGTTCGGGCACAACCATCACGGGCTGACGCTCGGCCCCGTCACCGGCCGGCTGTTGGCCGAGATGATGACGGGCGAGACGCCCTTCACCGATCCGGCGCCCTATCGCGCCGACCGCTTCTGATTCCGAGCGCGTAGAAGATCAACGCACGCGCTCAGTCGAGCGCGCGGCCGAAGATGCGGATCACTTCGTCGAGATGGTCGGCCATCGCGCGGCGCGCGGCCTCCGGGTCGCGCGCGCGGATCGCGTCGAGGATCGCGCGGTGTTCCAGTTCCGACCGGTGCGGCATGTCGTTCGGCATGTACAGCGACTGCAGCCGCTGGAACATCGGGTCGTACTTGTGCGCGAGCAACTGCTTGATCATCAACGCATATGCGGGGTTGTCGCTCGCCTCCGCGATGCGGATATGGAACAGCCGGTCGCCCGGATGCGTGAGCGAACCGCTGCGGTTGTCGTCCTGATTGCGCAGGAATGCTTCGTGGATCCCTTCGATCTGCTCGTCCGAACCGTGCTGCGCGGCGAGCGACGCGGCTTCCGGTTCGATCAGGCGGCGCGCCTGCAATAGCGCGAACGGCGGGATTTCGGTGTCGAGGTCGAGCGCGATGCCGAGTTCGGGATCGATCTCGACGATCGTGAAAGGCGCGGCCTTCGTTTCGGGTTCGGGCTCGGGCGCGGCAACCGTTTCGGGATGGCGCACCTTCACGCCGTCGCCGACGCGCACGCTGACGAGCCCGCTCACTTCGAGCGCGATCAGCGCTTCGCGCACCGACGTGCGCGACACGCCGAACCGTTCGGCCAGTTCGCGCTCGGGCGGCAGATAGCTGCCCGGCGGAAAATCACCGGACTCGATCATCGCACTGAGCTTGTCGGCGATCTGCTGGTAGAGGCGGCGGTTCTGAATCGGCTGGATGGACATACGTTTGACGCTGGTAATCGGTTTCGGTCCGACGAATCGCGCAGACCGTTCGCGCCTATTTTATATGCCGGGGCCCGTGCGCCGGCCTGCGCATCGATGCGGCTGCAACCATCGATATGCCACCGTGCCCGCCGGCAGTTGTCCGACGAAGCCGCGCACTCACGCCGGCACCCCGTAACACTGCGCGGCCGTGCCGCCCCACAGCGCGTTGCGCTCGGCCGCCGACAGCCGCGATTCGGCCCAGCGCTCGACGATCGACGCGACTTCGTCATACGACGCGGCAAGCAGGCACACGGGCCAGTCCGACCCGAACATCAGCCGCTGCGGCCCGAACGCGTCGAGCGCCGCATCGAGGCACTGCTCGATATGCCGGACGTCCTGCGCGCGCAGGCCGCGCCGCCAGTCGGTCTCGGTCACGAGCCCCGACAGCTTGCACGCGACATGCGGCATCGCGCCCAGTTCGCGCAACGCGGCGCGCCAGCGCGCGAACGCGGTTTCGTCGCGCTCGAACTCGGCCAGCGCCGGCTTGCCGACGTGATCGAGCACGAGCCAGTGCGCATCCTGCCGCGCGCAAAACGCGCGCACGGCCGGCAACTGGCGCTCGAACACGAGCACGTCGTACACATAGCCGTTCGCCTGCAGCCACGCGATGCCGCGATTGAGGCCGGGATCCGCGACGAACGCGCCCGCATCGGCTTCGTCCTGCACCTGGTGACGAAAACCGCGCAGCTTCGGGCTGCGCCATTCGGCGATACGGTCGGCAAGCTGCGGTGCACCGAGATCCTCCCAGCCGACCACCGCCGCGATGCGTGCGTCGTCGCGCGCGAGATCGAGCAGGAACGCCGTCTCGTCGCGCCCCGCGCGCGCCTGCACCGCGATCGACGCGCCGAGCGCCTGCGCATGCATCAGCGGCCACAGCGCGTCGGGCAGGTAGTCGTGCGCGAGCACGCCCATGCCGGCGCCGATCCACGGATAGTCGGCCGCGCGATAACGCCAGAAGTGCTGATGGGAATCGATACGCACTGCGCCCATGGTGTCCTCGTGTTCCGCCGTCACATGCCGCCACTCGCCGCCGCGTTCGCCGCACCCGCTACCCGCCACGGGCGGCGACGCCATGACACGGCAATCAGTCGTACAACGCCGCCGCGACCTTCGGATCGTCGATATTGGTCTTGTCGTACCAATAGAAACCGGTATCGATGACCTTCGGCATCTTCTCGCCCTTGATCGCCTTCACGGCCGCCTCAACCGTCTTGTAGCCGATCCCGACCGGGTTCTGCGTGATCGCGCCGGCCATCAGCCCGCTGCGAATCGCGTCCTTCTGCTGCTTGCCGGAATCGTAGCCGACGATGACGACCTTGCGCTTCATTTCGCGCACGCCGTTGACCACGCCGATCGCCGAGCCTTCGTTGGTGCCGAACAACCCCTTGAGCTTCGGATACCCTTGCAGGATCGACTTCGTCACCTCGGTCGACTTCAGCTGGTCGCCTTCGCCGTACTGCACGGTCACGACCTTCACCTTCGGGTGCGCAGACTTCATGCGTTCGAGAAAGCCGTCGCGGCGGTCGATGCCGGTGCGGCTCGTCTGGTCGTGCGCGACCACGGCCACCTCGCCTTCGTCGCCGATCAGCGCGGCGAGCTTGTCGGCAGCCAACGACGCGGCGGCCTTGTTGTTGGTCGCGGCGGTCGTCACCGGGATGTCGCTGTCGACGCCCGAGTCGAACGCGATCACCGGGATCTTCTCGGCCTGCGCCTTCTTCAGCAACGGCAGCGCGGCCTTGCTGTCGAGCGCCGCGAAACCGAGCGCGGCCGGCTTCTTCGCGATCGCGGCCGACAGCATGTCAATCTGCTTGTCGACCATCGCCTCGGTCTCGGGCCCTTCGAACGTCACCTTCACCTTGTAGTCTTTCGCGGCCTGCATCGCGCCCGATTTCACGGCCTGCCAGAACTGATGCTGGAAGCCCTTCGAGATCAGCGGGATGTAGGTTTCCTGAGCCTGCGCGCCGGCCGTCACGCCGACGGCGAACGTCAGCCCGACGATCGCGTTCAACACCTTGCTCCTGATCACTTCGCGTCTCCTTGGTTGGTATCTGCTGGGATGCCGGCCGAGCCGGCGGTGAAGCATCTGCGTGGGCGCGTCAGCGGCGGCGCCGGCGCAGGATGTCGACGTAGACGGCGAGGATGATGATCACGCCCGTCACGACCGTCTGCCATTCCTGCGCGACCGACATGATGCGCAGGCCGTTGGTCAGCACGCTCATGATGAACGCGCCGATGATGGTGCCGACGATGCTGCCCGCGCCGCCCGACAGCGACGTGCCGCCGATCACGACGGCCGCGATCGCATCGAGCTCGTAGCCCTGCCCGAGCGCGGGCTGCGCGGAATTCAGCCTCGACGCGATCAGGAGCCCGGCGATCCCGCACACCGCGCCGCTGAATGTGTAGACCGCGATCTTCCACGCGTCGACGTTCACGCCGGACAACCGCAGCGCTTCCTCGTTGCTGCCGAGCGCGAACGTGTAGCGGCCGAAGATCGTCCGGTTCAGCACGATCGATGCGCCGACCGCGACGAGAAACAGGATCAGCACCGCGTTCGGAATCGGCAGCGCGGGAATCAGGTTGCCGATCAGCGAATCCTGCGCAATCGACGTGAAGCCCGGCGTGTCGTTGAAATAGATCGGCCGCGTGCCCGAGATCACGAGCGACAGCCCCTTGAGCAGCATCATCATGCCGAGCGTCGCGATGAACGGCGGCACCTTCATCTTCGCGATCACGAAGCCCGACACGCAGCCGGACAGCGCGCCGAAGCACAGCGCGGCCAGGATCCCGAGCGGCAGCGGCATCCCCCACTTCGTCAGCACGACGCCGGCCATCACCGCGCAGAACGTCATCAGCGTGCCGACCGACAGATCGATGCCCGACGTGATGATCACGTAGGTACAGGCCACAGCCAGCACGCCGTTCACGGCGGTGGCCTGCAGGATCGTGACGAGGTTGTCGACTTCGAGGAAGTTCGGCGACGCGATGCTGAAGAACGCGATCAGCAGCACGAGGCTCGCGAACGCGAGCAGCTTCTGCCGCGCGGCCGGGTTGAAGAAGCGGGCGCGGAAGCCGGATGCGCCGGCCGGCGAATCGCCGGAAGCGAGGGGCGGAACGGGATGCGTATCGTTGGACATGATCGGGTAAGCGTCTGAATCAGGACAATACGGTCGACTCGCGCTGCGTCGCGAGCTGCATGATCTTTTCCTGCGTGGCGTCGGCCGCGCGCAATTCACCGGTCACGCGGCCTTCGCACATCACGAGAATCCGGTGGCTCATGCGCAGCACCTCGGGCAGTTCCGACGAGATCATCACGATCGCCTTGCCGTCGGCGGCGAGCGCGTCGAGCAGCTTGTAGATCTCGCTTTTCGCACCGACGTCGATGCCGCGCGTCGGCTCGTCGAAGAACAGGATGTCGCAGTCGCGCAGCAGCCATTTCGCGATCACGATCTTCTGCTGGTTGCCGCCCGACAGCAGCCGCGCGGGCTGCGCGACCGACGGCGTGCGGATCGCGAGCTGCCGCACGTACGCCTGTGCGGTGTCGCGCATCTTGCGCGCATCGAGAAACAAGCCGCGGCGCACGAAGCGCCGCATGCTCGACAGCGCGATGTTGTTCTGCACGTCCATCCCGACCGCGAGCCCGAAGTGCTTGCGATCCTCGGACAGGTAGCCGATCCCGTGCGCGACCGCGTCGGCCGGCGTGCGGATCGTCACGGTCTTGCCGTGCACGCGGATCTCGCCCGCGTCGACCGGGTCCGCACCGAACACCGCGCGCGCGACCTCGGTGCGGCCCGCGCCCATCAACCCCGCGAAGCCGAGGATCTCGCCGCGCCGCAGCGTGAAGCCCACATCGCGGATCGCGCGGCCGCGCGACAACCCGCGCACTTCGAGCGCGACGTCGTTCGCGGACGTATCGGGCGGCGTGCGGTGCTCCGCATCGAGCTGGCGGCCGACCATCATCGCGATGATCGCGTCCATCGACGTTTCCGCCATCGGCACCGTCGCGACGTACTTGCCGTCGCGCATCACGGTCACGCGATCGGCGATCTGGCGCAGTTCGTCCATCTTGTGCGAGATGTAGACGATGCCGACGCCGTGCGCGCGCAAATCGCGGATGATGCGGAACAGCTCGGCGATCTCCGCGTTGTTGAGCGCGGCGGTCGGCTCGTCCATGATCAGCACGCGCGAGTCGAACGACAGCGCCTTCGCGATCTCGACCATCTGCTGCTTCGCGACCGTCAGTCGGCCGACCGGCGTGCGCGGGTCGAGATCGAGCCGCATCCGTTGGAAGATCGCGGCCGCGTCGCGGTTCAGTTTGTCTTCGTCGACGAACACGCCGAAGCGGCCGCGCGGCTCGCGGCCGATGAAGATGTTCTGCGCGACGCTCAGGTGGTTCATCAGGTTCAGTTCCTGATGGATGATGCCGATCCCGAGCGCCTGTGCAGCGCGCGGATCGGCGATCTCCACCGCGCGGCCGTCCATCCGGATCTCGCCGTCGTCGCGCTGATACACGCCCGCGAGGATCTTCATCAGCGTCGATTTGCCGGCGCCGTTCTCGCCCATCAGCGCATGCACTTCGCCGGCATGCAGGTCGAAACGGCAGTCGTCGAGCGCCTGTACGCCCGGAAAGCGCTTGCCGATGCCGCTCAACGCAATCAGCGGCGGTGCGGCGTTCAGGTTCGGGTCGGGTTGCATGGGGTCGGGGTTCCGGTGCATTCAGCCGATCGCGCGGTCGAGATGCGTATAACCGCCATCGACGAACAACCACTGGCCCGTCGTGTGCGATGCGCGCGCCGACAGCAGGAACACGGTCGTATCGGCGATCTCGTCGGCCGTCGTGAAGCGCTTGCCGAGCGGCACCTTGCCGGCGATTTCGGCGAGCTTCGCATCGGGATCGTCGAAGCCGGCGAGCCAGTTCCTGTAAAGCGGCGTCATCACCTCAGCCGGGATCACCGCGTTCACGCGCACGCCGTCGTCGCGCAACGCGACGGCCCATTCGCGCGTCAACGCGAGCTGCGCGCCCTTCGATGCGCAATAGCCGCTCGTGTTGCCCTGCCCGGTGACCGCCGTCTTCGACGAGATGTTGACGATCGCGCCGCGCGCCGCCTTCAGGTGCGGCACGCAGTAGTGCGCCATCACGTAGTAGTGGATCAGGTTGCGTTCGAGCGATGCGACGAATGCGTCGCGCCCGGCGTCGAGGCCGATGCTGTCGTTGATGCCCGCGTTGTTGACGAGGCCGTCGATGCGGCCGAAACGCGCGACGGTCTGCGCGACCGCATCGCGGCATTGCGCGTCGTCCTGCAGTTCGACCGACACGCACGCGGCGTGCGGCTGCCTCTGTACAAGCTCGCGCCAGAACGCGTCGTCGGGCGTGTGGCGCGCGAACACCACCGGAATCGCACCTTCGCCGGCGAGCCGCATCGAGATCGCGGCGCCGATGCCCGAGGCACCGCCGGTCACGATCACGACCTTGTCTTGCAGGTTCAAATCCACTTCGCGTCTCCGTCGTTCATGTTGTCGCCGCGCACGACGCGCGTCGTGCAACGTGCGTCGCCGTGCTTCAGCCGCGGAACAGGTACTGCTCCAGCGATTCGGGCTTCATCTCGATCGAGAAGCCGGGCGCCGTCGGCGGCACGTACGCCGCGCCGCGCACCACGCACGGCTCGACGAAATGCTCGTGCAGGTGATCGACGTATTCGGTCACGCGCCCTTCCTTCGTGCCGGAAATGCACACGTAGTCGATCATCGACAGGTGCTGCACGTACTCGCACAACCCGACGCCGCCCGCATGCGGGCACACGGGCAGCCCGTACTTCGCGGCCATCAGCATCACCGCGAGAATCTCGTTCACGCCGCCGAGCCGGCACGCGTCGATCTGCACGACGTCGATCGCGCCGCGCGCGATGAACTGCTTGAACAGCACGCGGTTCTGGCACATCTCGCCGGTCGCGACCTGCACGGGCGCGATCGCCTTGCGGATCTTGCGATGCCCTTCGACGTCGTCGGGGCTCGTCGGCTCCTCGATGAACCACGGCCGCGCGAACGCGAGCTCGCGCACCCAGTCGATCGCCTCGTCGACTTCCCACACCTGGTTCGCATCGATCATCAGCTTGCGATCCGGACCGATTACCTCGCGCGCGATCGTCACGCGGCGGATGTCGTCCTCGAGGTTCGCGCCGACCTTCAGCTTCACGTAGTCGAACCCCGCGTCGACGGCCTCGCGGCACAGCCGGCGCAGCTTGTCGTCGCTGTAGCCGAGCCAGCCGGCCGACGTCGTGTAGCACGGGTAGCCGTCGCGCTCCAGCGTCGCGATCCGCGCGGCCTTGCCGGGCGCCTGCCGGCGCAGCAGGTCGAGCGCTTCGTCCGGCGTCAGGCAGTCGGTCAGGTAGCGGAAGTCGATCGCGCGCACCAGCTCCTCGGGGCTCATGTCGGCGACGAGCCGCCACAGCGGCTTGCCCTCCGCCTTCGCCCACAGATCCCACACCGCGTTGACGACGGCGCCGGTCGCCAGGTGGATCGCGCCCTTGTCGGGGCCGATCCAGCGCAACTGGCTGTCCGACGTGACGTGCCGCCAGAAGCGGCCCATGTCCTCGCGGATCCAGTCGAGGTCGAGGCCGACGACGAGGTGGCGCATCGCGTCGATCGCCGCGCAGCAGATTTCGTTGCCGCGCCCGATGGTGAACGTGAGCCCGTGACCTTCGAGCCCGTCGCGGTCGGTTTCGAGCACGACGTAGGCCGCCGAATAATCGGGGTCCGGATTCATCGCATCGGAGCCGTCGAGCTGGCGCGAGGTCGGAAAGCGCACGTCGAGGACGCGCATCGATCGAATGATAGGCATGACGAACCGTCCGTTAAAGGAAATCAGGCCTGCACGGTGCGCTGGCGCTGCTCGCCGAGCCCGTCGATGCCGAGCGTGATCACCTGCCCGGCGCGCAGGTAGACGGGCGGCTTCTGCCCGAGGCCGACGCCCGGCGGCGTGCCGGTGGAAATCACGTCGCCCGGCTGCAGGCTCATGAAGCGGCTCAGGTAGCTGATCAGGTGCGGCACGCGGAACACCATCGTCGCGGTCGAGCCGTTCTGGTAGCGGTGGCCGTCGACGTCGAGCCACAGCCGCAGCGCATGCGGATCGGGCACTTCGTCGGCCGTCACGAGCCACGGGCCGAGCGGCCCGAACGTGTCGTTGCCCTTGCCCTTGTCCCACGTGCCGCCGCGTTCGAGCTGGTATTCGCGCTCCGACACGTCGTTCACGACGCAGTAGCCGGCGACGTGCGACAGCGCGTCGGCTTCGTCGATATAGCGGCCGCCCTGGCCGATCACCACGCCGAGCTCGACTTCCCAGTCGGTCTTCTCCGAGCCGCGCGGGATCTCGACGTCGTCGTTCGGCCCCGAGATCGCGCTCGTCCACTTGCCGAACACGACGGGCTCCTTCGGTACCTCCATCCCCGATTCGGCCGCGTGATCGGAATAGTTGAGCCCGATGCAGATGAACTTGCCGACGCGCCCGACGCACGCGCCGAGCCGCGGCGTGCCTTCGACGAGCGGCAGCGACGACGGCGGAATGTCGCGCAGCCGCGCGAGCGAGGCCGGCGACAGCGCGTCGCCGGCGATGTCGTCGATCACGCCGGACAGGTCGCGGATGTGGCCCTGCGCATCGAGCAGGCCCGGTTTTTCATGGTGTTTGTCGCCAAATCTCAGCAGTTTCATATCGTCTGAACCGAAACGGAAAGTGAATGGGAAGGCGCGGTCAGCTTGACACGGTCAGTTTGACCAGCCGCCGTCGATCAGGTGAATGGCGCCGGTGGTAAATGCGGACTCGTCGGATGCCAGATAGGTTGCCAGCGCGGCGATCTCGTCCGCCGTACCGACGCGCCCCATCGGCTGGCGCGCGACAAATGCGGCGCGCACCGCGTCGATGGTCGTGTTCTGCGTCCGCGCCTGCTCGGCGATACGGGCCTCGAGCGAAGGCGACTCGACCGTGCCGGGGCAGATCGCGTTGCAACGAATGCCTTGACCGACAAAATCGGCGGCCACCGCCTTGGTCAGGCCGATCACGGCCGCCTTGGTGGTGCCGTACACGAAGCGGTTCGGCACGCCCTTCACGCTCGACGCGGCCGACGACATGTTGACGATCGACGCGCCGCCCGCCGCGAGCATCGCGGGCAGCAGCGTGCGGATCAGCCGGTACATCGACGTGACGTTCAGGTTCAGCGAAAACGCCCACGCGTCGTCGTCGCAGTCGAGGATCGAGCCGTGATGCACGTAGCCCGCGCAGTTGAACAGCACGTCGAACGCGCGTTCGCTCGCGGCGAGCGCCGCGACGTCGTTCGCATCGGTGACGTCGAGCCGCCGCGTGGTCAGCCGGCCGCCCGCGCGTTCGGCGTCGGCCGCGAGCCGCACGAGCGCGGCTTCGTTGATGTCGGTCGCCAGCACGTCGGCGCCCTCGCTTGCGAACCGCAGCGCGGTCGCGCGGCCGATGCCCTGCCCGGCCGCCGTCACCAGCGCCCGCTTGCCCTGCAATCTCATGAGCACCTCTCCCGTAAAAGCCGGCCGCTAGTCGGCCGATTGGCACAAAGGACTAAAGGTCCAACCAATCATAGGGAGTGATCGCGCGTTTGTCACGAATTTGGGATTCAGTATTTACCCGGGCGGGTAAATCCGGCGGATGGACAAGAATCCGGTGCTCGACCGGCCATGGCAGCGCGCTTTCGGATTCATGCAGGCCCAATGCCGGCGGGCTTCTCGGCCGGTTTTTCGCACACGCCCGGCGCGGTTGCCGCGCCAAACTGGCAAAAAAGTCATGTTCGCGTCAGGGTCTCAACGGGACGCGCGCGCCATCATGGCGTTGCCGGACCGCGCTTCCGATACATCGCCTCCCCGCCCGCGTTCGATCCCTGCGGGCACTCCGTCCCCCGGCGATGTATTCCGTGTCTGGGCGAGCAGACACGGCGCGCGGGCCGATTTTCCGCCCCGGACTTTCCGTCCGGGGCGTTTTTGTCCGTGGATCCCCAGAAAAATGAGCGTGGATTGTTTCTAAATCGGCAAAAGGTAATTTGAGCCAGACAGGATGTTTTTTCCGGTCACAGACGCTTACATTTAGCGCACCACTCATGGAACCCGCTACGGATTCGCCATCGGGTAGTGACATCCACTGCCACGACCGAACCGCACGAGCTTTAGGAAACGGCAAAATGAAGGCCTCCCAATCCCTGCCTGTGCTCGATCCCCCCGACGTCCACGTCGAAATCCTCGAACAGTCCGATACGCTGCTCGTCGTCCGCTGGGTCGAACCCGGCCGCTGTCACTACGGCGAACAGCGCTGGCGCCGCCGCTTCGCGCAGCGCACCGGCACCTGCGCACTGTCGCGCCAGGTCATCCATCGCGGCGACGAAGTCTTCCGCCCGGCCGAACGCCCGGCGCCCGCGAACGCGGCCGCGATGATCTCCGCCGCCGAAGTGCTCGGCCTCGCCGGGGGCAGGTAAATCCTGCCAGCCGCGTACCGCGGCCCGCTGCACCACGCCGCGCGTCGACCCTAGAAGCGCCGGTCTAATTCCCCCGCTTGTCTGCCACGTCCGCACGCACTATCGTTACACCACTCAATGTAACGATTACGTGCCGCGGTCGTTCGGCCGTGCCGATGGAGGCAGACATGCATGCATGGAGCGCGCGCCACGTCCCGGCGCAGGGCGGCAAGGTCGCGGTCGTGACCGGCGCCAACAGCGGCCTCGGCTGGCAGCTCGCGGAAACGCTGGCCGCAAAAGGCGCGACCGTCGTGATGGGCTGCCGCGACGCCGCGCGCGCCGCGCAGGCCGCCGATGCGATCCGCCGGCTCCATCCCGATGCGCGTGTCGAAGTCGATGCGCTCGACCTCGCCGATCTCGCATCGATCGAACGCTTCGCGGCCGACGTGTCCGAACGCCACGGCCGCGTCGACATCCTCTGCAACAACGCCGGCGTGATGTTCCTGCCGCTGCGGCACACGCGCGACGGCTTCGAGATGCAGTTCGGCACCAACCACCTCGGCCATTTCGCGCTGACCGGCCATTTGCTGCCCGCGCTGAGCGCCGCGCGACGCGCACGCGTCGTGACGATGTCGAGCGGCTTGAACCGCGGCGGCCGGATTCGCGTCGACGACCTGCGCGCCGAGCATCGCTACAACCGTTATCTCGCCTATTGCGACAGCAAGCTCGCGAACCTCGTGTTCGCGATCGAACTGCAGCGCCGCTTCGAGCGCGCCGCGTTCGCCGGGATCAGCGTCGCCGCGCATCCCGGCTATGCGGCGACCAACCTGCAGTTCGCGGGCCCGGCGATGGACAGTTCGCCCGCCCGCGCCGCGCTGATGCGTGCCGCGAACCGTTATCTCGCGCAGCCGGCCAACCAGGGCGCGCTGCCCGCGATCCACGCGGCGACATCGCCCGATCTCGCCGGCGGCGCATATATCGGGCCGTCCGGCTGGTTCGAATCGCGCGGGCTGCCGGCGCCCGCGAGCGTGCCGCGCGCGGCGCGAGACGTGACTTCGGCGGCGCTGCTGTGGGAAGCATCGGAAGCCGCGACCGGCGTGCGCTTCCTCAGCTCGGGCGCGCCGGCCGGGCGCTCGCCGGGCCGGCCGTTCGACACGGCGGCCGAGGCGCGCTGAACCGCGCGTCACGATCCGCAACATTCTTCATACTTATTACATCAACCGGAAAGAAAGCCGGCTGAAAGACTGATTCGGCGCACCACTGTTACCGCCCAGGAAACAATTTATCGTCAAAATCAGCGTTTACCCTCAACCATCCGATGACTAAGATTTGATCAATCGCTTAAGACATGGTGTCGAGAGCGAACTCAATAAAACACCGGAGGTCATCATGAAATCGCTCGTTTCCGCAGTCGTTGCCGCTGCCGCCCTGTCCGCTTCGTTCGGCGCATTCGCGCAAAGCACCGTGACCCGCGCGCAAGTGAAGAACGAACTGGTCCAGCTCGAACAAGCCGGCTACAAGCCGGGCGTGTCGAGCCCCTACTACCCGAACGACATCCAGAGCGCGGAAGCGCGCGTTCATGGCGCCGACGCCAGCGGCTACGGCGCGCAACCGGCTCCGCTCGTCCACTCGGGCGCCCCGGCTGCCGCGGCGTCGTCGAACGCACGCGATTCGATCTTCTTCGGCCAGTAAGCCGACGCGCCCCCGGCGGGCGCCGCGCGTCGCGCGATGAAGCCGTATCCGGACGAGCCCCTTTGCGGGCTCGTCCTTTTTTGTGAAACGCATACCTCCGCCGCCCGGCAGCGGGTGGCTTCGCCCGGGCGCCTGGCGTCCGGGCCTTTTTCGTCTGCGAAGCATGCGTGTGTGCAAGATGACGCCGTGTGCGCCGCCGGTCAGCGCGGCATGGCCGCGGCAGGCACCGAACGCGACAACACCCGCCACCGCGACAGCAGTTCGTCGCGATCGACATAGCAGCCCTGCAGATGCCGGCGGCCCGTCGACGGATCGAACTCGGTGCGTGCATGCAGCACACGCCGGTTGTCGAACGCCCACATGTCGCCCGCCCGCAGGCGTCGCTGCACGCGAAAACGCGGCTCGCGCGCAAGCGCGAGAAACCGCCGGTACGCGCGATAGACAGCCGCGACCGATCCAGCCGGCGCATCGAGCGGCCCGCGCAGGAAGTTCGCGACACGCACCTCGGTCACGTTGCCGCGCGCATCGAGCCCGATCACCGGCGCCGAACAGCGGTAGTCGCTGTTCGCACTCTTGTTCCAGAACTCGAACGGCGTCGACGCAAGCTGCTCGAAATCGGCCGGATGCTCGCGCCGCAGCGCGTCTGCGAGCGCGAACCCGTCGAGGAATACGCTGTCGCCGCCCGTCGCGTCGTTTGCGAGGCAATGCAGGAACTGCACGCCCGGCTGCAATTCGCGCGTCGGCAGATCGGTATGCGGCGGCAGGTTCAGCGACGTATACGCATTGCTGTCCGGCCTCGGCTTCGATTCGACGTCGAACAGCACGCCGAAATTGCTTTCGCGGATCAGGCCGATGCGGCGCGCGATCTCGTCGACGCGGCCACGCTCGGCCGGCACGCCTTCGACGAGCGTCAGCCCGGTGCGCTGCAACGCGGCGAGCCAGGCGAGCAATGCGCCTTCGTCCTCCATCACGTCGCGCCACGCGAACACGCCGATCGCCGTCGCATCGTCGCCGGCCCACACGTGCCGCCCGTGCGCGGCCTGGCGCTCGGCGCGCGACGCGTCGTCGTACGCATGCGCGCGCAACCAGCCCGGCGACCACGCGCTGCGATGCCCGTCGTTCCACTCGACATGCAGCGCGCCGTCGGTTTCGACGTGTACGGTGAGCGCCGACAGATCCTCGCGCGCGTCGGCAATCTCGAACACCTGTTCGCGTGTGACCGCATGCACGCACGCGGTACACGCGCAGTTGTCGCGCAGCCAGTCGAAATGGAACGGCGATCGTCGCGCGTCGTTCCACTCGACGTCCAACGCTCCGTCGCCGATTGCTACCGCGGCAATGGCCGCATTGGCCGCGTCGGCGGAAAACGTCCGCCAGTCCTCGATACGGTGTTGCGCTGCCTGCATCGTTGCCTCCCGGAAACGCCCGCTACGCGTGTGGTGCGAGCAGAAACCCGCCGACCGTCCGGTGCATCCGCGCCGCCTGCGGGCTCGTCCCGAGCGCTCGCCAGCAGCCGTGCACCAGCCCCTCTCCCATCCAGTAGTGCGCAGCCCCGCCGGCCGCGCGAATCCGTTCGACATAGACTCGCGCATCGTCCCGCAGCGGATCGTGCTCGGCGCCGATCGCGAGCACGGGCGGTAAGCCGTCGAAACGCGCTGCCGCGAGCGGCACCGACGCGCGCAGCAGCGGGTTGCCGTCCGTCAGTGCGTCGGACAGGCCGCCTTCCCAATACAGCGCGCGATAGCGATGAACGTCGTCGAGCGTCAGCATCGGCGCGTGCGCTTCGGTTTCGCGCGCGGGCGATTGCGGTTCGAACCCGAGCATCGGATAGACGAGCACGATGCCGTCGATGCCGCCTTCGCCCGCATCGCGCAGTGCGGTCGCAACGGCCGCCGCGAGCATGCCGCCCGCACTGTCGCCCGCAAGCGTCAGCGGATACACGCACGGCCCGAACGGCCAGCGCGCATCGCGCGCGGCGCGTGTGACGGCAAGGCAATCTTCAAGAGCAGCCGGTGCGCGGTGTTCAGGCGCCAGCCGGTAGTCGACCGCGATCACGTCAAGCCCCGTGTCGGCCGCCAGTTGCGCGGTGATCAGCGCATGGCTGTCGAGCGAGCCGACGACGAAGCCGCCGCCATGAAAAAACAGCACCGTGCCGCGCGGCGTACCGTGCGCGGCCGTGTAGCGCCGCAGTGCGATCGCGCGTCCATCGGGTACATGCCACACGACATCCTGCTGCACGATGCCGGCCGGCAGAGCCGCCGGTGTCCACTCGGCCGCGAAGCGGTCGTAGAGGCGGCGCTGCTCGTCGGGCGAGCGCGCCGCCGCGTCGGCCGGATACCACGCGTCGACGGCTGCGACGAACGCCGCGATTTCCGGTTCGAGCATCGCGTGCCTCCGCGGTTGAAGATCGACGCTAGCGGCGCGGCGGCAGCCCGATCACGCGGCCCGCATACGCAGGCGCCGCGCAATCGCGCTGCAACGCATGAAGCTCGGCCACGCGCGCGGCGACGTCTTCGTCAAACGGCGCCGACTTCGCGCCGTCGCGCGTATCGACGTGCAGCAGCATCTGCTCGCTCGCCGATACCGCGTCGTCATGCCCATCCGCGAACAGTTCGAGATACAGGTGCAGCCGCTTCGCGTCGTGCGCGAGCACACGCGCATCGACGCGCACCTGCGTGCCCTCCTTGATCTCGTGCAGGTAGTTCACGTGCGCTTCGAGCGTATAGACCGAGCGGCCCCGCTCGCGACGCGCGGCGTCGTCGAGGCCGATGCGATCCAGCAGCGCATCGGTCGCGAAGCTGAAGATCAGCAGGTAGAACGCATCGCGCAGGTGGCCGTTGTAGTCGACCCATTCGGGCCGCACCACGTCGCGGTAAATCGTCAGCGGGGTATCGCCCGTCATCGCCTGTCCTTAGGGTCTGTTACTAGTCCTCGAATCGCATCCCGTGCCGCGCCTTCACCGCGGCGATCGACTTCAGCACCTCGGTGATGCACTCGTCGCGATAGCGTTCGAGCTCCTTGATGCTGCGCGTGCCCTGCTGTTCGGTCGTGCCTTCGACGACGCTGTCGATCAGCGCGTCGGTGAGCGTCGGCGCGACCAGCTTCGTCCACGGCAGTTCGAGCGCAGGGCCGAACTGCTGCATGAAGTGTCGCATGCCCGCATCGCCGCCCGCCAGCGTGTAGGTCAGGAACGTGCCCATGAACGACCAGCGGATGCCCGCGCCGAAACGGATCGCGTCGTCGATCTCGCCGGTCGTCGCGACACCTTCGTTGACGAGGTGCAGCGCCTCGCGCCACAGCGCTTCGAGCAGCCGGTCCGCGATGAAGCCCGGCACTTCCTTGCGCACGTGCAGCGGCCGCATGCCGAGCTTGCGATAGATCTCCATCGCCGCTTCGACCGCTTCCGGCGACGTGCGCTCGCCGCCGAGCACCTCGACGAGCGGCAGCAGGTAGACCGGATTGAACGGATGGCCGACCACGCAGCGCTCCGGATGCGTCGCACGCGCGTAGAAATCCGTCGGCAGCAGCCCCGACGTCGACGACGCGATGATCGCGTCGGGTTTCGCCGCGCGGCTGATCTGCTCATGCAGTTCGAGCTTCAGCGCCTCGCGCTCGGGCGCGCTTTCCTGGATGAAATCGGCATCGGCGACGCACGCTTCGATCGTCGACACGAAACGCAGCCGCGCGGGATCGGCGCCCGGCGCGAGGCCGACGCGCTCGAGCGCGGGCCACGCATTCGCGACGTTCGCACGCAGCCGTTCTTCCGCGCCCGGCGCGGGGTCCCATACGACCACGTCCAAACCGTGCGCGAGCGCGCGGGAAATCCACCCGCTGCCGATCACGCCGGTGCCGATGGCGGCGAACGTCTTGATGTCGGTCTTCACAGCCATGTCAACGCATCCTTCAATTCAAGGGAAATCGGTGGGCGGCCGTGCCTGTGCGCGCCGCCGTCTCGTATCGGTCAGGAAAAACTCAAGCGAATTCGGCGATCGCACGGCGTTCGAGCGGACGCTCGCCTCGTGCGGGCAGGCCGAGCTTGCTGCGGCCTTCGGCCGGCGTCAGCACGCGGGCGCCGAGCCGTTCGACGATCTCTCTCGCGCGCTCGACGAGCGTGCCGTTGGTCGCATGCACGCCGCGGTCAAGCCAGATGTTGTCCTCGAGGCCGACGCGCACGTGGCCGCCGAGCAGCATCGCCTGCGCGACCATCGGCATCTGCATGCGGCCGATCCCGAAGCCGGCCCAGTGCGCGCCCGGCGGCAGGTTGTCGACCATCGCCTTCATCGTGCCCGTATCGGCCGGCGCGCCCCACGGAATGCCGAGGCAAAGCTGGAACAGCGGCGGATCGTCGAGCAGCCCTTCCTTCAGCAACTGCTTCGCGAACCACAGATGGCCCGTATCGAAGATCTCCAGCTCCGGCTTCACGCCGAGCTCCTGGATGCGCTTCGCGCCGGCGCGCAACTGCGCGGGCGTCGACACGTAGATGTAGTCGCCGTCGCCGAAATTCAGCGTGCCGCAGTCGAGCGTGCAGATCTCGGGCAGCAGTTCCTCGACGTGCGCGAGACGCGTGAGGCCGCCGACCAGATCGGTGCCCTTGCCGAAACGCATCGGGTCTTCGCCCGGGCCGATCTCGAGATCGCCGCCCATGCCGGCCGTCAGGTTGATGATCACGTCGACGTCGGCCGAGCGGATGCGGTCGACCACTTCGCGGTACAGGTTCGGGTCGCGGCTGCCGCGCCCCGTCTGCGGATCGCGCACGTGGCAGTGCGCGACGGTGGCGCCGGCCTTCGCGGCTTCGATCGCGGCCGCCGCGATCTCCTTCGGCGTGACCGGAATCGCCGGATGCTTGCCGACCGTATCGCCCGCGCCGGTGACGGCGCAGGTCACGATGACTTCATGGTTCATGCTGTTTGCCTCGCTTGACTCTGGTTATTTCGCATTGCTGATGTTTTTTTCGGTGCACGCGTCGTGCAACGTGCAGGCCATTACAGGCCGAGATACGCCTTGACCGCCGGCAAGCCGTCCTTGCCGTCGAACGTCTTGACGCCTGCGAGCCACGGATCGAGCACCTGCGGGTTCTTCTTCAGGTAGGCCTTCGCGGCGTCGGCCGGCTTCGTCTTGTTCATCACCGACTGCATCAGCTGGTTCTCGAGCTGCGTCGAGAAGCGCAGGTTCGTGACGAGCTTGCCCGCGTTCGGGCAGCGCGCGATGAAGTCGGGCGCCGTCAGCGTGTACACGCGCGCTTCGCCGTAGTTCGGGCCGAACGACGCGTCGCCGCCGGACAGGTAGTTCATGCTGAGCTGGATGTTCATCGGATGCGGCTCCCAGCCAAGGAACACGACCCACTTCTTCTCGCGGATCGCACGCTCGACCGTCACCAGCATTCCGGCCTCGCTCGATTCGACCAGCTTGAAGCCGCCGAGCCCGTACTGGTTCGTGTCGATCATCTTCTGGATCGTCGCGTTCGCGCTGCTGCCCGGCTCGATCCCGTAGATCTTGCCGTCGAGTTCCGCGCGGTGCTTCGCGATGTCCTCGAAAGTCTTCAGGCCGGCCTGGTATTCGTAGCTCGGCACCGCGAGCGTCGCCTTCGCGCCGGACAGGTTCGGCGTTTCGACGACGTTGATCGACTTGCTGTCGAGGAACGGCTGGAGCTGCTTCTGCTGCACGGGCCACCAGTAGCCGAGCGACACGTCGAGCTGCTTGCTCTTCAGGCCGGCGAACGAGATCGGCACCGACGCAATCGTCGTGGTCGGCTTGTAGCCGAGCGCCTCGAACACGGTCGACGCGAGCGCCGTGGTCGACGTGATGTCGGTCCAGCCGATATCCGCGAAACGCACGGTGCGGCAGGTCGCGGCATCCGTTTCGGCACGCGCCGCGTTCGTGAACGCGGCGGTCGCCAGCACGGCCGCGACAAGCGCGGCGATCTTCGTCGACTTCATGGTTCGGTTCCTCCCGGTGGGACTCGTCGCAGCCGGTGCGCGGGGTGTGCGCCGGCCTGCATCGTGGGAGTAAAAGTAACGAGCCATATTGGCCGCGAAAAGACCGGCGGCGACCTGTTCTTGACTATTTGCGACTATGAGTGGAAACCACTAGTGTTTTGGAGAGGCTTGTTGGATGGGGTTTTGCCGCGTGTTTTGGGTGAAACTGGCTTGTCCACATGCGGCGCGAGGCTTTCGATTCCGCCGGGAAGGGACGGGATGCCGATGCGGCTTCGGGCTCGAAGCTGGAGCTGCCCGGATGAATTGACCAGGTCGGCCCGGCGACTTCCACAGCGCGCTTGATCGTACGTTGGAAAGCCGTCCGTCCGTTCGTAGAAACAGACGTCTACACGATCATCCCGCGAGCAATCGTTGCTCGAACCATCGTGCTTGCCCTTCCTCCAGCAGCCGAAAGGCCGTTTCACATTGCGGAACTCGCGTCGAATTCCCGCGGCATCCCTTTTTCGCCGCTTGAAAACTTGTTTTGCATCGCAAAAATCGCTACGCATCTCATTGAAAAACAAGGGAAATTTATGTCTTATGTCTTATATAAGACATCACCCAAAGCGCATCGGGCGGCGCTACTATTCAGTCATGCAGTTCGCTTCGACATACGGAGCCCACGCTCAACCATTTACTCAAACGCGCTTTGCTCTCAGGAGATTGACATGACCCAGTATCAAGACGACATCAAGGCAGTTGCCGGTTTGAAAGAAAACCACGGCAGCGCGTGGAATGCCATCAGCCCCGAGTATGCCGCCCGCATGCGTGCCCAGAACAAATTCAAGACGGGTCTGGACATCGCGAAGTACACCGCCAAGATCATGCGTGCAGACATGGCCGCTTACGATGCCGACCCGGCGAAGTACACGCAGTCGCTCGGCTGCTGGCACGGTTTCATCGGCCAGCAGAAGATGATCTCCATCAAGAAGCATTTCAACAGCACCGAACGCCGCTACCTTTATCTGTCCGGCTGGATGGTGGCCGCGTTGCGCTCCGAGTTCGGCCCGCTGCCGGACCAGTCGATGCATGAAAAAACCTCCGTCAGCGCGCTGATCCGCGAGCTGTACACGTTCCTGCGCCAGGCCGATGCCCGTGAGCTGGGCGGCCTGTTCCGCGAGCTGGATGCAGCCGAAGGCGCTGCGAAGGCTGCCATCCAGGAAAAAATCGACAACCACGTGACGCACGTCGTGCCGATCATCGCCGACATCGACGCGGGTTTCGGCAACGCGGAAGCCACGTACCTGCTGGCCAAGCAGTTCATCGAAGCGGGCGCATGCTGCATCCAGATCGAAAACCAGGTGTCCGACGAGAAGCAGTGCGGCCACCAGGACGGCAAGGTCACCGTTCCGCACGAGGACTTCCTCGCGAAGATCCGCGCGATCCGCTACGCGTTCCTGGAACTGGGCGTGGACGACGGCATCATCGTGGCCCGCACCGACTCGCTGGGCGCCGGCCTGACCAAGCAGATCGCCGTGACCAGCACGCCGGGCGACCTGGGCGACCAATACAACTCGTTCCTCGATTGCGAAGAACTGTCGGCCGACCAACTGGGCAACGGTGACGTCGTCATCAAGCGCGACGGCAAGCTGCTGCGTCCGAAGCGCCTGCCGAGCAACCTGTTCCAGTTCCGCGCCGGCACGGGCGAAGCACGCTGCGTGCTGGATTGCGTCACCGCACTGCAGAACGGTGCCGACCTGCTGTGGATCGAAACCGAAAAACCGCATATCGCACAGATCGGCGGCATGGTCAGCGAGATTCGCAAGGTCATCCCGAACGCGAAGCTGGTGTACAACAACAGCCCGTCGTTCAACTGGACGCTGAATTTCCGCCAGCAGGCGTATGACGCGATGAAGGCCGAGGGCAAGGACGTGTCGGCATACGACCGCGCGCAGCTGATGAGCGTGGAATACGATCAGACCGAACTGGCGGCGCTCGCTGACGAGAAGATCCGCACGTTCCAGGCAGATGCATCGCGCGAAGCCGGTATCTTCCACCACCTGATCACGCTGCCGACGTACCACACCGCCGCGCTGTCGACCGACAACCTGGCGAAGGAATACTTCGGCGACCAGGGCATGCTGGGTTATGTGGCCGGCGTGCAGCGCAAGGAAATCCGTCAGGGCATCGCCTGCGTGAAGCACCAGAACATGTCCGGCTCGGACATCGGCGACGACCACAAGGAATATTTCAGCGGCGAAGCGGCGCTGAAGGCGGCGGGTAAGGACAACACGATGAACCAGTTCTGATATCGGTCATACCCGAAGCGAAACGCCAGCCCAGCCGGGTTGGCGTTTTTTTTCATTCGGGAAGTCGTTCCGGCGAACTTCCGTCGATCACCGCGCGCCGGTCCGTGCGCGCCGCAAAAAACGCGCTGAAGACGAGCGAAACCCGCGATAATCTTCCGCTGACCGTTCGGCGCCTGCGAGCCGGCCGCGGCGTGTGTCCGTCCGTTCGCAATCCCGTGCGATGTGCGACGACCACCGGATTCCATCCCCTGCCCCGATGCCCGAGGATTTCCACTTCCTGCTGCTGCCCGGCTTCTCCGCACTCGGCTTCATGTCCGCGGTCGAGCCGCTGCGCGTCGCGAACCGCTTCCGCACCGAGCTTTACCGCTGGCACGTGATCAGCGCCGACGGTGCGCCGGTCGCCGCGAGCAACGGCATCCCCGTCGCCGCCGAAGCCGCGTGCGCGGACATCGCGCAGGTCGATACGGTGTTCGTCGTCGCGGGCTTCGATCCGCTCGTGTGTTACACGCGCGCGCTCGGCGACTGGCTGCGCCGCCAGCACCGGCACGGCGCGACGCTCGGCGGCATCGACACGGGCAGCTTCGTGCTCGCGGAAGCCGGGCTGTTCGACGCGTCGCAGCCGCTGACGCTGCACTGGGAAGCGCTGGCCGCGTTCCGCGAGCGCTATCCGGGCCTGAACGCGACGCAGGAGCTGTTCGAGATCGACGACCGGCGCATCACGTGCGCGGGCGGCACCGCGTCGATCGACATGATGCTCGACCTGATCGGGCGCCGGCACGGCGCCGATCTCGCGGCGGCGATCTCCGAGCAGTTCGTCGTCAGCCGCATCCGGCAGCGCTCGGACAGCCAGCGGCTCGAGATCGCCGCGCGCTACGGCGTGCACAACCGCAAGCTGATCCAGGTGATCGGCACGATGCAGCAGCACATGGAAAATCCGCTCGGCTCCGACGCGCTCGCGCAGGACGTATCGATCACGCGACGCCAGCTCGAACGGCTGTTCAGCGCGACGCTGAACGATACGCCGACGCATTTCTACCTGAACCTGCGCCTCGATCGTGCGCGCGAACTGCTGCAGCAGACCGACATGAGCATCACATCGGTGTGCGTCGCGTGCGGATTCGAATCGCCGTCGCATTTCTCGCGCACGTATCGCGCGCGGTTCGGCTTGAGCCCGCGCAGCGACCGGCGCGCGACGCGCTGATCGTCGCGGGTTTTAATCACAATCCTGCGCGGAATTGCGCGTTCCGACGGCGTTTCCCGCCGCTCGCTGAACAATGCCGGCGATCGATCGACGGACCGAAGCGATCGTCGAAAATAATTTGCAATGTCGTCGAAAATATTCTGTAACATACCTCGCAATTAGATAGGCAGCCTAACGAGACGAGAGACTGGATTCGACGCATGTCGATCCGCGCAAGGCTGCCGGCCGATATCCAACCGATATCAGTATCGATCCGAGGGGTCTGACATGACGATGCTCGCTTCGCCGTCGCCGAACCTGCCTGCCGTTCGCTTCCTCACCCCTGCTCCCGCCCGTTTCTTCTCGACCTGACATTTAGGTTTCCTTAGTCAGTCGACGCTCCCAACACCGCTTCGCCGCACCGGCTCCATCGAGCCGGCGCGCGGGCCGTGTCGTGCCTGCGCGCCACGAGTGCGCGGGCGTGTCCAACCGTTGAGATGAGGATCACGTATGCAGACATCACGCAAAGCATTGCCGCTCGCCCTGAGCCTTGCGCTCGGTTTCGGCATCGTCGGCGTCGCCGCGGCCGATACGAAGGTCTCGAATCCGCAGGCAGCGAGCCTGCGCGAAAGCCTGACGCGCGGCGTCGCACCGCCCGCCGCGAAAGCCGATACGGCCACCGGGCAGTTCCGCGCGGACGGCGTTGCCGTCACGCTGTACAACCCCGCGTATCGCGTGAAGAAGGCCGCCGCGACGCCCGCTGCAACCGCGCGCGACTTCGTCGCAACTCAGGCGACGCAGCTCGGGCTCGACGCGGCCGCGCTCGCGAGCCTCGTCGTCACGTCGGAGCGCGACGATGCCGACTTCACTGTCGTGCGCCTGCAGCAGCAGGCCGCCGGGCTGCCCGTGTACGGCAGCGACATCGCAGTGACTGTCGCGAAGGACGGCCGCATCCTGTACGTTGCGAGCAACACGATCAACGGCGTGGTCGCGACGTCGCGCAAGTCGCAGGCCGTCGACCAGCAGCAGGCACTCGACCGTGCGCGCGCGTATCTCGGCGTGAGCGGCTTCACGAATCTCGACGCGCAGCTCGTCGCGTTCGTCGACAAGGCCGGCACGCACACCGCATGGAAGGTGCGCGGCCGCCCGCAGGACGGCCCGAAGGGCGACTGGGAACTGCTGATCGACTCGGGCAGCGGCGAAGTGCTGCGCGCCGAGGACAAGGCGTTCTATGCCACCGACGGCACGGGCTTCGTGTTCCGCCCGGATCCGCTGTCGCCGACGAAAAGCAGCTACGGCAGCACCGGCTACAAGGACAGCAGCGACGCCGATTCGACTCAGCTCACGGCCGCGCGCGTGCGCGTGACGCTGAAGGATCTCGGGCAATCGGGCGCGCGCTACGCGCTGTCGGGCCCGTATGCGGCGTGCGTCGATTTCGATGCGCCGCGCGACAACGCGTGCCCGCTGCAGTCGACTCCCGCGTTCGAGTTCACGCGCGGCAACCTGTATTTCGAGGCTGTGAACGCGTACTACCACATCGACACGTTCCTGCGCTACGTGAACCAGACGCTCGGCATCAAGGCGTTGCCGTACCAGTACACGGGCGGCGTGCAGTACGATCCGCACGGCGAATCGGGCGACGACAACTCGTCGTACTCGTCGAGCAGCGGCCGGCTGACCTTCGGGCAAGGCGGTGTCGACGATGCGGAAGATGCGGACGTCGTGATCCACGAACTCGGCCACGGCATCCACGACTGGGTGACCAACGGCGGCCTGTCGCAGCAGGAGGGGCTGTCCGAAGGCACCGGCGACTATCTCGCCGCCGCGTACAGCCGCGACTTCAACCAGTGGAGCCCGTCCGATGCGCAGTACAACTGGGTCTTCAACTGGGACGGCCACAACGAGTACTGGGGCGGCCGCGTGACCAACTGGAACGTCGGGCGCACCTATGCGCAGGCGCGCGGTGCCGAGATCCACACGGCCGGCCAGTACTGGGCATCGTGCAACCTCGTCGCGCGCGACGCGATCGGCGCGCAGGCGATGGACAAGGCGTTCCTGAAGGGGCTGTCGATGACCAACGGCTCGACCAACCAGAAGGCCGCCGCGCAGGCCGTGCTGACGGCCGCGGCCGCGCTCGGCTACAGCAGCGCGCAACTCACGGCGATCGGCAACGCGTACAACAAGAGCTGCACGTACGGCGTGACCGTGCCGCAGAAATCGTAATTCCGCAGCAGGCGGGGGCGCATCGCACGACCTGCGGCGCGCCCTCTTCCTCGACATCGTTACCCTAGCGAGATCGAACATGCCTACTCTGAAACTTACCCATCTGAGCGCCGCACTGGGCGGCATGCTGTTGACCGCCGCCGCGCATGCGGCCCCCGCGTGGATCACGCTCGGCGATGCGGCGTTCCGCCAGCTTCAACGCATCGACCCAAGCGCGACCGCGCAGTACAGCACGACGGTCGATGCCGGCAAGACGGCCGACGGCGTCGCGCGCCGCGAAACCGTGCACGTCGTCGAGATCGACGATTCACGACTCGGCGAGCTGGCGCATGCCGTCCACTACATGCGCGGCCACGGGCCCGGCTATGTCGTGCACGACTCGTTCGACGAAGCGCGCCACGCGCTGCAGCCATTGCCGCCGGCGCTCGCGAAGCAGGCCGCGGCACCCGCGTACAAGGTGTCGAACGCGCCGCAGATCGGCACCTGGATCCAGCAACTGCAGGCCAGTAACATCGTCGGCACGATCACGTCGCTGTCGGGCTTCACGAACCGCTACTACACGACGTCGCACGGCGTTGCCGCATCGGACTGGCTCGCGCTGCAGTGGAAGCAACTGGCGGGCTCGCGCGCCGACATCGCCGTCGAGCAATTCGCGCACACGGGCTTTCCGCAGAAATCCGTGATCCTGACGATCCGCGGCAGCGATCCGGCCGCGGGCACCGTCGTGCTGGGCGGCCACCTCGATTCGACCGTCGGCCGCACGACGGAGAACACGCGCTCGCCCGGCGCGGACGACGATGCGTCGGGCATCGCGAGCCTCACCGAAGCGCTGCGCGTGCTGCTCGCGAACAACTACCGGCCGAAGCGGACGATCAAGTTTGTCGGATACGCGGCAGAAGAAGCCGGCCTGCTCGGCTCGAAGGCGATCGCGAAACAGTTCCGCGCGCAGAATGCGAACGTGGTCGGCGTTTTGCAGCTCGACATGACGAACTACAAGGGTGATCCGAAGGACATCTACCTGATCACCGATTACACGAACGCGTCGCAGAACACCTACCTGACGAATCTGGCGAAGACCTACCTGCCGGAACTCGCGATCGGCACGTCGCAGTGCGGGTATGCGTGCTCGGATCATGCGTCGTGGAATGCGCAGGGCTATCCGGCGTCGTTCCCGTTCGAGGCCGACCAGAACGACAGCCCGTATATCCATACCGTGAACGACACGCTGGAGAACTCGGATCGCCAGGCAAACCACGCGCTGAAGTTCGGCAAGCTGGCGCTGGCCTATGCGGTTGATCTTGGCGGGGATGGCTCCGTAGTCGCGAAGCCCTGACGGCAGGCAGTCAAGTCGTTCGTCGATCCGGAAACGAAGGACGCATGTGCTCGCGGTTCGCACACGTGTCCTTCACGAAGGGTCCGCCGCCGGCATCGTGCGTCACCCCCGCCGCACGATTGACTCCCGTCGAATCGCGAACGCGTGCTCATCCGGATAGAATCGTCACTCGACCACTCCGCTACACGCTTCCCCCCATGACCGACACCACCCGCTCCGTCGACGATCTGTCGCCCGCTCGCGTCACGACCGCATTCGACCTGCCCGGCCATACGACCGTTCGCTCGCTCGGCGTCGCACAGGGCATCATCGTGCGTTCGCGCTCGATCGTCGGCTCGTTCGGCGCATCGCTGCAGACGATCTTCGGCGGCAACATCACGCTCTACACGTCGCTGTGCGAGAAAGCCCGCCAGCAGGCATTCGACAAGATGCTCGCCGATGCGCGCAAACTCGGCGCGAACGCAGTCGTCGCAATGCGCTACGACTCGACCGAGATCGGGTCGGGCGTCACGGAAGTGATCTGCTATGGCACGGCCGTGCGTGTGACGCAGGACGCGTGACGCCCATCACACGTCGCGCTCGAGCGACTTCATGTTCGTGAGCTGCGGAAACAGCAGCATCCACGCGAGCGCGACGGCAATCGTCGCAGCACCGCCGACGACGATTGCCGTCGGCGCACCCCACCATGCGGCCGTCACGCCCGATTCGAATTCACCGAGCTGGTTCGACGTGCCGATGAACAGCGAATTGACTGCGCTCACGCGCCCGAGCATGTCGTCTGGCGTACGAAGCTGCACGAGCGACAGGCGCACGACGACACTGACCACGTCCGATGCGCCCAGCGCGGCCAGCGCAACGAGTGACAGCGCGAAGTGCCGCGACAGCCCGAACACGATCGTCGCGATGCCGAACGCGATCACGCCGCCGAACATCGCGCGGCCCGGCCGCCCTTTCAACGGGAAACGCGTAAGCCACAGCGTGCCCGCGAGCGCGCCGACCGCGGGCGCCGCGCGCAATGCGCCGAGCCCCCACGGCCCGACTTGCAGAATGTCGCGCGCGTAGATCGGCAGCAGCGCGGTCGCGCCGCCGAACAGCACCGCGAACAGGTCGAGCGACAGCGCGCCGAGGATCGCCGGTTCGCGCCGAATGAACGCGATCCCCGAAAACACCGAACACAGCGTGACCGGCTCGCGTGCAGGCGGCGCGCTGCGCAACGGAATCGTGCCGCTCAGCACCGCCGCGATCGCGAATGCCACGACGCTTGTGCCGAACGCGGCGGGCGCACCGACACCGTAGAGCAGACCGCCGAACGCGGGCCCGAGGATCTGCGCGGCCTGGTTCGCGGACGTCGACAGCGCGGTCGCGCGCGGCAGGTCGGTGCGAGGCACGACGGCCGGCAGCAGCGACGACACCGACGGCGACTCGAACGCGCGGGCCGTGCCGACGATCGCCGCGAGCGCATACACGACCGGCGCGGCCAGCCACCCTTGCACGGCGCCGAGCAGGAACACGCCGGCGGCCAGCGCCTCGACGCCCTGGCAGATCGTCGCGATGCGCCGGCGGTCGTAGCGGTCGGCCACCTGCCCGACGACGAGCGTCAGCGCGAACATCGGCACGAACTGCGCGAGACCGACGAGACCGAGCGCGAACGCGCTGTGCGTGAGCGCGTACACATACCAGCCGATTGCGACCGACAGGATCTGGAAGGCCAGCGACGACATCACGCGTGTGCCCCAGAAGCGCTGGAACGGTGCGTGACGGAACAGGTTCGCGGGTAACGGGGAGGAAGGGGCGGGTTCGGGTAAGTGGGCGGTCATCGGGGTCTCGGCGATCGGCAGTGCGTGACGCAACCGCTCAACGAGCGGCTACCTGCGCATGTGCGTGCTTGCGCAACGACTTGCCCATCGCGACGCGATATCGGTCCCCGGTCGTGGAGACGGTCGGCTGGACAGCGCAGACGCGGCCAAATCGCGATGATATGCCAATCACGGCAAACGGCCGTTCGATCGGCCGAGGCAGGAGTGCACTACACCGGCGCACCCGTCCCGCACGGCAAAAAAGAAGTTCGTCGTGGATTTCCGGGGAACGCGGGGCAGGCTGTCGGGGATCGGCCAATTGCCGTCACACACCCGGTTGCTGCCTCGGACATTTAAACGACGGATTTCCGACCGTTAGCGCTCCTTCGCCTCGCAGGAGTTCTCGGATTGCCAGCCATGATCGCACTCTCTGTATGTCCGATCAGAACGCAGAGCGGATCGTGCCACCATCGACGCGGATCGTGGCGCCGCTCACGTAGTCGGCATATGGGCTTGCGAGATAAGCAACCGCCGCCGCGATCTCTTCAGGACGGCCAAGGCGGCCGACGTCGTTGGGCACCATGTCGCGAACGCAGCCGCGCTCAATCTCCTCCCACGTCTGACCCCATCCGTGCTGCGGAGCGATGTTCTCGAGCAGTTCCCTGACGGCCGGCACGAGAATCACGCCGGGTGCCACAACATTCGAGGTCACGCCGGAGTCCTTGAGGTCGCGCGCCAGCGAAACAGCTAGGTTGTGCCTAGCGGCAAGCGAGGCGTTGTAGTCAGGCTGCATCGAGACCGGCTGACCGGCGAGTCCGCCGCCGATCTGAATCACGCGGCCCCACCCGCGCTCGCGCATGGCTGGCACCAGCCGCTGAATCATGCGCACGGCGGACAGGACGTTGACCTCATAGGTCTCCATCCACTTGTCGGGTAAGGCAGTGCGCCAGTTCAGATGGTGATAATAGCCAGCGTTATTGACCAGTATGTCGATGGTTCCACCTTCGGTCGCCTTGGCAACCACGGCATTGGCGCCTGCATCGGTTGCCAGATCGCCCAGCGCGACTTCGGCATGGCCGCCTGCCACTGTGATCGCTGCCGCGACCGCCTCTGCACGATCACTGCTGCGGCCATGCACAACCACTGTTGCACCCTCCGCAGCCAGCAACTTGGCAATCGCCTCACCTAGTCCGGCCGTCGATCCCGTCACCAGCACGCGCTTTCCGCTCAGATTCAGATCCATGAGTGTTTCCCTGATCACATTAAATTTATACAATCGTATACTTCCATGCTCAAAAAATCTACAGGTGTTTAATTAATGAGGACGCTGGGCAAAAAAGGCGCGGCTACCCGCGAGGCGATCCTCGCATCCGCGCGACAGGCATTTACGCAATCGGGCTACGATGTCGGTGTACGCGAGATCGCTGAGAACGCGGGAGTCACCGCGATGCTCGTGAATCGTTATTTCGGGTCCAAGGAACAGCTGTTCGAGGAGGTAGTCGACCTGGTTCTTTCGGCTCCGGGCATCCTCACGCGGGAAGTGATGACGAACGCGTCTGACGTATCGACGCTATGCCGCGATGTTGCTGCCGCGCTTGTGGCGAAGACGGCACCGGACAGCACGTCGATGGACGGGTTTCTCATCATGCTGCGATCGGCCAACAATGGGCAGGCCACAGCCATTCTGCGCAGGAAGTTTGAAACGCACTTTGCCCGACCGTTATCTGAGCTGCTGCCCGGCGAAGAAACCTCGCAGCGGGCCGCGATGTTTCTAGCCGTCATTGCCGGCTTCCAAGTCATGCGACAGGTCGTCGAGATGGCCGCATTGGCGCACGCTAAACCGGATCAGTTGGAGCGACAACTAGAGGCGCTCTTCGGGTTGCTGATTATCGGAACTCCGATCAAGCACTTGACTGGCTGAAGTGTTGCGATACATCGCGCGGGGTAACACCAAATCGGCGGTAGCGTTGGTGGGAAGAGCGGGAAAGGGCAGTGCAAATATTGCCTAATGGCGGGTATGGCACATGTTTGAGCCGTCCGCGCATAAATGCCTGGCTGACCGCGAAGGGTCGAACAGCGACATCCCCGGAAATCCGCAAAAAAAAGCGCGAACCGCAGTTCGCGCCAAAGAGAGACCTCGCTGAAGACGTCGCTGCTCCAAACCACCCCGCTCAGAACGAATGCCGCATCCCGATCCGCACGTCGGCCTGCGTCTGCGTCGTCGACGGCGTGAAGCTATAGCCGACCACCGCATCGACGCCGTGCGACGCGCGCAGGTAATCGCCGGAGATATATACGTCGGTGCGCTTCGACAGCAGGTAGTGCAGGCCCGCCGTGCCCTGGTTCCAGTGATGGCCTTCGAAACGCGTATGCTGGTAGCCCGCGATCAGGCTCAGCGCCGGTGTGAACTGGTACAAGCCGCCGCCTTCATACACCTGCATGTGCGACGACTGGCCGAAACCCTTGATCGTCGTGTACGAGAAGTTGGCGTCGAGCGTCAGCTTGCCGATCGTGTAGCTCGAGCCGATGCCGAACGTGCCCTGGCTGTCGACGTCCATCGGCGTGTTCGCGAACAAGTCGGTGCGCGCGCCGGTCGCCGGATCGACGGTGACGGTCTGCTGGCCGAGGAACGTGTGCGTGCCGATCATCGCGTACGGGTCGAACGCATAGATGCCGTTCGGGTTGTTCAGGCGCGTGTACGCAGCGCCGATCGAGAAGTCGCCCTTCGTGAAGCTCGCGCCCGCGCTCCATGCGCTGTTGCGGTGGAAATTGCCCGCGACGTTGCCGAACGAGTACATCGCGCCGAACTTGAAGCCGCTGAGGTCGTTCGACAGGAACTTCACCGAATTCGGCAGGCGGTCGCCGTTGAAGCGGTCGAAGTCGCCCTGGTGGATCGCATAACCGCTGCCCCACGCCGAGATGTTGTAGATCGACACGAGTTCGTTCGTGATGTCGAGCTGGTTGCCGAACGACAGCGTGCCCCAGTCGTTCTGCAGGCCGACATACGCCTGCCGGCCGAACTCCGCGCCGCCGAAGCCGAGCTGCCCGTTGCCGAGGTGGAAGCCGCTCTCGAGGGCGAACACGGCCTTCAGGCCGCCGCCCAGGTCTTCCGTGCCCTTCAGGCCGAAGCGGTTTCCGTACGAGACGCCGTCGTCGAACTTGACCACGTGCGAACCGCCGGTGTTGTTCACGTACGTGATGCCCGCGTCGAGAATCCCGTACAGCGTCACGCTGCTCTGCGCATGGCCAATGGCGGGAATACAGGCCGCGCATGCAAGCGCGGCGGCTACGGCGACTTTCGTGTGCTTCATTATCGACCACCCTCCCTGAACCATTCGATGGAAAGAATCTCGTCCCGGCGCGTGCCGCGATACGCCGGTGGATTCGAATTCAGTACGCCCGCTGGCTTCGGTATTTCGTTTTTCGCAATAACGCAGCCATTGCCGAAAAATACAAACCCATATTTCGGGTCACCCGTCTGAAGGCGACACTAAATGGTCACGATGCGACGGGTCGGGAAAACACGTAGACGGGCGGCACGGCAAAAACCGGCCGCCCGGAGGCTGGGTCAGCGGCCGTCGAGGGCCGCTCGCACGGCCGGCAGGCCCGGTGCGCCGGCGGCCGTCGTCACGCCGTCCAGCCAGCCGGCGACCAGCGCCGGGTCGGCCTTCAGCGCGTGTTGCGCCGCGAGCGCGGGCGACGTTTTGTTATCGAGCATGTCGGCGATCATCCGGTTCTCGACGTCGACGGAGAACGTCATCTGCCGGAACAGCCGCGCAAGGTTCGCGCACTGGCCGGCAAACCCGGCGCGCGTGACCGTGTTGACCGTCGCGCCGCCGTAGTTCGGACCGAAGTACGCGTCGCCGCCCGACAGGTAGGTCAGATGGAACTTCGTGTTCATCAAATGCGGCTCCCACGCGAGAAACACGATCCAGCGCTTGTCGCGCACCGCGCGCTCGACCTGCGTGAGCATGCCCGTCTCGCTCGATTCGACGAGCGACCAGTTCGCCGTACCGAGCGCGTGGTCGGACAGCATCCGCTTGATGTTCTGGTTCGCGGGCGCGCCGGGCTCGATCCCGTAGATCTTGCCGCCGAAGCGGTCTGCATGGCGCGCGAGATCGGCGAACGTATGCACGCCCGCGGCCGCGACGTAGTCGGGCACCGCAAGCGTGAACTTCGCGCCGCTCAGGTTCGCGTGCAGCACGTCGATCGATTTGTCATCGACGAACGGCTTCACGAGCGGCGCCTGCGCGGGCATCCAGTTGCCGAGGAACACGTCGACCTGCCCTTTCTTGAGCCCCTGGTACGTGATCGGCACGGACAGGTTCGCCACGTCCTGCCGATAGCCGAGCGCCTTCAGCACGACGCCCGCCATCGCATTCGTCGCGTCGATGTCGGTCCAGCCTGGCGCCGCCATTTTCACGTCGCTGCACGTCTGCGGGTCGGCCGCATGCGCGCCCTGCATCGTCATCAAGCAGGCGGCCGCGGCGAGCGCCGCGCCGATCCGGATTGCTGCATTGCATTGCGGTTCCATCGCCAGCTTCCTCCGTCGTTCGTCAATGATCGCGATGCGGAGCGCTCAGCGCCCGACCCGCGGAAAACGCGCCATCGCCTCGAGCGTGTCGAGTTCGATGTGATTGCGCATGTAACGCTGGCTCGCGTCGGTGAAGGGCTGCCAGTCCCACGCGTGAATGCGGCCCTGCGTCGCCGCCGCGTAATGGAAGCGCCGGCGCCGCTGGCTCGCGCGCACCTGCCGGTCCAGCTCGGGCAGGTTCCAGCGCTGCGCGGCTTCAACGCGGAACGCCGCGAGCACGCCGGTGGCTTCCGGCGAGCCGGCCAGGTTCGTCAGCTCGCGCGGATCGTCGGCGAGGTTGTAGAGCTGGTCGGGATCGGCCGGGCAATGCACGTATTTCCAGTCGCCGCGGCGGATCATCACGACCGGCGCGACCGCGCCTTCCGCCAGGTATTCGCCGAGCGCGACATCGTGAGCGGGCGTGCCGTGCAGGTGCGGCACGAGGCTTGCGCCGTCGACCGGGTCAGGCCAGCCGCCGGCGGGCGCGGCGCCGGCCAGGTCGACGAGCGTCGGCAGCAGGTCGACGTGCGACACCGGCCCGCGCACGCGCGCGGCGCCGAAGCGGCCCGGCGCATGGACGATCAGCGGCACGCGGCAGCCGCTTTCGAAGAACGTCATCTTGTACCAGAGCCCGCGCTCGCCGAGCATGTCGCCGTGGTCGGACGTGACGATCACGATCGTGTCGTCGGCGAACCCGCACTGCTCGAGCGCGGCCAGCACGCTGCCGAACTGCGTGTCGACGTAGGAGGTTGCGCCGTAGTACGCGCGGCGCGCGGCGCGGATCTGCGCCTCGGTCGGCGGCGTGCGGTCGTTCTCGCAGACGAAGCGCAGCCGCTGCGAATGCGGGTCGCTGTCCGCTGCATCGAGCCGCACGGCCGGCATGTCGATCTCGTCGTCGCGATACAGATCCCAGTATTCGCGCGTGATCGCATACGGGTCGTGCGGATGGGTCAGCGACACGACCATGCAGAACGGCCGCGCGTCATGCCCGGCCGCGCGCTCGCGCGCGACGTCGTACAGCTTCTGCTTCGCGGCGAACGTGACTTCGTCGTCGAAATCGAGCTGGTTCGTGCGCACGCACGGGCCCGCGTCGAGCACCGAGCTCATGTTGTGATACCAGCTCGGCCGCTCCGCCGGGTTGTCCCAATCGGGCACCCAGCCGAAATCGGCCGGATAGATGTCGGTCGTGAGCCGCTCCTCGAAGCCGTGCAACTGGTCGGGCCCGCAGAAATGCATCTTGCCGGACAGCATCGTCCGGTAGCCGCCCGCGCGCAGGTAGTGCGCGAACGTCAGCGTTTGCGCCGGCAATTCGGCGGCGTTATCGTAGGCGCCGATCCCCGACGGCAGCTTGCCGGTCAGCAGCGAGAAACGTGACGGCGCGCACAGCGGGCTCGCGCAATACGCTGCGTCGAACACCACGCCTTGCGAGGCGAGCCGGTCGAGCGTCGGCGTGCGCGCGACGCGGTTGCCGTATGCCGGCAGCGCGAACGGCGTGAGCTGGTCGGCCATCAGGATCAGGATGTTGGGTGTCGGGTTCGTCATCGGCGGTCGTGGGGAAATCGGTGTTCGAATGGAACGGCGCGCCGCTTTGGCGGCGAGACGTCCGGCATGACGGACGCGGCCCGAAGAAAGTGCCGCGCATGCCCGCCGCGACTGGCTAGAATCGCGGAAAGGCCTGGCGCGGCGGCCGTGAAGCGCGTCTGCCGTACCGTCCGATGCACTATCGCCCGCCCGAATCCGGGCGGGAAGGCGTCCTGCCCTTATGGGGCCATTAGAAGGACTTATGTCGAAATCCGAACCGTTACCGTCGATGCAGGCGCTGCGCGCGTTCGAATCGGCCGCCCGGCTCGCGAGCTTCACGGCCGCCGCGCGCGAGCTCGGCTCGACGCAGCCGGCCGTGAGCCAGCAGGTGTTCCAGCTCGAGGCCGAACTCGGTGTGCCGCTGTTCGAGCGCAGCCCGCGCGGCGTCACGCTGACAGCCGACGGCCAGTGCCTGTACGAAGCCGTGCGGCTGAGCCTCGACACGCTGCGCGGCGCCACCGCGACGCTGCGCGCGCGCCGCGAGCACGGCGCGCTCACGATCGTCACCGACTTCGGCTTCGCGACCTACTGGCTGATGCCGCGCCTGGCGGGCCTGAAGCGCGTGATGCCGGATGTCGACGTGCGCGTCGTCACGTCACAGGATTACGACGCGCAGCGCGACCACGGCGACATCGCGATCCTGTTCGGCGACGGCCACTGGCCGTCGTGCACGGCCGCGCGGCTCTTTCCGGAATCCGTCACGCCCGTGTGCTCGCCCGCGTTCCGCGACGCGCATCCGCACGTCGCGCGGGCCGACCAACTGCTCGCGCTGCCGCTGCTGCACGTGCAGCCGACGCGCCCCGAGCGTTGGCTGTCGTGGTCCGGCTGGTTCGACGCGCACGGCCTCGACATGGCGGCCGCCGCGCGCGGCGTGACCTTCAACAGCTACGCGCTCGTGATCCACGCAGCGCTGCTCGGCGAAGGCGTCGCGCTCGGCTGGTCGCCGCTCGTCGACGAGCTCGTCGCGTCCGGCCAGCTCGTGAAGCTCATCGACGCGCCCGTCGTCACGTCGCGCGGCTACTTCCTGGTGCGGCCGCCGCAGCGGCCCGAGCCGGACGCAACCCACGTGTTCCGGCGCTGGCTGCTCGACGCGTGCGCAAGCGCCTGACGAAGCGCGCCTGCCCCCCCGCGCGCTGGCGCGCCGATACCAGCCACACGGCGCGTTGGTTCTATCCTCCCCAAAATCGTCCTGATTTACTTGAGTCTCCCGCAATCCGCGCGGCGCGGCGCTTTGGTGCGCTGCCGCACGGCCGTGCGCCCCATGCCATCCGAGGATTCTCATGACCGCCGAGCACCGCCCCGATCAATTCGTCCTGACACTGTCGTGCTCGAGCGCGGCCGGCCAGGTCGCCGCCGTCGTCGGCTTTCTCGATCGCCATCGCTGCTATGTCGATGCGCTGAACGTGTTCGACGACGATCTCAGCAACCGCTTCTTCGTGCGCTGCGTCTTTCATCCGACGGATGAAACGCTGCAGATCGACGCGCTGCGCCAGGAATTCGCGCCGATCGCGGCCGGCCTCGGCGGCGACATGCAATGGGCGATCCACGACGTGAACGCGCGGCCGAAGGTGCTGATCATGGTGTCGAAGCTCGAGCACTGCCTCGCGGACCTGCTGTTCCGCTGGCGGATGGGCGAACTGAAGATGGACATCGTCGGCATCGTGTCGAACCACCCCGATTTCGAGCCGATGGCCGCGCAGCACGGGCTGCCGTTCCGGCACTTCCCGATCACGGCCGACACGAAGGCGCAGCAGGAAGCGCAGTGGCTCGACTTCTTCGAATCGAGCGGCGCCGAACTCGTGATCCTCGCGCGCTACATGCAGGTGCTGTCGCAGGAGACGAGCGCGAAGCTCGCGAACCGCGCGATCAACATCCATCACTCGTTCCTGCCCGGCTTCAAGGGCGCGAAGCCGTATCACCAGGCGCATGCGCGCGGCGTGAAACTGATCGGCGCGACCGCGCACTTCGTCACCGACGATCTCGACGAAGGCCCGATCATCGAGCAGGTCGTCGAGCGTGTGGATCACGCGCTGCGTCCGGAGCAATTGCTGGCGGTGGGGCGCGACGTCGAAAGCATCACGCTTGCGCGCGCGGTGAAGGCGTTTATCGAGCGGCGGGTGTTTTTGAACGGGGATCGGACGGTGGTGTTTTCGTAAGAGGGCGGCGCGTTCGTTCGAACGCGAAGAAAACGAAAAATGGCCCGACCGGCGTACCGGTCGGGCCATTTTGCAATCGCATTGCGTCTGACGCTTCACGCGACGGCCCCGTGTGCGGTTTCCGGGACCATCGCGCGCGGCGATACGCGCATTACTTCGTCACTTCACCCACGCAAGGTAATACGACAACCAGATCGTCAACCCCGCGCCGATCAGCGCCGCGTAAGGCATCAGATTCAGCCACATGCTGCGCTTCGGCACCTCGAGCTCCATGTCGCGCTGCATCTGCGCCGGGAACCGGCCGCGATCCTGCCAGTAGTGGCGATAGAGAAATACCGGCACGATCAGCAGCATCGCGATCAGGCCATTACGCAGCGTGCCCTCGCCCTGCAGGTTCGCACCCGCGCCGACATACACGAGGTTCGCATAGCCGCAGATCGCTCCGCCGACGAGCAGCCATGTCGGGCAGCGGAACGGCCGATCCCAGTTGCCGCGATCCATCCGGTGGATCCAGCCCGACTGAAGATTCAGGAATACGAACAGCATGTAGCAGACATTCGAGATCGACAGCACCGTCATGTAGTCCGACATCATCAGCAACACGAGGTTGAAGCCGAGATCGGTCCACATCGCGCGCGTTGGCGAGCCGTGCTCGTTCACGTGCGACAGGTACTTCGGCAGCCAGCCGTCCACCGATGCCTGGTACAGCGTGCGCGACGAGCCCATCATCGACGTCATCACGATCAGCAGGATCGACAGCATCAGCATCACGACGACCGCATTCGCGACCCACGCGCCGCCGCCGACGATCTTCGCCATCGCGGCCGCGACGCCGGTGCCGTCGCCGATCGCCGGATCGAGCATCGCCTGCGTGCCGAGTGCACCCTGGAACGCCAGCGGCACGAGCGTCATCACGACGAGACACAGCGCACCCGACCAGAAGATCGCCTTCGCGGTGTCACGGCGCGGATCGCGGAATTCGCGCGTGTAGCAGACAGCCGTCTCGAAGCCGTACGACGCCCAGCTGGCCATGAACATCGCACCGAGCGCCATCGTGACGCCCTGCCCGTTCCACGAACCGAACGTCGCGGCCGTGAGATTGCCGTGCGCGTCGTGACCGAGCGGCAGCAGCGGGAGCAGGTTCGACATCGGTACGTCACCGGTGACGAACGGCACGATGCCGACGATCAACAGCGGCGTGAGCGATGCGATGCCGAGAATGCGCTGCGTGCGCGCAGCCTTCGATGCACCGCTGTGCTGAAGCTTGAACGTGATGAGAAGCAGGATTGTCGCGATGATGAACGTCGCGTTGATCCGCAAGGACAGACCAGGCTTGATAAAGCTCAGGTCCGCTAACTTGAGCTGCCAATGCAGCACCGCCGCGTTGGCGGGAAAGAGACTCGTGAGCGCATAGCTCGCCGCGAGGCCGCAGCCGAGCGCAAGCATCGGCGACCACGCGAGCCAGTTGCACCACACGGACACCGGGGCAATCAGCTTGCTGTAACGGACCCAGCCGATCGCGCCATACACCGACGCGCCGCCCGATTTATGAGGAAATAGCCCCGATATTTCCGCATAAGTCGCGCTTTGGATCAGCCCCATCGTGATCGCGGCGATCCAGATCGCCCACGCGGGCTGGCCGATCGTCGCGCATACGCCGCCGATCGTGAACAGCACGCCTGCCGGCACGCCGCTCGTTACCCAGAATGCGTCTTTCCAAGTCAGGCCACGATGCAGCGTGTGGCCCGTCGAATCATGTGAGATCGTTGCCTCAACATCACTGGTGCTGTTCGCACGCAGTCCTGCTTGACTCATCCAATTCCTCCTCTCGATCAGAGTTAGCGCTTCAGCGCTTACTCTGGTCCGATGCAAAGCAGATGATTCCGCACAAGGGCCGTAGTGTAACAACTTAAGCACTTTTTTGCAGAATCAGTAAAAGAAAACCGGGATATGGCTGCATGAATTCACGATTATTTCGGATTCCTGCATGCCATTCCCGGCGTATTTTTTATGGTGCTTCGTACGACAAAGCGCTTGGTGCTTACTGCGCGCCTTCCGTCCACGAATTCACGCGGTCGGCATGCGCCGCGATCCACGCGTCGGCGGCCGCTTCCGGCTTCGAACCGTTCTGGATCGCCAGCATCACGCTGTCGATTTCACCCGGCTTCCACTGGAATTTCTTCAGGAACGCGACGACCGGCTTGGCCTTCGTTTCGAGGCCCGGATTCGCGACGCTGTCGACGTGCTCCGCGCCACCGAACACCTTCTTCGGATCCTCGAGGAAGCGCAGCTTCCACTTCGCGAACATCCAGTGCGGCGCCCAGCCGGTCACGATGACCGGCTTGTTCGCGTTGACCGAACGCGACAGCTCGGCCGTCATCGCGCTGCCCGAGCTCGGCATCAGCGTGTAGTTCAGCCCGTAGCTCTTGATCGCTTCGTCGGTCTTGCGCATCACGCCGGCGCCCGCGTCGATGCCGACGATCCGGCCGCCGAAACTGGCCTTCTCCGCGTTCAGGTCGTCGATGCTCTTCGCCTTCACGTACGCGGGCACGATCAGGCCGATCTTCGCATCCGGGAAATTCGCGCCGAGGTCGACGACCTTGGCCTTGTACTCATCCCAGTACGAGCCGTGCGTGACCGGCAGCCATGCGGACAGCGTCGCGTCGAGATCGCCGCGCGCGACGCCCTGCCACATGATCCCGGCAGCGACCGGCACGAGCTGGACCTGGTAGCCGAGCTTCTTCTCGATGACGCGGGCCGCGACGTTCGACGTCGCGACGCTGTCGTCCCAGCCTTCGACATAGCCGATCTTCAGCGTCGGCTTCGTATCGGCAAGCGCGGACGCACTCAATGCCACCATTGCCGACAGTGCGCCGGTCCACAACAGTTTTCCGAACAACTTCATGGTCGATCTCCTTGATATGCGCCTGCGCGCGTTGCCTCTCTAGGTTCTTCAACCACAAATCCGCGGTATCGTTGTTTTCCGACGGATGCTTGTCCGGACGCGACGCGCCCGGACAGCCGATGGCGCGATTTGACTACTTGTCGATCACGAGATCGGACAGCGGCTTGCTGCAGCACAGCAGCACCATGCCCTGATCGATCTCGCGCTGGCGGATGCCGCCGTTGTGTTTCATCTCGACCTGCCCCGACACGAGCTTCACCTTGCAGGTGCCGCACATGCCCTGCGTGCACGAGGCCGGCAGCCGCACGCCCGACTGGCGCGCCGCGTCGAGCACATGCTGCTCCGAGCCGCACGCGATCTCGCGGTTGCTCTTCGCGAAGCTGACCGTGTACTGCTTCGTCCCGGCGTCGCCGCCTTCGGCCGGCGGCGCGAGATCGGCGAGCAGCTCGTCGCTCGCGGTCTGCGCGAGCGTTTCGAACGAGAAGCTCTCCTCATGATACTGCTTGCGATCGAAACCGGCTTCGTCGAGCAGGTCGCGCACGGCCTTCATGTACGGCGCGGGGCCGCACGTGAAGATTTCGCGCTCCATGAAATCCGGTGCGATCAGCTTCAGCAGCGGCAGCGTCAGGAAGCCCGTGACGCCCGGCCAGTTCGTGCGCGCGCCGACGCGCTCGACGACGAACGACGTGCGGAAATTCGTGTGATTCGACGCGATCAGGTCGAGCTCGCGCGCGAAGATGATGTCGTCCGGCGTACGCGCGCTGTGCACGAACAGGATGTCGCGGTCTTCCGCGAGATCATGGTGTGCGCGGCTCATCGACATCAGCGGCGTGACGCCCGAGCCGGCCGACAGGAACAGGTACTTGCGCGCCGGATGCCGCGCGCACGTGAATTCGCCGGCCGGGCCGAGCACCCGCACCGATGCGCCCGGCTGCAGGTTGTCGTGCAGCCAGTTCGACACCTTGCCGCCCGGCACGCGCTTGACGGTGATCGACACCGTGTGCGGCCGCGCCGGCGACGACGAGATCGTGTAGCAGCGGTTGATCGTTTCGCCGTCGATGTCGAGCTCGAGCGTGAGGAACTGCCCGGGTTCGAACGAGAACGCGCGACCCTGCGGCGAACGGAAGAAGAAACTCTTCACGTCGTGCGTTTCCTGCCGCACCTGGCAGCACACCAGCGTTTCCTCGACGTCGCTCGTCCAGCGCTCAGGAAGAGCGTTCCAGAACGCCGGGCGTGTTACCCGGCTGTCCGTCGGCTCGAAATTGGCCGCATCTCGCATCATGTCTTGCTCCGCTTGTTCGCTGCTGGATACTATTCGCCGGTTTTTTCGGCGAGCCGGCCGATGTACCAGGCCGAGAATTTTTCGACGAGACCTTCCGTGTACGGCGAATACGGGCCCGGCTCGTACGCGCTGCTGTTCGCGCCGCGCTGCGAGAATTCGACGAGCGCGCGATCCTGGTCGTTGGTCGCGTTCCACACGGCCGTGAGGTTCTTCACGTCGTAGTCGATGCCTTCCTTCGCGTCCTTGTGCACGAGCCACTTCGTGCGCACGAGCGTCTTGCCGGCCGACAGCGGGATCACCGAGAACGTCACGATGTGATCGCTCATGAAGTGGTGCCACGAGTTCGGCTGCGTCCAGAACGACAGCCCGCCGAGATCGGCCTTCTCGAATCCACCAAGCAGCTTCTTCGACGCGACCTTCGCATCGAGCGTCTGCGATTCGCCGCTGCGGTCGAGCGGCAGGCGCTGCGTGCGGAAGCCCGTCACGTCGAGCAGCTTCTCGATCTCGGCGGACGGCAGGCCCATCTCGGCCCACTCCTTCCCGCGCCGGACGCACGTCTCCGCAAACGCGTCCATGCCCTCGGCGTTGGCGTCGGAACGCTGGTAGCCGAAGCCGTATTCGTACAGCGAGATCGTCAGCTCCGGATGGTTCGCGACGCAGTGATAGCACTCGCGGTTGTTCTCCATCGTGAGCTTCCAGTTGCCTTCCTCGATGATGTCGATCTGCGCGGCGATCTTCGTGCTCGGCAGGTCGTGCGGCAGCAGGTACGGCTCCATCTCGGCGCGCATCTTCGCGAAGTCGACCGGCGGCTCCTCGGCGAGGCAGATGAAGATCAGGCCCGCGAGGTTCTCGACGTGCACCGACTTCAGGCTGTGCTTGCAGCGGTCGAACTGCTCGCCCATGTGCTCGGCGAACATCAGCTGGCCCGTCAGGTTGTAGGTCCAGCTGTGGTACGGGCACACGATGTTGCCGACCGAGCCTTTGTCCTCGTTGCACAGGCGCGCGCCGCGGTGACGGCATACGTTGTGGAACGCGCGGATCGCCATGTCGTCGTCGCGCACGATCAGGATCGAATCGCTCCCCAGTTCCACGGTCAAGTAGTCGCCCGGCTCGGGAATGTCCGGCTCGACCGCCACCTGGATCCAGTGCTGGCGGAAAATCGCCTCCATGTCGAGCGCGAAAATTTCCTCGCTCGTGTAAAACGGTGCGTCGAGGCTGTGCCCTACCTTGCGCCGCTCGATCAGTGCACGAATGTCTGCCGATACTTTCATCGTTTGCTCCGGATTCCTTGCATCCCTGGGTTCTTGCCGACAGGCATCAAAATCAGTAGTCGATGAGCTGATGCTCGCGCAAATACGCGAGGATCACTTGTGCTTTTTCGACCGAACTCCCTTCATTTACGACGTTGCCGCCACGGCTTTCGGTCGTCGTCGCGGACAGCATCCGGGCATGCCCGGAGCGCTTCTCGGCGGCGACCAGTTTTACGGGTTTACGCTCGACCGGACCGACCGTCCACGCTGCCGCGTCGGCGTCCGCGCCGGGCGCCGCGAGCGCCGGCCGGATCGCGCCGGCACGCAGCCGCGCATACGCGTAGCGCGGCTCGGCATTGGCGAGCGGATGGACGGCGACGACGGCCGGCAGCGCGGCGTCGACACGGCGCCGCAGCCCCTTCGGCAAAAATTGCCGCACGGCTGCACGACCGCCTTCTACCGTCACGTCGACGGCCGAGCCGACCAGCGGATAACCGAGCGCTGCGGCGATGCGATACGGCAGCATCCCGGTGTCGTACGCGCCCTCGGCGCGCGTGCCGGTCAGCACGAGGTCGTAGCCTTCGACGCGCGCGGCGAGCGCATGCACGGCATCGTCGCCGTCGCGGCAGGCCAGCACTTCGACCTCCCGCGCGCCGAGCGCGAGATATTCGGCAAGCGCCGCGTTCGCGGGGTCGCCTGCGTGGATCACGTCGAGCTGCGCGCGATGCCGTTCCGCAAGCTGGCGGCCGGTTTCGAGCGCGGCCGCGTCGTTGCGGCTGTAGCGCGCGACGCCGCTGACCGGGTGCCGGCCGACGGACACGAGCACCGCGATGCGTTGCAACTGGCGAGGGGCGTTCATGCTGCGACTCCTTCCGGTTCACGGTTGCCGACCGCTGCCGGCGATTGTCCGCGCGCGACCCGCGCGGCCTGCACCTGTTCGATCAGCGCGGCGATCGTCGCCTGTGCATCGCCGACCACCGTCAGGTTCGCGCGCTTCGCGATCGGCGCGCTGCCGTCGAGATTCACCGCGATCACGTGGCGGCAGTCCTTGATCCCCTGCAGATGCTGCACCGCGCCCGAGATGCCGAACGCGATATACACGCTCGCCTCGACCGTCTTGCCGGTCGCGCCGACCTGCTTGTCGCGAGTGAAGTGGCCGTTGTCGACCGCGACACGGCTCGCGCCGATCGCCGCGCCGAACACACCGGCCAGCCGCTCGAACGCGCCGATGTCGGACACGCCGTTGCCTGCCGACACGATGAAATCGGCTTCCTCGAGCGCGACCCGCGCCGCATCGATTTCCTCGAGGCCGAGATCGCGATACGGCTGCGCGGCATCATGGGCCGGGCGGATGAAATCGGCGGCCAGGCGTTCGCCCGCCCCGACGAACGGCAGCTTCGCGTCGACCGCGTTCTGCGCGAGCAGGATCACGTCGGGCAGCCCGCGCGTCGCGAACGCGCGGCCGGCCTGCGCATACGCGCCGACATGCTTCGCGTCGATCTCGACCACGTGGGTCGCGACGCTCGCGCCGGCGACCGCCGCGTAACGTCGGCCGAGATCGCCGTCGCCCGTCGCGTTGTCGGGCACGAACACGTGCTTCGGCGCGAGTGCTGCAACACACGCCTGCAACACTTGCAATTCGCTTTCAGGGTCGAATGCGCGGCGATCGAAGCCGGCGAGTTCAACCAGCTTGTCGACGCCGAGTTCGGCCACGTCGTCCTTCAATTCGCCGAATGCGAGCAGCGCGACTTCGGTCTGGGCATCGGCGAGCAATGCTGCGGCAGCAATCGCCTGCCGTGCATGCTCGTCGAGCGCGCCGCGTTCGCCGTGCGCGACCACCAGCATCGTGTGCTTCGGCTCCTGCACCGCGCGGCGCGGCTTCGCGGCAGCCGCGTGGCCGTGCGCGGACCAGTGCGCGGCGCTCGCGTCGGCGCTGCCTTCCTCGCCGAGCGTGATGCGCTTCAGGCCCGCGGCCGTGATGATGAACGGCCGGCGCGGATCGATTCGTTTGATCGTATTCATCGATTCACTCCAGCGAGGCGGCAACGAGTTCGGCCACGTCGAGCACGTCGGGGCGCGGGCCCACGACGCCTTCGAGCATCGCCGTGCAGTTCGGGCACGCAACCGCGACCACGTCCGCGCCGATCGTGCGTGCGTCGGCGATGCGGATGTCCGGAATGCGCTGCTTGCCGGGGATGTCGGTCAGCGGCGCACCGCCGCCACCGCCGCAGCAGCGGCCGCGCATGCCGTTGCGCTCCATCTCGACGACCTGGATGCCGATCGTCTTCAGCAGCTTGCGCGGTGCTTCCGTCTCGCCGTTATAGCGGCCGAGGTAGCACGGGTCGTGATACGTGGTGCGCTTCTCGCGCAGCGCTTCGACGGCCTTCGGCGCGATCTTGCCGCTGTCGGCCAGTTCGGCGAGATAGGTCGTGTGGTGCTTGACCGTCACGCGCAGCCCGAGCGCACGGTATTCGTTGCGCAGGCTGTGCATCACGTGCGGATCGGCCGTCACGATCTGCTTGTACGACAGCGTGCCGAGCGTGCCGATCAGGCGCTTCGCCATCTGCTGGAACGTCGCCTCGTCGCCGAGCCGGCGCGCGACGTCGCCCGTGTCGGTCTCGGTCGAGCCGAGCACCGCGTAGTCGACGCCCGCCTTGTTCAGCACCTTGACGAACGCGCGCAGCGTGCGCTGGTAGCGCATGTCGAACGCGCCTTCGCCCGCGACGAACAGCACGTCGACCGGCTTGCCCGGCTGCGCGACGGGCGCGCTCAGGTCGACCGACCAGTCGTAGCGCGCGGCCGTGTCGTAGCCGCCCATCGTGCCCGTCTCGCGCAGGTTCGCCAGTACTTCCTGGCCCTTGCCCGGCACCGAGCCGTGCACGAGCGTGCGGTTGCGGCGCATGTCGACGATCGCGTCGACGTGTTCGATCAGCATCGGGCATTCCTGCACGCACGCGCGGCAGGTCGTGCACGACCACAGCGTCTGTTCTTCGATCAGGCCCGACACGATCGGACCGTTCGGCTCGCCGCGATGCTGGCCGACCGCGAGGCCCGGAGTCGGACTGCCCGCGTACGCCGCATCGGTGCCGCCGGCCATGCCGACCACGAGATCCTGGATCAGCTTCTTCGGGTTCAGCGGCTGGCCCGACGCGAACGCGGGGCACGCGGCTTCGCACTTGCCGCACTGCACGCACGCGTCGAAGCTCAGCAGCTGATTCCAGCGGAATTCGACCGGCTTCGCAACACCGTACTCCTGATGCTCGATATCCGGCAGCTTCAGCGCGGTCGGCGGCGTGGCCGTGCCGTTGCCCGTGAACGACTCGCGCGTGGTCGCGAAGCGCTCCTGGCGCGGGTGGAAGGCGAGGTGCAGCAGGCCGGCGATCGCATGCTTCATCGGGCCGCCCTTCGCGGCACCGACCGTCATCGTGAATGCGCCGATGCCGATCAGCAGCGCGCAGAGCACCGCGAACGCGCCCGACATCGCGCCGGTCGGCACCAGCATGAACAGCACGAGGCCGAGCGCGAACGAGCCGAGCAGCCAGGGCAGCGTATTCCACGGGCCGCGCGACAGGCGGGCGGGCACGTCCTTGGCCGCGCGCCGGCGCCACACGAACACCGCGCCGACCAGCATCGCGAGCGCCGCGAGGAAGATCAGCTTGTCGAGCCACGGCGAATAGATCGCAAGACCGTAGTTGACGAACACCAGCGCGAGCGCGCCGATCGCGCCACCGGCGGTCGCGACGTGGGTCTTCGCGATGTACGGATCGCGGGCGACCACATGGTGCAGGTCGACGAAATAACGCTTCGGAATCGCGAACAGGTTCGCGACGCCGAACGAGCCGGGCGCCGTGGCCCGGCCGAGACGCCAGTAGGACGAACGCTTCGCGACCGCGAACGCGAGCCCCGCCACCGACAGCCACAACAGTGCGGTAATGAGGAGGGACGGATTCATCTTCAGAAATCCTTCACGAGACGCAGCGAGTCGTAGATCGCGCCGTGGACGTTGTGCATCGAGATGCAGTCGCCGACACGGAACAGCAGGAAACGGCCGTTGCCGAGTTCTTCCGACAGGCACGGCTGCGGCTCGGCCGCAAACAGCGTGTGCGGATCGATCTGGCCGCGGTTCAGCGATTCCGGCTTGAGCTTCCAGTACAGCTCGTCGTTCGGCGACGAACCGTTCTCGATCACCACCTGGTCGACCGCACGCTCCTCCAGTTCTTCCGTGTACTCGTTGCGCAGCACGGCGATCTTCTTGCCGTCTTCTTCATAGACGCGGTCGAGCATCGTGTTCGGCGTGGGGATCACGCCGAGCGCGTACAGGCGGCGATAGAAGATCGGGAACGTCGTGCCGCCGCAATCGTCGGCCACCTTCACGTCCGGCGTGACGACCTCGACCTTCGAGCCGCGGCTCGCCATGAAGTCGGCCACGCCCGCGCCCGCATGGGTGCTCACGCCGTCGAACAGCAGCACGTTCTGCTTCGGCTCGACCTTGCCGGTCAGGATGTCCCACGAGCTGACGGCAAGGCCTTCGGCCACGCCCCAGCCCGGCACCTGCCACGTGAAGCTCGAACCGCCCGTCGCCAGCACGACGATGTCCGGCTTCTCGGCCATGATCATCTTCTCGTCGGCGGCGACGCCGAGGCGGCGATCGACGCCCAGGCGCTTGGTTTCCATGTCGAACCAGCGGATGATCCCAGACATCTGTTCGCGCTGCGGCGCCTTCGCGGCGATCATCACCTGGCCGCCCACTTCCGCGTTCTTCTCGAACAGCACGACGTCGTGGCCGCGCAGCTTCGCGACGCGCGCCGCCTCGAGGCCGGCCGGGCCGGCGCCCACCACCACCACCTTGCGCTTCGGGCCGCGCGACTTCTCGATGATGTGCGGCATCGTCGCTTCGCGCGACGTCGCGGCGTTTTGAATGCACAGCACGTCGAGGCCGTTGTACTGGCGGTCGATACAGTAGTTCGCGCCGACGCACTGCTTGATTTCGTCCTCGCGGCCGTCGCGAATCTTGATCACCATGTGCGGATCGGCGATCTGCGCGCGCGTCATGCCGACCAGGTCGATCATGCCGTTCGCGAGCAGGCGCTCGGCCTGGCCCGCATCGCGGATGCTCTGCGCGTGCATCACCGGAATCTTCACGACCGACTTGATGCCGGCCGCGAGGTGCACGAACGGCTCCGGCGGCAATGCCATCGGCGGCATGCAGTTGGCGATCGTGTTGTGCGTGTCGCCGCCCGAACCGACCACGCTCAGGTAGTCGATCAGGCCCGTCTCCGACATCGCCTGCGCGATTTCCTTCAGCGCCTCGTGATCGAGGCCGTCCTCGTGGAATTCGTCGCCGCACATGCGCAGGCCGACGCAGAAATCCTTGCCGACCGCCTCGCGCACCGCCGTCAGCACCTCGATGCCGAAACGCAGGCGGTTCTCCAGGCTGCCGCCCCATTCGTCGGTGCGGTGGTTCGAGCGCTTGCTCCAGAACTGGTCGATCAGGTGCTGGTGAGCGGCCGAGATTTCGATGCCGTCCATGCCGGCGGCCTTCACGCGCTTCGCGGCTGCCGCGAAATCGCCGATGATGCGGCGGATTTCCTCGATCTCGATGATCTTCGCGTTGCCGCGGTGCACCGGCTCGCGCACGCCCGACGGCGACATCAGGTGCGGCCAGTGCTCGCCGTGGAACGACGAACGGCGGCCCATGTGCGTCGCCTGGATCATGATCTTCGCGCCGTGCTTGTGCATCGTGTCGGCGAGACGCGTGAGCGGATCGATGATCTTGTCATTCGACAGGTTCACCGATTTCCACCAGCCCTGCGGGCTGTCGATCGACACCGGGCTCGACCCGCCGCAGATCGCGAGGCCGACGCCACCCTTCGCCTTTTCTTCGTAGTAGCGGATATAGCGGTCGCCCGGCAGGCCGCCCGGCTCGGCATACACCTCGGCGTGCGCGGTGCTGACGATCCGGTTGCGCAGCGTCAGCTGGTTCAGCTGCATGGGTTTGAACAGGTGGGGATAACGCATCGCAGGCGACCTCTGGCGTTCGAATGTCTCGTGTTGCGGGTGTTGTTCGGTGTCGGTGAATCAGGGCATCAATGCGCGATCGGCGACACTTCGAAGACGCAGTGGTCGTGATGCTCGGCCGCGCACTGCACTTCCTTCGATTGCGCGCGCGGCGCGCCCTTGCCTTCCGGCGTCGTGTCGTTGACCCAGTCCATCGCACCGGCGAACCAGCCGGCGAACATGTAGCAGAGCTTGCCTTCCTTGCCCGGCTGCTGGAGCACGAACGACGAGTGGCGCAGCTCGATCTTCGCGCGCGCGCTGGCCGGATCGGCCTCGATGATCGAGAACAGGCCCCAGCCGCGCTGCGACAGGCGCTTCAGGTAGTGCTCGAACACGGCCATGCCGGTCAGGCCGTGCAGCTTCGCTTCCTTGTCGCACCAGTGGTATGCGGACTTGTAGCCGGCCTTGTAGAGAATCTCGGCATACGCTTCGACGCCGAGCGCTTCCTCGACCGCGACGTGGTTGTTCGTGAAGAAGTGGCGCGGCACGTACAGCATCGGCAGCGCGTCGGTGGTCCAGACGCCGGTATCGGGATCGACGTTGATCGGCAGTTGCGGTTGCATCGTGGTGACTCCGTGAGGAAAATGGCCGCGCGTCTCGGCGCGCAGGCATGACATCGTCCGCGTGCCCGCGCGGCTTGCGCGGGCACGTCCCGATTTTTATTATTGAATCGCTGGGGGCTGTCCGGCCGGCGTGACGCTTATGCGCCCCACACGTCCTTGAACACGCGCACCCAGTTCTCGCCCATGATCTTGCGGATGCGCGACTCCTTCCAGCCCGCGCGTTCCATCGCCGCGGTCAGGTTCGGGAATTCGCCGATCGTGCGGATGCCGTCCGGGTTGATCACCTTGCCGAAGTTCGTCAGCTGGCGATAACGACCCTTGTCATGCGTCAGCATGTCGAAGAATTCCTTCGCGAAATCCTGCGTGAAGTCCGTGCCGATGCCGACCGCGTCTTCGCCGATCAGGTTCACGACGTAGTCGATCGCCTCGATGTAGTCGTCGATCGTCGCCTCGATCCCGCGCTTCAGGAACGGCGCGAACATCGTCACGCCGACGAAGCCGCCCGCATCGGCGATCTCCTTCAGCTGCGCGTCGCTCTTGTTGCGCGGATGCTCCTTCAGGCCCGACGGCAGGCAGTGCGAATAGCACACCGGCTTCTTCGAGAACGCGATCGCTTCCGACGACGTGTTGCCGCCCACATGCGACAGGTCGACCATGATGCCGACGCGGTTCATCTCGGTGATCACTTCGCGGCCGAAGTCCGACAGCCCGCCGTCGCGCTCGTAGCAGCCCGTGCCGACCAGGTTCTGCGTGTTGTAGCAAAGCTGCACGACGCGCACGCCCATGTCGTGGAACGCCTCGATGTAGCCGAGGTTGTCCTCGAACGCATGCGCGTTCTGGAAGCCCAGGATGATCCCGGTCTTGCCTTCCTTCTTCGCGCGGAAGATGTCGTCCGTCGTGCGCACCAGCGTCAGCAGCTCGCCGTTGTCGCGGATCTTCTTCTTCATCACGCCGATGTTGTCGACGGTCTTGGTGAAGTTCTCCCAAACCGACACCGTGCAGTTCGCGGCCGTGATGCCACCCTTGCGCATGTCTTCGAACACCGGCTTCTCGAACTTCGAGATGTTCAGTCCGTCGATGATGATGCTGTCCTGATGCAGCGTGCTCATATCTGCCTCTCGCTTGAGTCTTGTCGGTGTCGATCAGTAAATCGGGAAGCGCTCGCAGAGCGCGAAGATCTCGCGGCGCACGCGCTGTTCGGTCGCGTGATCGCCTTCCGGGTTCGCGCGCAGCGCGTCGAACACTTCGAGGATCAGGCGGCCCACTTCTCGGAACTCCGCGACGCCGAAGCCGCGCGTCGTGCCGGCCGGCGTGCCGAGGCGGATGCCCGACGTGACGGTCGGCTTCTCGGTGTCGAACGGAATGCCGTTCTTGTTGCAGGTGATGCCCGCGCGCTCCAGCGCCTGTTCGACCGGCGCACCCTTCAGGCCCTTCGGGCGCAGGTCGACCAGCAGCAGGTGGTTGTCGGTGCCGCCCGTGACGAGATCGACGCCGCCGGCCTTCAGAACTTCGCCGAGCGCCTGCGCGTTCGCGAGCACGTTGTCGATGTAGGTCTTGAAGTCCGCATGCAGCACTTCGCCGAACGCAACCGCCTTGCCGGCGATCACGTGCATCAGCGGGCCGCCCTGCAGGCCGGGGAACACCGCCGAGTTGATCTTCTTCGCGATGTCCTCGTCGTTGGTCAGCACGAAGCCGCCGCGCGGGCCGCGCAGCGTCTTGTGCGTGGTCGACGTGACGACGTGCGCGTGCTCGACCGGGTTCGCATGGCGGCCCGCGGCGATCACGCCCGCGATGTGCGCCATGTCGACCATCAGTTTCGCGCCGACGCTGTCGGCGATCGCGCGGAAGCGCGCGAAGTCGAGCGCACGCGGATACGCCGAGAAGCCGGCGATGATCAGGTTCGGCTTGTGCTCGTGAGCGAGTGCCTCGACCTGGTCGTAATCGATCAGCATCGTGTCGCGGTTCACGCCGTACTGAACGGCGTTGAACCACTTGCCCGACAGCGCCGGCTTCGCGCCGTGCGTCAGGTGGCCGCCCGCATCGAGCGACATGCCGAGCACCGTGTCGCCCGGCTTGGCCAGCGCGAGCATCACCGAGCCGTTCGCCTGCGCACCCGAGTGCGGCTGCACGTTCGCATAACCGGCGTTGAAGATCTGCTTCACGCGTTCGATCGCGAGCGCCTCGACTTCGTCCGCGAATTCGCAGCCGCCGTAGTAGCGCTTGCCGGGATAGCCTTCCGCGTACTTGTTGGTCAACACCGAGCCCTGCGCTTCGAGCACGGCGCGCGACACGATGTTTTCCGACGCGATCAGCTCGACCTGCGACTGCTGACGCTCGAGTTCCTTCAGGATGGCGCTGCGCACCGGCGCGTCGCGCTCGGCAAGGGGCTGCGAGAAGAAAGACTGGGTGTTCGACATAGTGCGTCCGTGACGAAGAATAAAGGGCTGAAACCGAAGCTCAAGGCCCGCTCTGCCTGGGTTTCCTGCTTGTCCAGTGCAAGGCTGCCGACGGCTCTATTCTTGTCGTTCGGATTTTCGGCGGATTGATGAATTTAGACGCGTTCTTTGCCTTTTCCGCCATGCGCGTCCGTTTTATACAAGTGATCGGTCGTGCTTTTTCGGATGACCGATAAAAACGGCGCCGGCTGTTCACCTATGGACACGCACTTCGGCAGTGCCTGTGCTGCCCGGTGGGAGTGCGGCGCGTCCCGCATACGGTGCAGTGCAGCATCGGCGTTACGCCCAGACAACGTATGGAGCTAGGGTTTAGCCGTATGGCACGCTTGTTGCACTCGCTCACACAATATCGCAGCCCGATCCGTGCTCGCCGGGCATAAAGCTATTAGAGATTCAAGGAACGCTCCCCATGTCGCCCGACCGCACAGCGTCGCTGTCTCACTTCGCGTTCATGCCTTTACCGAACTTCACGATGATCGCGTTCACCAATGCGATCGAGGTGCTTCGGATGGCGAACTATCTGAGCGGCCAGCCGCTCTACCGCTGGTCGGTAATCAGCCCGGAAGGCGGCCCGGTCACGGCGAGCAACGGCCTCACGGTCGACACGGGCCCGGCCGAATGCGTCGGGCAGCCCGACATCGTGTTCGTGTGCGGCGGCGTCGACGTGCAGCGCGCGACCACGCCCGCCCATCTGACGGCGCTGCGCCGCTTCGCGCGCATGGGGCTGCCGCTCGGCAGCCTGTGCACGGGAACCTATGCGCTCGCGAAGTCGGGGCTGCTCGCGGGCTACGCTTGCGCGATCCACTGGGAGAACATGTCGGCGCTGAAGGAAGAGTTTCCGGATACGCGCTTCCTGAAGGAACTGTTCGTGATCGACCGCGACCGCATCACGTGCACGGGCGGCGTCGCGCCGCTCGACATGATGCTGAACCTGATCGCCGCGCGCGTGGGCACCGCGCGCGTCACGCAGATCGCCGAGCAGTTCATCGTCGAACACGTGCGCGACACCAGCGCGCAGCAACGCATGCCGCTCGTCGCGCGCCTCGGCTCGGCGAACAAGTCGCTGTTCGAAGTGATCTCGCTGATGGAAAACAACATCGAGGAGCCGCTGTCGCGCGAGGAGCTCGCGCGACTTGCGAACATGTCGCAGCGGCAACTGCAACGCCTGTTCCGCGAGCATCTCGGGATGACGCCGACGCACTACTACCTGACGCTGCGGCTGCGCCGCGCGCGTGAGCTGCTGCTGCAGACCGACATGTCGATCATGCACATCACGATGGCGTGCGGCTTCCAGTCGGCGTGCCACTTCAGCAAGAGCTATCGCGACGCGTTCGGCGTCGCGCCGACGAGGGAGCGCCGCAAGCAGGTCGCGCCGCTCGCGCAGGGTGCGGCCAGTGCGAGCCCGGCGTTTCCGACGCATGTTCTGCATGCGTGAACCGCGCAGCGCATGACGAAAAAAAACGGCCTTGAAGGCCGTTTTTTCTTTGTGCTTACGATCCCCACACCTGCATTTCGTCGAGCGAATAACCCCACTGCGTCGCGCGCTTCGTGCCGAGCATCCGCACGTAGCGGCCGCTCGCCTTCAGGTTCGGCAGCGTCACATGGCCGTACGATACGCCGTTGTTCGTCGAGTAGATCGTCGTCCAGTTCGCGTTGTCGTTCGAGGTCTGGATCTGGTAGACGAGCGCGCCCGCATCCCAGTAGAGATCGATGCTGCTGATGGTCTTCGGCGCACCGAGATCCACGGAGATCCATTGCGGATCGACACCGGTGCCTTCCGGCGAATCCCAGCGCGTGCTCGTGGTGTTGCCGTCGAACGCCTTGTCGGGCGTGAGCGACGCGTTGTAGCTCGCCGATGCGGCAGCCGGACGCCCTTGCGACAGCAGCGTCGGCTGCGCGGCGGCCGGGCCGCCGTAGTAGCTCGACCCGAGCTTGGCCCTCGTCGTATCGGCATTCACGCCGAACTGCGACAGGCTCCAGCGCTGGCCGGTCGTCACGTCGCCAACATAGAGCTGATAACCGCCCGCCGTCGTCGACGAGAAGAACAGGTAGTTCGTGCCGCTCACCGGCGCCGGATCGGAGTTGTTGCTCACGCAGTCGTTGAGCGGCAACGCGTTCGGCGTCGACGCCGGGTCCGCGGTCTTCGCATAGATCTGGTCGGCCCCGCCGCTGTCTTTCCAGCGCGCGTAGAACACCATGCCGTCCGCACGCACGATCGGGTAGTACGTCTGCAGCCCGGCCGGACGATCGAACACGGCGGTCGCGCCGGTCGCGATCGTGCGCTTCATCAGCCCCATGCTCGAGCCGGTGCCGGTCGCGTAGTAGACGGCGCTCGCGTCCGGCGCGAGAAACGGCATCGAGTATTCGGCGCCGGCCGGTGCGTTCGTCAGGCTCACGACCGACGTGAACGCCGGGCCCGCGCTCGTGTACGACAGCGTGGCCTGCTTGACGTCGCCGTTCTGCTTGAACACGAGCGTCTTGCCGTCTGCGCTGAATTTCGGGTCCTCGTTGCGCGTGGCGCCCGTGCTGTTCGTCATGTTGACGGGCGGCGTGCCGGCACCGAGCTGCAGCATGAACACGTTCCATGCGCCATTGCTGATGCCCATGAACGCGAGCCACTTGCCGTCGGGGCTGAACACGCCGTTCATCGGATCGGTAATGCCCCACGTGCTCTTGCTCAGTTGCGTCAACGTACGGGCCGAGAAGTCGTAGAGGAACAGCTGGCTCGTGCCGTCGCCGTACTTCACGTAGCTGTGATAGACGAGCTTGCCGGTCAGCGCGGCGGGAAACGTCGCGTTCGGCTGGGCCGCGGGATTGCTGATGCAGGCCGCCGTGGCGGCACCGCTGAACAGGTTGAGGGCGATGCCGGCCACCAGGCCCGCGATGAGGGTCTTCGATTTCACGCTGAATGATTCCGGATAAGGTAAGGACGCCGCAGACAAGGTCGCGCGCAGGACGCGCAAGGGTCACGGATCAGCCGCCGGGCAGCGTGGACTCCTTCATAGTCAGACGTCGGGAACAGAACTTGCGAGAGCATGCCCGCTTGTCAGACGAAAGAAAAGGATCAAAGTCCATCAAAAACTTGCGGATCAGCGATTGGGGCGCAATTGCGCGCGACGGGTGCCGTGCTACTCTTTTTTCAGCAAGGCCCGAGCGGCCGGAGGGCTGGCATGAAGCGATATGCGGCGCTGGCGCAGACGATCGCCGACGCAATCCGGCGCGGCGACCTGGCGGCCGGTACGCGCATCCCCACCGTACGGGCCGCGTGCCGCGCGTATCGCGTGAGCCCGTCCACCGTGTTTCGCGCGTACTACACGCTCGAAAGCGAGGGTCTGATCGTCGCGCGTGCGCGGTCCGGTTATTTCGTTGCGAACCTCGAAGACAAACACGTACGGTTCGGTCACGATCCCCCGCGCAAGCCGGCCGCCGCACAAACCGGCGACGACGATCCGCTGTTCCGCCTGCTCGACTCCCTGAAGCACGAGGACATCGTCCCGCTCGGCTCGGCGTTCGCCAGCTATTCGCTGTTCCCGATGAGCAGCCTGTGGCGCTACGTGGCGTCGGCGGCCCGCAGCATGGACCGCACGAATCTGCTGTCCGGCCTGCCGCCCGGCAACGACGCGCTGCGCCGCCAGATCGCATTGCGCTACCTGAACGCGGGCGCGGCCTTGCCGATGGACGAGATCATCATCACGACCGGCGCGCTCGAAGCGCTGACGCTCAGCCTGCAGGCACTGACGCGCCCCGGCGACATCGTCGCGATCGAGCGACCGGCATTCTACGCGGTGCTGCAGGCCGTGCAGCGCCTGCACCTGAAAGCCGTCGAAATCCCGGTCGACCCGCGCACCGGTCTCGATCTCGACGCGCTCGCCGAAGCGCTCGATACGCATCCGGTGCGCGCGTGCTGGTTCATGACGTCATTCCACAATCCGACCGGCGCGACGTTGACCGACGAGCGCAAGCACGCGCTGATCGACCTGCTCGCGTCGCGCGGCGTTCCACTGATCGAGGACGACGTATACGGCGAACTGCATTTCGGCACGACGCCCACGCGCCCCGCGAAACTGTATGACAACAGCGGGCTCGTCCTGCATTGCGGTTCGTTCTCGAAATGTCTCGCGCCCGGGTTCCGGATCGGCTGGGTCGCGGCCGGACGCTACGTGCGGCAGATCCGGCAGGCGAAAGGCGCGAGCGCACCGGCGGCCGACGTGCCCGCGCAGATGGCGATTTCGAGCTACCTGCGCGACGGTGCCTACGACCGCTTCCTGCGGAAACTGCGGCGCAATCTCGCCGCGCACCAGGCGCAGATGCTCGCCGCCGTTCGCGCGTATTTTCCGGACGGCACCGAAGTGTTCGCGCCGCGCGGCGGGTATTTCCTGTGGATCGAACTGCCGCCGCGCGTGGATGCGATGCACCTGTTCGGCGATGCGATGGAAAGCGGCGTCAGCATCGCGCCGGGGCCGATCTTTTCCGCGACCGGCGGATTCCGCCGTTATCTGCGGCTCAACTACGGCCGGCCGTGGACGCCCGCCGTCGAGCGCGCGATGGAAACCATCGGAACGCTGGCGGCCCGGCAGCGGCACGACGGTTAACGCTGAACGTGCTGAACGTACGGATCGCGACGACCGACATGCTCCTTGCGTTTCGCGCGCGAGCGACAAAGAATGAAGCGGAAGGCAGCCGCGGACGAACGCGGTCAACGCGTCCGATGTTATGGAGAATCACAGGAGCATCGCATGCGGACGACAGTCGGCGACATACGCTCCGCCGGCTGATGCCACGCGTGGATCGATTGCCGCGCACGAAAAAATCACGATCGTCGGGGGACCGTTCGTCTCGTTAACGACACCTGCTTGGAATCATGCGAGTCCTGCCCAACCGGAACGTCCGCGCGCGCGATGCCTGGTGCGCCGTGCTGAACACGCGTGCCGAATCACGACATATCGCTTGCTGCCGCTGCAGGGCATGCGGCTTCGTGGCGTTTCGCGCACTCGAACACTGCCCCGTCTGCGGCCGATGGAACTGGCCGTTCGATCCGATTCGCCGCGCATCGGACGACGCGCACGCCACACGTGCGCCGCGGTCCTTCCACACGTGGTCGTCGCGCGTCGCGCGTACGCTGCGCAACGCGGCCTTCCGGCAGCCTCGCGCATCGAGCGCACCGATCCTGAGCATCCTGACGCTCATGCTGCTGGTCGGTGGCTACGTGACGGCCGACCGGACGTGCAAAGCCGATCCCGTTTGTCGCGGCTCCGATACGCCTGCAGCGTCAGCGGCCGAGTCCGGCCTGCATGCATCGCCCGATCCGGTGTTGCCGGTGTTGCCGGTGCCCGTCTATCCGTTTCATTCGACTGACGGAACGCAACTGGCGGCCAATCCACAACGCGACGGCCCGAGCGCCGGCGAACCCGCAAACCGGATGCCGGTTGCGCAGGCCGCGCCGTCGATTCGCGAGCCCGGCCGGACCCATACCAGGGTAGTTCGCGTGAAAGACTGGCGACGCAGCCTTGATCACGCGCATCGCTCGCATGTGATTCGTCGTGTGAGCCTGCACACCGGCCACGGGCACGCGCGGCGCAACGCATCCGACAAAACCGACATCGCGAAGCTCTATGCCGGCCACTGAGCGCGCGGTCCGGCCGTTCGCACCCACAGCGAAAACGGGCGGCCCGTTTCCGGAGCCACCCGTTTCGCGTTGCGCGTTGCGCGTGTCGAACGCTAGCGCATCAGGCCGCCAGCAAGCCGTGCGGGTCGATGACGAATTTGCGCGGCGCGCCGCCGTCGAACTTCTTGTAGCCTTCCGGCGCCTGGTCGAGCGAGATCACTTCGACGTTGACGATCTTCGCGATCGGCAGCCGGTCGAACAGGATTGCCTGCATCAGGTTGCGGTTGTACTTCAGCACCGGCGTCTGGCCCGTGAAGAACGAATGCGACTTCGCCCAGCCGAGGCCGAAGCGGATGCTCAGGCTGCCGTGCTGCGCGGCCTTGTCCTTCGCGCCCGGATCGTCGGTCACGTACAGGCCCGGGATGCCGATCGCGCCGGCCGGCCGCGTGATTTCCATCAGCGAGTTCAGCACCGTCGCGGGCGCTTCCTCCGAGTGGCCCGACGAACCGTGGCCGTGCGCCTCGAAGCCGACGCAGTCGACCGCGCAGTCGATCTCGGGCACACCGAGAATCTGCTCGATCTGCTCGCCGAGCGATGCGTCCTTCGACAGGTCGACCGTCTCGAAGCCCATCGCCCTCGCATGCGCGAGGCGCTCCGCGTTCATGTCGCCGACGATCGTCACGGCCGCGCCGAGCAGACGCGCCGATGCGGCCGCCGCCATCCCGACCGGGCCCGCGCCCGCGATATAGACCGTCGAGCCCGGCTTCACGCCCGCGCTCACCGCGCCGTGATAGCCGGTCGGCAAAATGTCGGACAGGCAGGTCAGATCGCGAATCTTCGCCATCGCCTGGTCGCGGTCGGGGAATTTCAGCAGGTTGAAATCGGCATACGGCACGAGCACGTATTCGGCCTGGCCGCCGATCCAGCCGCCCATGTCGACGTAGCCGTATGCACCGCCGGCACGCGAAGGATTCACGTTCAGGCACACGCCGGTATGGGTGTCCTTGCACATCGCGCAGCGGCCGCACGCGACGTTGAACGGCACCGACACGAGATCGCCGATCTTCAGCGTCTCGACGTCGCGGCCGACTTCGACCACTTCGCCCGTGATCTCGTGACCGAGCACGAGGCCGACCGGCGCGGTCGTGCGGCCGCGCACCATGTGCTGGTCGGAACCGCAGATGTTCGTGCTGACCACCTTCAGAATCACGCCGTGGCCGATCGCGCGGCCGCTCGGATCGACCATCTTCGGATAATCGATTTTCTGGACTTCGACCTGGCCCGGTCCAAGATAGACGACACCTCGATTGCTGCTCATCGTATTGTCTCCATGTCTCGTTGGATGGCGCGGCGGCGCGCCGGCCAATGCGGCGCGCACGCAACGTGCTGTTCGAGAGTAGTCCCGGAGGCAGGGGCGCCGATGTCTCAAACGCGACATGCGTTTGAACGGCGCCGACATCGATGGCGGAAATACGAAAACCGGGCGGGAAACGACGGAAAGTCAGTGTGCGGCGGGATATACCGGGGGTCGGACCGCCCATGGCGGTCTGCCCTCCACTTTTCGGCAGGCGTTACCCGCCCTGATTCTCGCGGATGATCGCCGCGGCAGCCGCCTCCGCCTCGCTCGCGACGCCATCGTGCACGCGCGTGCTGACTGCGGGCGTCGGCGGTTCGCTGTCGAGCGCATGGCCGTTGCGGTCGTGCGTGTCGACCGTCGCACGCATCGACAGCCCGACGCGCAGCGGATGCGCGGCGAGATCGCGCGAATCGATCGCGATCACGACCGGCACGCGCTGCACGACCTTGATCCAGTTGCCGGCCGCGTTCTGCGACGGCAGCATCGAGAACGCGCTGCCCGTGCCCGCCGAGAAGCCCTGCACGCGGCCGCGATAGGCAACACGCGTGCCGTACAGGTCCGACACGATCTCGACCGGCTGCCCGACGCGCATGTGGCGGATCTGCCCTTCCTTGAAATTCGCCTCGATCCACAGCCGGTTCAACTGCACGACCGACATCAGCGGCACGCCGGGCCCGACCTGCTGGCCGACCTGCACCGAGCGTTGCCCGATCGTGCCGTCGACGGGCGCGACGATCGTCGTGCGCTTCAGGTTCCGGTACGCGAGCTTGAACTGCGCGGCCGCCTGCACGACGGCCGGGCTTTCGTCGACCGGCAGCTTGCTGCCGAGCGCGCGCGCGGCATCGAGCTGCGCCTGCGCGGCCGCGAGATTCGCCTGCGCGCCGGCCACCGCCGCGCGCGCACGCGCCAGCTCCTCGGGCGCGACGATCTCGACCGACGCGCCCGAGCGCGCAACCCATGCACGCTGCGCAAGCGACAGGTCGGCGCGCCGCGCGTTCACGGCCTCGACGTACATCGTGTTCGAGATCTTCGCGTTAGCGACTTGCCGCACGGCCTGAGCGAGCTGCGCCTTCGCCTGCGCGAATGCGACGGACGCCTCGGTGTCGTCGAGCCGCACGAGCGTCTGCCCGGCGCGCACGGCCTGCGTATCGGCAACCAGCACGTCGGTCACGGCACCCGGAATCTGCGCGGCGACCTGCACGATGCTGCCCGCGACATACGCGTCGTCGGTATCTTCGTAATAGCGGTCGCTCAACAGCCAGTACGCGACCCATGCGAGCGCGGCCAGCAGCACGACCGCGAAGAACACGGTGAAGCGCTTGCGGCGCGTCGCGCGGCGCGCATCGAGTGCCGGATCGTTCAGCGCGGCCGGCTGCGCGGCGGTATGAAGGTTGTCGTGGTGCATCAGTCGCTTTGCGTAACGATCAGACGATCGTGCTGGAAGACGGGTATCGCCGGCGTGACCGACGCACCCGGCGCCGGCGCCGGGCTCGCCGATGCCGTGCGCGCGAGAACAGGCACACCGCGAAGCGTCGCGCCGGGGTTGGTCGCACCGACCGTCGACGGACGCGCCGCGTCGTTGCGCTGTGCGGATGCGGGTGCGGCACTCGTCGTGCCGGTAACCGGCGGTACTGCCACGCTACCCGAGCGCGCATCGTTCGACGTACCCGCCGCCGCCCGGCTCGCGACACCAGCGGTCGCAGCGCCGCGCCTCGCCGCCCCGCTGCGCGCCTGATGCACGGCCGGCGCCTGCGCAACCGTTGCGCCCGCATCGAACCCGCCGCCGAGCGCGCCGATCAGCCCGACGCGCAGCGTCCGCTGCCGGCCGAGCAGCGCGATCATCTGCGCGCGCTCGTCGATCAGCGTGAGATCCGCGACATCGACATCCTTCTGCATCAGCACGCCGCGCCGGTGGCGGTCGGCCGCGATCTGCACGATCTTCTGCGCGGCCGCCACCGCGTCCTGCTGCTGCGTGACGAGCGTCTGCGACGTTTGCAGCGACGTGACGATCTGCGCAACCTGCCCGAGCGCGTCGTCGACGGTCTTGTTGTACAGCCCGATCGCGACATCGGCCTGCGCGACATCCGCACCAAGCTTCGCTTTGAGCCGACCGCGATCGAAGATCGGCAGCGAGATCGCGGGGCCGACGGAACCTGCCAGCGAATCACGCGAGAACAGCGACGCAGGCGTGAGCGCGAACACGCCGCCGAGCGCGACGAGGTTCACGTCCGGATAAAACTGCGCGCGCGTCGAATCGGCATTCGCGAACGCGGCTTCGACGCGCAGCCGTGCGGCGACGATGTCGGGCCGGCGGCCGAGCAGGTCGGCCGGCAGTCGCGCGGGCACGGCGCTGCCCGCGAACGCACCGACGCGCGGCCGCTGCAGCGCGAGCCCGCGCTCGGGGCCGCGGCCCGACAGCACGCCGAGCTGCAGTTGCGCGAGCTTGATCTGCTCGTCGTTCAGCGCGATCTGTTCGAGCAGGCGGCTGCGCTTGATCGATGCATCGCTCGCGTCGTACGCGTTGTCGAGGCCGCGCGCGGTGCGCTCGCGCAGCACGGCCGTCACGCGCTGGCTGATCTTCAGCTTCTGCTGCAGCAGATCGCGCACCGCATACGCCTGGTCGAGCTGGCCGTACACGGTGACGACCGCGACGGCGAGCGTGAGCCGCACCTGTTCGGCCTCGACGCCAGCCGCATCGCGCAGCGACATCAGGCTCTTCGTCGCCGCACGGTTCTTCCCCCACAGGTCGAGCTGGTAGTTCAGCCCGACGAACACCGACGACGGCGATACGTTCGGATCGCCGAAAATCTCGACCGGCACGCGGTATCCGGCGGCCGTTACGTCGGCGATGTCGCCGGGCTTCGGCATCCGCGCGCGGCTGATCGTGGCTCCAGCCGTGCCTGTCAGCCCCGTCAGCGAATCGAACTGCTGAAGCTGCGCCTGTGCGATCCGCAGCCGCGCCTGCGCGACCTGCAGATCGGGGTTGTTCTGCGATGCCTCCGTCACCAGCTCGTCGAGTTGCGGATCCTGCAACTGCTTCACCCAGTCGGGCGCGGGCCACGCGCCGTTCGCGCCGGGGCCGGCCGTGTGCGCGAGCGCGTCGCCGGCCGGCGCGCGCAGCGACAGCGAAGGCAGGAAGCCCGACGGCACGCATCCGCCCAATGCCAGCAGCACGGCCGCCGCCGCGATCATCGAGCCGCGTTGCACGCCACACGCCAAACCCGCCGCTTTCTTCACACGCCGCATCGCGCCCCTCACCCCTGCCGAATGCGCTGCGCGCGTGCGGCCAGCCGCGGCCGCGTGCGTTCGAGCGGGCCGAGCCGGCCGAACAGGCCATCGGCGACACCGAACAGGATGCCGGCGAGCTTCGCGCGCTTGTCGCGCTCGACGAGCGCGATCTGCACGACCTGCCACACGGTCAGCAGGTTCGGCACGATCGCCACCGGAAAGCGCAGCCCGTACTGCATTCCGAGCTGCACCGCATTGCGTGCGCTGTAGTAGCGCCGTTGCCACGAGTGATTCATCGACGTCATTTCAAAAGGGCCGATCGCATGACGCTGCTTCGCGCCGATCCGGTGCGGCAGCACCAGCGACGGCACGACATAGAGCGGCACGTTGCGCGACAGTGCGCGGAAGCTGTATTCGGTATCGACGTGATCGATGAACAGCGTCTCGTCGAACCGGCCGAGCACGTCGAACGCGGCGCGCGACACGACGCAGCCCGACGAGATCAGGAACGCGCAGCGCTGCAGCGGCGCACCCGGCTCGATGCGCAGGCGGCGCAGCCCGATCCCGTTGGTCGAGAGTTCGGGCAGGAAGCTGCGCGCGTTCTCGTCGAAGATGCGCGGGCCGGCAAGGAACGCGCGCCCCGCGAGCCCCGCGCAGACATCGCGCATCGCCGGGAAATACGCGGCCGGCACCGTCGAATCCTGATCGAACAGCGCGACCGCATCGATGCGATCGCGAAACAGCGCCGCGAGCCCCGCGTTATATGCGCCCGCGATCCCGCCGCGGTTGCCGTGATGCAGCAGCGCGATGCCTTCGCGCGCACACAGGTCGCGCGCCCGCGCATCGGGTTGCGGCGTGTTGTCGACGACGAGCAACGCGTCGCACGCGTGCCGCCACGCGCCGAGCGCTTCGAGCTGCGCGTCGCTCGGGTGATACAGGATCACGAGTGCGCCGAGTGTCGTCATGTTCGTCTCCTCAATGCCCGAAGGACGCCGCCGCGCCGCGCTTCGGCCGCGTCAGCCACATCATCGCGGCGAGCACGAGGCAGGTCATGCTCGCCATCCAGAACATGTCGTTCGTCGCCATCATGTAAGCCTGCTGCATCACGACCTGGTGCAGCGTCGTCAGCTCGCGCACGCCGTCCACGCCCATCGCGTTCAGCGTGTGCACGAAGCGCTGCGTATTCGCCGACGCATGCGTGACGGATTGCGACACGACGTCGTAGTGATAGGTCGCGCGGTTGTCCCACAGCGTCACGCTCATCGCGGTGCCGAATGCGGCCGACAGCGTGCGCAGGAAGTTCGACAGGCTCGACGCGGCGGCGAGCCGGTCGTCCGGAATGCGCGACAGCGTCGCGGCGGTCAGCGGAATGAAGAAGCACGGCAGCCCGATCCCCTGGATCAGCCCCGGCGCGGCGATCTGCGCGAACGTCATCTTCAGCGTGAAATGCGCGTCCCACGCGAGCACGGCCGCGAACACGAGGAAGCCGAACGTCGCGAGCACGCGCGCGTCGAAGCGGTGCGCATGCAGCCCGACGAGGATCGAGAACACGAGCGCGAGCACGCCGAGCGATGCGGTCGCGAGCCCGGCATGAAACGCGTTGTAGCCCATCACGGCCTGCATCCACAGCGGAAACACGACGCCGACCACCGAGAAGCTCATCATCCCGAGCGAGATGATCAGCACGCAGAACGAGAACGTGCGGTCGCGAAACAGGCCGAGATCGACGACGGGGTGTGCTTCGCCCGCCTCCCAGATCAGCAGCGACACGATCGCGAGCGCCGCGACCACCGCGAGCGTGACGATCAGCGGCGAATCGAACCAGCCGCGATCGTGGCCGAGATCGAGCATCGCCTGCAGCGAGCCGACGCCGATCACCAGCAGCACGATGCCCGGCGCGTCGATCGGTCCGGCCGCGCCGCGCTGCGCGTCGGGGCGCAGCATCGCGGTGCACACCGCGAACGAGAACAGTCCGATCGGCAAATTGATCAGGAAGATCCACGGCCACGAGAAGTTGTCGACGATCCAGCCGCCGACCACCGGCCCGAAGATCGGCGCGAGCAGCACCGTCATCGCCCACAGCGCGAGTGCGATCGTGCGCTTGTCCGGCGGGAACGTGCGCAGCAGGATCGTCTGCGACAGCGGCACCATCGGCCCCGAGCACAGCCCCTGCAACGCACGGCAGATCACCAGCACGTGCAAGTCGCGCGCGAGCCCGCACAGCAGCGACGTCAGCGTGAACAGCAGCACCGCGCCGACGAACAGCCGCAATTCGCCGACGCGGCGCGCGAGCCAGCCGGTCAGCGGCACCGCGATCGCAGCCGCGACCGAATACGAGCTGATCACCCACGTGCCCTGGCTGTTCGATACGCCGAGACTGCCGGAGATCGCCGGCACCGCGACGTTCGTCACGGTCGAGTCGAGCACCTCGATGAAGGTCGCGAGCGACAGCGCGAACGTCAGCAGCGCGAGCCGGATGCCGCGCACCGGCTGCGCGGCCGGCGTGGGGGCCGGTGCGTCGAATGCGGACGGCACGCCGGGCGCATCGCGAAGCGGCGACGCGGTGCTCATGCGCCGACCACCGCGACATCGGCCCGCTTGGTCGCCCGCCCGCGCTTCGGCGCGAACCGTTCGATGAAATCGGCGGCCGCATGACAGCCGTCCGGCGCGGCGGCGAGCAGCGCGCGCGCGCGCTCCGCATGCACCGCGAATGCAGGTTCGTCGAGCACGTGCGCAAGCGCCGCGCCGAGACGCGCGCCATCGATCGGGCCATCGACACGCACGCCGCAGCCGCTCGCCGCGACGCGTTGCGCGTTGTCGAACTGGTCGTGCGCGAACGGCGTCACGACCTGCACGATCCCGGCCTCGTATGCGAGCGCCGCGGTGCCGATCCCGCCGTGATGCGCGAGCGCGCGGCAACGCGGCAGCAGCGTGCGCATCGGCACGAAGCGGCGCACGAGCAACCGGTTGCCGTCCGGCGCGGCATCGTGCGGCGTCAGCAGGATCCCGCGCGCGCCCGTCGCGCGCAGCGCGTCCGCCGTCGCGCGCGCATACGCAGCGTGATCGACGAGCGTCGAGCCGGCCGTGAACACGACCGGCGGCTCGCCGGCCGCAAGAAACGCATCGAGTTCCGCATCTTCGTCAGGCGCCGCGATGTCGTTGAACAGCGGAAAGCCGCTTTGCAGATGATTCGACGGCCAGTCGGGCTGCGGCGGCGCGAACCAGCCGGGAAACAGGCACAACACGCCGTCGGTCGAATGCAGCCAGCGGCCGAGCACGCGCCGCGCGGGCGCGAGCCCGAGTTCGCGACGCACCGCGTCGAGCGCGGGGCCGCATACGCGGTCGAGCACCTGTCGCTCGATCAGCGTCATCAGCGCCGCCTTCACCGGCAGCGGCCAGCGCGCGGGAATCGTCAGGCGCGGGTGCGTCGGCGGAGCATGCGCGGACAGCAGCGTCGACGGCGACACCTGCACCGACACGTACGGCGTGCCGTGCAGCTCCTGCATGAAACGCGCGGAGAACGCCCACAGCGTGCCGACGAGCACCGTATCGTCGTCGGTCAGCGCATGCAGCGCCTCGTAATGCGGGCGCAGCATCGGCGCGATCACCTGCCACAGCGTGCGGAACGACGTGCGCGGGTCCCACAGCGCGGGGTTCGCCATCGCGGCCTCGTATTCGGCCGCGGTGCCGACCGGCACGAATGCGAAACCGCAACGGCGCACGGCCGCCTCGAACGGCGCGTGCGTGCAGAACACGACGGCGTGACCGCGCGCCGCGAGCGTGCGCGCGACGCCGAGCAACGGATGCACGTCGCCCGCCGAGCCGATCGCGGTCACGATCATCTTCGCCATCGCGCGCCTCGCGGGAATCAGTAGAAGCCGGGAATCAGCGCCGCGACTTCGCGGCGGTACTGCGTGTACGCCGGCCCGAAACGCCCGGTCAGCCAGCTCTCCTCGACGCGCACCTTGTACGCGAGCGACGCGAACACGAGCAGCACGCCGATCGCGCCGCGCCATTCGCCGCCGATCAACGCGGCGCCGACGAGCGCGAGCAGGCAGCCCGTGTAGATCGGGTGACGCACGAGCGCGTACGGCCCCGTGCGGACGAGTTCGTGGTCCTCCTTCAGCGTGACCGACACGCTCCAGTTCGTGCCGAGATGCAGCCGCGCCCACACCGAGAACAGCAGGCCCGCGACCAGCACCGCGAGCCCGCACTGCGCCTGCAGGCCGAAGCGCTGCCAGTCCGGCACGAGCGCCTGCCATGCCGGATCGGGCAGGATGATCAGCGCGCCGCCGACGATCAGCGGAATCGACTGCAGCGTGCGCGAGCGCGACGCCTCCTTGCGCACGGTCGTCTTCACGCCCTGCGACGTGGCGATCCAGTACGCGAGCCATGCGGCCCAGGGAACGACGATGGCGATGGTCTGAACGATATTCACGGCTGGCCTGCCTCGTTGGGATGGGAATTCGGGTGCGCGGGCCGAGCCCACGGCACGACGTTCGGCGTCACGACGACAGCGCGTGGATCGGCGCGGGCACGCACGCATGCGCGGCGGCGTGCGCCATGCCGGCCGCGGCCGGCGACCCGTCGCAGAAGAAGTCGAGCAGCGCCGCCCGCGTGTGTTCGCGCTGCGCGCGGCCTTCGATGTCGAGGAAATGGCCGGCGTCCGGCACCGTCGCGAACCGCGCGCGCGGCACGTGCGCGCCGAGCTGGCGAACGTCGGCCGGCGTCGTGTATTCGTCGCGCTCGCCGTTCAGGAACAGCAGCTCGCAGCCGATGTTCGAGAACTCGCTGAAGTAGCGCTCGGGCTGCAGCGACAGGATCTGGTCGACGTGGAACGCGACCTGGTCCTGCTCGTCGCGCGGCAGGCGCGTGAGATACCGGTAGTTGTACAGCTTCATGATGCGCGGCAGGTAGCGGCCGACGGTGTCGTTCAGCAGCTGCGCGGCCTTCAGGTTCTCGCCGGCCGCGATGTGATCGCGTGCGCGCGTCACGTAGTCGACCATCGCGTCGTTCAGGAACGGCGAGAACGAGCAGATCGCCGCGCGCCGCACGCTCGGGCAGCCGCGCGCGAGCGCGAACAGCGAGGCGACGCCGCCCCACGACACCGACACGAGGAATGCCGGCGCGAAGCGCTCGACCAGATGCTGGAGGATCGCGGCTTCGTCGTCCTTGGTCAGGATGAAGCAGCCCGGATTGTGCTGGCGCGACTGCCCCGCGTACGGCAGGTCGAAGCAGATCGTGTTCATCCGCTCGCCCAGATACTGGACGGTCTGCCCGAACGACGCGGTCGTCGCGAGCGCGCCGTTGACGAGCATCGCCGTGTCGAACGCCGGGTCGAACACGTTCCGTTCGACGTAGACCTTCAGACCATTCGGCAGCGGGACCACGTGTTTTTCGGTCGGCATCGTCGTTCTCCGGTGGACGCGGCGTCTCGACGTCGCGGCATGCTGCAGGTGCGCAATGGCTGGTGCCGGCCCCGCGCGCGGTCCTTCGTCGCGCCCATTGCCGACGCACCGCGGCAAATACCGGCGGCGCCAATTCATTCCTCGTAGTGCGGCGCCATACTAATACGGACAATATTACTGACTCAAGTCACTCAACGATTCCCTCTACTCGACCCGGGAATACAACGGATTCAAATTTTTTTATCAATTTATATGGTATGAGGGATCGCCACAAAGGCGCTGGCAATCGTTTGCGAGCATCGCTCCCTGGCATAGGGAAATCAAGTATTTCTCTTTAAATTCAAAGTGATATTCCATTTTAATCGACTGATTAAAACAGACCTCCTGAATTTACCCATCTTCACCGCCATCACTCGCCATTCCACATCGCGAATAATATTACAGACATCCACACTCTTTCATTTCGTAATAGAAACGCACCTTGAAATTTTCCAGCGCATTGCACCATTTTTCACAAACCGTTTTAAACAAACTCCAGCTTATTTAACCGTCTTTCAATTCGTTTTTCCGCATCTGCACATCGCGGCAAGCGGTCGATCCGCCACACACCGCCGAGACCCCGTCATCGTCAGACCCCTGATTTTTTGTTGATTGATCGTTCAATAAAAAACCGCTAAGCTCTCGACTTCCATGGATGGCCCGTCCGGGCGAAGGGAGTCGCGATGCCGAAAGTCGGAATGCGGGAGATACGCCGCGCGCAGTTGATCGACGCCACGCTGCGTTCGATCGACGAAGCGGGCCTGCCCGGCACGACGCTCGCATCGGTCGCGCAACGCGCGAAGATCTCGACGGGCATCGTCAGCCACTACTTCGGCGACAAGGACGGCCTGCTCGAAGCGACGATGCGGCACGTGCTGCGCGACCTGTGGTCGGCCACCACGCGCCGCCGCGTGGCGGCACGCAAGGATCCGCGTTCGCGGCTGCGTGCAGTCGTCGCCGCGAACTTCGACGAGACGCAGGTCAGCGCGCCCGTGATGAAGACGTGGCTCGCGTTCTGGTCGCAAAGCATGCACGACCCGATGCTCAAGCGCCTGCAGCACGTCAACACGCGGCGCCTTCATTCGAACCTGTGCGCGGAATTCGCGAAGGCGTTGCCGCGCACGAAGGCGCTCGAAGCCGCCAGCGGCCTCGCCGCGCTGATCGACGGCCTGTGGCTGCGCGGCGCGCTCGCCGGCGGCCCCATCGACACCCGGGCGGCGCTGAAGCTCGCCCACGATTACATCGACCTGCTGCTCGCGTCCGACTGACGCGCACGCAGTCGCCCTCAAGGAGATCCTCATGTCCGTATTCGGTTTGCAGCGCCTCTACATCGGCGGCGGTTACGTCGACGCCACGAGCGGCAAGACTTTCGATACCTTCGATCCCGCCACCGGCGAGCTGCTCGCGCAGGTGCAGCAGGCGAGCGCGGCCGACGTCGACCGCGCGGTTGCGTCCGCGCAGGAAGGCCAGCGCGAATGGGCCGTGATGACCGCGATGCAGCGCTCGCGCATCCTGCGCCGCGCGGTCGACCTGCTGCGCGAGCGCAACGACGAGCTCGCGGCGCTGGAAACGCGCGACACCGGCAAGCCGATCGGCGAGACGCTCGCGGTCGACATCGTCACCGGCGCGGACGTGATCGAGTACTACGCGGGCCTCGCGACCGCGATCGAAGGGCTGCAGGTGCCGCTGCGCGCCGATTCGTTCGTCTATACGCGCCGCGAGCCGCTCGGCGTGTGCGCGGGCATCGGCGCATGGAACTACCCGATCCAGATCGCGTGCTGGAAGACCGCGCCCGCGCTCGCGGCCGGCAACGCGATGGTGTTCAAGCCAAGCGAAGTCACGCCGCTGACGGCGCTGAAGCTCGCGGAAATCTATACGGAAGCCGGCATGCCGGCCGGTGTGTTCAACGTCGTGCAGGGCGACGGCTCGGCCGGCGCGCTGCTCACGGGCCACCCGGACATCGCGAAGGTGTCGTTCACCGGCGGCGTCGAGACGGGCAAGAAGGTGATGTCGCTGGCCGGCGCATCGTCGCTGAAGGAAGTGACGATGGAGCTCGGCGGCAAGTCGCCGCTGATCGTGTTCGACGATGCGGACCTCGACCGCGCGGCCGACATCGCGGTGACCGCCAACTTCTTCAGCTCGGGCCAGGTCTGCACGAACGGCACGCGCGTGTTCGTGCACCGCTCGATCAAGGACGCGTTCACGCAGCGCGTGCTCGAGCGCGTGAAGCGCATCCGCGTCGGCAAGCCGACCGATGCCGACACCAACTTCGGCCCGCTCGTGTCGGCCTCACAGCTCGACAAGGTGCTCGGTTTCATCGAAAGCGGCAAGGCCGAAGGCGCGAAGCTGCTCGCCGGCGGCACGCGCCTGACCGACGGCCACTTCGGCAGCGGCCAGTACGTCGCGCCGACCGTGTTCGGCGACTGCCGCGACGACATGAAGATCGTCCGCGAGGAAATCTTCGGGCCGGTGATGAGCATCCTCGATTTCGAATCGGAGGACGAAGTGATCGCCCGCGCGAACGACACGCACTACGGCCTCGCGGCCGGCGTCGTGACCGAGAACCTGTCGCGCGCGCACCGCACGATCCATCGCCTCGAAGCCGGCATCTGCTGGATCAACACGTGGGGCGAATCGCCGGCCGAGATGCCGGTTGGCGGATACAAGCAATCCGGTGTCGGACGCGAGAACGGCATCACGACGCTCGAGCACTACACTCGGATCAAGTCGGTGCAGGTCGAGCTCGGCCGCTACAACCCGGTGTTTTAAAGGAGGAGAACCCGTCATGACGACACGCGAATACGACTACATCATCTGCGGCGCAGGCTCCGCGGGCAACGTGCTCGCAACGCGCCTGACGGAAGATCCGGACGTCACGGTGCTGCTGCTCGAAGCGGGCGGCCCCGACTACCGCTTCGACTTCCGCACGCAGATGCCGGCCGCCCTCGCCTATCCGCTGCAGGGCCGCCGCTACAACTGGGCGTACGAGACCGATCCCGAGCCGCACATGGACAACCGCCGGATGGAATGCGGCCGCGGCAAGGGGCTCGGCGGCTCGTCGCTGATCAACGGCATGTGCTACATCCGCGGCAACGCGCTCGACTACGACAACTGGTCGACGCACAAGGGCCTCGAGAACTGGACGTATCTCGACTGCCTGCCGTACTTCAAGAAAGCCGAGACGCGCGACGTCGGCCCGAACGACTACCACGGCGGCAACGGCCCCGTGTCGGTCACCACCAGCAAGCCGGGCGTGAACCCGCTGTTCGAGGCGATGGTCGACGCGGGCGTGCAGGCCGGTTATCCGCGCACCGACGACCTGAACGGCTATCAGCAGGAAGGCTTCGGCCCGATGGACCGCACCGTCACGCCGCGCGGCCGCCGCGCGAGCACCGCGCGCGGCTATCTCGACCAGGCGCGTGCGCGGCCGAACCTCGAGATCGTCACGCATGCGCTCGCCGACCGCATCCTGTTCGACGGCAAGCGCGCATCGGGCGTCACGTACCTGCGCGGCAGCGAGCGCGCGACCGCGCATGCGCGCCGCGAAGTGCTCGTGTGCAGCGGCGCGATCGCATCGCCGCAACTGCTGCAGCGCTCGGGCGTCGGCCCCGGCGCGTGGCTGAAGGAACTCGACATTCCCGTCGTGCTCGACCTGCCCGGTGTCGGCCAGAACCTGCAGGACCACCTGGAGATGTACATCCAGTACGAGTGCAAGGAGCCCGTGTCGCTGTACCCGGCGCTCAAGTGGTGGAACCAGCCGAAGATCGGCCTCGAATGGATGCTGAACGGCACCGGCCTCGGCGCGAGCAACCACTTCGAGGCGGGCGGTTTCATCCGCACGCGCGACGACGATCCCTGGCCGAACATCCAGTATCACTTCCTGCCGGTGGCGATCAACTACAACGGCTCGAACGCGATCGAGATGCACGGCTTCCAGGCGCACGTCGGCTCGATGCGCTCGCCGAGCCGCGGCCGCGTGAAGCTGCGCTCGCGCGACCCGAACCAGCATCCGAGCATCCTGTTCAACTACATGGCCGAAGCGCTCGACTGGCGCGAGTTCCGCGATGCGATCCGCGCGACGCGCGAGATCATGCGGCAACCCGCGCTCGACCGCTATCGCGGCCGCGAGCTGAACCCGGGCGCCGACTGCAAGACCGACAAGGAGCTCGACACGTTCGTGCGTGCTCGTGCGGAGACCGCGTTCCATCCGTCGTGCTCGTGCAAGATGGGTTACGACGACATGGCGGTGGTCGACGAAGAGGGTCGCGTGCACGGGCTGGAAGGCCTGCGCGTCGTCGATGCGTCGATCATGCCGATCATCACGACCGGCAACCTGAACGCGCCGACGATCATGATCGCGGAGAAGATCGCCGACAAGATTCGTGGGAAGCAGCCGCTCGCGCGCGTCGATGTGCCGTACTTCGTCGCGAACGGCGCGCTCGCGCGCGATGTCGCGAAGGCGGTGAGGCAGCCGGAGACGGTTTGACGACGGCGGGCGTGCTGCCCGCTCATCGGCATATTGACGAAACGCCGCCGGCAATGATGGTTGGCGGCGTTTTCGTTTCTTTTACGGTGACTTGCGCGGAAGCGAGTTCCCGACTTGCAGCCATGTGATCACATCGGCCGGATGAGTTCGCGGGCGCACGCGCTTTGAAATGAGGCTGCCGGGGTTCAGGGCAGCGGACCAGCCGACGACAGTCGAGTACGCATGCCACTGCACCGCCGAAAGCGCGGACGAGCGGCAAGTAGAACGAAAACCCGCGAAGACGTCGCGCTCTTTTGGCGAATGCGGAAGGCGGCCAGTCCGCACGCCTGCTGCTCGACGCCGCCAGCAGTTGTGCCGGCCATTGCCTGAGCAGGACGCACCGATTGACGGCAGCGCTCACACCCACACGGCTCAGAACGAGATCTACCGCCCGTTCCATCGGCTGCCCAATCCCGATCTGGTCATGTACGTGTTCCCGCCGTACCAGCGGGTGCAGTACGCGCTACCGGGCGAACGGCTGGAGGACTTCTGAACCGTTCGTCGGCCGGTTCATCTTCACCGGTGGGCGCGGCCTGCGGGACCCTGGCGTAGCAGAGCAACGTTCTCGTTGATGCGGCCTTGGATCGTGCGCAAGGTATCTCGATTAATAATCCGCGGGTGCATGTTCTCGGCCGTGTCCGAGAATTGGCTGGCCACTTCGCAAATGCCGTCAATCATTCTGCTGGCAACGTCCTGGGGCACTTCGGCTTCCTCGGCAAGCCGAAGCATGTGTGCGCGGGAAATCTCCAGTGCCTCACCCATCACGTCCATTTGGTGATATCCACCGGGTCCCTCGCAGAAGGTCACATCGTAGGCCGGCGCCAGTCTCCACTGACCATTTGGCGCCATGACGTAGGAGAAGTTCTTGGGATGGTCGTCTCGGTTGTTGAACGCGACGTTGAAGACGGCGCGCTCGAAGGCCCTCCCCATCTCTCGCACATCGTTGGTACAGATCTGGGTCGCCCGCAAGAAGTTGAAGTAGTCCAACGACCCCGCAATCTGGTAATCGGCCCCCGTAAACGCCGCGAGACTCTGCATGGGGACGCGCAATCCGTCATGCCGATCAAAGCGCTTGCTGGCGAACGCCGCCAGCCCATTGGGCAAACTGAAGTACTGCGTGTCCGGGGTCTCGATGCCACATCTGCGCAGACATTCGGCGTAGACCATCTCGATGGCGCACACCTCGGCATGCTCTTCTCTGGCCGGGAACTTGACCAGCCAGGCGTCGAAGCCCGGCGTGACGGCCGTGGTAAACCCACCGGTTTGCGGATCGCGATAGACCAAGGCCTTGGGCCTTGCACCTTGGGGCGAGCCGCCCACCCGCAGCAACGTCTGCAGGAACTCACTACCTTCACCATGGAGCACTTCCTGCACTTCGGCGGCAAGCTGTTGCAGCGGGATGTGGACGTCCGGCGCCTCTCCTTCGGGTGCGACGGGTTCAAACGTCATGGCCCCCATCGCGTTGCTACCGATATAGGCCAACCGCTCCAGGGCGCCAATGCGGGCCGTGTTGAGTCCACGGCGCCTGAACATACGGTCCATCAGCAGCATGCCCCACCCGTCTGGCAAGGCGTCATAGACAGGCCCCGGAAGTTGCAATTGATGGCCTGGGAAATCTCGCCGCAACTGAGGGCCCTCCAGCGGCAGCGTGTACGAAGACAGCTCCAGGCCCCTTTGCCTGGCCTCGTTGCTGTACTCGAACACGATCAGTGGGCGACCGGTCAGGGCAGTCGTGGAAACCAGCGTGCCCCAATGCCATCGCTCCCCCCAGCCCTCGTAGAAGACATTCACTTGTTCAGGCATTGCTGGACTTTCTCTTTGTACGGAGGCGCTTGGCTGTTTTCTCGTAGCGCAGAATGTCCTCGATGCTGTCCAGCTTTGGCTGGAACAGACCTTCGAACTCCTTGATTCGGCCGAGCGCCATCGCCACCCGGACCACGGCCTCGAAGCCAACATTGCGCCCGGCCTCCAGGTTGGACACGGTGTTGGCCCCAATGCCGGCACGCCCGGCCAGATCCGACTGTGTCATGCCCAGAGCCAAACGCTCTGTGCGCAAGCGATCGCAGAGGCGCTTGACGACCTCACTCGGCTTGCTAAAGCTTAAATCCAACATAGTGTGTATCTACCCCCTTCTATGCCAGTTAGCACCCAAAATTATAGAATTAACGCCACCTTGGTTCAAGAGGCGTAATTCCTCAATTCCGTGCCTTATCGGAAATATTACGCAAATAGCCACAATATAGTGGAGTTAAGCAGCTCCACACCAAAGAAGCGGCCGATCAGACCGTCCCGGGGCTACGCGGACTATCCGGGGCAGTGCGGAGGTCAGATCGCATGTTGCACGAGTGCACGGCCTTGTTAGCCCCCGCTTCTGAAGAAAGGAAGTCTGTCGGGCCACAAGGCGCCAATCATGACCACACTTCAGATTCGCGGCAGGAAGCCGCTCGTGTGCTTCGTCGTGCGTTACTTCGTCGCGAAGGCGGTGCGGCAGCCGGAGACGGTCTGACGACGGCGGGCGCACTGCCCGAACGCCCACTAAAAACGCCGCTGACGATCACCGTCAGCGGCGTTTTTCCTTTCCGGCTCAGCCGTTGTTGACCTCTTGCCGCAAACGCTCGACGTCGACGTGCTTCAGGTAATTCGTGATGTTCTGCCAGATCGGATGGAACCCGTAGCCGCCGTGCTGCAACTCATCGAGCGCCTGCTCGCGCGTCCAGCCCTGGTACACCATCCGGTACAGCGCGGACACGAGCCCCGTGCGATCCGCGCCGTGCTGGCAGTGAATCAACACAGGACCATCCTGGTCGGCGGTCCGCAGCGTCTTCAGCGCGGCGACCATGTCTTCGTCGCGGATGTACCACGTGTTGATCCGGATGCGCTGCATCGTGATCTGCGTGCCGGCCAGGATGCTGTCGTCCGCGTGAAACGCGCGGAAGCTGATGACCTTGCGGATGCCGAGCTTCTGCAATTCCGGCACGTCTTCCCGCGAGAGCTGCGCGCTGCGGTACAACGCCGGCGTGATGCGATGCAGGTTGTTCACGCGCGCATCGGCAATGTTTTGCGCCCATTGGATCGGTCGGGCCGCGATCGGTCGGGCCGCAACGCCGGAAACCGCGTCCGCGTATGCCGGCTGCACGAGCCCGGCAAGCGTGACGGCGATCGCGGCAATGAAGGCGATTTTCATGTTGGTTCGGTGTTCAGTGGAATGCGCGCTTGCGCTCGCGCGACAGGATGAACAGGACGATCGCGGCGGCGCTCATGGTCCAGTAGTCGGTGGGCGCCACGCCCAGCCAGTGGACATGCCACGGCACGTGCGCCGGGTTGAAGCGGGCAAGACCGTAGGCCGGATTCAGCACGAACCACAGAAAATCCTCGGTCAGCCAGAACACCATGATGCACGCGATGATGCGGGCTTCGATGCGCCACGACCAGCGCCCGTTGAATACGGGCGGCAGGTGGAAGAACAGCGCGACGAACGGGAACACCCACGCGTGGTATCCGGTCATCGGGCGCCCGCCCCAGAGGATGTCGAGCAGCCAGTGCTTGTCGATGCGCCAGGTCGGCAGGTTGGCGGCCCACCCCGCGCTGCCCTCGATCTGGATCTCGACGTTCGCGAAAAAGAACGCGAGCAACATGACCCATGCGACGACGAACAGCGTTTGGCGCGTCGGCACAAAGCGCGCGACGCTCATGCGGCAGGCTCCAGGCCGAGTACGCGATCGAGCACGAAGCGTCCGGCCAGCGGCCGCCCGAGCGGGGCCAAACGGCGGCGCATGTCGGCCAGGCGCTCCGGCGTCTGCAGCAGCGCGCGGATCCGGTAGACGAGCGCATCGTCGTCGATGGCCTTCAGCGCAACGCCCTGTTCGAGCAGGAAATCCGCATTGCGCTCCTCCTGGCCGGGAATCGGCGAGTTGACGATCATCGGCAGCTGCATCGCGAGACATTCGGACGTCGTCAGGCCACCCGGCTTCGTGATGACGAGGTCGGCGCAGGCCATCAGGCGTTCGACCTGCTGCGTGAAACCCTGCGGAAAGAGCCGGCCCGGATGCTGCGCGGCGAGCGTCTGCAGCGACGCCAGCATCGTCTGGTTCTTGCCGGCCAGCGCGATCAACTGGAAATCGGCGTCCATCTCCAGCAGCCGCGTCGCCAGCACGTCGAGCCCGCCGAGACCCGCGCCGCCGGACATCATCAGGAACGTCGGTCGTGCGGGATCGAGGCCGAACTCTGCCGCGCAGGCTGCGCGATCGAGCGGCCGGCCGAACGCCGGCATGATCGGGATACCGCTGACGTGCACCGTTTCGGGCGCCATGCCGCGCGCGTGCATGCGCCACGCGATCTCGTCGTTGGCCGCGAAGTAGCCGCGCATGTTCGGCACGACCCACATGCTGTGCAGGTCGAAATCGGTGACCTGCACCCACACCGGCGTGTCGACGCGCCCCTTACGGATCTCGCGCGACAGCAGTTCGGCGGGCAGAAAGTGCGTGCAGATGATCGCGTCCGGGCGCTGCCGTTCGATTTCCGCGAGCAACTGCCGGCAATTGAGCCGCTCGATCGCGCGCCGGATCTTCTGCGACGGCGCGGCGGGATCGACCTCGTCAGTCTTCTGGTACAGGTAGCCCCACAGCGCCGGCTGGCTGCTGACGAGCTTGATGTAGAGGTCGGTGTACAGCTTGCGAAAGCCGGTGGAGACGAAATCCATCACGTCCAGGTGCGTGGCTTCGATGCCGGCGGGATGGCTGTCGGCAAATGCGCGGATCGCTTCGGCCGCGCGGGTATGACCGGCGCCGGCGCTGACGCTCAGGAGAAGAATTTTTTTGTTGTGCTTTGACATCTGACTGACCGTTTCGATGAAGGTGATCCGGACGCGGGTTCGGCAGCGGCGCTCTCACGCGACTGCGTCTCGCTTCCGGCTTTCGACAAGCTTGGCGGATCTTCGGAGGTGCGGGCGGGTACTCCGAATCGTTCGATCGCCGGCATCGTCTGCGGAATCATACTGCGTCCGGACGATGCGGCCCGGATCTGCCGCCGCCGCGCTGTCAGTCAGGATGGCATGGCGCGCGGTCGGCGGGAGGCGCCGACCGCGCGTGGCGGCTAGGGGCGCCGCCGGCTCATACCCCACTCGCGCGCGCGAATGGGGTGCCCTATTTCAGCGCGAACGGGTGCTCGCGCGCAGGTCATGTCGCTTCATGTCGGCAAAAGCCGAGTGTCAGCGGGCCTTCTACGCGTCTTCGCCGAACCTGGCAGTCGCCACGGCCCGCGTCCGCACCCGCTTTGCGCGGACGATCGGGTTCCATCGCGACGTCAGGCTCATCGCGTCGCGCAGGCGTTCGAACGCGACATCCTCCTTCGGCCCGAAGCGGCTGACCGCCGGCCACGCGAGCACGTCGTCGAGCCACGTCTGCCATGTGTCGCCATGAAAACGACGGCCGATTTCGCGCACCGCGTCCGGCGCGGCGATCACGATGCCCGTCAGCAGGTAGTACGCCCAGAAGCTGCCCGCGCCGGCGAGTCGGTCGAGCCGGCACACGGACAGCGCGGCAAGCAACCCGTCCACCGATGCGAGATCGGCGCGATGCGTACGGATCGCCCGCGCGACGAGGTTGTGCTGACCACCATACGCGGCAACGGAGATCCCGTTGCCTGCGGCAAGCGCGGCCGAGAACATCGCGAGCGCGGCCATCTCGTCGATGCGTGATGCGTCGTCGCGTGGGCCGCACACGCGCAGCACGATCGCGTCGATGATGGCACCGCGACGGGCCGACGTTTCCGCACTCGCCGCCGCGATGACAGCCAGCTTTTCTCTCAGGTTCTTCGCAGGCGGCGCCTTGCCATGCTCTTCTCTTTCATGTGCGGTACGTTCGCCAGCGTCTTCGCCGTTGCATTCGACACCGCCGGCAATCCGCGCGAGCGCGGCCCAGCCGACATCGGGATCGTCGAATGCGCACGCATCGATCACGCCGTGCGCCGCATCGAACACGGCGCGCGAGCCGGGGCAACAGCGTTCAGCTTCGGCAAGCTGCCGCGCGGAAGGCACATGCGAGCACGCGCCGAGCACGTCGGTCGGGTCGCAAGCGCAGCCGCCGCCATCCGTTGCGATCCACGGCGCAAGCCCGTGAAGAACGGCCGCTGCGTCACGAGACAGGCTCTCGCCTGCCCGCATGCGTATCGCGTATGACGCGACGACTGCCGTGTCGCCGGGGTCGCCCGCCGCCGGTGCGCAAGCGGCGGCGTCGAGATGTTCGATCAGGTACTGCAGCCACGCGGCCGTGCGCAGCCGGTCAGGCGTCGCGCCGCGGGCATCACCATACTTCGCTGGGTCGGTGAGCATGGGTCGTCCGGGAGTGTTCTGGCCAATTGGAATAATGTCGTTTCAGTCCGCGCGGTACACCGTGCCGACCTTGCAGGTCCGCCCGCATCGGATCGCGACGCGGGCGGCCAATCGGCCGTCGCGCCGATACGCGCGACGGCTCGAATGCATCGAAGCTGCGGAAACCCGCCGCGCATGCCGCACGGCCCTCGCGCACGGCGGACGCCCCGCTTCGATCCGCGACGCTTACTGCACGTGGAACTTCGGCGACGTCGTGACCGTGCCGGACACCGTGCAATTCGGCGTCAATGCAGCGTTATTGAACGTCAGCGACGAGTTCGGATCGTTCCATGCCGTTACCACCTTGCTCGGGCCGCACGCGCCGAGCAGCGCGACGTTCACCTGCACGTTGTTGATCGACAGCTGCGTCGTGCTGTCGGCCTGGCCCGTCCACGGCGACGTGCTGCTCGCGCTACCGCTGATCAGTCCGCACGTGGCGCCTCCGGCGAACTGCGTCGACGTGATGTGGACGATGCCGGTCGACGTGATCGTCCCGTTGAACGTCGCGGTACAGTTTGCGCTGATCGATCCCTTGCTCAGCGTCGTGAGCCCCGATACGGAGAACGGCTCGCCGTTCGGGTTCATCGGCTGCCCGTCAGCGCGCGAAACGGTGACTGCGAAAGCAGGCGCGGCCGAAACCGCGGTGAATGCCACTGCAGCAACAAGCGATACGATTTTGCGAATGCTCATTTGAACTGCCCCCTCTCTTCACAAATGGCGGCACGCCGCCAGGAACGCAACCGTCCGGCCGAAAGAGCCCGGCCGGCCGGTCGCAGGAAGCCGCCGGCACGCGTCATGCGCGCCGGTCGGCTCAGAACTTGTAGGAAATCCCGACGAACGTGATCAGCGGATCGGCCTTCAGCCGCGTGCGCGTGGTCGCGAGCGTCGAACCGTCGGCCGCCTTGATCACGAGCGACGAGTACGTCTTCAGCGGCATGTACGTCAGCGTCGCGGTGAGCCCCCAGTGCTTGTCGATCGCATAGCTCGCGCCGATGTTGTAGACCGGCGTGAACGACGACGACGCCTTGCCCTCCACCGACGTCGGCCCCGGCTTGCCGGCGCCGGCCGCGAGCACGCTGCCGAGGTTTTCGTTGATGTCCTTCGCGAAGTTGCCGTTCAGCTCGATGTTGCTGAACCAGCTATAGGCCACGCCGATCCCGACGAACGGGCGGAACTTCGCCGTCGGCGCATTGAAGTAGTACTGCAGAATGATCGTGGGACTCCACTGCCGCGCGTTCTTCACGGCCGGCTGATTCGACGTCTTGTCCATGTCGACCGAGCCGAGCGAGCCGGCCGGGCCCGGCGGCCGGATCACGCCGTGCCCGGTCAGCGTGAACTCGGGCGGCACGCCGAGCACCGACGTCACCGCGATGTGGTCGGTGAAGAAGTGCGTAAGCGTGAGGCCGACCGTATCGGCGTTGTTGACCGTCAGGCTCGTGCCCGGCGACGTGAACGACCCGGGCAGGCGCAGCGGCCCGTTGATCGGCATGTTCGCGAGATTCGTCGTCAGGCCGTTGGTCGAATCCTGCGGCATGATGTGCAGCCAGCCCAGCGTCGCGACGTTGTCGCCCGCCTGCTGGGCCGATGCGAGCGTCGACACGCCTGCGACGACACCCGCGACAATCAGCTTCTTCATGAAGTCTCCCTCTCATTCTGTCCGGGCGCCGCGCATCCGCGCGCGACGCCGCCGTGTCTCCGTCCGGGTGTGGTCACTGCACGAACGCGCCGACCGTGAAGTACGGATTGCTCGTATCGGCCATGTCGAGGAACCCGAATACGCCGCCGGTGAACACGAACTTGCCGGTCGCCGGCCCCGACGCAGCATCCGCATGCACGGTCGTCACGACGCCCGGCACCTTCTGCGTGAAGTCGAGGTTCAGTGCGCGCGTGAGCGCGGCCTGCGACGCGTTGAACGGATCGAGCAGCGTGGCCTGCGCGCCGACGAGCGCGGTCGCGCGGTAGTTGAACGCGCTGTCGACGCCCGTGTACTCGCCGTTCTGCGAGCCGAGCGCAATCGCCGTCTGCGGGCTCAGGAACGAGATGCCCGATTCGTCGTCCGCGCTCGGCGGCCCCTGCGTGAGGTCCGCGTTCGCGGCGCCGGTGCGGATGAAGACCGGCACGAGCTGGTTGCGCAGCTTGCCGACGATCAGGATCCCCTTGCCGGCCTTCGCCGGATCGAGCGCGGCGAGCGTCGGCGGAATCTGCGGCTGGTAGTTGAGCGACTGGAACGCCGGCGCATCCGGACGCGGCGTGAACGGCTGGTTCACGGTCGTGCTCGACGCAAGCGGCTGCCCGCCGTTCTTCTTGCCGAAGTTGTCGGTCTCGACGTAGCTGCCGTCCGCGTTGATCGTCACCTTCTGATCGAGCGCCACCGGCTGGAAGTTCTGCGACGGCACCTGGTGATAACCGAGCTGGTTGTAGGTGCCGGCGATCTTCGTCAGGTCGGTCTCCAGCGACGAGAAGCTGATGAACGGGTAATACGGGAACGTCGTCTTCGGAATCCTGCCGACGCCGATCACGCCGTCGAACTGGATCGTCGCGCCGGGGATCGCGCCGCCCAGCACGCCTTCGCCGAGGAACAGCCGCGCGGGCCGGCTCGGATCGAGGCTCGCGTTCTGCATCCGGAACGTGCACTGGTTCAGCTTCACCGTCGGCAGGCCCGTTTCGTCGGCCAGCGTGCCGTCGACGACGTTGGCCGGCGCCGTGTCGCGCGTCGGCTGCACGGTGCCCGCGGTAGTCGGCACCGGCGATGCGAGGTAGGTCATCCGGAACGTCATCTTCGTGGTGTCGAGCTGCACTTTCACGAGCTCGCCCGACCCGGAGCCGCCGATGAATACCGTGCTGTAGTCGATCGTCTGCGGGCACAGCCGGACCGCCGGCGCGGGCGGCGGGTCGCCGTCGCCGCCGCACGCAGCCAGCACGGGTGCGAGCGACGCCGCAACCATCCATTGCTTCACATTCATAGGAATCCTCTTGAAATTCGATTCGCCGGCGGCGACGCATGCGCCGCCGGCGTGACTTGTTCGGTACGCAGTTACTGGACGAACGCGCCGACCGTGAAAAACGGGTTGACCTGGCTATTGTTGACGACCATTGCGTAAACGTTGCCGGCCGTCACGATCCAGCCCGTGTCGCCCTTCTTGAAGATCGCGACATTGCCGCTTGCGCCCTTCGCGTTGAAATCGCTGTTGGCCGTGACCTTGATCTTGCCGGGCGTTGCCTGCGTGTAGTCGAGCGCGAACTGCGAGGTCACCGAAGACGTCTGCGGATCGATGAATGCCGCGGTGCCGCCCTGGAACAACGTCGACGTGTAGTTCGCGGAGATCGTCGACACGGCAGTGCCGTCGTTGCAGCTACCCGCTTCCGCCATGAAGAAGCCGTTGGCAAAGGTGCCCGGCAGATCCGGGTGCGGCACCTGGTTATCGAAGCTCGGGCCGGACTGCGCGATGGTGTTCCCCACACCGGTAGATGTCACGACACCGCATGCGGATGCGCTCGTCGCGCCGATGTAACCGCCCTTCAGCGAGTTCGCGGCAATCGCTGTGGACGACGAGAGCATCGAGATCCCGACTTCGGCATCGGCGACCGAGGCGAGCGGATTGCTCGTATCCACATGGGTATAGCCGACGCGAATCACGATCGGCACCCGTACGCCGTTCAGCTTGCCGACGATCATGATGCCCTTCGCCTGACTCGGCGTCACGATCACGAGGCCCGGCGCCTGCCCGGCGACCGGATACGCAACCGTACCGAACGGGTTCGCCACCGCATTGCTCACGAACACGTTGTCCGCCGACCCGTCCGCGTTCTTGCGCAGCGTCCACGGCGACCCGGTCGTCTGGCACGAGTAGTCGCTGCCCTGCGTGATCGTGCACGAACCGTCCGCATTGAACGTCTGGTTCCAGTTGACGACGTCCGGCTCCCAGCCGACAGCCCCGTTCGCATCCTGGGCGGTACCGCCGACCGGCGACAAATGGATACCGACTTCGTTGTAGTTGCCCGCGACCTTCGTGAAGTCGGTTTCCGTTTCGACAAAGCCGATGAACGGATAGAAATCGAATGTGCGCGACGGCACCACGCCAAGGACAAAACCCGGAATCGGCTCGATGCCCTGGAACGCGATCGTCGCCCCCGGAATTCCGCCGCCAACCACGCCATTGCCGACGAACAGCATCGGCGGATCGGTACGCTTGATCGTCACCGAATACGCGCCGTCGCTGGTCGCGCCGCTGTCGAGCACGAACGCGCAGCGGTTCTGCTCGGCGCTCGGAAGGTTGGTCGGATGATGGAATGCGCCGCTGATCGTCAGGCCCGCGCGCGTGTTGTTGACCTGCCCTGCCGACGTCGGTACCGACGATTCGATGAACTGCATCTGATACGTGAGCTTCGTCGTGTCGAACTTCACCTTCACGTATTCGCCGCTGCCGGCGCCACCCGTGTAGGTCGTCGTGTAATCGAGCGAATCGGGACACAGCTTCGTCACGACGGGCGGTTGCGTGATCGCGCCGCTCGGCCCGCATGCGCTGCCCGAGCACTGCGGCACGTTGATCGGCCCCGGATCGTCGCCGCCGCCGCAACCGGCGACGAACGGCAGCGCCAGCACCGCGCACGACAGGATTACCTTCCGCCATTCAGGAATGCAAATCATCAACCCCTCCTTTACAGGTACGGCAAGTCTCGTCCGGACGGGCTGCATGGCTCGCCGGTTGGTATCGCGCCGCCGCACGAGCGCGCGGCGCATGATGGTGTTCGCAATGCAACCGCCCTGCAGCTCATGCACATGCGACGAAAGCCGCGGCGGCAGACAAGCGCGCTCCCGCGGCGCCGTCATGCGGCACGGCGCCGTCGGAACGATCGAAACGGAAAGTGGTGCGCCGCTACACGGCGATGCGGCAACGCAGGCTGACGACGTATGTCGCGCCTGCATTCAGCGAAAAACTGGGAAACGGCAGTCCGGTTGGCCCCGCGGATACGCGTCGCATGAATTGGTCTCCGTACGTACGCTCGATTCGTTATCGTGATGCGTCGTTTGACGAGACTATGATCGGACGATACGCACAAGTAAATGGATGCAGAGTTCCAAACGGCCGGAACCGCACGATCCTAGTGTTTTCACGGTGTTTGACAGTTTTTCAAACGGCCTTCATTTTATTTGCTCAGACAAATAGATGGCCCGTGCGACGGGCTTGCGCGGCAGGCCGCTTTCCGAGCCGGGCGGGCGAGCCGGCTCGCAGGCGGCCCCGCGAACGCGGCGCGCAACCTTTTACACGTCGATGATCGCGAGCGTACCGTGGCTGCCGGGCAGCACCGCGTGGCGCGTACCGGCGAGCGCGAGATACATCTGCCCGGCCTCGACCACGACCGTTTCCGCGCCGACTTCGAGCATCAGCTGGCCGTCGAGCACCAGCAGCCCTTCGTTGTAGTCGTGCACTTCCGCTTCGTACGGCTGCGCATCCATGCGCAACACCTTGATCCTGGCCGGCCCGACCTCGCCGACGATCGTGGATTTCCACGCGGCGGCCTGCGCGGCCGCAACGGATTTGAAATCGATCAAAGACATTCGCCCCGCTCCGTGAACCGTGAAAGGAACGCATTATCGCGAGCGCCAGGCATGCCGTCCCGGTACGGCGCAGAGGCGTTCGGGCAGCACAGTCGGCGGGCCGGCCGCCGCGCGGCCGCGAGAAAACACGATCGCCGTCCGGTTCGCCGGAAACAGGCCAAATTGTTCGAACAACTCAAACAAAGCGCCACTTTATTGAGCAACACTCGGCCATTTCGAGCAAATCCGGCACCGACAACGCATGGCCTTTCCACCGAAATGCATTTCCATCTACCGATTGCTAATATGGCGGTCCCGCGATCCCGCACCACAACGCCGTTCGACATGACGCCCGTTCGCCATGCCGTCCCCGATCCCGGCCGCTTCGCAGCGGCGGCGACTCCGGGCACGTGCGGCGCACACCGTCGCGCCGGCCGGCCGTGCCATCCGTGAGCATGCAACCGATCCTTTCCGTCTCCGACCTCTCCAAGACTTACGCGTCCGGCTTCCAGGCGCTGAAGCACGTGACCCTCGACATCCGCCCCGGCGAGATCTTCGCGCTGCTCGGGCCGAACGGCGCCGGCAAGACGACGCTGATCGGCTCGATCTGCGGCATCGTCACGCCGACCGAAGGCCGCGTGACGGTCGGCGGCCACGACATCCGCGATCAATACCGCGCGGCCCGCGAAATGATCGGCCTCGTGCCGCAGGAGCTGACCACCGACGCGTTCGAAACCGTGTGGGCGACCGTGTCGTTCAGCCGCGGCCTGTTCGGCAAGGCGCCCGATCCCGCGCACATCGAGAAGACGCTGAAGGCGCTGTCGCTGTGGGACAAGCGCGACAGCAAGCTGATGACGCTGTCGGGCGGGATGAAGCGCCGCGTGATGATCGCGAAGGCGCTGTCGCACGAGCCGCGCATCCTGTTCCTCGACGAGCCGACCGCCGGCGTCGACGTCGAGCTGCGCCGCGACATGTGGAAGCTCGTCGATTCGCTGCGCGAAAGCGGCGTGACGATCCTGCTGACCACGCACTACATCGAGGAAGCCGAGGAAATGGCCGACCGGATCGGCATCATCCTCGGCGGCGAGCTCGTGCTCGTCGAGGAAAAGCACGAGCTGATGCGCAAGCTCGGCAAGAAGCAGCTGACCGTGCAGCTCGAGCAGCCGCTCGCGGACGTGCCGCCCGCGCTCGCGCCGTTCGGGCTCGAACGAGCGGACGACGGCGCCGCGCTCGTCTACACGTACGACTCGCAGCGCGACGATGCAAGCATCGCGACGCTGATCAACGCGCTCGGCTCGGCGGGCATCGGCTTTCGCGACCTGCACACGACGCAGAGCTCGCTCGAGGATATTTTCGTCAGCCTGATCGACAACCGCCGCAACGGCGCACAAGGAGCCTGACGCGCATGAATCTTCATGGAATCCGCGCGATCTACCGCGCAGAAATGGCCCGCACGCGCCGCACGCTGATGCAGAGCATCATCGCGCCGGTGATCTCGACGTCGCTGTATTTCGTCGTGTTCGGCTCCGCGATCGGCTCGCGCATCAGCGACGTGAACGGCATCGGCTACGGGTCGTTCATCGTGCCGGGCCTCGTGATGCTGTCGCTGCTGTCGCAGAGCATCTCGAACGCGTCGTTCGGCATCTACTTCCCGCGCTTCACGGGCACGATCTACGAGATCCTGTCCGCGCCCGTGTCGTACTGGGAGATCGTGATCGCCTACGTGGGCGCGGCCGCATCGAAGTCGATCCTGCTCGGCGTCATCATCCTCGCGACGGCCGGCCTGTTCGTGCCGCTGCACATCCTGCATCCGTTCTGGATGGTGCTGTTCCTCGTGCTGACGGCGGTCACGTTCAGCCTGTTCGGCTTCGTGATCGGCATCTGGGCCGACAGCTTCGAGAAGCTGCAACTCGTGCCGCTCCTGATCATCACGCCGCTCACGTTCCTCGGCGGCAGCTTCTATTCGGTCGACATGCTGCCGCCCGCGTGGCGCGTCATCACGCTGTTCAACCCGATCGTGTATCTGGTCAGCGGCTTCCGCTGGTCGTTCTACGGGCTCGCCGACGTGCACGTGTGGATCAGCCTCGCCGCAACCGGGCTGTTCCTCGTGATCCTGCTCGCGATCGTCGCGTGGATGTTCCGCACCGGATACAAGCTGAAGAACTGACGCCAACCGACTCATCCCGCGCCGCCCGCCTATGACGCATTTGGGCAAGCAGGCGGCGCTTTTCCTCTGATGCGGCATTTTGTGGTCGCGTCTACTGAATACCGAAGCATCGGGGCCTTGGAGCATGCGCTGCGAGGCCCTTTTTCATTTCAGAGGACGCCAATGCCCGCCGCCACCGCTCCCGCCTCCGCCGCCGCCCGGCTCGAACGCCTGCCGTTCTCCGGCTATCACAAGCGGATCTTCTTCATCATCGCGATCGCGTTTTTCTTCGACTCGGTCGATCTCGGCACGATGACGTTCGTGCTCGGCTCGATCCGCAAGGAGTTCGGGCTATCGACCGCGGCCGCCGGCCTCGTTGCGAGCGCAAGCTTCTTCGGGATGGTGCTCGGCGCGGCCGTCGCCGGCCTGCTCGCCGACCGCTTCGGCCGCCGGCCGGTGTTCCAGTGGAGCATGGTGCTGTGGGGCGCCGCGTCGTACCTGTGCTCGACCGCACAGAGCGTCGACGCGCTGATCGTCTACCGCGTGCTGCTCGGGATCGGGATGGGGATGGAATTCCCGGTCGCGCAGACGCTGCTGTCCGAATTCGTGCCGACCGAGAAGCGCGGCCGCCTGATCGCGCTGATGGACGGCTTCTGGCCGCTCGGCTTCATCACGGCCGGCGTCGTCGCGTACTTCGTGCTGCCGCAGTTCGGCTGGCGCACGGTGTTCGCGCTGCTCGCGATTCCCGCGGTGTTCGTGCTCGTCGTGCGCCGCATCGTGCCCGAATCGCCGCGCTGGCTCGAGCATGCGGGCCGGCACGCGGAAGCCGACGCGGTAATGCACGCGATCGAGGCGAAGGTGATGCGCTCGGCCGGCGTCGCGACGCTGCCGCCGCCGTCGCGGCTCGCCGAACCGGTGGCCGCGCGCGGTCGCGGCGCGCTGCGCGAGATCTGGAGCGGCGTGTACCGCCGCCGCACGGTGATGGTATGGCTGCTGTGGTTCTTCGCGCTGCTCGGCTTCTACGGCCTCACGTCGTGGCTCGGCGCGCTGCTGCAGCAGGCCGGCTTCGAAGTCACGAAATCGGTGTTCTACACGGTGCTGATCTCGCTCGGCGGCGTGCCGGGCTTCCTGTGCGCCGCGTGGCTCGTCGAACGTTGGGGGCGCAAGCCGACCTGCATCGCGTCGCTGATCGGCGGTGGTGCGATGGCGTACGCATACGGCCAGAGCGCGCTGTACGGCGGCAGCATGGCGCTGCTGATCGGTACGGGCCTCGCGATGCAGTTCTTCCTGTTCGGGATGTGGGCCGCGCTGTACACATACACGCCCGAGCTGTACGGCACCGGCGCGCGCGCGACGGGCTCGGGCTTCGCGTCGGCGATCGGGCGCGTCGGCTCGCTGATCGGGCCTTACGTGGTGGGCGTCGTGCTGCCCGTGTTCGGCCAGGGCGGCGTATTCACGCTCGGCGCGCTGTCGTTCATCGCGGCCGCGGTCGCCGTGTGGACGCTCGGGATCGAAACGAAGGGCCTCGCGCTGGAGCAGTTGGCGGCCGGCGACGAAGCCGGCGGCAGCGGCCGGTATCCGGGGGCGGCAATGGACGAGGTGTCCTGATCCGCGGATCGGATAGCGATTTTCTTTCAGGCCGGGAAGGCGTTCGGCGCCGACGACGAAGCAACGGACCACCCGCTGCCGGCGATCGTCGATTCGATCGAGCGCTCGGACTACCTGCCGTCGCTCGCGCACCTGGCGAGCGCGCTGCGCCATATCCAGGCGCTCGATCTCGACATCATCCTGCCGATGCACGGGCCGGCCATCACGCAAGACATCCCGCGCGTGCTGGCCGGTGCGATTGCGTATTGCGAGGCGGCGGCCGCGTAACGCACGCAGGCGGCGATGCAAGCATTGATATGACGGATGCCGGTCAGGCGCCGGTGACGACGAACTCTTCGGCCGCCTTGCGCTGGACCGCGGCCATCACCGCCAGCTCGCGCTTGCTGCGCGCGTCGGAGGACACGACGCCCGTCGCGTGCTTCGCCTTCGCTCCCAGCGGGAAAAACACGAACGACGCGCCGTCCGGGGCGGACGGCTCGGCACGCAAGCGTTTGTTCAGGATTTTCAGGTATTTCTTCTTCGAGACTTCTTTAGCAGCCATGGCACCCTCCGCGTAAACGTGGTGAGGATCAGCATACCAGTTTTGGCGGGGCGCTCCGCGGCAGCGCCCGCCGGTTCGCCCGTCATCGAAAATTCTTCGTGCACGATGTCGATTCGCGCCATTCTCGCGCGTCGTATTGTCGTAGCCGATCGTTTTGCCGTCGGCACGACCAGCGGCAACCCCCGATTCCCGTTCAAGGAGATACGACAATGCGCGTCATGGTAATCGTCAAGGCGACCGCCGATTCCGAGTCCTCCCGGATGCCCGACACCGAAATGCTGGCCGCGATGGGCCGCTTCAACGAAGAACTGGTGAAAGCCGGCATCCTGCTCGCCGCCGACGGGTTGCACCCGAGCAGCCGCGGCAAGCGCGTGCACTTTTCCGGCAAGAACCGCACCGTCATCGACGGCCCGTTCGCCGAAACGAAGGAACTCGTCGCGGGCTACTGGCTGTGGCAGGTCAAATCGATGGAAGAAGCCGTCGAATGGGTCAAGCGCTGCCCGAATCCGATGCCCGGCGACTCCGACATCGAGATCCGCCCGCTGTTCGAGCTCGAGGAATTCGGCGACGACTTCACGCCGGAGCTGCAACAGCAGGAAGCGCGCATACGCGCGGAAATCGACGCCCGGCAGAAATCCTGACCGGCGGGCGGGCGCGAATCTCGCGCACCCGGGATCGCGCCGAAGCGCGACGCGGCGCCCGACATGCGTCGCGTCGCACCATCTCTCGCCCGAATGAACCGGTTGACGACATCTCGCCTGGTAACGTATCGTTTTGACACGTTACTAGGTGAGGTCCGTTCGCCATGCATTCCCGTTTCGACCGTTTCCGCACCACCGCGCTCGGCACCCAGCTCGAAGCGCTGATCGCACAGCCCCAGCGCTATCCGGAATTCGCGGCACTGTCGCGCGTCGGCATCGCCGCAATCGGCGCGATCCAGCACGAGATCGCGCGCAACTTCCCCGAAATCGAAGCCGACACGACAGCCCGCCAGTTCTGCGGCGCGATGGTCGCGGAAGTCATGCGCCTCCACGGCCACGACGTCGTGCAGGCGCGCGGGCGGCTCGGCGGCACGCTGTTCAGTTATGGCGCAGTGTTCAGCGCGTATCCGCAAACGCTGCCGTTCGCCGACGTCGTCGCCGAGTTGGCCCGCATGCCCGACCGGCTCGCCGCGTATGCCGCACACGTACCGGCCGCGCTGTGGACGCGCCGCCCGGCCGGCACGGGATTCTCGCTGGTCGAGCATGCGTGCCACCTACGCGACCTCGACGCGGTGTTCGCCGAACGCATCGACGCGGTGCGAACGGTCGAACTGCCGGTGATCGCGTCGGTCGACGGCACCGCGCTCGCCGCGCAGCGCGACTATCTCGCGCAGCCGCTCGACCGTGCCGTCGCCGCATTCCGCACCGGCCGCGCCGCGCTGTGCGCAACGGCCGCCGCGCTGGAACCCGCGCAGCTCGCGCGCTGCGGGCTGCGCGACGGCATCCGCCGCATGTCGCTCGACGAACTCGTGCGCGAACTGCTCGACCACGACCGCACGCACGTGCTCGAACTCGACGAGCTGCTCGCCGAACTCGAGTTGCCGCCCGTTCCTTCCGCGCCCGCCCGATGACCCCGCCCGCGCCCGTCGACCTCATCCACGGGTTCATCGGCACGTTCGACGTGCAGGCTCGCACGTGCCGGACCGGGCACTCGCGCGCCGCGCCGGCTTCGACACGATCGAACGCTGCGGGCACCTGATGCCGGCCGAGCGGCCCGACGCGTTTCGCGCGGCAGTCGCGCGCATCGTGTGTGCGATGTGTGCGCCGCCCGCCTGACAAACCCGTAGGATTCGCCGAAATATGGTTGAAAGGTGCGGTTGCTAGAGTCGTCCGAACAGGGTTTTCCCGGTGCCCCGGCGCCGGACAGGGTCGACACATGCAAGGATCGATGCACCTGGCACGCGCCTTCTGGCTGCTTCTGCTGCTCGCCGTCACGAGCCCTGCCTTCGCGTTTCATGCGCGGGTCGTCGCGATCCCGAGCGCCGCGATGAGCGAAACGCTCAGGGCGACCGTCGTGCTGCCCGACGACTACGCACACGCCAACCGCAACGGCGAACGCTATCCGGTCGTCTATCTGCTGCACGGCTCGGGCGGCGACCATACCGACTGGACGTCGAACACGCATATCGCCGCGCTGGCCGACCGCTACCGCGTGATCCTCGTGATGCCCGACGGCGGACACGAAAGCTGGTACATCGACAGCCCGTTCGATTCGGGCAGCCGCTACGAAACCTTCGTCGGCGACGAAGTCGTGTCCTACGTCGATTCGCACTTCCGCACGATCGCGACGCAGCGCGCCCGCGCGATCACCGGGCTCAGCATGGGCGGCTTCGGCGCGCTGCGCATCGCGCTCGACCGGCCCGACACGTTCGGCGCGGTCGGCAGCATCAGCGGCGCGGTCGATCCTCGCTGCTGCGAGGACGAGCCGGGCATCGACCACGTATTCGGCGATCCCGGCCGCCATCCGTCGTTCTGGAACCGCAATGCGATCGTCGAAAGCGCTCGTACGTTCGTGCGCGCCCATCTCGACGTGACGATCGATTGCGGCCGCGACGACGCGCTCGTCGGCTCCAACCGCACGCTGCACGAACGGCTCGTCGCGCTCGGCGTGCCGCACGACTACGCGGAGCGGCCCGGCGGCCATACTTGGGATTACTGGGCGAATGCAATCCGCTACCAGATGCGGTTCTTCGCGGCGTCGTTCCAGCATCGCGGCTACGCGTTCCATCCGGCACCCCCTGCACCGGGCATGACGCGCGCGGGCTGACGCGCGCGCCGCGCGCAGTGGCGCAACGCGGTTCAACGGTATCGATTCGATGCGGTCGGATTGAACGACAGACGTGCCGAACAGCAGCCGGCAACAGAAAGAAAGTGCGCCGATCGACGCGACTAAAGCGGCAACGCCTGGATCAGATCTGGCGCGCCGCGTCGGCACTCACCACGCGATCGAAGACTTCCTGCGCACGCGCCAGCTCGTCGAGCGCGCGATCGAGGCGCGACATCGCGCGTGCGTATTCGGCCGACGAGACGTCGTCGTCGCTTTCGCCGCGTACCGCTCGAAAGGCCTGATCGACGTTGCGCGTCGCTTCGACGAAGCGTTGCGCGGCCCGGGCTTCCCGCGAACAGATATGGGTCGACATCGACACTTCTCCCTCAGGATTGCAGTGTGAAGCAAGCCGACGCTCAGTGTGCGTGGTGCGCATGTCGGCGGCATGAACCACGATCCATCGATCGTCGACGCATCGGCCGCCGCGCAGCGCGCTTCGTGCCGATTGTCCCCCTGCGCTCGCCGATCCGCTACGGCGAGATTGCAACAAATTCTTGTGCAACCTGCTCCGCGCCTGCCGTCACGCGCGCCCGATGCGCGGATGCGCAAGGCCGCCGAACGCAACTGCCTCGCCCGGCGACAGGTCGAACAGATCGCCGGTGAGATCGCGCGGATGCTCGACCGCCGGCCGGCTGCGCAATCGCGCCGCATGCGCGGGTGCGACATCCGCAGCCGCGGTTTCGATCGGCGGTACGTCGAACAGGTCGCGCGTGACGCCGCGCACGGCATCCGTCGGCGAACGGCCGCGCAAGCGCGCAACCAGCTCGACGAAGCGATCGAAATCGCCTGCGCGCGTCGCCTTGTTCACTTCCGCGAGATCGCGCGCCTTCAGCACGCACGGCTGCGCGAGCCGCACGAAATACGGCGCTTCGAGCTCGACCGACAGCGCGAGCGGATAGCTCCTGCCCGTCTGCTCCTTCGCGCGCCCGACGCAATCGACCACGGCCGCGCCCTGTGCGGCGCCAAGCGGCTTGCCGGTGCTCACGCTGCGCAGGTGATCGGGAAACACGCGCAACTGCGTGCCGACCGTCAGCGCGGTGGACGACGCGCACACGAGCGCGTAGTGCTGTTCGCGGCGACGGCCCGACGGCAGCGTCGAGCGGCTCGCGATGAACGTGTGCGGCGGAAGCGGCCGCACCTGACCGCTCGCGTCGACCCATGCATTCCACAGCAGCGCGTCCTTGCGCTCGCTCGCGCGCGGACGCGATGCGACCGGCGAAAACAGCGCGAGCAGAGAGCCCGTGCGATGCGCGGCGACTTGCGCGCTGCTGCCGAGCGGCTGGTTGATGCCCCACAGAAAACGCCCGCCCCCGAGCCGGCGCTCCCATTCCTTGCGGAGCACGACGGTCGGCAGTTCCTCGCCGGACTCGGTACCGATCTTGGTCCAGCAGAACGTGGGTGGGAGGTGTTTCAGCGTCATCAACTTTCTCGGGATACAGCCTCGCTGGTGACAGGAAGCCCATTCAACAGCCGTAACTGTATAGGTATAATGCATCGCATGGAAGCCCCGGACCAAGATTTTCCCGTTCAAGACCTGTTGCGCCGCCTGATGGCAGATACACGCTCGTCCAGCGAAATTGCGCGACTTTCCGGGGTCAGCCAGCCAACCGTGTCGCGCCTGAGGCTGTCGAACGGGCATCGGCTGCGCCGCAGCGCTCCATTCAATAAGCTATGCAGTTTCTATGGTGTCGATACCGGGCCGTCGCGCCGCCGCTATAACGACCTGCTGCGCGACGCGATCGTCGACGCATGGGACGGCTCCGACGAGCACGGGCGTGCGCTGCTGGTCGTGATTCAGGGGTTGAAGGATCTGCAGGCGAAGGCCGACGACGGGTGATGTCGCGGTTCGATTTCGTTTGCTTTGCCGGGCGGCTCGAAGTGGGCCGGGAGCGCGACGGCAGGCGCCAGCGCCCGTTCACTTCGGTGCCGGGTTTCGGTGGCTGCGGGAAGGCGTTTCTTGCGCTATTGGCGCGAGGGTTGCCGCGCGGACGCGGGGTCGGTGACGAAGCCGTCGTCGCCGTAGCTCGTCAGCAGTCGCACGCCGCCCCGCATTGCGCGAGCGAATTCTCCTTGCTGCGAAACACCAGCGGCTGCTCGTCGCGCGGCGCCGGTCGCCGCGCGAATTGCACCGCCTGCTCGACCTGGCCGTGATGCGCGGACTTCGCGCACACCGGATCGGCTTCCTTCGGATCGCCTGCCAGCAGGTACGCCTGGCACCGGCAGCCGCCGTGATCCGTATGCCGTTCGTCGCACGTGCGACACGGCTCGCGCATCCACGCGTCGCCGCGAAACGCGTTGAACGCGTCGCTGTCGTACCAGATTTCCTTCAGCGACCGGTCGCGCACGTTCGGCAGCGCGAGCCCCGGCAACGAACGCGCGGCATGGCACGGCAGCGCGGTGCCGTCAGGCGCGACGCCGAGAAACACCGAGCCCCAGCCGTTCATGCACGCTTTCGGGCGCGCCTCGAAATAGTCGGGCACGACGAACAGGATCCGGCAGCGCTCTCCGACCAGCTTGCGATAGCGGTTCACCGTGTCCTCGGCTTCGCGCACCTGTTCGACGGTCGGCATGAGCTGGTCGCGGTTCAGCATCGCCCAGCCGTAGTACTGCGTGTTCGCGAGCTCCAGGTAATCGGCGCCGAGATCGAGCGCCATCTCGATGATCTGTCCCACGTGCGGCAGGTTGTAGCGATGCAGCACGCAGTTGAGCACCATCGGGTAGCCGTGCGCCTTGATCAGCCGCGCGACGTCGCGCTTCAGCTCGAACGTGCGCGTGCTGGTCAGGAAATCGTTCAGCTCGCGCGTCGAATCCTGCAGCGACAACTGGATGTGATCGAGCCCGGCTGCCTTGAGCCGCTCGATACGCGCGACGCTCAGCCCGATGCCCGACGTGATCAGGTTCGTGTAGAAGCCGAGCCCGCGCGCATGCGCGACGAGCGTCTCGAGGTCGCCGCGCTGCAGCGGCTCGCCGCCCGAGAAGCCGATCTGCGCGGCGCCGAGCGCGCGCGCATCGCTTATCACCGCGCGCCATGCATCGGTGTCGAGCTCCGCGCCGTGCGTCGCGAAGTCGACGGGGTTGTAGCAGAACGCGCAATGCAGCGGGCAGCGGTACGTGAGTTCCGCGAGCAGCCACAGCGGCGCGGACGGACGGGACGTGTCGGGCGCCATGTCAGTCGAGCCAGCCGCGCAGCCGCGCGTGATCGAGGAAACGGTATACGTCGGAGGCAAGGTCCGACGTGCTGAACAGGCACTCGAGTTCGCCGATGATGTCGTCGAGTTCGCGCGTGCCGTCGCAGCGCACGAGTATCTCGGCCGCACTCGGGTTGAGCTTGACCATTCCTTCCGGATAGAGGAGCACGTAGGCATCCTGGGCCACCTCCCACTGCAGGCGGTACATGCCCCTCAGGCAGGGGCGCAGCGGCACGCCGCTGGCGGCATCGATCGCGTTCATACGGGGTAGGCCTTTTCGACGGCGTCGAGCATCGACCAGAGGATGTCGAGCTTGAATTGCAGGATGCCGAGTGCGCGCTGCTGCGCATCCGGTGTCGTGAAATGCTGCAGCGTGACCGCAAGCCCGTGCTCGACGTCGCGCTGCGCGAGCGGCACGCGGCTGCGGAAGTAATGCAGCCCGTCCGGCTCGATCCACGGGTAGTGCGACGGCCAGCCCGCGAGCCGGTCGAGATGGATCTGCGGCGCGAACATCTCCGTCAGCGACGAGCACACGGCTTCCTGCCACGGCGCGCGCCGCGCGAAATTCACATACGCGTCGACCGCGAAACGCACGCCGGGCAGCACGTGTTCGAGCGACCACAACTCGGCGCGATCGAGGCCGCACGCCTCGCCGAGCCGCACCCACGCCTCGATGCCGCCTTCGTTGTCGCCCTGCCCGTCGTGATCGATCAGCCGCTGGATCCACCGGCGCCGCGTGTCGCGATCGGGGCAGTTCGACAGGATCGCCGCATCCTTGAGCGGGATGTTGATCTGGTAGTAGAAACGGTTCGCGACCCAGCCGCGGATCTGCGCGGGCGAACACGCGCCGCTGTTGAGCCGCCGGTTGAACGGGTGATGGATGTGATAGCGCGATTCGAGCGCGCGCAGGCGCGCCTCGAATTCGGTCGCGGTCCAGGGCGTCGCGTGCAACGCCGTAGCGGGGATCGGTGCGTTCATGGTCAGACCTGGAATTGCATGCCGTCGTGCGCGACGTCGATGCCATGCGCGCGCAGGTGCGCGTGCTCGACGGAATGCGGGTCGAGAATCGGGTTCGTGTTGTTGATGTGCGTGAGCACCTTGCGCGTGCGCGCGGGCAGCATGTCGAGCCAGTCGATCATGCCGTGCTGCCCGTGTTCCGCGCACTGCGCGAGATGCCCCATGTCGGCCGCGTGCTTGCTCGACAGGCCGAGGTCGATCATCTCGGTGCCGGTCCAGAACGTGCCGTCCACCAGCACGAGATCGGCGCCGTCCATCGCTGCGCGTACGTCGTCGGAAACGGCCGCGAGCCCCGGCGCATAGAACGCGCGCCGGCCGCTCGCGACATCTTCGATCGACAGCGCGATGTTGTCGCCGGGCGCGGCCGACGCGCGCCGCGGCGAATACGGCGGCGCCTTGCTGTCGACGGGAATCGCGGTGAAGCGGATCCCGCGCGCCGCCGGCACCGTGAACGGCTCGCCGAGCGCGATCGTGTGCGCATCGACGCCGCAGTAGTGGCCGAGCAGCGGCACGAGCGGCAGCCCGGTCGACAGGTCGTCGAGCACCGGCGCGCTCGCGTAGAGCGGCAGCGGCGTCGAACGCTCGCGCAGCATCAGCAGGCCGGTCACGTGATCGATCTGTGCGTCGCACAGCACGACGGCGGCGATGCCGCTGTCGCGGATCGCGCGCGCCGGCTGCAGGTCCGGATTCGCGCGCAACTGGGAAAGAATGTCGGGCGACGCGTTGACGAGAATCCAGTCGATGCCGTCCGCGCTGACCGCGAGCGACGACTGCGTGCGCGGCAGCACATGGCCGCTTCCGCTGCGCGCGCGGCGACAGTTCGCGCAATTGCAGTTCCACTGCGGCAGGCCGCCGCCGGCTCCCGAGCCGAGTATCTTGATCTTCATGGGCGTCAGCTCCCGAGGCCGTCCGCGCCGCGCATCGCGGCACGGACAGCGCATCGCGACGATCAGCGGTTGGCGATGTACATCGTGATTTCGAAGCCGAAGCGCAGGTCGGTGTAAGACGGGGTCGTCCACTGCATGATGTGTCTCCTGGTTGAGTTGGTGAGTCGCGTCGGTGAGTCCGACAACCGCGGCAATCTGGCGGTCGGTTCCTCTTCAGCAAGGAGCGTGCCGAAGCCGCACTTTGCCTGTGCGACGGCGGCACATGGCCGTCGCCCGGGCATCGGGATGCAATCCTTACGATTTGCCGACACGATTCGCGCGGATGCGATTCGCCGCCCCGGCGGCACGATGCGCGGGGACGGTGACAGGTGTTGAATCGTTGAACACCGGTGTTGCAACGAGTGTTGCAACTTGACACACCGGCAGTGACGGATCGCCGGCCGCGCAACCGCGATCGCGCGGCCCGCGCGTCAGCTTTCGTCGGACGGTTGACGCTCGGCGTCGGCCGCCGGCATCTTCCGGTAGATCGTGTTGCGCGACACGCCGAGCGCGCGCGCCGCGGCCGACACGTTGCCGCCGTGACGGGCCAGCGCGGCGGCGATCGCGGACGCGGCGACGTCCTGCAAGCGCGCGTCGGCGGGCGGGAACGCCTCCGCGGCACACGGCGCGACGGCCGGATCGTGCTGCGCGGCCGGCTCGGCCGGCGCATCGCCGCAGCGCAGGTCGTCGAAGAAATCGTCCGGCAGGTGCTCGCGCCGGATTTCGCCATCGTCGTCGACCATCGCCGCCGCCGTGCGCAGCAGGTTGCCGAGCTGGCGGAAGTTGCCGGGCCACGTGCAGCGCACGAACAGCGCCATCACGTCCGGCGCGACGGAGAGCGGCGGGCGGTCGGAGCCCGCGAATGCTTCCCGTTGCAGCATCTTCTGCACGACGACCGCGAGATCGGTGCGGTCGCGCAGCGGCGGCAGGCGCACCACGAGGCCGTTCAGCCGGTAGTAGAGATCCTCGCGGAAGCGGTTCTGCGCAATCATGTCGCGCAGGTCGCGGTGCGTCGCGCAGATGATCGAGATGTCCACGGCGATCGTCTTCGTCGACCCGAGCGGGTTGACGAGGCGCTCCTGCAGCACGCGCAGCAGCCGCACCTGCAGCGGATACGGCATGTCGCCGATCTCGTCGAGGAACAGCGTGCCGCCGTTCGCCTGCAGCAGCTTGCCGATCGCCCCCTTGCGGCGCGCGCCGGTGAATGCGCCCTCCTCATAGCCGAACAGCTCGGATTCGATCAGCGTCTCCGGAATCGATGCGCAGTTGACCGCGACGAACGGCCCGTCGCGACGCGGCGAGTCATTATGGATCGCCTGCGCGAGCAGTTCCTTGCCGGTGCCGGTCTCGCCGGTGATCAGGATCGGAATGTCCTTGCCGATCACCTTGCGCACCTTCGCGATCACGCACGCGACCTGCGGATCGCCGGTGTCGAGATAGTTGAGCCGCGACAGGCCCGCCGACGTGCCTGCCGCCGGCGCCGGCACCGCGTTCGCGCGCGCGGCCGGCGCGCCCGCGCCGTGGACGTCCGTCGGCCGGCTGCCTTCCGCGAGCGTCGCACGCCGGAAGTGCACACGCGCGCAGACCACCGCGCCGGTGCCGAGATTCAGCATCAGGTGCCGGTCGGTGCTCGCGCGCATGCGGTCGATTAGCTGCGCGCTCGTGATGTCGAACAGCGACGACAGCGTGTGCGCGCGCAGCACCGCGAGCGGCATGCCGAGCTGGAACTGCGCGCTGCGATTGGCCGACAGGAAGCGGCCATCGGCCGTGAACGCGACGATCCCCTCCATCAGCGTGCCGAGGAACTCGGGACGGCCATGGAACGACACCTGCAGCGTTTCCTGAAAGGTCGTCGTAAACAGATGATTCTCGATCATCTGCACCGACATCTTCGCGAGCGCCATCGTGTGCTGGTGATAGCTGCGGTGGTCGCCCGTCACGTCGAGCACGCCGATCGCGTCGCCGTACGGATCGAGGATCGGCACGCTCGAACAGGTCAGGAAGCGGTTCGCGGCCAGGAAGTGCTGGTCGCCGTGGACCACCATCGGGCACAGCTCGGCGAGCGCCGTGCCGATCGCGTTGGTGCCCTGCCGGCTCTCCGCCCAGTTCGCGCCCGGGCGCAGCGCGACCTTCTCCGCGCGCTGCAGGAAGTCGTCGTCGCCGATCGAATGCAGGATCAGGCCTTCGGCGTCGGTCAGCACGATCATGCTCTGCGTGTTGACGATCTGCTCGTGCAGCGTCTCCATCACCGGCATCGCGTGCACGCACAGCACGCGGCTCTGCTCGCGCTTGAGCACCAGCGCCGCGCTGGACAGCACGTCGTAGTCGGGGCGTGCCGATACCTGCAGGCCGAACGTCTCGGACCGCTCATGGGCTTTCCGGATCGACGGCGCGGGCCAGCCGGCGGGATGCGCGGCCCGAGTCCCGGCCGCCTGCTCTACGTCATCGCGCATTGTCTCCTCCGGGGATCCTTCCGGTCATCTGCCGGACTCTTTGCCGTCATGACAAGCAAGCATCGGGCCACGCAAGCGTCGCGGCGTGGACGAGCCGTCCGATGCCGGTCATGCGCCGCGAATTGAAAGCCGCATGCAAGGAAACGATCGGTCGAGATCGTGCCGCCGGACAGTTCGGCCTTCGTAATACCGCGATTGCGCGGCTCGCGGCTACCCGTGCGAATCCTGATCTTCGCGCCTGGCGCGGTTCTGGCTTTGTCTCAGGTCAAGTACCTCAGTCGCCCCGGCGCACACGCGACCGAGTGACGGTTGTCCCCAATTCCGCCCGAGCCACGTCGACATGACGCCTACCCCGATTCGACTCACGCCGTCGCCCGCTATGCCGCCCTCGTCTGCCGCGCCTCGCGAGCCTGCATCACCTGCCGCCCCCGTTCACCGGCGCCTGAGCCACGACGCACAGTCGATCGCGTTCACCGTGGCCGGCGCTGCGGACGGCCACCCCGTCGTCGTGCTGCACGGCGGGCCCGGCAGCGGCAGTCAGGCCGGCATCCTGCGCCTGTTCGACCTGACGCGCACGCGCGTCGTGCTCGTCGACCAGCGCGGCGCGGGCGCGTCGTCGCCGCGCGGCGGCACGCGCCACAACAGCACCGCGCGGCTGATCGGCGATCTCGAGGCGGTACGCGAGCAGCTCGGCATCGCGCGCTGGGGCGTCGTCGGCGGATCGTGGGGCGCCGCGCTTGCGCTCGCGTATGCGGGCGCGCATCCCGCACGGGTGACCGGCGTCGTGTTGCGCGGCCTGTTCCTGACGTCGCCGCGCGAAGTCCGCCGCCTGTTCACGACGTCGCGCACGCGTGCACCCCGCGAATGGCAGCGCCTGTGTGCGGCGGCCGGCGGCGCACAGCCGGATCGTCTGCTGTCGTGCTGCGCGCGGCGGCTGCGCCCCGGCGCGGGCGCGGCCCCGCAGCGCGCGGTGGCGCTCGCGTGGCACGCGTACGAAGGCGCCGTCCTCGCGTCGTCGCACACGCGCCGCTCGCCCGCGCACGCGATCCGCTCGCGCAAGACCGTCGGCCGGCTGATCGACAAATACCGGATCCAGGCGCATTACCTGCAACGCGATTGCTGGCTCGGCGAACGCCGCGTGCTCGCACTCGCGCGGCGGGCGGCAGACGAAGGCGTGCCGCTGTTCGCCGCGCACGGGATGCACGACCCCGTTTGCCCGGTCGACAACGTTGTCCGTCTCGCTCGTGCCGTGCCCGTGGCCGAAATCGAACGCGTGCCCGCCGGACATCTGGCGAGCGACCCGGCATTGGCGCGCAGCGTCGCCCGCGCGGTGCACGCGATGTTCGCGGCGGCGCCGTTCACGTGACTGCGCATGTCGGGCACGGCCCGGCGCCAGCTCACGTCGTCAGGCGACAGCCGGCGCAGCCGTGCAACACTCAATCCCGCGCATAACGCAGGCCGACCCACGCGGCGCGCGGCGCGCCCGGTCCGACGAATTGTTGGTTGACCGGATTCGCGCCGTCGAACGTGTGATTCCGCCCGTTGAAGAAATTCCGGCCGAGCGCGCCGAAGCGCGCGTAGCGCTTGTCGAACAGGTTCGTCACGCAAGCGAAGACCTCGAAGCGCTTCGCGTCGCCCGACTTCCTTTCGCATCCTTATCATTTTCGTTGTCCCCGTCTTTGTGTTCCGCCGTGGCGTGCGCTGACCGAGCGGCGATATGTTGTCGCGAAGCGAGCTTGCGACAACCGTGCCAGCACGGCGGTGCGACATACGCCAGCGTCGCTGCCTCGCGCATCGTCTGCGTGCTGCATGCGCGCATGCGGCGGCCGCACCGTCACGGGTGCCACGCCACCTGTCATGTTTGGCAACACTGCGCGCGCGGCGGTGTACCTGAATGCAACACCTTCGTTGACACCGCTGCGTGACACGTCCGACACAGCACAGCGCGCGATACGCCCATGCGCCGTGCCGCGCAGGCTTCTCGCCGCGATGGCATGCGACTTGCGTGAACGGCATCGCACTCGGCCCGGAACCCCACCCGTGCCGGCGCGACGAATCGTTCGCGACGGTGCGACCACAATGACTCAGGAGACAACCATGAAGAAACTCTCGGCTTCAGCGAGCCGGCTGGCGACGATCGGCATCGCGGCGGCAGCGGCCGTCGCGCTGAACCCCCGCCTCGTCGAAGCGGCCGCGGACTACCCGGCCGTGACCTACCAGCGGCTGACCGACGCGCAACAGGATCCGGGCTGGCTGACCTACTACCGCACCTACAACGGCCGCTCGCATTCGCCGCTCAAGCAGATCGACACGTCGAATGCGAAGGCGCTCAAGCAGGTGTGGGCCTACAAGTTCCCCGCCGACCTGAAGCAGGGTTTCGAGGCGACGCCGATCGTCAACGGCAATTACCTGTTCGTGACGACGCCGAAGGACAACGTCTACGCATTCGATGCGAAGACGGGCAAGCAACTGTGGAAATACGAACCGAAGCTCGGCGCGGCATCGTTCAAGACCGCATGCTGCGACGTGGTCAACCGCGGCGTCGCGCTGTACGGCAAGAACGTCTATATCGCGATGCTGAACGGGGAAGTCGCGGCGCTCGACGCGCAGACCGGCAATCTCGTCTGGAAGAAGCAGATGTTCGAGCCGGGCCTCGGCTACGCGTTCTCGCTCGCGCCGCTCGCGCTCGACGGCGCGATCGTCGTCGGTACGTCCGGCGGCGAATACGGCATTCGCGGCTACATCGCCGCGCTGAATCCTGACGACGGCTCGGAGGTCTGGAAACGCTACACGATCCCCGGTTCCGGCGAGAAAGGCTCGGAGACCTGGCCCGACGGCATGCAGAGCCACGGCGGCGGCGCCGCGTGGCTGACCGGCACCTACGACGCGGCATCCCGCACGCTGTACTGGGGCGTCGGCAACCCCGGCCCGTGGCTCGCGGCGCTGCGCCCCGGCGACAACCTGTATTCCGACTCGCTGCTCGCGCTCGACGCGAAGAACGGCAACCTGAAGTGGCACTACCAGTACACGAGCAACGACACGTGGGACTACGACGGCGTGAACGCGGCCGTCCTCGCGGACATCCGGTACAAAGGCAAGGACTACGACGCGATCATCCACGCGGACCGCAACGGCTTCTTCCACGCGATCGACCGCACGACCGGCAAGCTGATCTATGCGACGCCGTTCGTCAAGGCGACCTCGGTCACCGGCTACACGGCCGACGGCAAGCCGATCCAGGACGAATCGAAGTTCCCGAAGGCCGGCACGACGATCGAAACGTGCCCGAGCTTCCTCGGCGGCAAGAACTGGTGGTCGATCTCGTACGACCAGGATCGCAACATCGCGGTCGTGCCTGCGCTGCACGCGTGCATGAGCCTGACCGGCAAGTCGGTCAGCTACCAGGAAGGCCTGCCGTATCTCGGCGAAGGCTTCGAGATCAAGCCCGAACCGGGCAGCGAAGGCTACGGCGAACTGACGGCAATCGACGTGAACACCGGCAAGAAGCTGTGGAGCCACTGGTCGAAGAAGCCGTGGAACGGCGGCGTCGCGACCACCGCGAGCGGCCTCGCGTTCAGCGGTTCGCTCGACGGCCACCTGTACGCGTTCGACACGGCAACCGGCAAGGTGCTGTGGGAAAGCCCGCAACTCGCGAGCGGCATCATTTCGCAGCCCTCGGTGTATGAGGTCGACGGCAAGGAGTACGTCGCCGTGCTCGCCGGCTACGGCGGCGCGAACCCGATCTGGGGCGGCCCGATGGCCGACATCGCGAAGGACGTTCCGCGCGGGGGCACGCTCTACGTGTTCGCGCTCGACTGATCAGGCGCAAGCCGCGGTCGCGCCCGCATGCGCCCGATGCGGGCGCGACGCCCCAACCGCTTCAACCGGAAACACGATCATGAATACTCGCCTCACTCCCGTTACCGTCGCCAGTCTGCTCGCCGTGGGCGTGGCGCTGACACCGGCAGCCGCGTCGGCCGGCGTGCGCATCTGCACGCTGCCCGGCAGCCCGACCACGGCGCTCGACCAATCCGTTGCGCGCGAAGTGTTCCGCACCGCGGGCATCGCCGCATCGTTCAACAAGCGCGGCGTCGACGACGACGGCGGCGACGACGGCATCTCCGCAAGCGAGCTGAAGAAATCGCTCGAACGCGACTGCGACGTGATCGCCGGCTTCCCGCGCTCGGAGATCGCCGATGGGTCGGGATCCAGAATGACGTTCTCGCAGGGCTATCTGCGCTCCGGCTACGTCAGCGTGTCGCTGCGCGACGCGCGAGCAACGTCCGGCGCCAAGGAAACGATCGCGGCCACGTATGGCAGCCCTTCGCAGTTGATCGCCGCGCAACAGAGCAACGCCCGTTTCGATCTGGAAAACACCAGCGAGCAAACGATCGGCGCGCTCGCCGCCGGCCGCGCGCAGCGCGCCATCGTCTGGTATCCGAGCGTCGTCGCGTACAAGCGCGCGCACCCGCAACAGCAGTTCCGGGTCGCGGCCACATCGTCGCCGTACTCGGACTGGCAACTGTCCTTCGCATTCGGGCCGGGCAAGGAAGATCTCCGGAAGCGCATCGACGCGGCCTTGTCGCGAATGAGCGGCAACGGCCGTCTCGCGGCGCTCACGCGCGGCTGGGCACTTCCGGAAACGGTCGCGCAAGCGACGGGTACGCATGCGCCCGGCCGATTTCTCGACGGGTCGGTCGCATCCGTGCAGCCGGTAAAGAGCGGCTTCATCAAGGTTTCGACCAACGAAGGCGGCGACGTACCGTCGTTCGAGCAGGCGCAGGTGCAGCACGGCAAGAAGATCTATGCCGATGCCTGTGCGAAATGCCACGGCGACCAGCTCGAAGGCAATACCGCCCCCGCACTGAGCGGGGAATCCTTTGCCCCCGAAGGCAAGTCGCACATCACGGTCGGCGGCATCTACCAGTACATGTCGAGCAACATGCCGGCCGATCGCCCCGGCAAGATGACCGAACAGGAATACTCGGACCTGATGGCGTTCCTGCTCTACTCGAACGGCTACGACGCGTCGAAAGCAAAACTGACCGCCGATGCCGCCAACGCGTCGAAGGCGCCGCTCATTGCCGGGCCGCGCAAGTAACGCTCCCGTCCCCTTCGTTTCGGTCCACTCGCCGCGCCGGGAAGCATTCCCGGCGCGCGGGGCAGATTTTATCTTTTCATTTCATTCAGGAAAACGACATGATCTCCCGCAATCGCAGAACTTTCATGATTCAGACGGCCGGCCTGTGTGCCGCGCTCGCGGCCGGAACCCGCGCATTTTCGGCTCCGCCGCCCGTCGACGAAAACGACGCCGCCGCAAAGACGCTCGGCTACCGCGCGAAAGCGACGACCGTCGACGCGGGCAAATTCCCGAAGTATCAGGCAGGCCAGACGTGCGCGAACTGCCGCTTCTACAAGGGCGCCGACGGCGATTCCTTCGGCACGTGCCCGATGTTCGCGGGCAAGACGGTCGCCGCCGAAGGCTGGTGCAACGTCTATGCGAAGCTTGCTTGATCCCGGGCACGCGCGCGGGCACGACAAGGACACCGGCTACTTCACGATCATGGGCCGGATCGACGACGTGCTGAACGTGTCGGGCCACCGGCTCGGCACGATGGAGATCGAGTCGGCGCTGGTGTCGCACGAGCTGGTTGCCGAGGCGGCCGTGGTCGGCCGGTCGGACGACACGACGGGCGAGGCGGTCGTTGCATTCGTGGTGCTGAAGCGTTCGCGTCCGGAGGGCGAGGAAGCGGCGGCGCTCGCGAAGACGCTGCGCGACTGGGTCGGCAAGCAGATCGGGCCGATCGCGAAGCCGAAGGACATCCGCTTCGGCGACAACCTGCCGAAGACGC
>NZ_FPJP01000044.1:0-21521 GCF_900119325.1 Burkholderia sp. NFPP32 | reverse complement strand
CAAATCCGCGCGCGAGTCGAGCATCCGTTTCATATCGTCAAGAACCTGTTCCGTCATCGCAAGGTGCGCTACAAGGGACTGCTCAAGAACACGGCGCAACTGTTCAGTCTGTTCGCCTTGGCGAACCTGGTGATCGCGCGAAACCGGTTGCGCTCGGTTCATGGGAGCAGTCCGTCATGTGGGTGAAGGATGCGAGAAATGAGGTGCACATCCGGGTCAAATTCAACCGAGTTGGCGGCGCTTCACTTCCGCATCCGCAAATTCCGCACCAGTGCCATCGACAACCTTGCGGGATGGCCTATTAATCAGTGTTTCCCTAGGTTCGCACCCGTAACATTGGCGCAGATCCTGGGTAAACTGCCCGATGAGCCGCGAGCGCACCGACAAACTCACGCCAGGCCCTTGCTCGATAAACTCCATGCGTGGCTGAGCACCACACTGGAGATGCTCTCACGCGAATCTGACACGAGTCGGGCGATCCTCTACGCTTTGAGCCGGTGGGAAGCGCTCGCGCTACTACGACGACGGGCGACGGGCACCTGGAAATCGATCACCTGGCGGTCGAGCTCGTATTGCGCGGAGTGGCCCTCGGGCGCCGAAACTACCTGTTCGCCAGCGCGGACTCAGGTGGGGAGCGTGCTATCGCGATTTGCAGCCTGATCGGGACGGTCAAGCTCACCGGCATCGATGCAGAGGCGTATCTGCGCACCAGGCTTGTGCGCGTTGCAGAACATCCGATTAACCGGATCGAAGAACTACAGCCCTGGAAAATGACCACCCCGGCATCGTAAGGCGATAATGCCGCAGGCTTTCCGTTCCCCGGAGATCAGATGGCGAAATCGTTCCAGCGCTTTACTTTTGCACGTGCAGCTTCAATATATCGAGCCGCCCATCTGACGCCGGATCGAGGTCGAAGGAACCGAGTCGCTGCGCAAGCTGCACCATATCCTGCAGGCGGCCTTCGGTTGGGAAGACACCCACCTGCGCGACTTTCTGATCGACGGCATGACCTACGCCATGTTCGAGGTCGATGACGTGCTGGACTTCGCTGACCCGAACACAACCGCCGACGACCGTAAGTCTCGACTTCGGAAGATCGTGAAATCGCCAATGGGGGGGCGCAACGAGTGGTTTCGGTAGCCGAAACGGCGTGTGCGAAGCCGTGAGTCAAGGCTGGTCGGGCAGTCGCCGAACAGGGGAGCAGCGCCGTGCGTCGCCGGCCGTGCGCGGGTCCGGGAAATCAGCCTAAAGCCCCGTCCGGCGGGCCTGACGGGGTGCCCGGCGATCGATTGGCACCGCCGATTGCAATGATCGGAAATACACGTTTCCCTAAACAAATTGGCGGCTCAAACATGCAGGCTGATCGGACGTGGAGGGATTCGCGATGCGCCGGTCCATCACGCACGATCTCGACGAGGTGCTGCGCATCGGAGACCGGATCGCAATCCTGCGCGACGGCACGCTCGTGCAGGTCGGCACGCCGGACGACATCCTGTCGCGGCCGGCGGACGATTATGTGCGGCGGTTCGTGGAGAAGCGCACGAGCGTGAGCTGAGCCGGCACTTGACGCGGGGACGACGGCACGTCGCAATGCGCGGCGTGCCGTTTTTTCAGTGCGCCCAGCATGGGCGCAGTCTTGCGGGTGCAAGTCCCGCCATAAGCTGGCCACAGCGAATGAAGTGAAGCGCAACTGCACGAGGGCGACCGAGTGTGGGGAGGAAGCGTGGAGCGAAACCGCGAGCCGATGGACAAGAACCAGATATAAGGCGATGCCGATCAGGGCGAGCAGGCTGAAAACTGCGAAGCTCTCGTGGCCAAAGATCAGGCGGCGTAAATCTGGCGGCTGTGCGGGGAAGGACTGCGTTCTTACCTGGGGAGATCTCGCCTCGCGCCTGAAAGGGCGACGGTACCGCAAGGGGCCGGAGCGAGAAGTCAGCAGAGGTCGTAGTAGTCGCGGGACAGGCCGAGGAGGCTAAGGCTAGCGACGAAGGGCCAAACGAGCAGGAATGTTCAAGTCTATGAAGAGCCAAGAGGTTATGCTCGTATCTACTGGGTTGGAAAGCCTACTTCCGTTATGCGCAAACCCCAAAGGTCTGGCGAGAGCTGGATGAGTGGGTACGCCATCGGGTTCGGGCCATTCAGCTTAAGCAGTGGACCTACGGCCCCACCATGTACCGGGAACTGCGCACGCTCGGCGCGAGCGAGGCGGTCGCTCGACAGGTAGCCGCAAACGCTCGTCGCTGGTGGCGCAACAACAGCAAACTGCTCAACCGTGTCCTCACCCTGGAATGGGCGGACAGGTTGGGCATCCCCCGCCTGTCCTGACCTCAACTGTTCGAACCGCCCGGTGCGGACCCGCATGCCGGGTGGTGTGGGAGGGGCGCGATCATCGATCGCCCCCTATCCCGATTCGCGCGGCGCATCGTGGATCGCGTATTCGTTCAGCGAGGCCGCCGGTCGTCGGTCATTTCGTCGCCAGCGCGCACACGAGCGGATGCGAACGCACGCCATTGCGATGCACGGCAACCGACGAGAAGCCCGCTTCGGTCATCAGGCGCGCGAGTGTGTCGGGGGTGAACGCATCGTACGGGGCGCGCGCGATGTCCCGGACCGTGATCGCCGCCCTGCCGCCGTGCCTGACGACGCGGCGCAATTCACGCAGCCCTTGCACCGGCGCGTGCCAGAAGTAGATGCAATTGATCGGGAACGCGTTGTCGAAGGTGTCGTCCGCGAACGGCAATGTGTCGACGGAGCCCAGCGCGAGCCAGACACGGCCGTGTTCGATGGACGCGCGGTTCAAGTGCGACGCGGCGGCCAGCACGGTCGGGGAATGATCGACGCCGACGATGCGGCAGGACGGGTTCGACGCGGCCGCGATCCTGATCGCCTCGCCGGGGCCGAACCCGACTTCGAGCAGATGCTGGCGGTCGGCGATCGGCAGCAGGGACAGGGTCCACAGATTGTCCGGCCGATTGTGCCGGCGCATGATGAGGCCGACGATCCGGCCGACAACGCCGCGCGGCAACCCGGCTTGCCCGGGGCGAGTGGTCATCGGAGCCTCCGCGTGTTCCGGATTGGGGAGCGAGACGCATGCCGCCGTCGAGGCGGCTGCGCCAATTCCCAATCTACACGGCGAAAGGCGTCCGCGCACGGCCGCCGCGTCAGGGCGCGACGATTTCGCGTTCGCGCGGCCGCGTGCCGGCCGCGCCGGCGGTCTCGTCGTGCGCCGCGTCCGCGAGAATTAGATCCGCGCCTTTCTCCGCGACCATCATCGTCGGCGCGTTGATGTTGCCCGACGTGATGTTCGGGAACACCGACGCATCGACAATCCGCAGCGCCTGCAACCCATGCACGCGCAGCGCCGCATCGACGACCGACGTCGCCGCGTCCGGCCCCATCGCGCACGAGCCGCACAGGTGGTAGATCGAACCCGACTGCTCGCGGAAATACTGCAGCATCGCTTCGTCGGAGTCGACCTGCGGCCCCGGCGAGATTTCCTCGACGGTCATCGATTTCAGCGCCGGCGCGCGCATCAGCGCACGGATCGCCTTGCTGCCCTGCACGGCTTCGTCGAGATCCTTCTGCGTGGTCAGTGCATTGATGCGGATCTTCGCGGCGTCCTCCACGCGGTTCGACGCGATCTCGATCGAGCCGCGGCTCGTCGGCCGGCACGGATTGAACGCGATCAGGAAACCCGAATACGGCTCGGGCTTGATGCTCGCGCGGTCGCTCTTCGGAATCCGGTACGACAGCGGGTTGAAGTAGAGCTGCAGGTTCGGCTCGCGCGCATCGTCCGCGCCGCGGAAGAAGCCGCCGGCCTGGTTCACGCTCATCGCGAGCGGGCCGCGTTTCGTCAGCAGGTAGCGCAACCCGATCTTCATCTTGCCGAGCAGCGTGCCCATCTCGTCGTTCAGCGTCGGCCGGTTCGCCTTGAAGTAGAAGCTCACGCACAGATGGTCCTGCAGGTTGCGGCCGACGGCCGGCAGCGCATGCACGAGCGGTATGCGGTTGCGTGCGAGCAGCGCCGGATCGCCGATGCCCGACAGTTGCAGCAGCTTCGGCGTATCGACGGCGCCGGCCGCGAGGATCACCTCGCGCGCGGCGACGAGCGTCTCGTCGCCGTTTGCGCCGGCCACGACCACGCCGGTCGCGCGCGTGCCGTCGAACGTCACGCGCCGCACCAGCACGCCCGAGCGCAGCGTGAGGTTCGCGCGGCCCAGCGCCGGCCGCAGGTACGCGAAGCTGCTCGAACAGCGTTCGCCGTTCTTCGTGTTCAGGTCGTAGATGCCCGCGCCTTCGAACTGCGCGCCGTTGAAGTCGTCGGTGCGCGGCAGGTTCAGTTGTGCGCAACCCTTCAGGAACTCGTGGACGATCGGATGCACGTCGGCCTTCATCGACGTGATGTGGATCGGCCCCGTTGAACCGTGATGCTGCGGGTCGGTCGTGCCGGCCGCGTGGGTTTCGAGCTTGCGGAAGTACGGCAGCACGTCGTCGTACGCCCAGCCCGGATTGCCGGCGTTCGCCCAGTCGTCGTAGTCGCTGCGCTGGCCGCGCACGTAGACCATCGCGTTGATCGAGCCCGATCCGCCGACCACCTTGCCGCGCGGGCAGTAGAGCTTGCGGTCGGCGAGCTGCGCTTCGGGCTCGCTGTAGTACATCCAGTTGTAGCGGCGGTTGTAGTAGGTCTTCGTGAAGCCGACCGGCACCTTGAACCAGAACGACGCGTCGCGTTCGCCCGCTTCGAGCAGCAGCACCGAGTGCCGGCCCGATTCGCTCAGGCGGTTCGCGAGGATGCAGCCGGCCGAGCCCGCGCCGACGATGATGTAGTCGTAAGTCATGGTCGCGTTTTTCCTGGTCAGCCCTTCGCGGGGGCGAGATCCTTCACGTCGACGGGCTTCTCGCCCATCTGCAGGTGTAGCCGCTCGCCGGTGTACGGCGTATGACGGCGCACGACGTCCATGTCGAGCTCGATGCCGAGGCCCGGCTCGTTCGACGGGATGATGTAGCCGTCTTCCCAGCGGATCGGCGTCTTCACGACTTCGGCATGGAACCCGCCCCACGTCATGATGCTTTCCTGGATCAGGAAGTTCGGCGTGCAGGTCGCGAGCTGGATGCTCGCGGCCGCGCCGACCGGCCCGTTGTACAGGTGCGGCGCGATCTGCGCGTAGTGCACTTCCGCGAGCGTCGCGATCTTCTTCGCTTCGAGCAGGCCGCCCACGCGCGCGACGTTCAACTGCAGGATCGACGCGCCGCCCGCCTGCAGCAGCTTGTGGAATTCGTACTTGGTCGTCAGGCGCTCGCCGGTCGCGATCGGAATCGACGTGTGCTTCGCGACTTCGGCGATCGCTTCCTCCTGGCCCGGCGGCACGGGTTCCTCGAACCACAGCGGGTCATATTTCTCCAACCGCTTCGCCAGCCGGATCGCCGACGACGGCACCATCTGCCCGTGCGTGCCGAACAGCAGGTCGGCCTTGCTGCCGACGGCCTCGCGCACGCGGCGGCAGAACAGCTCGCAACGGTCGAGCACTTCGAGCGACAACTGGTGGCCCGAGTAGGCCGTGTACGGGCCGGCCGGGTCGAACTTGACGGCCGTGAAGCCGAGCTTCACGTTCTCGGCCGCGCATTCGGCCGCGAGATCGGGATCGTCGTAGTCGTATTCGCCGTTCGCGTTCTTCGGATACAGGTACGTGTACGAGCGCAGCCGCTCGTGGATCTTCCCGCCGAGCAGTTCGTACACGGGTTTGCCGGCGGCCTTGCCGATGATGTCCCAGCACGCCATCTCGAGGCCGCTGACGACACCCATCATCGTGAGGTCGGGGCGCTGCGTGAAGCCGCTCGAATACGCCTGGCGGAACAGCCGCTCGACGTGATGCGGGTCGTGGTTCAGCAGGTAGCGGTCGAACACGTCGTCGATGATCGGGCCCATCGCCTTCGGGTGGAACGTCGCCGAATAGATTTCGCCGACGCCTTCGATCCCGTCGTCGGTCTTCAGCTTCACGAAGATCCAGTACATCCCGCCGACATGCGGCGGCGGCACGGCGACGATGTGGGTTTCGAGCGAAACGATCTTCATACGGACTCCTTGATGCGGTTGAGACGGTATTTGAGGAACGCGGCGGCGCCCGCGCCGCAGAGCGCGATCGCCGCGATATAGCCGAAATAAAGCTGGTAGCCGTGCGCGCCCGGCCAGGTCTGCGTCACGTAGCCGTTGATCAGCGGCACGAACACGTCGGGCGAATAGCCGAGCACCGAGATCAGGCCGATCGCGAGGCCCGCGCAATGCGTCGGCACCTTGCAGTCGTCGAGCAGCGACCAGTACAGGCCACGAATCGCGTAGGTGAGGATGCCGATGAACAGCACGAGCACGACGAGCATCGCCTGCGGGCTGTGCGGCGGCGCGGCGATCAGGCCGACGAGCGACAGCGCCGCGAGCACGAGCGCCCAGAACAGCACCGATACCTTCGATACGCGGTCGCCGAGGAAGCCGCCGCCGATCCCGCCGACGGGGCGCATCCACAGCTTGAGCGTCGTGATGAAGCCTGCCGCCGTCGCACTGAGCCCGAAGTTGCCTTCGTGCAGGTACGCCGAGAAGCTGTAGGTCGCCCAGAACACCTGATAGCCGCAGAACACGATCGCCGCGACGAGCCACAGCTCGGGAATCGCCGCGAGCGTCTTCAGGTCGGTCAGCACGTTGCCTCGGCGGTCGCTACCGGTGCGGCGCTTCGTGGCCGCCGCGTGGTCGCCCGCGCGCGATTGATCCTTCAGCAGCGCGAGCAGCACGCCGAGCGCGATGCAGAAGAACGCATACAGATGCACGACGAGCTTGAAGCCGGCCGCATCGGTGCCGCCGTGCGCCTGCGTTACGTATGCGAACAGCGTGATCGCGATCGTCGCGAGCAGCGCCTCGACGAGCCCGCGGCCGCCGTCGAGCAGCCCGAAGAAGCGGCCCTGTTCGTCGGGGCCCGCGATCATGTTCACGCGCTTGATCACGGCCGCCCAGAACGTGAGGCCGGTGGTGAGCCCCCAGCCGCCGAAGATCAGCACGAGCGTGTTGAACGACGGCCCGGTGGCATAGACGAGCCCGAGCGCGCCCGTCGCGAGCAGCGAGAAGCAGATCAGCCAGCGCGGCGACAGGCGGTCTGCAAGCCAGCCGCTCGGCAGGTAGCTGATGAGAAAGATCGTGCCGAGCGACGAGTACAGGTAACCGAGCTGCACGTCGTCGATACGGAAGAACTGCCGCATCGTCGGCTGGTACACCTGCCGCAGGTACAGCATCGGGTAGATGGCGCCCGCGGCGATCACGAGCAGCAGCAGTTGCAGGTAGCGCTGCGCGCGCGAGTGTTGCGACGCGTGCGCGTCTTGCGTTTCGTCCTGCAACGCGAGCGACGCGGCGGGCGTCGACGGTTGGGTCGGCATGATGTCTTCCTCCATCAGACTTCCGTCATGCGGAGGTCTGCAGATTTGTTTTGTGGTCGATCGGATCGGGGGCGGCGCGCGCGGCGGTGTCGTGGCCGCGCGCGCCTGGATGCGTCAGTACTTCATGACGACGAGGCGCGTCTGCGTGAATTCGAGCATCCCGTGCTTGCCGTCGTCGCCGCCGAGGCCCGAGCGCTTCCAGCCGGCGTGGAAGCCCTGGTACGGATCGGCCGGCGTGCGGTTCACGTACAGCTCGCCCGCCTCGATCGCGTTCGCGACGGTCATCGCGGTGCGGTAGTGCTCGGTGTACAGCACCGACGACAAGCCGAACTGGTGGTCGTTCGCGAAGCCGATGGCCTCGTCGATCGTCGTGTAGCGCAGCACGGGCATGATCGGGCCGAAGGTTTCCTCCTGCACGATCTCCATGTCCTGCCGGCAGTTCGTCAGCAGCGTGGCCGGGTAGAAGAAGCCGGGGCCGTCGGGGATCGCGCCGCCGGTTTCGAGCGTCGCGCCGGCCGCGATCGCGCGTTCGACCATCCCGTGGATGTGCGCGCGCGCCGATGCGCTGACGAGCGGGCCCATGTTCGACGGCTCGGCCGCGCGGTCGCCGCTGCGTACCGCGCCCATCTTTTCCTTCAGCAGGGAGACGAAGCGATCGTGCACGCTGTCGTGCACGTACACGCGCTCGATGGCCGTGCAGAGCTGGCCGCAGTGCGTGGTCTTCGATGCGACGAGTGCGGCGGCCGCGCGTTCGAGGTCGGCGTCGGGCTCGATGATCGCGGGCGTCTTGCCGCCGAGTTCGAGCGACGGCTTCGCGATGTTCGCCTTGCAGTAGTCGAGCACCTTGCGGCCTGCGTTTACGCTGCCCGTCAGCGTGATCATGCCGACCGCCGGATGCGTGCACAGCGCCTCGGCCGTCGCGTGGTCCATCGTCAGGATGTTGACGACGCCCGGCGGGAAACCGGCGTCGTCAGCCGCCTTCGCGATCTCGAACGCCGACACCGGCGTGTGGTTGCTCGGCCGCACGACCACGGTGTTGCCGGCGATCAGCGCGGGCGCGACCTTGCGCAGCAGCGTGTAGACGGGATAGTTGAACGGGATCAGGCACGCGACGACGCCGATCGGCTCGCGCTGCAGGAACAGGTTCTCGTCGGGCGTGTCGCTCGGGATGATCTCGCCCTCGATCCGGCGCGCCCACTCGGCGTGGTAGCGCGTGATCTGGCCGGCGTAGACGGCTTCGTTCGATGCGTCCTCGACGCTCTTGCCGGATTCCTGCGCGAGCGCCGCGCCGATGTCGGGTGCGCGTGCGGTCAGCGCGTCGGCGAAGCGGTGCAGGTAGGCGGCGCGCTCGGCGCTCGGCAGCTTGCGCCAGGCTTTCTGCGCGGCGGCCGCGGCGTCGACGGCGGCGAGCGCGTCGGCCGGCGTCGCGGCCGGTACGCGCGCGAACGGCGCTTCGGTGGCGGGATTATGGACGACGATGGTCGCGTCGCTTTCCGGTACGACGAAACGGCCGTTTATGTAGTTGCGTTCGATGCGCATGAAGTGGCTCCTCCGATGGATGCGGGCGGATCGCTTCGAGCGGCGAAACGCGCGGCACGGGACAGAGGCCATTCTGTTCATGCGTTTAGCGCACGGCAAACGACTTATTTACGCGTCGAGCATGAGAAAAACGCACGTTACTCGACGAATCGGCCGGAATCGCCCGTCCGGCAAGGCCGGTGCGGCGGTGGCGGGGCGCGGGCGGCGGCCGGGCGGCATTTTCCGACTGATCCGAATGCGGACGGGCTGGAAGCCGGTAAGGTGTCGCGCGTTGCCGGCGGTTGGCGGCCGGGGCCGGGGACGGCGCTGGGGCGGTGCTGGGGCCTGGGCCGGCGCTGAGGCCGACCGGGGACGGATCGTGCGCTAGGCCAGCGGCACCTGCGGCAGCGGCGACGACGGTTCGAGGTGGCGCTTCGCGAGCCACACTTCCTGCTGCAACCAGTCGCGGAACTGCACGATGTGCGGCAGGTTCGTCTGCTCGGGCCGCGTGACGAACCAGTACGACTGGTGGCCGTCGACGTGCACGTTGAGCACCTGCATCAGTTGCCCGGTCGCGAGCTCGCGCGCGACCATGTGGCGGTCGGCGATCGTGATGCCGAGGCCGTCGATCGCCGCGCGGATCGCATGGTCGAGCAGGTCGAATTCGTAGCCGCCGCGCGTGTCGACGTCGGCGATGCCGGCCGCCTTCAGCCAGTGTTGCCAGGTCAGGTAGCGCTGGTCGTCGGTCGCGAGCACGTGCAGCAGCGTGAAGCGGTTCAGGTCGATCGGCGAGTCGTCCTGTCGCAGCCGCGCGTACAGCGCGGGCGCGCAGACGGCGATATGCTGCTCCTGCATCAGCAGCGCGTTGTCGAAGCCGTCCCATTCGCCGTCGCCGAACCGGATCGCGCAGTCGAGCACGCGCGATTCGCCGAGGCTGTCGTGAATGCGCGTCGTGAGGCTCAGCTCGAATTCGGGATGCGCGTCGCGCAGCCGGCCGAGGCGCGGCATCAGCCAGCGCGCGGCGAAGGTCGGCGGCACGTTCGCGCGCAGGCGGTTCAGGTGGGTTTTTTCCTGCAGGCTGCGCACGGTCAGCTCGATCTTGTCGAACGACTGCTGCAGCGCGCGCAGCAGCACGCGGCCGGCCGCCGTCAGTTCGAGCTGGTGATGGCGGCGCTCGAGCAGCGTTTCGCCGAGCTGGCCTTCGAGCTGGCGAACCTGGCGGCTCACCGCGCTCTGCGTCACGTTGAGCAGTTCTGCCGCGCGCGTGAAGCTGCCGGTGCGGCCGGCCATCTCGAAGGCTTTCAGCGCGTTCAGCGCCGGCATCTTGCGTCTCACGGGGTGGTGTCGTGTGTGGTGCGGGATGCTTATTGTAGGCGGGTGGCCGGCGAGACGGGGACGATGAATGACGCGGCGGTTGCCCGGCGCCGCGCGCACCGGACATCGGGGTTTTCACGGCCTGACGGGCGGTGCATTTTTTTGCGATAAAGCTGCCCGCAGGATGGCCGGCGGGGCCGGCCGGCAACAACACGAACCAGAGGGACACACATCATGCGACGCCTGCCATCGTTGATCGCGCTGCGATTTTTCGAGGAGACCGCGCGTCATCTGAGCTTCAATCGCGCGGCGGTGTCGCTGTGCGTGACGCAAGGCGCGGTGAGCCGGCAGATCCGGCTGCTCGAGGAAGCGCTCGGCGCGCGCCTGTTCGAGCGCGATCACAAGGGCGTGCGCCTGACCGATGCGGGCCAGCGGTTGCTGCCGTTCATCGGGCAGGCGTTCGACACGATCGAGCGCGGCGTCGGCGAAATCGCCGCCGCGCGGCCGGGCGCGAAGCGGCGGCTGACGGTGTCGCTGCCGCCGACGTTCGCGACGCAGTGGTTTTCGCCGCGGCTCGGCACGCTCGCGGAGGCGTTGCCCGACGTCGAGCTGTCGATCCGCACGGAGCCGGCCGACGATTGCCATTGCCACATCCGCTTCGGGCGCGCGGCCCGGCCCGGCATGCAATCGGAACTGCTGATGATGGAGCGGCATGCGCTCGTCGGCGCGCCGCGCTATCGCGGCGACGCGCTCGATGCGCTGTTCGGCCGGCTGCCGTCGCTGCACGTGCTGCACGAAGGCAAGCGCCTGACGCTGTGGGCCGACTGGTGCGAGCAGGCGGGTGTCGACGTCGAACGGATCGGCGACGGCATCGAGTTCTCGACGCTCGAACAGGCGATTCGCGCGGCACGCAAGGGCGCGGGGCTCGCGGTGGTCGACCTGAACATGATCGAGGAGGAGATCGGCGAGGGCAGCCTCGTGCGGCTGTCGCCGGTGCAGCCGATCGGGCCGTTCGGGTATTGGCTCGACGTCGAGCCGGAGAGCGTCGCGGTCGAGCATGTGGCGGCGTTCGCCGCGTGGTTGAGGGGGCAGGCGGCGAGGCGGGGGTAGGGGGCGTGTGCCGGGCGGTGAGTCGAGGCTGATCAGGACGTGGAAACAATCGGATTAGTCCACGTTTGTCTTGCCGTGCTTCCGGTCGCTGTATCTGTCAACGATCGTTACCGAGAACGGAGATCGGCACGATCGTTGACGACTTGGGCCACGCGGTTACTTTCCGTCGCTGCCGGTTACGAGTCGGGATCCAGCCCGAAATGCATCAGCGTTTCACGGCGAGCCATGGCTTCTGCTTCCGCGTCCGTGAAGATCGGCAACTGGCACTTCGATGGATCGATGCGCCCCACCTTGAAGACGGCTCGTCGAGGCCGGATTGCAAGTGCGGCGGCCGCCTGCGCGTCGTGCTCCAGCGCGGACTTGCGCATGACACGCGCCAGGCTGTGATGGAGTTCGCGTGTGACGAACGCGTCAAGGAGCTGGCGCGCTTCCGAGAGGCGAACGGGACGATGCTTGCTCATCGGGCGGCCACGCCTCGACGTGGTCTGTGTCATCCGGAATCCGGCGATCGGAGCGTGCTTTGCGGTCATTCGTAAATCCCCTTTTCGATCAAGTATTTCTGCAACGTCTGCACAGACTTGCCATGCGGTGTGACGTCGAATGTCATCCAGCGATGTGATCCCGCTACGCGCCAGAAATCTCGCCCGAATCGCGTCGCATAGAGCGCGCGTAGCGACCGAAGCGATCCGTCGGCCAGACCGGCCGGGTCGCTCTGGAAATACTGGAACAGTGCCGCTTCGTCTCCCTGCTGGTCGGGAATGGGCGCATCGAAGCCGAAGCGCGGCCACGCGTAATATCCAAACAGTCGGCGCCCGCCGGGCTTCGGTGCGGCCTTGCGCCCGCCCGCCGCAAGTGTGCGGATCTGAATGATCCCCAACGTATCGCATGCCCGAACGATTCGCCATAACATCACCGCGCCGAGTCCGGCGATCGCATGATCGACGAGATCGATTGTCCTGAGTTCGAGTGCGGATACGTCCGATGTTCCAACGACGGATACGCGATTCTCGGATCGGATCAATGCGGGGTGGGTGACGCTGAAAGTCAACCTGTTCGAGCTGTCGAGATACGCTTGAATTTCCGATCCGGCAGGTGCTCCGCACAATGAAACGAGCAGTTTGTCGGGGATGTCGCCGTCCACGCCCAGCAACGCGGAGATATCCAGATCGCTTCGATCGATTGTTAGCCGATCGTCGAAGTACGTCGTCTCGAACGGCAGGACATGGCTGAGATCGACAAGGCGGGCGGGCATGGTAGCGGGCAAAAAGCGGAAAGCCCCAGCATATCGCCGCGAATCCGGCCCGCCGAGTCCGCCGAATGGCCAGGCCGCACGCGTGGAGACCGCTCGTCCCGCCCGCTTTACGACCCGTCGAACGTCAGCAACGCAACGCGGCCGACCGATTCGTAAAACAAAGGAATCCAGTCGGCGCCCATCGTGCGGTACGCCCGGCCGGTCACGCCGGCGACGAGCAGATGAATTCAACCTCGTCATCACGGATCGACCGCCGACAGGTCGATCGACACGAGCGGATGCAGGTGACGCGCCAGCGCGGCAGCGGGCTCGGCGACCACGTCGGCGTCGGACGGATAGACCTTCCGGCCAGGTTGTGGCGTGACGACGTCTTCAACCATGATCGGCGTTCGCACGGTGAGAGGCCGACAACGCTGCACGACAGAAGGCGATCACCGGATGAATGCCCGGCGCCGCCGCAGCCTGCCCGACGCGCGTCCCGTTCCGTTCATCCGCCCGATCGGCGGCGCCTGCATGCAGGCGCACCGACCCGTCTGGAGTTCATTCCCTTGATAACAGTTGATAACCGGGTTACGCTGCATGCATCGAATTCAATGCCGTCGGGAGGTCGACATGATCAGTGCCGAGCTGGGCCAGCAACTGGAGGCTTACGTCGCGAAGCTGGTCGAATCGGGGCGTTACGGATCCAAGAGCGAAGTGCTCCGGGAAGGCGTGCGCCTGATTCAGGATCGCGAGGCGCAACTGAATGCGCTGGACGCGGTGATCGCGCGCAGCCTGGCCGATGCGGAAGCCGGACGCGGCGCCGATGCGGAGGCCGTATTCGATCGCCTCGACGCGAAGTATCGGGCACAGGCGGATCGTCAGGCGTGATCGTCCGCTTGTCGGACTTCGCGATCGCCGAACTCGAAGCGATTGCCGATTTCATCGCGCGTGACAATCCGCAACGGGCCGTGACTTTCGTGCGCGAGATTCGCGACAAGTGTCTGGGCCTTGCCGGGATGCCGTTGGCGTTTCCGCTGGTGCCGCGCTTCCAGCGCCACGGCGTGCGGCATCGCGTGTACGGCAACTATCAGATCTTCTATCGGGTCGTCGGCGTTCCGCCGACGCGGATCGATATTCTTCACATCCTGCACGGCGCGCGGGACTACGCGTCGATTCTGTTCTGAGCGGGGTCGCCAGCCCGGTCTTCTCGCCGGGAACACGAAAAGCCGCCGGCCACAATGAAAGAACCCGGCCTCGGCCGGGTTCTTTCAAATCGCATTTCGCATCGCCGCAGCGCATGACCGGTGCGACGATGCGAAAGCCCTAGCGCGCCGCCGCAGGCAAGCACGAAGCCTGCCTCCATCGTCAATGCGCCGACGCCTCCTCCAGCGTCAGGTGCTTCGTCTCCGGCGCCCATGCAATCGACACGAGCATCCCCACCAGCAGCACGCCTGCCAGCGCGAACATCGTCGCGTGAAAGCCGAGCGTCGCGATGCCGACCGGCAGCAGGAACGTGCCGATCGCCGAACCGAGCCGGCTGCACGCGATCGCCAGCCCGACACCGCTCGCGCGCACTTCGGTCGGAAAGCACTCGGGCGGGAACACGCCGACGAGGTTGCTGAACGCCGACATCGTCAGCGTGAAGATCGCGAACGCGACGATCATCGCGAGTGCGGCCGACGACGGCAGCACCGCCAGCGCGACGAGCGACGCGCACGTCACCGCGAACGAGCCGATCAGGAAGCCGCGCCGCGACAGCCGGATCGTCAACCAGATGCCGATCAGCGCGCCCAGCACGAGGAAGCCGTTCAGCAGCAGATCCGCGCCGAAGCCTTCGGCGAGGCCGATCGTCTTCAGGATCGTCGGCAGGAACGTGTAGATCGCGAAGTACGGAATCACGAGGCACACGAAGAACGCGCAGTTGAAGACCGTCCGGCGGATCAGGTCGGACTCGAACAACCGCGCGAAGCCCGCATTCGCGCGCGGTTCGGCCGGGCCATCGAGCATCACGTGCGGTCCGAAATGCTTCGCGACGATCGCGCGCGCTTCCTGCACGCGACCCTTGCCGAGCAGCCAGCGCGGCGATTCGGGCGTGCCGATCCGCAGCACCAGCACGATCAGCGCGGGCAGTGCGGCCGACGCGAGCAGCCAGCGCCATGCATCGGGCGCGGCGTCGCCGTATGCGAGGCCGAGCACGTTCGCGGCGACATAGCCGATGGTCCAGATCACGCTGAACGAGCCGAGCAGCGCACCGCGATGCTTGCGCGGCGAGAATTCGGCGAGGATCGCGTGGCCGACCGTGAAGTCGCCGCCCATCCCGAAGCCGATCAGCACGCGCAGCACGCACAGTTCGAGCGGCGAGCTCACGAAGAACTGCGCGAACGCGGCCGCGGTGATGATCACGAAACTCGTCAGGAAGATCTTCTGCCGGCCCATCCGGTCGGACAGCCAGCCGAACACGAGACTGCCGAAGAAGATGCCGATCAGCGCCGAGCTGCCGATCATTCCCATCCAGAACGCGTCGATCGGCATCTGCCGGCCGAGCGCGGCGAGCGCATAGCCGATCGTGCCGAGCGTATAGCCCTCGGTGAAATGCGCGCCGAACGTCAGGCCGGCGACCTTCACGTGGAAACGGTTGAGCGGCACGTCGTCGAGCGCGACGGGGCGGTGCGGCGCATCGGCGCCGCGCGTGAGCGGCAACGCGCGCGCGGTGCCGGTTTGAACGTTGGCTTGGGTCAAGCTGCCTCCGGATTGGTATGCATGCGGCGCGCGGGCGTCGTGCGACGTCGCGGGAGCCGTGGGAGGCGCCGCGCGGCCGGGCGGCGCGCGACGCGGATCGACCGCGGAGAGCGGTCAGGGATCAGCGGCCGAGGCCGGCCATCAGCGTGTACTTGAGTTCCACGTATTCGTCGAGGCCGTACTTCGAGCCTTCGCGGCCGAGCCCCGATTGCTTGACGCCGCCGAACGGCGCGACTTCGGTCGAGATGATCCCGTCGTTGACGCCGACCATTCCGCTTTCCAGCGCACCCGACACGCGCCACGCACGGCCTAGGTCGCGCGTGTAGAAATACGCGGACAGCCCGAACGGCGTGTCGTTGGCCGCGGCGACGGCTTCGTCCTCGGTCGAGAAGCGGAAGCAGCCGGCGACGGGGCCGAAGGTTTCCTCTTCGGCGATCAGCATGTCGGGCGTCATGCCGGTCAGCACGGTCGGCTCGTAGAACGTGCCGCCGAGCGCGTGACGCTTGCCGCCGGCGAGCACGTTCGCGCCCTTCGCGGTGGCGTCGGCAACATGCCGCTCGACCTTGCCGAGCGACGCTTCGTTGATCAGCGGCCCCTGGTCGACGTCGCCCGCGAGCGCATTGCCGACGCGCAGCTTGCGCACGGCGTCCGCGAGCTTGCGCGTGAACGCGTCGTACACGCCGTCCTGCACGAGGAAACGGTTCACGCACACGCAGGTCTGCCCGGTGTTGCGGAACTTCGATGCGATCGCGCCTTCGACCGCCGCATCGAGATCGGCATCGTCGAACACGATGAACGGCGCGTTGCCGCCGAGTTCGAGCGACAGCTTCTTCAGCGTGTCGGCCGACTGCTTCGCGAGCAGCTTGCCGACCCGCGTCGAGCCCGTGAACGACAGCTTGCGCACGACGGACGAACTCGTTAGCGTCTCGCCGATCGCGACCGCATCGCCCGACACGACGTTGAACACGCCGGCCGGCACGCCCGCACGCTCGGCGAGCACCGCGAGCGCGAACGCCGACAGCGGCGTTTCCTCGGACGGCTTCAGCACCATCGTGCAGCCTGCCGCGAGTGCGGGGCCGGCCTTGCGCGTGATCATCGCGAGCGGGAAATTCCACGGCGTGATCGCCGCGACGACGCCGACCGGCTCGCGCGTGACGACGATCTGCGCGTTCGGCTTCGGGCTCGGGATCACGTCGCCGTACATGCGCTTCGCTTCTTCCGCGAACCATTCGAGAAAGCTCGCCGCGTACGCGACTTCGCCGCGCGCTTCCGCGAGCGGCTTGCCCTGTTCGCGCGTCAGCAGCTCGGCGAGCGCGTCGCGGTGTTCGAGCATCAGCTCGCCCCAGCGCTTCACGCGGGCGCCACGCTCTTTCGCGGTCAGCGCGCGCCACGCGGGAAACGCGTGGGCGGCCGCGTCGATCGCGCGCTGCGTGTCGTCGGCACCGCCTTTCGCGACCTTCGCGATCGTCTCGCCGGTCGCCGGGTTCAGCACCGGATAGGTCGCGTCGCTCGCGTCATGCGATTCGTGCCATTCACCGCCGATGTAATGGCCGGTCCTCAGAAATTCGTTCATCGTGTGTCGTCCCTTCAGTGCCTCGTTACTTCAGTCTGCCGCGAAAGTGCCCTGTGCCGGGCGCGACTCGCGCGCGATGCGCTTGCCGGCCGTGTAGTCGTTGATCAGGTCGCACGGCGTGTAGTTGCGTTCCAGCTCGTGCAGTTCCTCGTCGGTGAGCTGCGTTTCGAGCGCGCCGAGCGCACTGTCGAACTGCGCGACGGAATCCGCACCGACCAGCATGCTCGCGATGCCGGGCCGGCTCAGCACCCACGCCTGCGCGATCTGCGCGGGCGGCACGCCGCGCCGCTTCGCGACCTTCGCGACCGACTCGGCGATCGCGAGCGACGACGCATCGCCATACATCTGCGCGGTGAAGAAGTCGGTCTGGTTGCGCGTCGATTGCGGTTCGCACGTCAGCAGGCCGCGCGCGAGCGGGCTGAACACCGATACGCCGACGCCCTGGTCGATGCAGTACGGCACCATCTCGCGCTCTTCCTCGCGATACGCGAGGTTGAGCTGCAGCTGCATGTTGATCGGCTTGTCCCAGCCGTTGCGTTCGCACGCCTGCATGATCTTCGCGAACTGCCACGTGTACATCGTCGATACGCCGATGTAGCGCGCCTTGCCCGCGCGCACGATGTCGTGCAGCGCGCTCATCGTTTCCTCGACGGGCGTGTTCACGTCGAAGAAGTGCAGCATGAAGATGTCGACGTAATCCATTCCGAGCCGCTTCAGCGACCCGTCGATGCCGTCGAGCACGTGCTTGCGCGAATGGCCGCCCGCGTTCGGGTAGCTGCCCATGTCGTAGCCGACCTTGGTCGTCACGACGAGCTCCTCGCGGCGCGCGTTGCGCTTCAGGATGCGGCCGACCACTTCCTCGCCGACGCCCGTCGAATAGAAATCCGCGAGATCGATGAAGTTGACGCCGGCGTCGAGCGCGCGGCGCACGATCGGCTCGCTCTGCGCTTCGTCGAAGATCCACGGCTTCCATTCGGGGGTGCCCATGTTCATCGTGCCGAGACACAGGCGGGACACCTTCAGGCCGGACTGGCCGAGGCGGACGTATTCCATGCTTCCTCCTGGTGCGGCCTTGGCGGCCGTTCGTTGTCTGTCAGTTCTTTTTCGGCGTGTAGAACGGGTTCGATACGTCGCGCGCGGCGGCGAACACCGCGTCGCGATGCGGCAGCCCTTCCATCGCGGCGACGATCGCGTTGCGGCACGCGCGGTAGTTGTTCTCGAACACGGCGTCGAGGTCGTCGGTCTGCGGGTTGACCCAGTTCGCCGACACGACGACCCAGTCGTTTTCCGCTTCGGGCGGCAGCGTGCCGTTCTCGAGCGCTTCGGCCACGGCCTTCGCGATGCCGGCCTGCGATGCGCCCCACGTCGCATTGCCGTGGAAGTCGCCGGCGATCTGCGCCTTGTTCACGTACAGCGTGAGCGGCTTGGTCGGCACGCCCGGCTGCGCGATCACGACGAACGGCGCGTGGCCGGCCGACGGTGTCGCGAGCGCGGTCGCGAAGGCCTGCCCGGCCGGGCCGTTGCGCGGGCCGACCAGCACGTTGATGTGCGCGAGGTTGACGCCGGGGCCTTCAAAGCCTTCGCCGATGTAGAGCTGCCTGGGTTGGGATGCGGTCATTGCGGTGTCTCGTCGATGAGGTTGGGGGTGAGGCGATTGTGGTGGGCCGCTCAGCGGCCGGTGAATCGATGTTTCCTGATCGGGCTATGAGTTTTCGTCGTCTCCGGGAAAGCCCTTGGTCCGGCGCGCAAACGCCCGCCGGGCGTGCCGCGGCCGCCGCCGCGACGGCATGCGGGGCGGGATCGGCGGGCGGTTTTTCGCGTGCAGGCTCCGGGTTTGTCATACCCGGCCAGGGGTTGGAGGGCCGAGCGCATCTGGACAACAATCGGCGTACTCCGAGCCCTATCTTTCGTCTTCCCTTTTCTTTTCGAAAGCGAGTAATTCCGATGGCTGCCATTGAGAAACCTGTCGCTTCGCGCCAGCCCCCCGGAGCGGGGCACGCCCCCAAGGGGCCTTCCTTCGGGGCGGAAAGCCTGGGGCGGCCCGGCGTTTTCTCGAAACCCGACTGGTCGAAGCTGACTTCGCTCGATCCGGAGCTGATCCGGGCGTTCGTCGCCGTCGTCGAAAGCGGCGGCTTCACCGCGGCGGCCCGGCAACTGCATCGCACGCAGTCGACGATCAGCCTGCGCATCCGCACGCTCGAGGAGCGGCTCGACACGCACCTGTTCATGCGCAACAGCCGGCGACTCGAACTGTCGCGCGACGGCGAGAATTTCCTGATCCACGCGCGGCGGATCATCCAGGTGCAGAACGACGCGATCATTGCGCTGAAGCAGACGAGCAGCGACCGCGGCATCGTGCGCTTCGGGCTGCCCGAGGACTACGCGGAGCTGTGGTTGCCCGACCTGCTGAAGTCGTTCTATGCGCTGCGGCCGGGCGCGCGCCTGCACGTGCATTGCCGCACGTCGCTCGAACTGCTCGAACGGCTGCAGGCCGGCGAGCTCGACGTCGCGCTCGTCGTTCGGCACGGGCAGAACGCGGGCGGGCGGCTGCTCGGCCGCCACGACGTCGTGTGGGCCGCGCACCGGGAATTCGCGCTCGGCCCGCATGCGTCGGTGCCGCTCGCGCTGTTTCCCGAGACGTGCTGCTACCGGCAGCGCGGGCTGCAGGCGCTCGCGACGGCCGAGCGGCCGTATCACGTTGTCTATACGAGCCAGAGCCCGACCGGCATCAAGATTGCCGTGAACCACGGCGCGGCCGTGACGATGATCGATCGCTGCACGCTGCCCGAGAACTGGCGCGTGCTCGATGAAACGGACGGACTGCCGCCGCTGCCCGCGGCCGATCTCGAACTCCATCGCTCGCCCGGCATCTGCGACCCGCTGACCGACGATCTCGCTTCGTTGATCGAATCGATGGTCGACGAGCGGCGGCGCGCATCGCTCGAGGCGTTCGCGTAGCGGGGCGACCGGAGCGCGGCTGAAGCGAGGGACGGGCTCGATTCTGGCGCGTGTCTGTCCGCCGCGCGGCCCGCAGATGGAGGGCTACATTCCACATGCCGTTTTTTGCACCGTCTCGCCATTTTTTTGCAAGGCGTTTATGCCCTGTTTCCTAAGCAGGCCATGTGTCGAACGGCCGAGATGGCTTCCGTCCGCTCCGCGACCTTCGTCCATCCCGTTCCCGCCTTCAATGTCGCTGTCCGCCAGTTGCGCGCCCTCGCGTATCAGCATTGTTCTCTAGTGGTGAGTAGCCTCGGGGCGAAATTCCCCGGGGCTACTCACCACTAACCCATTGTTTTATCGGAATAGTGGAAATCAAAGTCACCCCAAGCGGTGTCTGCGCAATATGGTCAGTTGACATAGTCAGGGAAAGGGCGGCTTCCGCGCGAATTGACGCCACCGCAACACCTCGGTTATGCGCTACGCAACGGCAGCCTAATCGCCCGGGCAGCGGCGCCATGCAAGGCCTGCTGCCTCGTCGACCATCCGAACGCGCAGCGTGCCGCTGCGATGCCTTCCTGGTTGATCTGTTTTCAGCCCCTCGACACGCCATAGTCGCGAACGCCGTCGGCATCGAGCGCGCGACTCTGTTCGCGATGCTTTGCGATCCGATCCGGATCCAATACTTGCCGGTCAATAGCACGCGAAGGATTCTGCAGGACCCGCAACTGAAATTGGCATCGAGATCAACGCGCCGATCGACAGGCTACGGTTGAAACAGGCCTTTTAGGATTGGTCCCATTCAATTTCAGACTCGCCCTGCAGCGCGGACGGTTGGATTTCCTTAAAGTAGAACCCATTGGAAGTTCATAAACCGGCCGCAAGATAGGGCGAGCGCACGAACCCGTAACGTGCCGAGTAGCTGGCGTAAGCAGCCTCTCATTCAATAGCAAGCGATCCATTTTCGGCGTCTACCCAACGACGCTTCGGGCGAGCTGCACTGGAGCCCGCCTACTCGGCAACGCCTGCATACCTCGATCGACTACCCTACCCTCGTCGACTACGAGGACAGGCTAATGCCTGATACAACGCTATACGCTGGAACGAGGCAGGGTCGCCGTAAGGCTGCCCGGATCAAGTAGTCCAGGATACCCGCTTCGTTCTGGATCGCGTACTGGCATGCAAATTTTTCTCGCAACGCGCGTGTAGGAACCGCACATTGCATTTCATTTCCATCTTTGAGTGATTACAACGTCATGTTTCGTGCAGCAGGCGAACGAGCGACAAAACATGGCGCGGCCCGCGCCGCACGGGCGGCCCTCGCGGGGTGCGTCGCCGCGTTCTTCGCGTTGCCTGCCCACGCGAAGTACGACGTCGACATCGACGCGCCGCGCTCGGTCCGCAAGCTGCTCAAGTCGCATCTCGATATTGCGCGCTTCGCGAAGCGCGACGACATCAGCGAAGACCAGTTCGACTTCCTCGTGACCGCCACGCCGCAGCAGGTGCGCGACCTGACCGCGACGGCCGGTTATTTCTCGCCGGTCGTGCGCACCGACGTGCGTATGCGCGACGGCAAGCGCGACGTGCGCATCGCGGTCGATCCGGGGCCGCAGACCGTCGTGTCGACGGTCGACCTGACGTTCAAGGGCCCCGTCGACATCGAAGATCCGAAGCAGGAGG
>NZ_FPJP01000041.1:0-28407 GCF_900119325.1 Burkholderia sp. NFPP32 | reverse complement strand
GGGCGTACTTCGTCATAGAGTCCGTTGATGCGCTGCTCCAGAAATCGCAGGCGCCATTTGCCCACTGTGGCGCGCCTGATTTGCAGGCGCTGCGCGATCGCACTGTTGGGTTCGCCGTCAGCGGCCGCCAGCACGATGCGCGCCCGCGTGACCAACGCAGCCGAAATCGAGCGAGAACGCGCGATCGACATCAGTTGCGAGCGCTCGTCTTCGCTCAGCACCAGTTCCGCCTTCGGTCGTCCCATCGCCATGTTGACGTCTCCCGTTCCGTTGACGTCTACATGCTACGCGAACATAGTTCGGTTAACAACGGAACGGGACACTAGGCAGAAGGTTTTGATACGTGATATCCACATTAAATTCGGCACAAATCTTCAGTTGCTCGTCTAGCTCCGGGCGTTGAGCGCCTGGAACGTAGAGATGGATTATCTTGCGTCGATCTGGGTAGTAACTTGAGTACGCAAGGACTTGTCCAAGCGCATGCTTCCACTTCACGAAGCTTTTAACCTCTATGACAGCCGTGGGAAGTAGCAGATCGATGTAGCCAACTCGAGTGTGAACTTCGGGTTGCCCCGCGGGGTTCCGTATGGATAACACATCTCGTACGGCGCATTCGAGCCCACGATCTCGCGGGACGTATTTGAGGTATCGCTCGGCAATCTCCGATGTAGCGAAGTAGTAGCCATGCTTATGGCGTACTTTGCTGTTCAGACCCACATCACGAAGTTGCCTAAAGTGCTCAACGAGCTGATCGCCAACTCGAATTCCCTGCGTTCCGTGGGAGAGAAGATCGAAGACGCCGCCTTGCCCAAATTGACGGCCGGCGTATAGCCATCGAGATGGATGAATTGTCAGAAGGCCATCTCGAGCTTTTTGTTCGTGTATGGCATATAGATCGATCATATTCACGATGGTGATTTCGCTCGCTTTGCGGAAACACATGATCCTAGGTTAGTTGTCATTCGGCTACCTGAACAACCGCTCGCACAGGAAATCGACGAACACGCGCAGCTTCGGCGACAACTGCCGGCTCGACGGCCACACGATCGAGAACTGCCCCGGCGCGATCCGGTAGTCGTCGAGCACGGTGACGAGCGCGCCGTGTTCGAGCGCGTCGCGCGCGAGGAAATCGGGCATGTAGCCGATGCCGAGCCCTGCGAGCACGGTGCCGCGCAGCGCTTCCATGTTGTTGCAGGTCATTGCGGTGCGCAGCTTCAGCGGCGTGCCGTCGTCGGCCGCGAGCGCCCAGTCCTGCAGCTTGCCGGTGGTCGGGAAGCAGTAGCGCACGCATTCGTGCGCTTCGAGATCGCGCGGCGTGTGCGGCGTGCCGGCCTGCGCGAGATACGCGGGCGTCGCGCACAGCACGAATGCGAACGGGCCGAGCCGCCGCGACATCAGGCTCGAATCCGACAGCGGGCCGCTGCGGATCACCGCGTCGAAGCCGCCTTCGACGACGTCGACCATCCGGTCGTTGAAGTCGAGATCGAGCTCGACGTCCGGATAGCGCTGCCGGAACTCGGGCAGCACCGGCAGCAGGAAGCGGTAGCCGATCACCGGCAGGCTCACGCGCAGTTTGCCGCGCGGGCGCTGCGCCGATGCCGTCACGGTCGCTTCCGCATCGCGGAAATCCTCGAGGATCCGCTGGCAGCGTTCGTAGAAGTGCCGCCCCTCTTCGGTCAGCGTGACGCGCCGCGTCGTGCGGTTGAACAGGCGCACGCCGAGCGACTGCTCGAGTTTCGCGATCGTCTTGCCGACCGCCGACGCCGAGATGCCGAGCGCGCGGCCGGCCGCGACGAAGCTCAGCGCTTCGGCGGTGCGGACGAAGGCGACGATGCCGGTCAGGTTTTCCATCGAATCGAAGTGCATGCGCCGACGGGCGCGGCAAGTAAATTGCGGAATTTTAGTCCGTTATATGTGGAACTTCGCGTGGTTTTTCGTGGATTGAATCGGATTTATCTTCTGTCGCTCTGGCGGCGCATCCGCGCCGGCTTTTCGAGGAGCGATGATGGATCACCCGTTTTCAGCCGTATCGGCGGTTTCGGCGCGGCGGCGCGCGTGGGTGCTGGCCGCCGTCTGCATGGCCGCCGTCGCGCTGCCGCTGTCGTTTTCGGGCGGCGCGGTCGCGACGCCGGCGATCGGCCGCGACCTGCATGGCGGCACGGTCGCGATGAACTGGATCACCAACGCGTTCATGCTCGCGTTCGGCAGCTTCCTGATGGCGGCCGGCGCGCTGGCCGACCAGTTCGGCCGCAAGCGGCTGTTCGCGATCGGCGTCGGCGGTTTCACGCTGATGTCGGTTGCGCTCGCGTTCGCGCCGTCGATGCTCGCGGTCGATCTGCTGCGCGCCGCGCAAGGGCTCGCGGCGGCTGCGGCGCTCGCGGGCGGCACGGCCGCGCTCGCGCAGGAATTCGACGGCGCGGCGCGCACGCGCGCGTTCAGCCTGCTCGGCACGACCTTCGGCATCGGGCTCGCGTTCGGGCCCGTGCTGGCCGGCGGCCTGATCTGGCACTACGGCTGGCGCGCGATCTTCGTCACGAGCGCGGTGGCCGGCGTGCTGTCGCTCGCATTCGGGCTGCCGCGCATGCGCGAGTCGCGCGACCCGCATGCGACGGGGCTCGACTGGCCCGGCACGGCCTCGTTCACGGCCGCGCTGACGCTGTTCACGTTCGGCGTGATCGAGGCGCCCGCGCGCGGCTGGACGAGCGCGCTCGTGATCGTGCTGCTGGCCGGCGCGGCGCTCGGCGCATGCGCGTTCGTGACGATCGAGACGCGCGTCGCGCGGCCGATGCTCGACCTGTCGCTGTTCCGCATCGCGCGTTTCGTCGGCGTGCAGGTGCTGCCGGTGTCGACCTGCTGCTGCTACATCGTGCTGCTCGTCGTGCTGCCGCTGCGCTTCATCGGCATCGACGGCTTCAGCGAGATCGACGCCGGCTGGCTGATGCTCGCGATCTCCGCGCCGATGCTCGTCGTGCCGTTCGTCGCGGCGACGCTCACACGCTGGCTGTCGGCCGGCGTGATCTCGGCGCTCGGGCTGGTGGTCGCGGCGGGCGGGCTGATGTGGCTGGGTGTCGCGCTGCGCGGCGGCGCGGGGACGGCGGCGATTGCGCCGATGCTGGCGATCGGGGTTGGCGCCGGGATGCCGTGGGGGCTGATGGACGGGCTGTCGGTGAGCGTCGTGCCGAAGGAGCGCGCGGGGATGGCGACGGGGATCTTCAGCACGACGCGCGTGGCCGGCGAGGGGATCGCGCTTGCGATCGTCGGCGCGGTGCTGGCCGCGCTCGCGCAGACGGGGCTGCGGCAGGCGGCCGGTGCCGCCGGCACGCCCGACGCGACGCTGCGTGCGGCCGCGCGGCTCGCGACCGGCGACCTCGCGGGTGCGGCTGCTACGTTGCCGGGTGTCGGTCACGCGGCGCTGCTTGCGAGTTATACGCACGCGTTTGATCGGCTGCTGACCGGGCTGGCCGTCGTCACGGTGCTGTGCGCGGTGGTGGTGTTCGTGTTTCTCGGCGGGCGGCCGGCGGCTGAAGCGGGCGATGACTCGGACGGGCATGCGCCAGCCGACGCGCCGGCGCGCAGCCGGATCGAACCGGCTTGTGCGGAGACCCATGGGCGTTGAGCGTTGCGTCGTCGAGCATGGGTGTTCAGGTAATGGCAGCCGGAGCGCCGGCGCATTTTGTCATGAGCGCATCCGCACGCTGACGATCCGCCAAACGCATCGCATCACGCCAGCACGAGCGGCGGCAGCGCCGCATCCGTGCGCGCCTGCGCGTGCTCCACCTCGATCACCACATAGCGCCGCGCGTCGGGCCACAGATGCGCGCGGCTTTCCGCATCCTCGTCGATCGTCGCGCGGCCCTGCACGAGCCAGGTCGTCCGGCGCACGAAATCGACGAACAGCAGCGCGATGGCCGGATTCACGAGCAGGTTGCCGATCGTGTTGAACAGGTTGTTGCCCGCGAAGTCGGGCAGCACGAGCGTGCGGCGGTCGGGGATGTCGACGAGCGGCTCGAACGCGCCGTCGGCGCGCGGCTGGCGGCCGCGGTACGAGCAGTCGCTGTCGCCCGCCGCATCGGCGGTCGCGACGATCAGGAACACCTGCTCGCGGATGAACGCGACAGCGTCGTCGGTCAGGGGGCCGGAGTCGCTCATGGTGTCGGCCGGCGCGAACGCCGCTGCGTGTGAACGGGATGCGCGATTCGCACGCAAGCGACATGCCACGCATCGCGGCCCGCATGCCTGTGCCGTCCGGCACGGCCACTGTGGAAAATCCGAACACCGACCACGCCGCTGCGCAATCGCGGTGTTCCGAATCGGCACACCCGCCGTGCTGCGTGCGTGAACACCGCACGGCGCGCACGCGGGCCGGCCGTGGTCGTCGTGCTTTCGTTCCGCGCCCGTCCGTTTGGCACGCATGTTGCGTAAACGGATACAGCGCGATCCAACCGGCGCTGCATTCACACAAGCACGATGAACAGGAGACATGTATGAACCCGTTTGACCTGAAACAACTGGGCCTCGACGTCGAATACCCGTACCGTCAGCAGTACGACAACTACATCGGCGGCAAGTGGGTGGCGCCGGTGAAGGGCGAGTATTTCGAGAACGTGTCGCCGATCAACGGCCAGCCGTTCTGCCGCATTCCGCGCTCGGGCGCCGACGATATCGAGCTGGCGCTGGACGCCGCGCATGCCGCGCGCCGCAAGTGGGGCAAGACGTCCGTGGCCGAGCGCGCGAACCTGCTGCTCGCCGCCGCCGACCGGATGGAAAAGAACCTGAAGCTGCTGGCCGTGGCCGAGACGATCGACAACGGCAAGCCGCTGCGCGAGACGATGGCGGCCGACCTGCCGCTCGCGGTCGACCACTTCCGCTACTTCGCGGGCTGTATCCGCGCACAGGAAGGCGGCATCTCCGAAATCGACGACAACACCGTCGCGTACCACTTCCACGAGCCGCTCGGCGTCGTCGGGCAGATCATCCCGTGGAACTTCCCGCTGCTGATGGCCGCGTGGAAGCTCGCGCCGGCGCTCGCGGCCGGCTGCTGCGTCGTGATGAAGCCGGCCGAGCAGACGCCCGCGTCGGTGCTCGTGCTGATGGAACTGATCGGCGACCTGTTCCCGGCCGGCACGATCAACATCGTGAACGGCTTCGGCAAGGAAGCGGGCGAAGCGCTCGCGACCAGCAAGCGGATCGCGAAGATCGCGTTCACGGGCTCGACGCCGGTCGGCAAGCACATCCTGCGCGCGGCGGCCGAGAGCCTGATCCCGTCGACGGTCGAACTGGGCGGCAAGAGCCCGAACATCTTCTTCGCCGACGTGCTCGATCGGGAAGATGCGTTCCTCGACAAGACGCTCGAAGGGCTTGCGATGTTCGCGCTGAACCAGGGCGAGGTATGTACGTGCCCGTCGCGCATCCTGATCCAGGAATCGATCTACGAACGCTTCATCGAGAAGGCCGTCGCGCGCGTCGAGCGCATCAAGTCCGGCCACCCGCTCGACCTGCAGACGATGATCGGCGCGCAGGCGTCGCAGCAGCAGCTCGACAAGATCCTGTCGTACATCGACATCGGCCGCGGCGAAGGCGCGCAATGCCTGACGGGCGGCGAACGCACGGCGCCGGCTGCCGAACTCGGCACGGGCTACTACGTGAAGCCGACGATGCTGCTCGGCAACAACAAGATGCGCGTGTTCCAGGAAGAGATCTTCGGGCCGGTCGCGTCGGTGATGACGTTCAAGGACGAGCAGGAAGCGATCGAACTCGCGAACGACACGTTCTACGGGCTCGGCGCGGGCGTGTGGACGCGTGACGGCACGCGTGCGTACCGGATGGGCCGTGAGATCGAGGCCGGCCGCGTGTGGACCAACTGCTACCACCTGTACCCGGCGCACGCGGCGTTCGGCGGCTACAAGCAGTCGGGGATCGGCCGCGAGACGCACAAGATGGCGCTGTCGAACTATCAGCAGACGAAGTGCCTGCTGGTCAGCTACCAGGCCGAGGCGCTCGGGTTCTTCTGACCTGATCGTCAAGGCAGTGGCGAAGCGCCGGGGCCGGCCGGTCGGCAAAGCAGCGCCGGCCGTACGGTTGCCGGTGTTCGGCGGCGACACGCGTGATGTGCGGGCTGCGTAGAACGTTCGACGGCCGGGCGATGTTTGCCCGACCGTCGAGCGGCGCACACGCGGGTGCGATGTGCTGACTGCCTGCCATCCGGTCCCCGGCACTTCGCCATTTTCGACTTCGACATCCGACACCCGGCGCAGGCCTCGCATCGTCGCGGCCAGCGCCGGAAACGATACCGGCAGCCGCGTGTTCGCTGCGGCCCGGTGCGCCGATGCGTTTAACGAAAACCGGCATGGCAGACCTTCCCCGATCCTTTCCGCGCCACCCCGTATTCCACGCGGGCGAACTCGACGCACAGCACCGCTTCGGCGTGGCGGACGAAGCCGAGCGGATGAGCGACGCCGTCACGACGCGCGTGAGCATCGGCGTGCGGCAGTTCGTCGAAACGCAGCCGTTCATGTTCGTCGGCACTGCATGCGGGGGACGCGCGCCCATGACCTGCGACATCGTGCAGAGCCTGCGCGACGCGAACGGCGACCTGCTGCCCGTCGTCCGCGTGATCGACACGAAGACGCTGCGGTTCATGTTGCCCGCACCCGGCGATGGCCGGATCGACGCGACAGCGTGCGACGGCAGCGGGGTCGGGTTGCTGTTCGTCGATTTCGTGCGCGGCATCCGCTACCGGATCAACGGCCGCGCGACGCTGCGCGCAGATTTGCCCGAAGCGGAAGCGGCGCCCTGGCCGACCGGCAGCGCGATCGTCGAGCTGGCGGTCGCGCAGGCTTACGGCAACTGCGGCACGAGGGTCGTGCGGCTGAAACCGGCCGGGTAGCCGGTATTCGGCAGCCGGTGGCGACGGCAGCGGATATGCGCGGTCGCAGCGCGGATCGCACCGGCGGCGTGCGCGGCACGCCGCCTCCGGGTGCGCCCGTATCGCGCGAGCCGGCCGGGTAGCGTGAAATGACGAGTTGTGCGCCGGGCCGCGCGGTTCGGCACGGGACTTGCGTGACAGGTACGGTTCCGGGCAGGCGAGGGAGAACACGATGGATCAACACGTGGCGAGTATCGAAGAACCGACGGCCGAAGACACGCGTCGCAACGCGCAAGGCGACGACGCGCTGGCCGGACAGGCGGTCGTCAGCGTCGCGCACGACGCGGACGAGCAGGCGCGCAACCTGATCGGCTGGCGGCAGACCTACGACCAGCTCGCGGCCGGCCGCTTCGTCGGCACGCTGACCGAGCTGCCGCTCGACACGATGAAGCTGTTTCGCGAATCGACCAGCCATCTGCTGCGCCAGGCATGCGAGGTGCGCGGCGATGCGTACTGGTTCGGCATCCCGCTCGTGTGCGACGGCACGGCACGCGTCGATGCATGCCGGATCGGGCCCGGCGCGCTCGCGTTCCGGCCCGGCAACGTCGAATTCGAACTGCTGACGCCCGCGCAGTTCTCGATCTACGGCGTCGTCGTGCGCGGCGACGTGCTGCGCCGCTATGCGGAGGAGGTCGAACGCTGCGCACTCGACGAGCGGCTGTTCACGCAGCGCGTGATGCAGGTCGGCGATGCGCGGCTCGCGCGCCTGTGCGCACTGCTCGGCCGCCGGTTGGACGGTGCGGTGGCCGTGGCTGGCCCGCTGCCCGATACGCAGCGCGACGACCTGCAGGCCGAGGTGCTGGCCGCGCTGTTCGATGCGTGTGCGCAACCGGCCGACGACGGCGCCGGCCGCGCGCCGTCGACGCGCCGCTGGATCGTCGAGCAGGCGCGCGACTACGTGCTTGCGCACCGCACGCGCCCGGTCGGCGTGCCCGAGCTGTGCGAACAGCTGCACGTGAGCCGGCGCACGCTGCAGTACTGCTTCCAGGACGTGCTCGGGATGGCGCCCGCGACCTATCTGCGCACGCTGCGGCTGAACGGCGCGCGGCGCGACCTGTGCGGCCGCGCGGCCGGCTCGGTGCAGGACGTCGCGGAGGCGTGGGGCTTCTGGCATCTCAGCCAGTTCGCGACCGATTACCGAAGGCTGTTCGGCAAGCGGCCGTCGGAGACGCTGCGCGATCGCGCGGCGATGGTCGCGGCGCGGTGACGACGGCGTTCCGGCTGGCTGCCGCGTGCTGTTCCGTTATCCGGTGGTCGCTGCCGCTTCACGCGGCGTAGGCCACGGAAGCCGGTCCCAGTCGATCGCGCGATACGCGGCCTCGACCGCCGCGAGATCGGCCGGCCGCTCGCTGCGATGCAGCCCGCGCAATTCGGCCGGCACGTCGAGTTCGACCGGCACGCAATGCGGATAGTCGCGCACGCGCAGCGCCGGCCCGATCGTCGTGAAACATGCGAGCGTCGGCACGTCGAAGCCGTCGGCGAGATGCAGCGCGGCCGTGTCCGGCGCGAACAGCAGGCTTGCACCCTTGATCCATGCGATGAAGCGCGCGGTGTCGGTCGCGTCGCTGCTCACGTCGGTGTAGGCCGGATGCGCGACGGGGCCGAACCCGGCCACCGGCAGCCCGTAGCGTTGCGCGAGCCGTTCCACGAACGCCGCGCGCAGCGCGGGCGGCACGCTGCGCACCGCGGTGCTCGCGTTCGGACAGAACAGCACGTACGGCCGCTTCCATGCGGCCGGCAGCGCGGGCAGCGGCAGCCGCGCGAGCCAGCGGTTGCGCTTCGCGGCGGCCGGCACGGCGGCCGGGTCGGCGCCGAGCGCGTCGAGGAAGAAATCGATCATCGGCAGCCGCGCGAACGCGGGCCAGTACAGGTGATTGCCGACGTCGATGCACGGCGCGTCCGCCGGCAGCGCGTCGACGGGGCACGGCAGCGTGCGCGATGGAGCGACGACGTCGGCCGCGAGCGCATACAGCGCGTCGACATAGCGCGGCGTGCGGGCCGGCCGGTACAGCGTGAAACGCAGGCCCGCGTGCGCCGCGCGCAGTGCGGCGAGCGCGGTCAGCCCGATCACCGAATCGCCGAGCGTGACGCCCATCCCGTTGATCACGTGCACATGCCGTGCGCCGTCGTAGTCGAGCCGGAACGGCCGGTGCGCGGCGTGCAGCAGGCCGAGCGCGGCCGCGGCCGGCACGTGGCCGACTGCGCGGGCATCGCCGTACTCGACGTCGTAAGGCGCGACGAGCGTGCCGTCCGGCGCGAGCAGCGTGCCGGGGAGCACGAGCGCGTCGTCGTGCGACAGCGCGGTGACGGGCGGCGCGGTGTGCGTGTCCACCGTCATCCGCCGCGCGCGCGGCGGCCCTGCTCGCGGATCTGCTCGAGCGTCGCGGCCGGCGTGCTGGCGTCCTGCGGGATGCGGATCTCGATCAGCGCAGGCAGCCCGCAGGTCAGCGCGCGCTCGAGCGCGGGCGCGAAATCGGCGGTGCGCTCGACCGTCTCGCCATGCGCCCCGAACGCGCGCGCATACGCGGCGAAATCGGGATTCGTGAGCCCCGTGCCGTGCACGCGGCCCGGGTAGTTGCGCTCCTGATGCATGCGGATCGTGCCGAAATGCCCGTTGTTGACGACGATCGCGACGATGTTCAGCCCGTACTGCATCGCGGTGGCAAGCTCGTTGCCGGCCATCATGAAGCAGCCGTCGCCCGCGAGCGCGACGACGGCCCGCGACGGGTACAGCGACTTCGCGGCGAGCGCGGCCGGGATGCCGTAGCCCATCGCGCCGCTCGTCGGCGCGAGCTGCGAGCGGAAGTGCCGGTACGCGAAGTGGCGATGCAGCCAGATCGCATAGTTGCCGGCGCCGTTGGTCAGGATCGCGTCGTGCGGCAGGCGCTCGCGCAACTGCACCATCACGTCGCCGAGCTGGACGTCGCCGGGCATCGGCAGCGGCGCATGCCATTCGCGGTACGCACGATGCGCGTCGGCGGCCGTGCCGGCCCACGCAGGCCGCTCGGGCGGTTCGAGCGCGGCGAGCGGCGCGGCGATCTCGGGCATTCCCGACACGATCGGCAGGTCGGCCGCATACACGCGGCCGAGCTCGTCCGCGCCCTGGTGCACGTGGATCAGCGTCTGGCGCGTCTTCGGGATGTCGAGCAGCGTGTAGCCGCCGGTCGTCGCTTCGCCGAGGCGCGGCCCGATCACGAGCAGCAGGTCGGCGTCGCGAATGCGCTTCGCGAGCGCCGGATTGATCCCGAGCCCGACGTCGCCCGCGTAGTTCGGGTGCGCGTTGTCGATCGTGTCCTGGTAGCGGAACGCGCACGCGACCGGCAGTTGCCAGCGCTCGACGAAGCTGCGCAGGTTCGCGCACGCGTCGGGCGTCCAGCCGCTGCCGCCGATGATCGCGAGCGGCCGTTCCGCGCGCGCGAGCCGCTCGCGCAGCTCGTCGATCTGCGCGGCCGACGGCGCGGCGGCGACGCGTTTCGCGGCCGGCACGACCGGCTGCGGCGCGCACGCTTCGGACAGCACGTCTTCCGGCAGCGCGAGCACGACCGGGCCGGGCCGGCCCGACATCGCGACGTGGAACGCATGGCTCAGGTATTCGGGGATGCGGCGCGGGTCGTCGATCTGCGCGACCCATTTCGCCATCTGGCCGAACATCCGGCGGTAGTCGATTTCCTGGAAGGCTTCGCGGTCGAGGTGCTCGCGTGCGCACTGGCCGACGAACAGGATCATCGGCGTCGAATCCTGGAACGCGGTGTGCACGCCGATCGACGCATGCGTCGCGCCGGGCCCGCGCGTGACGAACGCGATGCCGGGGCGGCCGGTCAGCTTGCCGACCGCCTCGGCCATGTTCGCAGCGGCCGCCTCGTGGCGGCAGACGACCGTCTGGATGCGCGCGGTGTCGTCCGCCAGCGCATCGAGTACGGCGAGGAAACTCTCGCCCGGCACGCAGAACACGCGTTCGACGTGATTGGCGAGCAACGCATCGACGAGCAGTCGCGCACCGGTGGTGGCGCGCGGCTCGAGATCCTTGGAATGCGACATGGGCTGCCGTCTCCCTGGGTAGCGGGACGTACAGCTTACGCCTGTCGGCGGGGCGGTGAAAAGTGTCGGAACACGGAGTGACTCGGACGGCGCATCGCCCGCGTTCGCCGGTTGCGGTTGGCCGAACGGCCAGCTTGTGCGCGATCGCTTGACAGGGAGAATTGAGGGCTACGGATGTCGAGGCGAATACGGGTCTCGAGCATCGATGTCGTACGTCCCAAGTAATAATAAAATGGGATGCCATTCAATAGTAAAATTTCTGGAATGACTAACGGAATCGAGAATCCAGCATGGCAACCGAAACGATCGATCAAAAGACGCTCGTCCAGCTCGTCGAGGCCGGCGCCGTTCGCGCCGCGCGTGTGATCGGCTGCGGCAACGGCTGGGCCGTTTCGGCCCGTTGCGGCGCAAGCGAGCGGCTCCTGTCGGCCAAACGCGGCGACGTGCGCGTGTTCCGTCGTTTTGAAACGCTGGTCGGGTTTCTGCGCGATATCGGTATCAGCCGGTTCGATGTGGACGCGTCGGATTTCGACCCGGATGCAGCCGGCCGGGCGACCCGGCCCGATCGTGCGGCCGCGCTGAAAGCGGCCCATGAAGCGGCTGTCCACGACCGCTGGTTTCGCGAGCAGGTGCAGCAGGCGCTGGACGATCCGCGCCCGTCGATTCCCGATGCCGAGGTCAGCGCAGAGTTTGCGTCGCGCCGTGCCGCGCTGCGTCAACGGATCGCGGGCAAGCGGGGTAATGCTGTTTGACCCTCGCGCTGCATTGGCATCCGAAGGCGTGCGAGGACCGCGCCGCGATCATGGACTACGTCGCCCAGCACGACCCGCTGGCCGCGCTCGAGCTGGACGAGCGGCTGGAGGAGCGGGCCGCGGCGTTGCCCGCGCGCGCCGAACTGTATCGGCAAGGGCGCGTGGCGGGCACGCGCGAGCTGGTGGTCGCACCGAACTACGTGCTCGTATATCGCATCCGCCCGGCCGACAACATCGTGGAGATTCTCCGCGTATTGCATGCGCGGCGACAGTGGCCGTGATGCATGGCCCCGGGCTCGGTGCTCGATGCAATTCACCAAGTGTCGGAACGGGGCTGAATCAAGCCCTCGAGCACCGGAGGAACATCATGACGGGAGGGGAAAGATGGACGTGCAAATGTTCTGCTTACGGATCGAGGCACGACCCCATTGAGCACACCTCTGCCGAGCGGATCATCATGTACACACATGGATTTACAAGAGATCGGAAATGACCTAAAGTACATCCGACGTACATCCGGATGGGAGATCGACATGCATACCACCAGGGTATTTCGGAACGGCAACTCGCAGGCCGTACGGATTCCAGCGGACCTTGCCTATGAGCGCAGCGATATCGAACTGGAAATCGAGCGAGTGGGTGACGAAATCCGTATTCGGCCTACGCGGCGGCCTCTGACCCGAGTGCTCGAGAAGTTCGCGAAATTCGGGCCGGATTTCATGTCCGAAGGACGCGGCGATCAGGAGCAGGCTGAGCGCGAGGGTCTGTGATGCCGCGCTATATGCTCGACACCAACATGTGCATCTATCTGATGAAGAATCAGCCGGAGCAGGTCGCAAGACGATTCGCGCAATGCTACACAGGGGACGTCGTGATGTCGGCGATCACGTATGCCGAACTCGAGTACGGCGTCGCCGTGTGTGCGAGTCCTGCACGGGAGCGCCGCAATCTTGCCGCGCTGATCGACGATATTCCCGTTGCGCCGTTCGACGTCGCGGCTGCGCAAGCGTACGGTCCTGTCCGTGAAGTAACCCGCGAGCGGAAGAAGGATCATCTCGACAAACTGATCGCGGCTCATGCCGTGTCGCTCGATGTCGTCCTCGTGACCAACAACGAGCGGGATTTTGCGAGCTATCCGGGGTTGCGGATGGAAAACTGGCTCACCAATTAGCACGTTGGCTAGGCTCGACGGTAATGCGGGATGTCGATTCGCCCCGCGTTACCGTCGGGTCCTGCCTCAGCACTCGACGATATTCACCGCCAGCCCGCCGCGCGACGTTTCCTTGTACTTCGTCTTCATGTCGGCGCCCGTCTCGCGCATCGTCTTGATCACCGAGTCGAGCGACACGTAGTGCGAGCCGTCGCCGCGCAGCGCCATGCGCGCCGCGTTGACGGCCTTCACCGACGCCATCGCGTTGCGCTCGATGCACGGGATCTGCACCATCCCGCCGACCGGGTCGCAGGTGAGGCCGAGGTTGTGCTCCATGCCGATCTCGGCCGCGTTCTCGACCTGCTGCGGCGTGCCGCCGAGCACGGCCGCGAGCGCGCCGGCCGCCATCGAGCAGGCGACGCCCACTTCGCCCTGGCAGCCGACTTCCGCGCCCGAGATCGACGCGTTGAGCTTGTAAAGAATGCCGATCGCGGCGGCCGTCAGCAGGAAGTCGATCACGCCCTGCTCGTTCGCGCCGGGCGTGAAGCGCGTGTAGTAGTGCAGCACGGCCGGGATGATGCCGGCCGCGCCGTTGGTCGGCGCGGTGACGACACGGCCGCCGGCCGCGTTTTCCTCGTTGACCGCGATCGCGTACAGGTTGATCCAGTCGATCATCGACAGCGGGTCTTGCAGCGCGCGCTCCGGGCTTCCCGTCAGCGTGCGGTACAGCTGCGGCGCGCGGCGCTTGACCTGGAACGGGCCGGGCAGGTTGCCGTCGGCATCGGGGTTGCCGATCCCGCAGCCGCGCGACACGCACGACTGCATCACGGCCCAGATCTTCAGCAGCCCGTCGCGCGTTTCTTCCTCGGTGTGCCACGCTCGCTCGTTTTCCCACATCAGCTGCGCGATCGACTTGCCGGTCGATTCGGTCAGCGCGAGCAGCTCCGCGCCGGTGCGGAACGGGTGCGTCATCTGCTCGGCCGCGCTCAGCACCTTCGTGTTCGGCGCACCGGCCGTCACGACGAAGCCGCCGCCGACCGACAGGTACGTGCGCTCGACCAGCACCGCGCCGTTCGCGTCGGACGCGCGCAGCTTCATCCCGTTCGGATGCTCGGGCAGCGCCTGGCGGTAGAACGCGATGTTCTCCTTCAGCACGAACGGCACCGGATGCGTGCCGAGCAGCGCAAGTTTCTTCGACTTGCGGACCTCTTCCAGCCGCGCGTCGATCGTGTCGGGATCGACGGTGTCGGGCGCGTCGCCGAGCAGGCCGAGCATCACGCCGCGGTCGGTGCCGTGGCCCTTGCCGGTGGCGCCGAGCGAGCCGTACAGCTCGACCTTCACGTGGGCCGTCGCATCGAGCTGCCCGTCGCGCTCGAGGCCCTGGACGAACATCAGCGCCGCGCGCATCGGTCCGACCGTATGCGAACTGGACGGACCGATGCCGATCTTGAAGAGGTCAAACACGCTGACTGCCATTTCGATACCTGCCTTGCTTATAAGAGTAGTGCTAGCGCGCCTGCAATGGCAGGCACGCGGCGAGCCATGCGGGCGGCGTCGGGGAAAGCTGCTGCGCGACGCGGGCATAGCGCCCGTCCAGCCGCGCGGCCAGATGAAAGAGTTCGGTGGCGTTTTTCGGGTCCCACTGCCCCGTGTAGCCCGGCAGGCCGGCCTCGCGGCGCTTCGCGTCGAACGGCACCGGCGAATTCACGAATTCCTCGTGGGTCTTCTCGCCGAGCGCGTACGGCACGAGCCAGTCGAGTGCGGCCTCGAGCGTCGCGCCGTTCGCGCCGCGCTCGCGCAGCCAGTTGCGGTTGAAGCGGCGCGCGGCGAGCGCGGCCGTCACCAGCGGCTGCAGGTCGTACACCGCGTAGTGCAGCGCATCGCGCTCCTCGAAGTCCCACGTCTTGCCGTCCGGGCCGATGTTGTCGGCGAGATGCTCGACGAACAGCCGCTGCGCGGCGTTCATCATCCTGCGGTCGCCGAGCGTGAACGCGGACAGCGCGATCAGCTTGATCCGGTGGCTCTGCCAGTTGTTGCGCCAGGTGCCGGTGAGCGGGCGCTTCTGCGCGTCGATCTGCGCGACATAGCCGGCGCCGAGCTTCGCGATGAACGCGGCCGTCGCGTTGCGGGTCTTCACCGGCAGCGCGCTCGCGGTCATGTCGTACGCGATGATCAGGCTTTCGAAGCGCGTCTCGTCGATCGGGTTGAAGCTCGGCTGGTAGGTCGCGACCCACGCGGACAGGAAGCGGTCGACGAGTTGCAGGTAGCGCGGCGCGTTCGTCACGCGCCATGCGAGCGCCGCGTCGCGCATCAGGTCCATGTCCTTCAGCGCGGCGGCGCTCTGGTCGTAGATGCCCTCGTGCGGCAGCGTGCCCTCGGTGTGCACGCGCGGCATCGCCTTCGGCTGCTCGCCGACGCGCGCGTCGACGCTGCGGATCAGCGCCTGCACGCCCGGCTCGGCCTGGGTCGTCTCGCTCGCCTGCAGTGCCGGCGCCGCGCAGAAATTCATCGCCGCGCGCGCGCTGCCGGCCGCGCCGAGGCCGGCAGCGGCGAACGACAGCGACGCGACGAGCATCGGCACGAACCGGCGCGCGCGCGGCCGGCTCTGCATTGCACCATGGCCCGGAAACATCGGACGCACCATGCGGAACTCCTTCGTTGGCTGGATCGCGTGTGATGTTAGCCGGATTGGCGGACGAACGCGCACCGGTTCGAGCGGCGAACGCAAAAACCGCACGCAACACGGAGTTGCGTGCGGTGCGATCACCATCGGACGGCTCGGGGCCTGGCGCGCGTTATGCGTACTCCGACATCGGCACGCACGAGCAGAACAGGTTGCGGTCGCCGTACGCGTTGTCCGCGCGGCCGACCGGCGGCCAGTACTTGTTCGTGCCGAGCGACGCGACCGGGTACGCAGCCTGCTCGCGCGAGTACGCGTGCGGCCATTCGTTCGCGGTGACGACGGCCGCCGTGTGCGGTGCGTGACGCAGCGGGTTGTCCTCGCGGTCGGCGCGGCCTTCCTCGACCGCGCGGATTTCCTCGCGGATCGCGATCATCGCGGCGATGAAGCGGTCGAGTTCTTCCTGCGATTCCGATTCGGTCGGCTCGACCATCAGCGTGCCCGGCACCGGGAAGCTCATCGTCGGCGCGTGGAAGCCGTAGTCCATCAGGCGCTTCGCGACGTCGTCGACGCTGATGCCGCTCGAATCCTTGATCGGACGCAGGTCGAGAATGCATTCGTGCGCGACCAGCCCGCCCGGGCCCGAGTACAGCACCGGGTAGTGCGGCGCGAGGCGCTTCGCGATGTAGTTCGCATTGAGGATCGCGGTTTCCGTCGCGGCGGTCAGGTTCTTCGCGCCCATCATCGCGATGTACATCCACGAGATCGGCAGGATCGACGCCGAGCCGTACGGGGCGGCCGACACCGCGCCGATGCCGTGTTCGTCGCGCGCGTAGCCGGTCGAACGCTGGTTCGGCAGGAACTTCGCGAGGTGCGCGCCGACCGCGACCGGGCCGACGCCCGGGCCGCCGCCGCCGTGCGGGATGCAGAAGGTCTTGTGCAGGTTCAGGTGCGACACGTCGCCGCCGAACTGGCCCGGCGCGGTCAGGCCGACCATCGCGTTCATGTTCGCGCCGTCGACGTACACCTGGCCGCCGTGCGCATGGACGATCTCGCAGATCTCGCGGACGTTCTGCTCGAACACGCCGTGCGTCGACGGATACGTGATCATGATCGCCGCGAGGTCCTTCGAGTGCTGCTCGGCCTTCGCCTGCAGGTCGGCGATGTCGACGTTGCCCTGCGCGTCGCAGGCGACGACCACGACCTTCATGCCGGCCATGTGCGCGGACGCCGGGTTCGTGCCGTGCGCGGACGCCGGGATCAGGCACACGTCGCGGTGGGCTTCGCCGCGCGATGCGTGGTAGGCGTGGATGATCAGCAGGCCCGCGTACTCGCCCTGCGAGCCCGCGTTCGGCTGCAGCGACACGGCCGCGTAGCCGGTGGCCGCGACGAGCATCTGCTCGAGCTGATCGATCATCTCGCGGTAGCCGACGGTCTGGTCGGCCGGCGCGAACGGGTGGATGCCGCCGAACTCGGGCCACGTGACGGGCAGCATTTCCGACGTCGCGTTCAGCTTCATCGTGCACGAGCCGAGCGGGATCATCGAGCGGTCGAGCGCGAGATCCTTGTCCGACAGGCTGCGCAGGTAGCGCAGCATTTCGGTTTCGGAATGGTGGCGGTTGAACACGTGGTGCGTCAGGTACGCGCTCGTGCGCTCGAGGCCGGCCGGCAGCGCGGCGACGCCGGCGAGGCCCGCGTCCAGCGCGTCGACGGCCGGCGCGGTGCCGCCCGCGGCCTGCGCGAACACGGCGAGGAGATCGGCGAGATCGTCGCGCGTCGTCGTTTCGTCGACCGACACGCCGACTTGCGTGTCGCTCACGCGGCGCAGGTTGATGCGCTTTGCCTTCGCGAATTCGTGAACCTGCGCGGTGCGCGCGCCGGTGTCGATCGTCAGCGTGTCGAAGAACGTGTCGTTGACGGTCGCGAAGCCGAGCTGCTTCACGCCGGCGGCGAACAGCGCCGCGATGCGGTTCACGCGCAGCGCGATCGTCTTCAGCCCGTGCGGGCCGTGGTAGACCGCGTACATGCTGGCCATGATCGCGAGCAGCGCCTGCGCGGTACACACGTTCGACGTCGCCTTTTCGCGGCGGATGTGCTGTTCGCGCGTCTGCAGCGCGAGGCGCAGCGCGGGCTTGCCCTGCGCGTCGACCGTCACGCCGACGAGGCGGCCCGGCATCTGGCGCTTGAATTCGTCGCGCACCGCGAGATACGCGGCGTGCGGGCCGCCGAAGCCCATCGGCACGCCGAAGCGCTGCGTGTTGCCGATCGCGACGTCCGCGCCCCATTCGCCGGGCGGCGTCAGTACCGTGAGCGCGAGCAGGTCGGCCGCGACGACCACGTGGCCGCCGGCCGCGTGGATCGCTTCCGTGAGTGCGCGGTAGTCGCGCACGTCGCCGTTCACGCCCGGGTATTGCAGCAGCACGCCGAACGCGTTCGCCTGCGCGGCGTCGGCGGCCGGGCCCGTCTTGACCTCGATGCCGATCGGCAGCGCGCGCGTGCGGATCACTTCGAGCGTCTGCGGCAGCACGTCGTCGGCGACGTAGAACACGTTCGACTTCGGCTTGCCGGTACGCTGCAGCAGCGTCATCGCTTCGGCCGCGGCGGTGGCCTCGTCGAGCAGCGACGCGTTCGAGATCGCGAGGCCCGTGAGGTCGGTCACCATCTGCTGGAAGTTCAGGAGCGCCTCGAGGCGGCCCTGGGAAATTTCGGGCTGGTACGGCGTGTAGGCCGTGTACCACGCCGGGTTTTCGAGCACGTTGCGCAGGATCACCGCCGGCGTGTGCGTGTCGTGGTAACCCTGGCCGATATACGAGCGGAACACCTGGTTCTTGTCCGCGAGAGCCCGCAGCGCGGCGAGGGCTTCGGCCTCGCTCTTCGGCTGCGCGAACGGGCCGAGCGGCAGCGTTTCGGCGCGGCGGATCGAGGCCGGGATCACGGCGTCCATCAGGGCGGCGCGCGACGCAAAGCCGAGCGTGTCGAGCATGGCCTGCTGGCTGGCGGCGTCGGGGCCGATGTGGCGTTCGGCGAACGCGTCGTGCGTTTCGAGCGCGGCGAGCGAGAGGGGCGTGCGGTTCATCAGGCGGTCCGGGTGTTCGAGCTTCATGGCGTGACTCTGGTCCCGCGCGGGACGGGCGGCTGGCCGGCCCCGCGCGGTTCGGGTAAGGAAATTAGTCGATCAGCTTGGTGTAGGCGGCAGCGTCGATCAGCTTGTCGGTCGATGCGTCGGCCGCGAGCTTGATCTTGAAGAGCCACACGCCGTACGCGTCGCTGTTCACTTCTTCCGGTGCGTCGGCGGCTTTCGTATTGACGGCGACGACCTCGCCGGACGCCGGCGAGTAGATGTCGGAGGCAGCCTTCACCGATTCGACGACGCCGACGGCGTCGCCTTCCTTCACCTGCTTGCCGACTGCCGGCAGTTCGAGGAAGACGATGTCGCCGAGCGTGCTCTGCGCGTGATCGGTGATGCCGACCGTCAGCGTGCCGTCTGCCTCGGTGCGGATCCACTCGTGTTCTTCGGTGTATTTAAGATCGGCCGGGACGTTGCTCATCGGATGCTCCTGGATAAAAGGGTGTGATTCGTTCTGCTGGCGCGCCGCCGGGGCGCGCCGGGGTGTGGTTGCGCCGGGCGCCATCTCCCGGCTTCCCGGGAGGAGGCCCCCCGGCCGTTACGCAGCGAGGACCTTGCCGTTGCGCACGAACGGCAGTTTTACCACGCGCGCGGGAAGATTCTTGTCGCGAATTTGCACCTGGATCGTGTCGCCGACCTGGACGGCCGCAGGCACGCGCGCGAACGCGATCGATTCCTGCATCGACGGCGAGAACGTGCCGCTCGTGATCTCGCCTTCGCCGTGCGGCGTGACGACCTTCTGGTGCGCGCGCAGCACGCCGCCCGCCTTGCCGTTTTCCTTCTGCAGGATCAGGCCGACGAACGCGGCGCGCGTGCCGTCTCGCTCGAGCGCGGCGCGGCCGACGAAGTCGCGCGGTGCGGTGAGGTCGACCGTCCACGCGAGGCCCGCGTCGAGCGGCGACACGGTGTCGTCCATGTCCTGGCCGTACAGGTTCATGCCGGCCTCGAGGCGCAGCGTGTCGCGCGCGCCGAGCCCGCACGGGCGCACGCCGTTTTGCTGCAGTGCGTTCCACAGCGCTTCGACATGCACGGCCGGGACGATCACCTCGAAGCCGTCTTCACCGGTATAGCCGGTGCGCGCGACGGTGAGATCGCCGAACGGCGTGCCGGCGACCTGCGCGGCGTTGAACGGCTTCAGCTCGCTCGTCGCGGCGCGCGCGGCGGGCACGGTCGTCCAGACCTTTTCGCGGGCGTTCGGGCCCTGTACGGCGACGATCGCGAAATCGCGGCGCGGCGCGATCGTGACGCCGTAGCCGCCTTGCTCGTTGAGCTGGTTGAACCACGCGATGTCTTTCTCGGCGGTGCCGGCGTTGACGACGACGCGGAAGAATTCTTCGGTGAAGTAGTAGACGATCAGGTCGTCGACGACGCCGCCCTGCGGATTGAGCAGGCACGAGTAGAGTGCCTTGCCGGGCGTCTTGAGCTTGCCGACGTTGTTCGCGATCGCGTGCTCGAAGAACGCGCGCACGCGGCTGCCGGTGAAATCGACGACGCACATGTGCGACACGTCGAACATGCCGGCGTCGGTGCGCACGGCTTCGTGTTCTTCGATCTGCGAGCCGTAGTTGACGGGCATGTCCCAGCCGCCGAAGTCGACCATGCGGGCATTGAGCGCGCGGTGCGCGGCGTTGAGCGGGGTGTGATTCAGTGCAGTCATCGAGGCCTCAGGCAAGGCGCTTGCGCGCGGATCAGAACGGCCATGTGCCGACCGCCGCGGCCGACGGGCTGCGAGCGATCAGGTACATGCCCCTCTGTCCTCGATACCTGAGAGATTGCGCCGCGGGCAAAGCCCGGCGAGCGCGCGCCCCTTCGGTGGGCAGCTTGCCCGCGCAGCATGTGCGCAGCGGGCTACTGCCGCTCTCCAGAGTGCGGGGAGTGTGGCCCGCGCAATGCGCGGACGGGATTCCCCGACGCGGTCGGTCCTTTTGCCTGAGAGTTTGCGGGTGTGCCCCTTCGGCGGCGCGACCGGCATTTCAGCAACGCGGTCACACGCTCTCCCGACGCGTGCGGGCGACTGTACGCGAGCGGTTGGACCTTGTCAATTTGAGCAAAAGAATGTCGCTTCGCGACAAGCGGCGGCAGCCCGTGCCGCCGCTTTTTTGCACTCCGGCGGGCGCCGGCGCGTTACTCGCCGATCGCGCGCGCGGCCGTGTCGAGTTCCTGGTTCAGCACGCGCTGCTCGTCGCCGGACAGGCCGCCGCTGTGCTGCGCGGCCATGTCGTTCGCTTCCTGGCGGATCACGTCGAGACGGTGGTGAAGCTGCGCGCCGTACGGCGGCGGGTAGTAGCCGCCGTTCACGCGCGCATCGATGCGGCGATGCAGGTTGTCGATCCGGCCCTGGATCTGTTGCGTCCGCTCGTTCGCGACGACCTGCGGATTCGGCCGAGGCGGGGGCGCCGGACGAACCGGCTGCTGCGGCTGCACGATACAGGCCGCGAGCGAGGAAACCAGCACGCAGCACGCTGCTGCGCGAATCAACCGTTGCATCAACATTCTCCTGACGGATTGGTGTCGGATCGACTTTTTTGAGAAACGCGTCAGACAGGTCTACCGCTGACTTTCGTTCCCCCGGCATTTGTAACCGAATGTTCCGGCTGATCCAGGCGCACGCGTGCCGGCCGGCGGCAACCGGCCGGCGCGCGGTGTCAGACCGTGCGGCGCACGAACGGCAGCCGGCGGCCGTCGTGCTCGCTCTGCGCGGCGAGCTCGATGATCGTCATCACGTCGACGGCGTCCTGCGCGGTGACGGGGAACGGCGCGCCGTCGCGGATCGACGCGGCGAGCGCGCGGTAGAACTCCGCGTACTGGCCGTCGAGCGTCGGCACCGGGCGCTCGACTTCGACTTCGCCGTCGAGCACGCGCAACAGGCCGGGCGGGTTGCCGCCGCCGAACTCGACGTCGTCCGCGGTGAGGCCGGCCTTGAGCTGGTCTTCCTGCGTGTCGAGCCCGAACTTCTGGTAGCTGCCGCGCGTGCCGTGCAGCGTGAAGCGCGCGGGCTCGATCGCCGCCAGCGCGCTCGCATGCAGCGCGACGTCCTTGTCCGGATAGCCGAGCTGCAGGTGCACGAAATCGGGCGCCGTGCCGTTGTCGCGGCGCGTCTTGACGGTCGCGCTCACCGTTTCCGGCACGCCGAACAGCGCGAGTGCCTGGTCGATCAGGTGCGGGCCGAGGTCGAGCAGCAGGCCGCCGCCGCGTGCGGGCTCCTCGCGCCAGCGCGTGCGCGGCGTCGGCCGGAAGCGGTCGAAGTGCGACGCGAAGTAGGTGAGCCGGCCGAGCTCGCCCGATTCGACGACGCGGCGCACGGTGAGGAAATCGCCGTCCCAGCGGCGATTGTGGAACGGCGCGAACAGCCGGCTGCGCGCGTTCGCGAGCCGTGCGAGCGCGAGCGCCTCGTCGGCGGTGAGCGTGACCGGCTTGTCGACGACCACGTGACGGCCGGCTTCGAGCACCTGGCGCGCGAGCGCGAAATGCGTGTCGTTCGGCGTGGCGATCACCACGCACTCGATGTCGTCGAGGCCGAGCAGCGCGTCGAGGTCGGGGACGACGCGCGCGCCCGGATACGCGGCCTGCGCGCGATCGGGCTGGCCCGTCGCGATCGCGGCGACTTCAGTGCGGCCGCTCGTGGCGATCACGGGCGCGTGGAACGTCGCGCCGGCGAAACCGAAACCCATCAAACCAATCCTGAGCAATGACGACATGGCAATTCCTGGCTGCGAAGGAAGTTAAAGGATGGCGCGCCGGGGCGGCGCGAGGACGATCGGCTATTTTGGCATGGCGCCGCCGCTTGTACTGGCGCGTTGGGCGAAATGCGCGGGGAGACGCGGCGCATGCGCAAAGGAAGCCGGCATTTGCGCGAGACCGCGCACCGTGCGCGCGTGGCCGCCGCCCGGCTTCGCGGTAAACGGCGCGTCGCGCGGGCGCTGTGCCACATCACGCGGCCGCCCGCTGCCGCACGGCGGCAGCGACCTGGGCGGCCCACGCGGCGCATGCCGCTTCGCCGGGGTGGAAGCCGTCCGCGGCCATCAGGTGGCGCTCGAGCGGCAGCGCGACCCGCAGGAACGTGCAATGCGGCTGCGCGGCGACCCAGCCGGCGAGTGCCGCGTTGAGCCGCTTCGCGCGCAGCCCGAGATACCACGCGAGCGGCTGCGGCAGCGCCGGAAAGCGTTCCATCGGCGGCACCGCCGACAGGATCACGTGCCCGACCCGGAAGCGCGCGGCGAGCAGCCGGACTAGTTCGGCCTGCGCCGCCTGCCAGCGCGCCGGCGGCACACCGCCCGTCACGTCGTTGACGCCGAGCGACGTCACGGCAACGTCGAACGGCTCGGCCGGCTCGGCGGCGAGCCAGTCGACGAGATCCCGGGTGGTCAGGCCCGTGCGCGCGAGCAGTTTCCAGCTCACGCGGTGCGTGGCCGCCAGCGCGCTCGCCAGTTGCCCGGACAGCGCGTCGCGCTGCGTCGTGACGCCGACGCCCGCGGCGGCCGAATCGCCTACCACCAGCACGCGCAGCGACGGGCCGTCGCCGGCCACGCCGTCGCGCGGGCCGGCCGCCTCGGGCAGCCGCGGCGTGACGCGCCGCACGTAGCGCCCCTGCGCGAACAGCAGCGGGCCGAGGGCGGCGGTGGCGAGCGGGTATCCCATGGTGTCGATCCGGTGGCGTTTCGGGCGGTTCATACGGGCTCGGCGCGGGGCGGCGTCGGCGTGTGCGTATTGTGGCCGATCGGTGCGCGAACGGGGCCGGATTGGCCGGACGGACAGGGAGCGGCCGGGCGATCGGCTCGCACGGCCCCGTCCGGCGGCGCTCCCGAAATACGCGCCGCCGACGTGTTAACATGCGCGTCCTGCCCGCGTGTCCGCCTGCTTCGCCAGCCTGCCGCGCACGGCATCCTCCCGGCGTTCCGCCGTCAACCGCAACACCATCCGTCATCATGTCCGCAGGCCTCAATCCCGCCCAGAACGAAGCGGTGCGCTACCTCGACGGTCCCTGTCTCGTGCTCGCCGGCGCGGGCAGCGGCAAGACCCGCGTGATCACGCAGAAGATCGCGCACCTGATCGAAGCGAAAGGTTTCGAGCCGCGCCACATCGCCGCCGTCACGTTCACGAACAAGGCGGCCGCCGAAATGCGCGAGCGCGTGTCGAAGCTGCTCGAGGGCAAGACGCTCACCACGCCCGGCAAGGAAGGCCGCAAGGTGCCCGTCAACCAGCTCACCGTCTGCACGTTCCACTCGCTCGGCGTGCAGATCCTGCGCCAGGAGGCCGAGCACGTCGGCCTGAAGCCGCAGTTCTCGATCATGGATTCGGACGACTGCTTCGGGATGATCCAGGAGCAGCTCGGCACCACCGACAAGGGGCTGATCCGCAAGATCCAGAGCATCATCTCGCTGTGGAAGAACGGCCTGATCATGCCCGACGAGGCGATGGCGATCGCGGCCAACGAGGACGAGCACCAGGCCGCGCTGGTCTACCGCAACTACGTCGCGACGCTGCATGCGTACCAGGCGGTCGACTTCGACGACCTGATCCGCCTGCCCGCCGAGCTGTTCGCGAAGAACGAGCAGGTGCGCGACCGCTGGCAGAACAAGCTGCGCTACCTGCTGATCGACGAGTACCAGGACACCAACGCGTGCCAGTACGAGCTGCTGAAGCAGCTCGCCGGCCCGCGCGCCGCGTTCACGGCGGTCGGCGACGACGACCAGGCGATCTACGGCTGGCGCGGCGCGACGCTCGAGAACCTCGCGCAGCTCGGCAAGGATTTCCCGAAGCTGCACGTGATCAAGCTCGAGCAGAACTACCGGTCGACGGTGCGGATCCTGACCGCCGCGAACAACGTGATCGCGAACAACCCGAAGCTGTTCGAGAAGAAGCTGTGGTCCGAGCACGGGATGGGCGATTCGATCACCGTCACGCCGTGCAACGACGAGGAGCACGAGGCCGAATCGGTCGTGTTCCGGCTGTCCGCGCACAAGTTCGAACGGCGCGCGCAGTTCCGCGACTATGCGATCCTGTATCGCGGCAACTTCCAGGCGCGCATCTTCGAGCAGGTGCTGCGGCGCGAGCGGATCCCGTACGTGCTGTCCGGCGGCCAGTCGTTCTTCGACAAGGCCGAGATCAAGGACCTGTGCGCATACCTGCGGCTGATCGCGAACGCCGACGACGATCCCGCGTTCATCCGGGCGGTCACGACGCCGCGCCGCGGGATCGGCAACACGACGCTCGAGGCGCTCGGCTCGTTCGCGGGGCAGGCGAAGGTGTCGCTGTTCGAGGCCGTGTACATGGGCGGCATCGAGGCGAGGCTGTCCGCGCGCCAGGTCGAGCCGCTCAGGATGTTCTGCGACTTCATCCAGCGCCTGACCGAGCGCGCGGACAAGGAGCCCGCGACCGTCGTGCTCGACGACATGATGGAGGCGATCCACTACGAGGCGTACCTGTACGACGCGTTCGACGAGCGGCAGGCGCAGTCGAAGTGGCAGAACGTGCTCGAATTCCTCGAATGGCTGAAGCGCAAGGGCACGAAGCCCGAGACGGAGGCCGTCGATGGCGAGGCGGAGGGCTTCCACAACGCGGACGGGCTCGCCGATACGGGCAAGAACCTGCTCGGCCTGATCCAGACCGTCGCGCTGATGTCGATGCTCGAGGGCAAGGACGAGGATCCGGACGCCGTGCGGCTGTCGACCGTCCATGCGTCGAAGGGGCTCGAGTATCCGCACGTGTTCCTGGTCGGCGTCGAGGAGGGCATCATGCCGCACCGCGGCGGCAGCGAGGACGACGGCCCGATCGACAGCGAGCGGATCGAGGAAGAGCGCCGGCTGATGTACGTCGCGATCACGCGCGCGCAGCGCAGCCTGCACCTGAACTGGTGCAAGAAGCGCAAGCGGGCGCGCGAGACGGTCGTGTGCGAGCCGTCTCGCTTCATCCCCGAGATGGGCCTCGACGAAGCGCCGCCGCCTACGCCGGAAGAAGCGCCGATGTCGCCGAAGGATCGGCTCGCGAGCCTGAAGGCGCTGCTGCAGAAGTGATGCGGCGGCGCCGTCGGGCGCACGGGAGATCCGGCGGCCGGCGATCCGGCGGCCCGGCAAAACAAAACCCCCGCGATGCGTGTGCGCCGCGGGGGTTTTTTACGGGTGGGCCGGTGCTACTTCGACGCGTTGACCATGTAGTCGACGGCCGCCTTCACGTCGGCGTCCGATGCGTTCGCCCCGCCCTTCGGCGGCATCGCGCCCTTGCCGTGCAGCGCGTAGTTGTAGACCGTATCCATCGAGTCCTTCAGGCGCGGCGCCCAATCTTCCTTGCTGCCGAACTTCGGCGCGCCGAGCACGCCCGCCGCGTGGCACGCCTGGCAGGTCGACGTGTACAGCGCCTTGCCGGCGGTTGCCGCATCGGCGCTGGCCGGTGCGGCCGCGGGCTGTTCGCCGGCCTTCGGGATCGCGGCGATCGCGGCCTGCGCCGCGGCGATCTGCGCGCTCGCGGCGTCGGCCGCGCCCGACGCGCCTGCCGCGCCGCTGGCGGGCTGCGCCGCGTTGGCGGCCGGCGCGGCCGGTTCGGGGAAGTTCGCGCCGTCGTTGTTCGCCATGTAGACGATCGCGCGGGCGATTTCATAGTCGCTGACGTCGTCGGGGCTGGTGCCGCCGCGCGGCGGCATCGCGCCCTTGCCGGCGAGGGCCGTCTTCAGCAGCGTGTCGAAGCCTTGCGAGATGCGCGGCGCCCAGTCGTCCTTGTTGCCGAACTTCGGCGCACCGGCGGCGCCCGTGCCGTGGCAGGTCACGCAGACGGCCTTGTAGACGGCCTCGCCGGTCTTGTACGTGCGGGGCGCGTTGGCGTCCTTCACGTCGACCTGCGCGAGCGGCTTGATACGTGCGGCGACCTGCTCGTCGGACAGCGCGTCCGTGCCGGCGCCGGAACGGAACACATGGTTCGCATAGGTGGCGAACAGGACGATCAGGACGATCGGGATCGCGAACGACGCGATGATGACGGCAACCAACTGCCCGGGGGTTTTGACGGGAGATTCGTGGGGTGCTTCGCTCATGCTTGCCTCGTCTCCATGAATAGGAATTGTGAGCGCGGTGCAACGGCAAAATGGCAGTCCAATGAAGCACGGACGATTATAGACGGAACGTTTACATCACGGCGAGCGGCGCGATGGCGCGTGTTTACCCGCACGCAGCGCGGCCCAGCGGCGATTCGGCGGGCAAGGTGGACGCGTCATGGGAAACCGGGTATCCTTGCCGTCTTGCCAATTGTGGACGGCCTGTATATCGGGGTCGTTTCACTGTCAAATGCGCCCGTAGCTCAATGGATAGAGTACTGCCCTCCGAAGGCAGGGGTTGCTGGTTCGATCCCAGCCGGGCGCGCCAAGTCTAGTCAGGCTCTCAGCGGTTTCCTTCCTTCGTCGGACAGTCTCATTGCAGCTGAATTGCAGCTAGCATCGGCACCGGCTCGGCCGTCAGCGGCGTGACCCACTGTGCCGGGTGATCCGCCGAAAGGTACGCGTAGCGCTGCGCCATCTCCAACGTTCCCCATCCGCCCAGCTCCTTCAACACCTGCAACGGCGTGCCGCGCTGCACATGCCAGCTCGCCCAGGTGTGGCGCAGATCGTGCCAGCGGAAGTCGCGAATGCCGGCACGCTCGAGCGCCTTGCGCCAGGCGGCCGTCCCCGTCTGGTAGAGCGGCCGGCCCTGGTACACGAACACGCTGTCGGTGAACTCCGGCGCGCGCTTCTTCGCGAGTTGGCGTCGCAGCACGACAATTTCCGTAACGTGCTCATGGACGCACCGAACGGGAAGAAGGACGGCACCCAGCTCATTCCCGTGCCGGAGGTCGCGGCGAAGGACGAGTTCTTCAACATCAAGAACGTGACGCGCGACGATCTGTTCGCCGCGCATCGCGTGCCGCCGCAACTGCTTGGTATCGTGCCGGGCAATTCGGGCGGGTTCGGCACGCCGGACACGGCCGCGCGCGTGTTCGGCCGGAACGGAATCAAACCGCTGCAGGCGCGCTTCGTTATGCAGTTTTATGCGCCTTGGTTATGCAGTCTCGGTGTGTAGTCTTGGCGTTGCAAGCGTTCGTGCTTGCGCGAGATTTCACCAGGAGAAATTACGCGACAACAACACGGTTGCGACCTTGATGCTTCGCGCGGTACAGGCGTTCGTCCGCCTTGCGCAGGATCGCGTCGATCGTCTCTCCGTCCCGGCCGAATTCGGAGGCGCCAACGCTCACGGTGACCTCAATCGGCTTGCCGATGCCGGCCTCAAATGGTGCGCCCGCGATCGCTGCACGGATGCGTTCACCGATCGACTGTGCGGTATCCAGCGCGGCTTGCGGCAGCAGCACCATGAATTCTTCTCCGCCCACCCGCGCAACGCCGTCGTACGGCCGGATCGCGTCGAGGCATTTGTTGACGAAGCGCTGCAACACCTGGTCGCCTGCCTGATGCCCGTAGCTGTCGTTGATTGCCTTGAAGTGGTCAAGATCGAGCGAAAGCAATGAGAACGGTGCGCCGTTGCGTTTCGCCAGAGCAATTTCCGCTTCCACGCGCTCGATGAATTGCCGCCGGTTGGCCGCGCCCGTGAGCGGGTCCGTTGCAGCCAGATGCTCGAGCTTCTCGTTGGTCCGCTGCAGCGCCTGCAGGGCCTGCTCCGTCCTCGCCATGGCTTCTCTCAACCGGGCAAACAGCTCTTCCTGGCTGTAGATCTTCGAAAATGAACGCGTCGTGTGAAAGGCCTGCACCACACCGAAACTGAGCAGGAAGAAGCCGGCAGCAAAAATCGCATGCGCGAGCCACCACATGTGATTCCACGG
>NZ_FPJP01000061.1:0-4480 GCF_900119325.1 Burkholderia sp. NFPP32 | reverse complement strand
CTCGGCGCCGTCGAACACCCGGACCTGGCTGAGGTCGGCGCGAACGGTCAGCGTGCGACGCACATGCGTATGAGGTACCGTGTAGTCGTTCAGGTCGAAGCGCACGTAGGGTGTCTTGCCGACCTTCACGGCTACGTGTTCTTCGACCGGGAATGGATTGTCGGGTAGCGCCAACAGCAACGATTGCTCCTGGGCAAACGCCTCACGCACGGTCATCGTGCGATCCTCGGGGCACGGGCGATCGGCTGCCTGTGTGCGACACCATTGCTCGGCCTGCGTGTTCAGGTCGTCGAGGTCAGTGAACTTGCGCGTGGGAACACGTCGTGCCGTTCTACGTGTTCCCGCCGGAGATTCGACGGGTTGTCTACACAACGAATGCCATTGAAAGTCTGAACATGCAACTGCGCAAGATCATCAAGACACGCGGCCGCTTCCCGAATGTCGAGGCGGCCACCAAGCTACTCTGGCTGGCGCTGCGCAATGTCCTGGCCAAGACCGTGCGGGCCGCCTTCGACTGGAAAAATGATATGAACGCCTCCCACCCGTGAGTGGCGTAGCTTGCAGGAAGGCTGAGCCTTACGGGCCAATGGCATCAAAGTGCCCAGATGGAAGACCATAGGGGTTTTCCTGGCAAACCGGAGGCTCCGAAATGAAGCACACGACAGTGGGTGTGGACATTGCAAAGAACGTGATGCAGCTCCATTACATCGACGCAGAGACGGGCGAGATCGTAAATAAGCCGGTAAAGCGAGCCGCGTTTCTGGAGCATTTCGCAAATTTGACTCCCCGCCTCATCGGCATGGAAGCCTGCGGTGGTTCCCAACACTGGGCCCGTAAGCTGATCGCGATGGGCCATCAGGTGAAGTTGACGCCGGGCAAGTTCGTCAAGGCGTTCGCAATGGGTAACAAGAACGATGCGACTGATGCGCGAGCCATCTGGCTTGCCGTACAGCATGCAGGCAAGGCCGTCGCGGTGAAGACTGAAACGCAGCAGGCCGTGCTGGGGCTGCACCGGATGCGAGAGCAACTGGTGAAGTTCCGCACGATGCAGGTCAATAGTCTGCGCGGCTTGCTAACCGAATACGGTGAAGTGATGGCCAAGGGACGGGCTGCGCTCGACAAGGCAATTCCAAGTGTCCTGGAGCGGCTGGTTGATCGTCTGCCCTCGATCCTGATCGACACACTGCGAGAGCAGTGGAGTGGATTGTCGGAACTGGACAGACAGATTGCCGAAATTGAGCGGCGTCTGCAGGCGTGGCAGAGAGAGGACAAGGCATGCAAGGCGATTGTTGCCATACCGGGCGTTGGTCTGCTGACGGCGACAGCGGCAGTAGCCACTATGGGCGATGCGAAGACGTTCCGGTCCGGGCGCGAGTTCGCAGCCTGGATCGGACTGGTGCCACGGCAGACCGGTACGGGTGGCAAGGTCCAGTTACTGGGGATCAGCAAACGAGGAGATACCTATCTGCGCAAGCTGTTGATCCACGGGGCCCGAAGCGTGCTGTGTCTCGCAAAGGAACCCGGATTATGGGCCGAAGGCATCAAGAAGCGGCGACCGTTGAATGTAGCAGTCGTGGCACAAGCGAACAGGATGGCTCGCACGATCTGGGCGATCTTGGCGCACGACAGGCAGTACGACAAGGACTATGTGAGCGTGAAACCGGTCTGACCGGCGCACGCCGCGTAGAAGGTAGATCAATTTTTACAGGATGACACGTCGAAAGGTTGCGCTGGCAATCGTATGTAATGACAAAACAGGTCGGACCGGGACTCGCCAAACCTGAATCGCTGAGTGAGCTTCTAGCTCGTCGGAAAAATGAGGCGCGGGTCAGCGGATTTCATGGTGGGCCGCAGCATGTCAGGCTGCAACAAGCCCGGATATAAAGCTGCAACCCATCCTGTCGTAGTCAGCACACACGAAAAACCTTCGCAAACGGGAGGCGTTCATATAATCAGCGATGAATCAGTTTGCTATCCTGTTCGGCGAGCGATTTATGCAGGCGCGTGGATAACCCGAGTTGTTCAACCGCCTCGCCCACAAAAATGCGGACAGGTTCAAACGGAGAGAGGCGCCTGTAAAATGGGCAGAAGGAAATTTCAGCACTCCACGTGCTCCGCTCTCGCAACATGCTTCAGATATCGGCAAAGCATTTTCCGGCAGCGGAAGTCAGGCCCGCTTTTTCGTCCAGTCCAATATTTCCCGGACATAGGCCCACACCACGTCAGGCATGTTCCGAAAATCGCTCGTGCCCGCAGGTGCCAACCACTTGTCCAGCGTCTTGCTCGGGACGCTGATACGCTGCGCGAACTCCGCACGTGTCATGCCGAGTATCGCCATCGCATCGCGTAAAAATACCTGCTGCGCAGTGCTCGAAGTCGGCCTATTTGTGACCACTCGTTTCCTCTTGCTTACAAATCCCGATCAGGCGTCGGAGACGCATCCGGATCATCGAGCTTTTGGGCCAGATCAAGCGTTAAAAGCTGCCGCACGGCGGTGACGAAATCCTCTGCCCGCGCAACTGCCCAACGCGCCTTGTCCATGGGAATGTTTCCGGCACCATAATCCGCGATCCCGCGCAGACTTTCCACCTGTCGGAGCGATCGGCCGTATTCGGGTTGCATCAGCCCTTCTTTCACGAGCTTCAGACCAAATGCCGCGATCACGCCGCTATGCGTTCCCGGCGATTGCTCAACAACTCCAACACCGAGCAACGCAGCATGAGCGGCGTCAAACATCGCGTAGTACGCGCGGTTACACGCACCCTCGCGCCCACCCACTTGCAGTAACACATGGGCCTCCGCCAGCGCGCGTGCCGCTTTCGCCATGTAGTCGGCGTAAGTCATACTCATAGCAGAATTCCTTCGCGACGGATATTCTCGATCAGAACCGGATTGCTAAATCGTTCGGGATGCTCCAGTTCATCCTCCCAAAGCGGCAGGGCACCGACCAGAACCCCAGTTTCGAGCAATACATCAAACGACGTGCTGGCCATGTCCAGCACAATGTCTGTGCGCTCGCCGTGAACGCCGCTCAGGATGACCGCGATATCGGCATCGCTATCGTCCGTATGTTCGTGACGTGCCCGACTGCCAAAGAGGATTGCCCGGCTAACCGGGTAGCGTTGAGCGATGCGTTTCAGGAACTCTTCGGCTGCGTGAGCAGTTTGGGGATCGACAGCTACGTCCATATTGCCCTCCTCGACGGGATTTACTTTTATACCCCCAATGGGGGTTGTTTGCAAGATGGATCGCTTCACCAACAAGCCTTTATCTCACGAAGTACCGCAAGACGTCGTCGACTCCACGCAGATGTCGCGCACTCGCGCACCTCTTCGGCTCGAGATTCACTCATTGGACGGTCCCAACCGAAGCGTGGCAGGCGACGGGGACCGATCGCGAGCCAGGTCAGTTAGGCGCCGGCGGAATCGTCCGCTTCGGCAATGCCCCCATCTTGAACGCTCAGGGGGCGATCAAGTGGGTTGGTTGAGGACTTCGACGTCGAAGCCCCCCCGGCTAGCCGTAATTCACCACACGCATGGCGTCCTCACCGATCACCTCAGGGCAACGTCCGAGTACTCCGCGTCAAGCAGCGTGATCATCACGATCGCGCACGACTGCCCCTTTGCTGCAGCGATCTGGCCAGCCAACCGCTTCAGTTCCGCTGTCCACTCAGTAATCTGCCGCTCGAGGACTGCTCTTCGTCGTACATCTTTGTCATGCGTTTTCCTTGTCGGTTTTCGGATCAATGATTTCGCCAAAGGCCGGCAACAGGCACTCCGCATCGTACGCGCCAAATATGCGACCGACGCGCATCCCGACGGTCGGGCGACCTCTCAAGATTGATCATCGCGTCCGCACACATGCTTTCTTGGCCGCTTGCCACGTTATTTGGCGTTGTCGTCCCATTCGCCGCCTGTAGGCGTGTTATGTACCGTCTTGTGGCATTGGAAGGTGCTGTGATCGTCTCGTATCAGATGTTCGACGATCCCATCGAGACGGCCGCGCGCAAGCTTGATTGCGCCCTCCTTTCGAAACGGGCAGTTCTCGCACGGGCGACGCAGTTTGAAAATGGTTTTCGACGACATCACTCATCAACTTTTCCTATCAGATCCCGCACGCCTCCTTCGGCACATCGACGGCGCATGCTCGGCGATATCGTGCCGTTCATCTAGTGTCCCGTTCCGTTGTTAACCGAACTATGTTCGCGTAGCATGTAGACGTCAACGGAACGGGAGACGTCAACATGGCGATGGGACGACCGAAGGCGGAACTGGTGCTGAGCGAAGACGAGCGCTCGCAACTGATGTCGATCGCGCGTTCTCGCTCGATTTCGGCTGCGTTGGTCACGCGGGCGCGCATCGTGCTGGCGGCCGCTGACGGCGAACCCAACAGTGCGATCGCGCAGCGCCTGCAAATCAGGCGCGCCACAGTGGGCAAATGGCGCCTGCGATTTCTGGAGCAGCGCATCAACGGACTCTAT
>NZ_FPJP01000031.1:0-77324 GCF_900119325.1 Burkholderia sp. NFPP32 | reverse complement strand
GCATTCGTGGTGCTGAAGCGTTCGCGTCCGGAGGGCGAGGAAGCGGCGGCGCTCGCGAAGACGCTGCGCGACTGGGTCGGCAAGCAGATCGGGCCGATCGCGAAGCCGAAGGACATCCGCTTCGGCGACAACCTGCCGAAGACGCACTCGGGCAAGATCATGCGGCGCCTGCTGCGCTCGCTTGCGAAGGGCGAGGCGATCACGCAGGACACGTCCACGCTCGAGAATCCGGCCATCCTCGATCAGCTGAATCGTTCGATGTAACACCCCCCACTCCGGCGGGCGCTTCGCTTCGTCGCGACGCCGGAGCGCGGTCGCATGCGCGCGCTCCACGCCGGGCACGCGGCCGCATTCCGGCCCGCACGAGGCACCGCCGTGTGTTCCCCGACAGCACGGCATGCAGGCGGCATGCATCGCATCCGTCATCGCAGTATTGATTAGTCATACGTATTACAAAACTTGAAAAAAACGGAGACAGACGATGAAGAGCAGGACATGGACGATTTGCGCGGCGCTGCTCGGCGCGGCGGCGAGCACGAACGGCTTCGCGCAGAGCAGCATCACGCTGTACGGCGACCTCGACGCGGCGTTGCTTTACACGAGCCGGTCGCTCGACTCGACGACCGGCGCCAACGCCGGCCGCCAGTTCGCGCTGACCGACACGGGCATGACACCGACCAACTTCGGGATGACGGGAACCGAGGATCTCGGCGGCGGGCTGCACGCGAAGTTCAAGCTGGAGAGCGGCTTCAACATCACGGACGGCGCGTTCGGCCATTCGAACGGCAACTTCTTCGGCCGCCAGGCGTGGGTCGGGCTCGACGGCGGCTTCGGCGAGACGAAGATCGGCCTGCAGTTCTCGCCGTTCGTGCTCGCGGTGCTCGGCTCGGACCCTCGCAATATCTCGCACTTCGGCGCCGCGCTGATTCCGTACGTCGACAACGTGCTCGTCACCGGCCTCTTCAACCCGAACGCGATTTCGTACACGAGCCCGACGATCGGCGGGCTGACGGGCAGCGCGATGTTCGGATTCGGCGGCAAAGCCGGGGACTTCCAGGCGGGACGCCAGTATTCCGGCAGCCTCACCTATACGAACGGCGGCTTCATGCTCAACGCAGCGCTCTACGACGGCAACGGCGGCACGTCGCCGACGCCGGTTTCGAGCACGGTCGCGTTCGTCGGCCGCACGATCGGCACCGCGTATACGTTCGGGCCCGTGACCGGCAAGGCATCGTTCACGAGCTACAAGGTCGCCGGTTCGTTCAGCAACAACGTGTATAGCGCCGGCCTCGACTATCGCGTCACGCCGGCCCTCGACCTGAACACCGGCGCGTGGTACACGATCGATCGCAACGATTCGCACAATCATTCGCTGCTCGCCGCGGTCGGCGCCGATTACAGCCTGTCGAAGCGCACGGGCCTTTACGCGCAAGTCGGCGTCGTCAACAACCACGGCGCGATGAATACGGGCCTCGGCATCACGGGCGGCGCATTGTTCGGATTGCCCGGCACGACGGTCGGCGCCAACGTCGGCATCCACCACGTCTTCTGACGCGACGCATCCGGACGGGCGATCGGCGCTCGCTCGTCCGGCCCCCGCGTCGAAAGCCGGCCGTCGTAAAAACGGAACGCGCGGCGCTGGCCCGACAATCCGGATTTCCGATCCTGACGTTTACCCGCCCTCAAGTCGGCGGCCGCGCCGCCGTCAAGTCAGGAGCGCACACCCAGCATCCGTCAACGACCGGGAATGCGTGCCCTCAAGGAGACCCAGCACCGTGAACCTCTTCGGAATCGGCCGCGGCCGCCGTTCGTCGCGCGCGCTCGTCGGCGACATCGCCGAGCAAGCCGGCAAGCTCGGCATCGAGATCTGCGACGTCTCGGGTCATGTCGAGGAAGTCGCCGCGCGCGTCGCCAGGCAGGCGGAGGTCTGCCACACGCTGCGCGAATCGGCCGCCGTCACGCTGCGCGGCAACCACCGGATCGCCGAAGCCGCGCAGCAGGTGCGCGCCGTCAGCGCCAATGCGTCGAGCGCGGTCCAGAAGTCGCAACAGACGATCGAGGCATCGCTCGCCGACATCCACGGCCTCGTCGAGGGCGTCACCTCGATCGGCAGCCAGATGGGTGCGCTGCGCGACGCGCTCGATCACGTGCGGGCCGTGTCCGAGGAGATCTCCGTCATCGCCCGCCAGACCCACCTGCTCGCGCTGAACGCCGCGATCGAGGCCGCGCGCGCCGGCGAGTCGGGCCGCAGCTTCGCCGTCGTCGCGGCCGAGGTCAAGAACCTGTCCGCGAAGACCGGACAGGCGACGGCCCAGATCGAGACGACCCTCGCGCGCCTGGCCGAGCAGACCGAACACCTGATCGCGGAGGGAACCGACAACGCCGCGCGCGCCCATCGCGTCCGCGAAGGCACGCGCACGATCGGCGAGGTCGTGCACACGACGGGGCACGCGATCACCGAACTCGCCGGCGAGGCCGAACAGATCGCATCGCTGACGGACGAGATCGAGACGCAATGCCTCCGTCTAGAGGAGCAGGTTGGCGAAATGGCGTCCGGCGTCGAGGATTCCAGCGACAACTTCTCGCAGGCCAAGGACCGGCTCGGCAACCTGCTCTCCGTCTCGGAGACGCTCATCGAACTCACGGCCGCGACCGGCATCGAGTCGCCCGACACGCGCTTCATCGAAACCGCGCGGAACACGGCCGCCGCGATCAGCAAGCTGTTCGACGATGCGGTCGCGCGCGGCGATATCGCGCTCGACGCGCTGTTCGACGCGAACTACGTGCCGATTCCCGGCACTGATCCGCAGCAGTTCATGACGCGCTTCACGGACTTCACCGATCGCGTGCTGCCGGCCGTCCAGGAGCCGGTGCTCGAGATCGACGAACGCATCGTCTATTGCGCCAGCTTCGACAAACAGTGCTACCTGCCGACCCACAACCGGAAGTTCTCGCTGCCTCAGCGCGCAGACCCCGCATGGAACGCGGCGAACTGCCGGAACCGCCGCATCTACACGGACCGGACGGCGCGCACCTCCGTGTCGCATACCAAACCGTTCCTGCTGCAGACCTATCGGCGCGACATGGGCAACGGCAACTTTGCGCTGATGAAGGACGTTTCGGCACCCATCCTTGTCGGCGGACGGCAATGGGGTGTCCTGAGGATCGGCTACAGCGCATGAATCGGTGCTGGCGGGTCGTCCGCGCGGCGCCCGCACCGGCGCACGAAGTGCCGGTCCGGACAGATCGCACAAGCGACCGCCCGCTCGGGCGACCTGACCGGCTTCGCCGCGTTCGACTGCCGCATGGGCGAGATCGCCGCGATCGATTTCGTCGCGCGCCCCTACTGCTCGAGCCCGACCGCCAGCGGCCGCTGGTCGCTGCGGCCATGATCGTCGACCACCCGCACCGTATAACCGCCGGCCGTGCGCGGCTGCCAGAACAGCGCGTCGCCAGGCGCGCTGCGGCCGACATACGCATCGTTGACGAACCAATAAAGCGCATGCGCGCTCGCATCGGCTGTCGCATTGAACGCGATGCGCGTATCGTCGGCGCTCTTCACGCGCATCGCATAGGTACTGCCGCGCAGCGGCGACGTGATGCGCGGCGGGTCGCCGTCCACTTGCCCGGCGTCGCGGCAGTCCGCATTCTGCGGCGGCCGTCGGCGCGGAATGCCGGCCTGCACGAACACCTGCTGCAGGTCCGACGGCCAGAACTCGAAGATCTCCGTATGCGTATGCTTGCCGTCGTACGGCGGGCATGCGGCCTTCCCCGTCGCATCGTCGATCACGACGGGCCGGTGCACGGTGCTCACGCGGATCGGCGACGTGCCCGGAATGAACCACGTCCAGCCCTGCTGCGGGCACCATTCGTTCGGCAAGTCTCCGCTTGCAAGACAGATCCGCACGCGCTTCAGGTGCGGCGGCACCGCGCGCGGCGGCTCGACGAGCGTGCGCTCGGCGTTCAGCGCGTCGACGATCTGGAAGAACAGCGGCGCGGCCGCATCGACGCCGACGAAGGCCGTGTTGGTCGAATTGTCGAAGTTGCCGACCCATACAACCAGCACATACGGGCCGAACACGCCGGCCGTCCACGCATCGCGAAACGACCATGACGTGCCGGTCTTCCAGTAGACCGGCACGCCCGACGGCTGCGCGCCGCTCGTCTCGTCGGGGCGCAGGTGCTGGCGCAGCATGTCCATCGTCATGTAGCTCGCCTCCGTGCTCAGCAGGCGCCGGCCGGGCGCGGCCGGTTCGTCCGCGCGCAGCCGCAGCGGCCTGAACTCGCCGCGATTCGCGAGCATCGCGTACAGCGCCGCGAGATCCTGCATCGTCACTTCGCCGCCGCCGAGCACGAGCGCGAGCCCGTAGTGCTGCGCGCTCGCGAGCCGGCGCACGCCGGCTTCCTGCAGGAAGCCGTACAAATCGGGCGACTTGAGCTGCGACGCGACCCACACGGCCGGCACGTTGCGGCTGCGGTTCAGTGCATCGGTCGCGGTGATCGGCCCAAGGAAATGGCCGTCGAAATTCTCCGGCGCATACGGGCCGAACGCGGTCGGCACGTCGCGCAGCACGGTCTGCGGATGCAGCACGCCCTGGTCGAAACCGAGCGCATAGATGAACGGCTTGAGCGTCGAGCCCGGCGAGCGCCGCGCGAGCGTGCCGTTCACCTGCCCGTCGATCGTGCGATCGAAGAAGTTCGCGGAGCCGACCAGCGCCTTCACGCCCATGTCGCGCGTATCGACGAGCAGCGCGGCCGCGTTGCGCACGCCGCGCGTGTCGTTGCGAGCGACGTAGCGCGCGATCTGCCGTTCGAGCGTGCGCTGCAGATCGAGATCGAGTGTCGTCACGAGCTGTGCGCCGGCATCGCCCGATGTCGTGCGCCATGCGCTGCGCGCGGCAAGCGCCTGGTCGACCACGTGCGGTGCGTCGAACGGCAGCGCCGACAGCGGCCGCATCGCGAGCGGCAACGCGAACAGCGGCTTGAGCGACGCATCGCGCGGGTGCTTCGTCAGCCAGCGCGTGTACAGCCGGTTGCGCGACGCGGCCAGCGCGCGGTTGATCTCGTCCTGCCCGCCGCGCACGCGCCGCGCCGGGTCCTGCGGAATCACCGCGAGCGCGAGCGCCTCGGGCAGCGTCAGCGCGTCGGGCATCCGGTCGAAATAGACGACGCTCGCGGTGCCCGCGCCTTCGACGTTGCGGCCATACGGCGCATCGTTCAGATAGGCTTCTAGGATCTGCCGCTTCGAATAAAAGAGTTCGAGCTGCACCGCGCGCGCGACCTGCTCGAGCTTGCCGGCCGGTGTGCGCGTGTTCAGGCGCCACAGCGAGCGCGCAAGCTGCATCGTCAGCGTCGAGCCGCCCTGCGGGTTGCCGCCGCGCACGTATGTGATCCACGCGCCGCGTGCGAGCCCGTACGGGTTGAAGCCCGGATGCCACCGGAACCACCGGTCCTCGTGCAGCATCACGGCTTCGACGAGTTGCGGCGACATCCGGTCGAGCGGCACCCACAGCCGGTAGCGGTCGTCCTTCGCGAGCGTCAGGCGCAGCAGCCGGCCGTGCGCGTCGACCACCGCGACCGACGACGGCTTCCAGTCGCGCAGCGGCGGATGCGGCCACAACCGGCACGCGGCCAGCGCGCCGAACACGAGCAGCGCGCCGGCGATCCAGTTCTGCCAGCGATGCAGCCAGCGGCCGGCGCCATGCAGCGCGCGCCGCAGCACGGATGCGTCAGCCACGCGCGGGCACTCCTGCCACCCGGCACGGCCAATGCAAGCGCGCCGTCATCGCACGCGCTCCACCGTCAGCGTCGTGCCGCCGGGCGCCTGCGCCTGCACGCGGCGGTCGTACATCGACTCGCCATACGCAGGCGGCGCGACGAAGCGGCCCGCGTTGCTCGCCTTGATCCGGTAGACGAACTCGCGCACGTCGGTCGTCGCGGTGCCGTAGATCACCACGCGATCCTCGCGCACATCCGCGAACTGCGGCTGCCACGTCGAACCCGTCACGCCGATCGGCGAGCGCCACGGTGCATCGGCCGCCGGCGCCGACGCGCCGCCGTCGCCATTGCCGTCGCCGTCCTGCGCGTCGGTCGCCGGCGGCGGCGCGATCACCGGGTCGAAGCCGCCTGGCAGCAAATCGACGATCGCGATATTGCCGACGTTCGCCGAGCCCGTCGCGCGGATCTTCAGGTGCACGTCGATTTCCTGGCCGAGCGTGATCCTGTCGAGCGGCTTGCCGTTCGTATCGGTGTAGTCGCGCACGATCTCGAGCCCGTTCTTGATCGCCTTCGTCGACGTGCCGCGGTCGTAGCCCGACTGGCTTGCAACCCACCACGCGGGCAGCGCGCTGCCGTTCACGAAGTCGACGCGCGACGCACCGGCCGCCCACGTGCCCGAGCGCACGAGGTTCGCCTGGATCGACGACACGTCCTTCGGCGCGGCACCCGCACGCACCTCGTCGATCGCGAGCTGGTCGAGCTGGCCCGCGTTCGACGCCGCATACGCATCGAGCGCGAGGATCGTCATCGCCGACGACAGCGTGTTGTAGCGGTTGTCGACCAGCGGCGCGGCGATGTTGTCCATCGCGCGCGGCGACAGCTTGCGCACGCGTTCCGGGAAGTGCTTCGCGAGCAGGTACAGCACGCTCGCGTCGCGCGTCAGCGGATCGATGTAGTATCCCGCCACGTAACCGCCGTCGGACGCACGCTTGCGTTCGAGCAGCGCCTGCGGGCCCGCGATCAGCGCAGCGGCCTCCTTGTCCTGCTTCAGCAGTTGATACGATGCGGCAAGCCATGCGGCCGCGAGATCGTTCTTCCAGTCGTTCGGATACGCATCCTGCAGGCGCTTCTGCACGGCCGCGAGGCTGTTGGTCGTCACGTTGCCCTGGCGCGTCAGCAGGTACACCGCGTACGCGCGCTGCCGCAGCAGGTCGAGCGAGCCGAGCGAATCGTTCGCCGCGAGCCTCTGCAGATACTGGTTGCCCGCGTCGAGCATGTCCTTCGGCACGACCGTGCCGCGTTCGCGCGCGTCGAGCAGCACGTGCATCGCATAAGCGGACACGAACGGATCGGCATCCGGCGTCGCGCTCCACAGGCCGAAGCCGCCCTGCGCGTTCTGCCGGCTGCGCAGCACGCCGACGAACTGCGTGATTGCGCTGGCATTTGCTGCATCGGCACCGGCTTCGGGCGCATGCATCGCGCTCGTCAGCGCACGCACCGACAGCCACTTCGATGCGAACACGCGCGGCACGGCCGCGCTCACCATCTGCTCGCTGCAGTAGTGGTCGAAGTTGACGAGATACGACGACAACCCTTCGGACAGCACGAGCGGCGCGGTCGAGATGCTCGCGTCGCGCGACGCATACGCGTCGTACATCGGCCGCAGGTTCGGCACGCTCGCCTTCTTGCCCGGATCGAGCCGCGCGATGTCGAGCTGCGTGCGGAACGCGGCTGCCGGCCGCACCGACACGTCGACGCGCTGCTGCGCGCCCTTCGCACCGTAGCGCGCGCCGAACGACAGCATGCCCGAGCCGAGCGTGTCGGTCGCCTTCACGCGGAACAGCGCAACGCCCTCATGCTGCGGTGCGAGCGCGACGTTCTGCGTCGCCGGCCCGATCACCTGCAACTGCGGGCCCGTCTTCAGCGTCACCGCGACCGGCACCGGCTGGCTGCCGACGCCCGTCAGGTTGTTCGCGACGCCGACGCTGACGTCGGCCTCGTCGCCTGGTGCGAGCGTCGTCGGCACGTTCGGCGACAGCACGAAATCGCCGCGCACCGTCGTCGCGCGTTCGAACGTGCCGACCAGGTCCGGCGACACCGACACGGCCATCACGCGCAGCTTCCCGTTGAAGTAGTCGGGCACCGTGTAGCTCAGGCGCGTGTCGCCGTTCACGTCGACGATTCCCGACCAGTAGACGACCGGCTTGTCGCGCTTGCGCTTGAACGGGTTCAACTGGCGGCCGATCGCGTCGTCGGCGTCGCCGCCGGGCGCGGCCATCGCCATCAGCTTCTCGAAGTCCGGCAGGATCAGGTCGAGGATCTGCGACGTGCCGACTTCGAGCATCCGCTTGCGGAAGAAGAACTTCAGCGGATCGCCGAGCTTGTAGCGCGCGACCTGCAGGATGCCCTCGTCGACGGCGAACACGACGACCTTCGCGGGCTTCGCCGAATGCACGGTGAAGGTGGCGGTGTCGCCCGGCTTCACGAGCGCCGGCGCGTCGATGGTCAGCGCGTTGCGGCGCGCGTCGAGGTTCACCGAGAACGGCACGACGCCGTAGCTCAGCGGGCTCATGAAGATCTCGTCCGACGACGGATCGCGGATGTACTGCACGTTGATGTAGCCGTTGCCTTCGAAGCCGGCCGGCACCGTGATGTGCTGGATCGAGCTCGTCGTGTCCGCATGGAACCATGCGTGCGCATACACCTTGTCGCGCTCGATCGTGATCAGGCCGCTGCCCGCGTAAGGCGCGCGGATCGCGATCTCGACCTGCTCGCCCGGCTTGTAGTCGTGCTTCGCGAGGCTCACCTGCAGCTCGGCGTTGCGGTCGAGCGAACGCGTGACGTTCGCGTCGCCCGCAACCGAATACTCGATCCGGTTCACCGCGGTGCCGTCCGCGCGGCGGATCACGAGCGCATAGCTGCCCGGCTTGTCGGTGCGCAGCGCGAAGTCGAGCCCGGCCGCCGGAATCGTCAGCGGTTTCTCGTCGACCGGCACTTCCTTCAGCCGCGAATCGTATTTGTACGCGCCGGAATCCTGCTTGGTCAGCACCGACACGTAGCGTTCCTCGACGAGCTGTGCGCGCAATTCCTTCACGTCGATCGCCTTCGCGCCCGGGTCGATCGCGACGAGCCGCACCGTGCGCGGGCTGCCGCGCTTCACGTAGCCGAGATCGTCGACCGACTTGTAGCCGACGAGCCAGTCGTTGTTCGACACGAGCGTCTGCGCGTTCGCGGCGACGTTGCGCCCGCCTTCCGCTTCATACGCCTTCGCCTGGAAGTAGAGCTGATAGGTCGCATCCGCGTACTTGTCGAGATCGAGGTCGAACTCGGCATGCCCCTTGTCGTCGGTCGTGCCGTCCTGCAGCGTCGTCGTATAGCCTTCCCTCGCGCGGCGTGCATCGAAGAAGCGATAGCCCTGCCAGCTGCGGAACGACGGCCACACCGGGCGCAGCGTCAGCGTCGCCGCGACGCGGCGCTTCTCGGCCGGCGTGCCGAACAGGTTCTGCGCATCGACGATGCCCTTCAGCCCCTTCGGCTTCACCCATCCTTCGACGACCTGCTGCGACAGCTTCGCGTCGACCTTCATCCGGTCGGGCATGAACTCCTTCACCTGCACCGTCGTGCTGCCGATCGGCTCGGCGCCCGGCTGGCCGTCCTTGACGATGTACAGGTTGACCGTCCACGTGCCGGTCGGCGACGTTTCGGCCGTCGTATAACCGAGCTCCGTGAAGCCCGTCGCGTCGACGGTCACCGGCTTGCGTTCGACGGTGATCCCGCGCGGGTCGACGATCTCCGCCTGCAGCGGCACGCCGGCCGGGCTGCGCGCCCAGCTCGCCGCGCGCACGATCAGGCCGATGTGGAACGGATCGCCGGGCCGGTACAGGCCGCGATCCGAGAACAGGTACGCGGACAGCTGCCCCTGGCCCGTCGCGTTGCGTTCGCCGTCGACATCGAAGCGCGAGAAATCGAGCTGGCGATCGCGTCCGGCCACCGGCAGGAACGACAGGTCGCCGTCCTTCTTCACGACATACAGTTGCGGACGCTTCTCGCGGTCGAGCCCCTTGAATGCGGGGAAATGCACGACGCCGTCGGCGCTCGTAGTCTGCGAGAACAGCGTCTGACCGTTCACCGCGAGCACCGACACGGTTGCACCCGCAACCGGACGGCCGTTGCGGATCGACTGGACGAACACGTCCTGGCTGCCGTCCAGCGCGCGCTTGACCAGCATCCCGAGATCGGTCACGACGATCAGGCGCGTGTCGCCGAGCGCGTTGTCGCTGTCGTCGCCGTTGCCGTTGCTGTCGCCCGAATCGGCGTTGTCGGACTGATCCTGGCTGCCGTCGCCCGACGATGCATCGCCATCCTTCGCATCGTCGGCCTTCTTCTTTTCGGCCGCCGGGTCGTACTTCGACAGGTGCAGCAGGAACACGCCGCGCTTGCCGCCCTTCAGGTACTGGCCGAGATCGATGCCTTCGTAATGCGCCTTGCCGGGGTCGCCGGCCGGGAACGCGCGCGTCTGCACGAAGCGCTCGACGATGTGATCCTCGCTGAACGAATACGACAGCTCGGGCCGCGCATACGTGCCGTTGTTGAAACTCACCAGATGCTGGAGCTGGTCGGGCACCACGCGGCCGATCTCGATCTTCATCCCCGGCAGGTTGCGCGATACGACCGACAGCCGCTTGCTGCCGCTCATCGACAGCAACGAGCCGTCGGCCATGAAGCGCAGCAGTTTCGGATAGTCAGGCACCGTGAACGCGGTCGTCACCGGCGCGCCGAGCAGATAGCCGCCGGCCGATTTCAGGTCGCCTTCGAAACGCACGACGATGCGGTCTCCCGGCGTCGCGTGATACTTGAAGCTTTGCAGCGTCGCGAAGTCGTTCTCGGTCGGCACCGCTGCGAGCGGCAGCGGCTTAGACTGCTTCAGCACCGCGTCGCTGATGTCGGCCACATTCCATTCGTACGGCGGATCGTCGTCGGACTGATCGACGCCCGGCTTGCGCTTCGGCAGCACCCACGCCTTCGCGCGCGCGGCGAGATCGGCGCTGCGCACGCCGTCGGACGTTTCGGCGACGAGCACTTGCTCGGGTTCGTAACGCTCGTTGTCGACAAGCGTCGGCGCGACGTTGCCGATCGAAAGGCTGTAGAGGCCCGGCACGCCGACCGACGCGTGCAGCACCGCCGGCGTGCCGTCGCCGCCGCGCGCGCTCTTCACGCCCTTGTCGACGTCGAGCCGCACCGACAGCGGATCTTTCGGAATCTCGAGCGGTTGCGAATGGACCCACGCGCTCGTCTTCATCTTGTCGTAGTTGACTGTGTAGCGCAGCGGCGACACGGTCTTGCCGTCACGGCCGACCAGCACGAGGCCGATACGCTTCTCGAACTCGGCCGGATCGACCGGATAGTTGAAGCGCAGTTGCAGCAGCGCCTGCTTCTCCGCCGGATTGTCGGGGTTCTGGTAGAACTGGTTGTCGCCCGACTGCGCGGTGAACGCCGGCAGGTCGAACGCGAAATGGTCGTCGTGCATCGTCACCTGCGGCGCGAACACCTGGCGCACCGCGAAGCGCACTTCAACGTGCGCACCGACCGGCCAATCGGCCGCCGGCGTGAAGCGCAGCGTCTTGTCGTCGGCCCACTCCCACGCGCCCTTCAGCGCGGGCGTCATCTCGATGCCCTGCCCGGCCGGCTTGCCGACCAGTTCGATCGGCGCGGCCGATCGCGAGAACGCCACTTCGAGCGGATGCACGGTGATCTTCGGCTTGTCGCTGTCGTCGACCTCGTAGGTCGTGATCGCCGGCGCCTTCACGGTAAAGCCGACGGTCTCGGGCTCCGGCGGCTTCGGGCGATGCTTGAACCAGTACCCGCCGTAACCGAGCGCGGCCGCGAGCAGCACGATGCCGCCGGCATGCCACGGGCGGCGGCGCACGGCCGCGGCGGTGATGCCCGCCCACGCGGGCGCCGTCCACGATACGTCGCCGACCAGCGGCCGCAGCACGCGGCCGAGCAGGCGCCAGACGAAGCCCGCCGCGCGAATCGGCAGGAGCAGCAGGAAACGCAGCAAATCCATTTTGTTATTTCCTTGTCAAGGACGTGCTGCCGGCTGCGGCGACGTACCCCGAGATTTATTGGTCTGTGACGGCGCGGCCCTGGTTGCGCCGTGAATGCTTGGAATGTTTGGTTCGACCGGATGCTGGCCGACATTATGGGTCAGAGCCGAAACGATGGAAATATCGGCGTGTCGGCGCGCAACGCAGGCGAATGACCAGCCGGTCGGCTAGCCGTTCCGCCCGCCCCCCGATCTCTGCACGCACTCGCGCCGCGTTCGCTAGAATGCGCGGCTCGACGTGGTTCGTATCGAATTGAAAGGAAATCGCTTGAAACTCCCGTTCGAATGGCAGATCGGGCTGCGCTACGCGCGCGGCGGCCGGCGCTCGGCCGGCGACGGCTTCGTGTCGTTCATTGCCGGCGCCGCGATGGCCGGCATCGCGCTCGGCGTCGCCGCGCTGATCGTCGTGCTGTCGGTGATGAACGGTTTTCGCACCGAGGTGCGCGACCGGATGCTGTCGGTGCTCGCGCATGTGGAAATCTTCTCGCCGTCCGGCGCGCTGCCCGACTGGCGGCTCACCGCGCACGAATCGCTGCGGAACCCGGCCGTGCGCGCCGTCGCGCCCTATGTCGACGCGCGGGCGCTGCTGACGAACGCGGGCAGCGTGACGGGCGTCGCGCTGCGCGGCATCGATCCCGTGCTCGAGCCGCGCGTGTCCGAGATCGCGCGCAAGCTGAAGACCGGGCGCCTCGACGCGCTCGTGCCGGGCGAGATGGGCATCGTGCTCGGCGCCGCGCTGGCTGACGCGCTGCACGTGAAGATCGGCGATCGCATCACGTTCTTCGCGCCCGGCAACAGCGCGCGCATCGACGATGCGCTGCCGCGGTTCCGGCAGTTCAACGTGGTCGGCACGTTCGAGTCGGGCCACTATCAATACGACAGCGCGCTTGCGTACATCCACATCAGCGATGCGCGGAAGCTGTTCAACGTGCCCGCGCCGACCGGCATCCGGTTGCGTCTCGACGATCTGCAGCGCGCGCCGGACATCGCGCTGGCGCTGTCGCGCACGCTGTCGGGCGATCTTTATATCCGCGACTGGACGCGACAGAACCGTACGTGGTTCGAAGCCGAGCGGCTGCAGAAACGCATGCTGTCGCTGATCCTGATGCTGATCGTCGCGGTCGCCGCGTTCAATCTCGTGTCGTCGCTGGTGATGACCGTCACGCAGAAGCAGGGCGACATCGCGATCCTGCGCACGCTCGGCGCGCCGCCCGGGTCGATCACGAAGATCTTCGCGATCCAGGGGATGACGATCGGCCTCGCCGGCATGCTGGCGGGCGTCGCGCTCGGCTGCGCGATCGCGGTCAGCATCCCGTGGGTGCTGCCGGCGATCGAGCAGTTGCTCGGCATCCGCTTCCTGACACCGTCCGTGTATTTCCTCAGTTCGCTGCCGTCGAAGCTCGCGGCGATCGACGTGATCGAGATCGCCGCGGCCGCGTTCCTGATGTCGTGCGTCGCGACGCTGTACCCGAGCTGGCGTGCTGCGCGAGTGCGGCCGGCCGAAGCGCTGCGCGACGAATAGGCGCGGCGTCCGGCGCGGGCGTTACGCGATGTCGTGGAAACCGACGCTGTTGCCGTCGTCCGGCGTGACCGAAATCGTCATGGCCCTCTCCCTCCTTTCAGACTGTTTTTGATGGTTTGCGGATGGATGCCAGCGAAGTTGACACCGATTCCGCAAGGATTGGTGGCCGCGTGCCGTGCGCACACATCGAAACTTTGTTTGACACAAACTAAAAAAGTTTGACACGTAGATTTCACTGAGATAAGTTTGCGCAAGCTTCCGGAAAGAAATCCGGCCAGCCATGCCGACACGCGTCGCGCTTTCCTGCCGTTGCAGCACTGTCGTTCGCAACACCCCCGCCTCATCGCATCGTGCCGTTCCGTTTCATCTGAAACCTGAAGGAAGGTCGGGCATGCCCGCATTTGATTCGCACTCCTGTATTCGCATCACGCTGCCGATATCGCTTCGGCCGCGCGGCCCGAACCGGCCGCCGCGCTGACGCTTTCCGGTCGGGGGATGCAGCCGCCCCGACGCTCGCCGGGTGGCGCGCCGCGCAACGTGCGCCGACACCGGCCGTGGCACCCGGGCGTCTCGCCCGGCGCTTTCGAAGTCGCAGTTCAGCTTCATCCGATGCAGCACCCGGCCAGGCCGCAGGGGGCATATCGCGGGCCGGCCGGTTCCGGACAATCACAAACAAGAATGAGGTCGACAATGAACTTTCATCGAACCGGATTGCGGCGCGCATGGCTTCCCGCGCTCGTTGCGGCCACGACGCTCGCCGCGTGCGGCGGCGACGACGGCGGCAGCGTGGTGGGGGCATCTGCGCTCGCGCAAGGCCAACAGGAGGGGGCCGCCGCATCGGCGGCCGATACGCAGTCGCTGGCGTCACGCATGTCGCCGTCCGGCGTCCCGTACGCCAATCCGGCCAGCGGCGGACGCTACCGGCCCGTGATCGCGAACGGCCAGGTGCAGCCGTCGCTGTCGGGCGGCACGATCGAGGAGAACGCGTGGGTCGACACGCCGGTCGACTCCGACGGCGACGGCACGCGCGACCGCATCCACGTGCGCATCGTGCGCCCGGCCGAAACCGCGAACGGCGCACGCACGCCCGTCATCGTGCTCGCGAGCCCGTACTACGCGGGGCTCGCCGACAGCCCGAACCACGACGTCGACGTCGAGCTCGACGGCACGCCGCATCCGGCAGCAAGCGCATCCGCGTCGGCATCGACGTCCGCGCGCATCATGGCCGCCGCACCGCAGACGCGAATGCTGCAGCAGCTCGAAGCGGCCGCCGCCGGGCGCTCGTGGATCGAAGGCTACTTCGTGCCGCGCGGCTTCACGATCGTCTATGCGGATTCGCTCGGCACCGCCGGCTCGGACGGCTGCCCGACGATCCTGACGCGCGACGAATCGGTCGCGATGGCGTCGGTGATCCGCTGGCTCGGCCGCGATGCAACCGCGAAGGACGCGAGCGGCAAGACGGTCGTCGCGAACTGGTCGACGGGCCACGTCGGCATGTACGGCGTGTCGTACGACGGCACGCTGCCGAAGATGGTCGCAAGCCTGCGCACGCGCGGGCTCGATGCGATCGTGCCGGTCGCCGGGTTGTCGAACATGTACGGCTATTACCGCTCGGGCGGGCTCGTGCGCGCGCCGGAAGGCTATCAGGGCGAGGACGTCGACGTGTACATCAAGGCGCTGCTGACGAACGCGCATCCGGAGCGCTGCACGCACCTGATCGACGAAGCGTTGCAGAAGGAAAACCGCACGACCGGCGACTATTCGCCGTTCTGGGCCGCGCGCGACATCCCGACCGCGTTCGCGGCCGCGCCGGCGCTCGTCGCGCAGGGGCTGACCGACGACAACGTGCGTGTCGACCAGTCGACGTCGTGGTATCTCGCGATGCGGCGCCAGGGCGTGCCGACGCAGCTGTGGCTGCACCGCCTGAAGCACACCGATCCGACGCGCGTGCCGGCGATGGCCGATGCGTGGACCGCGGAGGTGAACCGGTGGTTTACGCGCTACCTGATCGGTTATGACAACGGTGTCGAACACGATCCGCGCGCGGTGATCGAGCAGGCGGACGGCAAGCTGCTGAAGGAGGCCGACTGGGCCGCGCGCCATGCGACGCAGGTTTCGTATTTCGCGGGCGGCGACGGCGCGAGTACCGGCACGCTGCTGCGGATGCCGACCGGCGGCCCGCTCGCACGCTTCACCGACGATGCGCGCATTACGGCGCTCACGCTGGCGAATGCGCCGACCGGCGAAAACCGCAGCCGCTTCGAGACCGCGCCGTTCACGGCCGCCACGCGCCTGTCCGGCACCGCGACGGCCCGTGTCAAGCTGACCTTCACGGGGGTGGCCAACGTGACGGCGCTGCTGGTCGACCGCGCACCGGACGGCACGGCCACGATCGTCACGCGCGCCTGGACCGACCCGCGCAACCGGCTGTCCGACTGGCTGTCGGAACCCGTGCTGCCCGGGATGCCGTACGACCTGAAGCTGACGTTCATGCCGCGCGACTACAAGCTCGAAGCCGGCCACCGGCTGGGGCTCGTCGTGCTGTCCAGCGACAACGAGGCGACGCTGCGGCCGACGCCCGGCACCGGCCTGACGCTCGATCCGGCCGGCACGTCGGTGACGGTGCCGCTGGTTTCGGCTTCGTCGTGAGCGGGCGCGCATGACGCAAAGCGGACGGCGGCCGACGTCTCCTCGACGTCGGTCGCCGTCCGCGCTGTTCTATCTCCGAAAAACCTGATTCAACCGTGACTCAAACGGGCGTCAGCACCGGCTGCCCCGCGAAATGCCGCGCGGCGTTGTCGAGAAACTGCTGCACCGAACGGTCGAGCGCCTCGGGCGACCAACCGCCCATGTGCGGCGTCAGCACGACGCTGTCGAGATCCGTCAGCGCGCGCGGCGGCTCCGGTTCCCCTTCATACACGTCGAGCCCCGCACCCGCGATGCGCCCTTCGCGCAGCGCGTCCGCCAAAGCAGCGGTATCGACAACGCTGCCACGCGATACGTTGACGAGAAAGCCGCCGGGGCCGAGCGCGTCGAGCACCGCGCGGTCGATCATGTGCCGCGTGCCCGCGCCGCCCGGCGTCGCGACGATCAGGAAATCGGCCCACTGCGCGAGCGCGTCGAGCCGGTCGAAATAGCGGTAAGGAACAGGCTTCGCCGACCGGTTGTGATAACCGATCTCGATGTCGAAGCCGGCCGCGCGGCGCGCGCACTTCTCGCCGATCTTGCCGAGCCCGACGATGCCGAGCTTCTTGCCCGACACGTTCGGCGGCATCGGCAGCCCCTCGCGCCATACGCCGGCGCGGGTTTTCGCATCGAGCCGCACGACACCGCGCACCGCCGCGAGCAGCAGCGCGAACGCGTGATCGGCGACGCAATCGTCGTTGGTACCGGCGCCCGTCACGACCGTGATGCCGCGCGCCTTCGCATGCGCGACGTCGATATGCTCGTAGCCGGCGCCAAGGGCGCTGACGAACGTGAGTTGCGGAAGACGATCGATGTCGGCAGCGGTGAGGCCCGTGCTGCCGTTGGTCAGCACCGCGCGAATCGTGCCGCCGTGTTCGGCGATCGCGCGTTCGCGTTCTTCGGCGGTCGGGGCGTAGCGCACGTCGAACGACGCGGCGATCTCGCGATGCGCGTCGCCGCGCAATGCGATGAGGACCAGCAGCTCGGGTTTCATGTCAGCAAGTGTCCGCAGGCGGGAACGGATTTCAGTGTAGCAAGCCCGCATGACGGATGCGGGTTATCCCCACACGGGCTGTGGGCACGCCGCCGCACGCGGTTTGCCAAAGCCGGCTCAGTCAAGTAACTTTCGGCGTACGCCCCCCGTCCTGGAGATTGGCCCCGATGAAACTCGCCCTGCCCGCCCGGATCCTGGGCCTCGCGTTCGCCGCCGCCCTCGTTGCGCCCGGCGCGCACGCCGACACGCCCGTCGTGGTGTCGTCGAAGATCGACACCGAAGGCAACCTGCTCGGCAACCTCATCGCGCAGGTGCTGAAGGCCCACGGCATTCCCGTCACCGAAAAGATCGCGCTCGGCACGACGCCGATCGTGCGCAAGGCGCTCACGAGCGGCGAGATCGACATCTACCCCGAATACACCGGCAATGCCGCGTTCTTCTTCAACAAGGCCGACGATCCGGTGTGGAAGAACGCGAGCCAGGGCTACGACACCGCGAAGAAGCTCGACTACGCGGCGAACCATCTCGTGTGGCTCGCACCTGCGCCCGCGAACAACACGTGGGGCGTCGCCGTGCTCGCGCCTGTCGCTCAGTCGCAGCATCTGAAGACCTTCTCCGATTTCGGCAAGTGGATCGCGGGCGGCGGCAAGCTGAAGCTCGCGGCGTCGGCCGAATTCGTGAACAGCGCGTCCGCACTGCCGTCGTTCGAGAAGGCGTACGGCTTCAAGCTGAAGCCCGAGCAGCTCGTCGTGCTGTCCGGCGGCGACACGGCCGCGACGATCAAGGCCGCCGCGAACCAGACCGACGGCGTGAACGCCGCAATGGTCTACGGCACCGACGGCGGCATCGCATCGAGCGGCCTCGCGGTGCTCGACGACGACAAGCACGTGCAGCCGGTCTATGCACCGACGCCCGTGATCCGCGAAGCCGCGCTGAAAGCGCATCCGCAGATCGCCGACTACCTGCAGCCCGTGTTTGCAAGCCTCGACCTGAAGACGCTGCAGGCGCTGAACGCGCGCATCCAGATCAACGGCGAGCCGGCGGCAGGTGTCGCGAAAAGCTACCTGAAATCGAAGGGCTTCGTTAAATGACGGGTCGCGCGGCGGCGTCCGCGCGGCGCGTGATACCCGACAAGGTCGGCATCCTGATCGGTGTCCTGACGATCGTCGCCGTGCTCGGCATGCCGTTCGCGGTGCTGCGGCCGAACCGGATCGCGGCCGGCACGGGGCTGTCGGTGTTTGCCGCGCTGCCCGCCGTGCAGGGCGCTGCGCTCGCCGCGCTGTGGATCGCCGGCGCGCTGTGGGCGATGACGGCGAGCCGCCCCGCGTGGCGGCTCGCGGCCGGCTGCACGTGGCTCGCAACGCTCGCGTATGCGGTCGGTGCGGCCGCGACGCACGTCGTCGCGCCCGACGACATGCTCGCGCGCGTGTCGCCCGCCGCCGGTGCCTGGCTGCTGCTGTTCGCGTGGGCCGTGCTCGTCGCCGACGCGCTCGCGCGGCTCGCGTTCGGCCCGTGGCGGCGCCTCGTCGCGCTCGTCGTCGCGATTGCGGCGATCTCGGTGCCGCTCGCGAGCGGCTGGTGGGACGGCCTCTCCGTGATGCGCGAATACGCGGTGCGCAGCGACGATTTCTGGCGCGAAGCGACCCGGCACGTGTCGCTCGCGGGCGGCTCGGTCGCAGCCGCGCTCGTCGCCGGTGTGCCGCTTGGCATCGCGTGCGCGCGCATCGCGGCGGTGCGCACCGTCGCGATGCCCGTGCTCAATATCGTGCAGACGATCCCGAGCATCGCGATGTACGGGCTGATGATGGCGCCGCTCGGCCTGCTCGCCGCGCACGTGCCGCTCGCGGCCGCGCTCGGCATCCGCGGGATCGGCGTCGCGCCGGCCGTGCTCGCGCTGTTCCTGTATTCGCTGCTGCCGATCGCATCGAGCGTCGTGGTCGGGCTCGAGCAAGTGCCGCCGCACGTGACCGAAGCAGCGCGCGCGATGGGCATGACGCGCGCGCAGCGGCTGCTGCGCGTCGATCTCGTGCTCGCGCTGCCGGTGATCCTGAGCGGCGTGCGCATCGTGCTCGTGCAGAACATCGGCCTGACCGCGGTCGCCGCGCTGATCGGCGGCGGCGGGTTCGGCACGTTCATCTTCCAGGGGATCGGGCAATCGGCCGCCGATCTCGTGCTGCTCGGCGCGATCCCGACGATCGCGCTCGCACTGGCGGCCGCCGTCGTGTTCGAAGCCGCGACGTCGCTCGCGAAGGGGCGTGCAGGATGATCGAGATCGAACGTGTCGGCAAACGCTTCGGCGACGTCGCCGCCGTCGACGATGTATCGCTGACGATGAAACGCGGCACGATCACCGCGCTCGTCGGCGCATCGGGCAGCGGCAAGTCGACGCTGTTGCGCATGATCAACCGGCTGATCGCGCCCACCAGCGGCACGATCCGCATCGACGGCGTCGATACGGCCACCGTCGCGCCCGAGCAGCTTCGGCGCGGCATCGGCTATGCGATCCAGGGGCACGGGCTGTTTCCGCACTGGAGCGTCGCGCGCAATATCGCGACCGTGCCGCGCCTGCTCGGCTGGCCGCCGGCGCGCATCGAAGCGCGCGTGAACGAGTTGCTCGACCTGTTCCATCTCGCGCCGGCCGAGTTCGCCGACAAGCTGCCGCACGAATTGTCGGGCGGCCAGCAGCAGCGCGTCGGCGTCGCGCGCGCGCTCGCGGCCGAGCCCGGGATGCTGCTGATGGACGAACCGTTCGGCGCGCTCGATCCGATCATTCGCGGCAAGGCGCAGGACGACCTGTTCGCGCTGCAGCGCCGCCTCGGCGTGACGGTCGTGATCGTCACGCACGATATCGAGGAAGCGTTGAAGCTCGGCGACACGATCGCGGTGATGGACGGCGGACGGCTGCTGCAGGTCGCGCCGCCCGCCGAGATTCTCGGCAAGCCGGCAGCCGGCGTCGTCGAGCAGCTCGTCGCGGGCGTCGACCGGCCGCTGCGCCTGCTCGCGCTGACGCCGATCGACGCGGTGGCCGAACCCGGTCATGCCGACGGCGAACCGATCGCCGCGACACGCACGCTGCGCGATGCGGTGTCCGAGCTGCTGTGGCGCGGTGCGGACGCGCTGCCGGTAGACGACGGCGGCGGCCGCGACGCGCGCCGCATCACGCTCGACGCGATCCGCGAGCACGCGAGGAAGCCCGCATGACGACGCACGGCGTGCGGCCAACGCGTTCGGCGCTGCGCCGGCGGCTGCCCGCGTATGCGGCCCGAGCAGCCGCACTCGCGCTGCTGCTCGTGCTGCTGTTGCGCCCTGCATGGCTGCAGGGGCTGTTCGCGCCGTTCGCGGATAACGGCGCGCCGGTCATCTACGATCGCGCGAGCCTGCTCGACCTCACGCTCGCGCATCTCGGCACGGTCGCGCTGTCGAGCGCGATCGGCACGATTGTCGCGGTCGCGGCCGGCATCTTCGTCACGCGGCCGGCCGGCGCGGATTTCCTGCCGGTCGCGCGCAGCGTCGTCGATATCGGCCAGACCTTCCCGCCGGTCGCGGTGCTCGCACTTGCGGTGCCGGCCGTCGGTTTCGGATTGAAACCCGTGCTGATCGCGCTCGTGCTGTACGGGCTCCTGCCTATTTTCGAAAGCACGATCGCGGGGCTCGAAGACGTGCCGCGCGATGTCGTCGACGCCGCACGCGGGATGGGGATGAGCGGCTGGCAGCAACTGGTGTCGGTCGAGCTGCCGCTCGCGTTTCCGGTAATCGTCAACGGCGTCCGGCTCGCGGTCGTGATCAATCTCGGCACCGCGACGATCGGCTCGACGGTCGCTGCACGCGGACTCGGCGACGTGATCATCGCGGGCCTGCAGACGTCGAACACCGCGTTCGTGCTGCAGGGCGGCGTGATCGTCGGGCTGCTCGCGGTGCTCGTCAGCGATGCGATCGGCGCGATTGCGCGGATGGCGGCCGCGCGACGCGCATAGGCGGTTCGCGTCGCTTCCCCGTGCACGGGGAAATGAGGATACGATCCCGGAACCGGCGGCGACGTTCATCCGGACTCCGATGCGTGTCCGCGCAACGATCGGCCCATCGATCGTCGCGAACCGATACAAGCCTACACGGCGCTTTCATTCGAGCCGGCGCTCGACCACCGGCGGCGATTGGCCGATATACTATGCGCCTCCCAATTCCCCGCACTCCACCATGCGACGGTTTTTCTGTCTGATCGTGCTTTCGCTCGGCATTGCGCAACAGGCGTCGGCGCAGCAAGCGCCCGCGCTTCCTGCGTCCTCGCCCGAAGCGGCCGCGTCGGCACCGTCCGTCGCATCCGCGCCGCTCGCCAGCGCCAACGATCAGCCGAACGAAGCAAACCGCCGCATCACGTCCTACCTGACGAAAAAATTCGGCGTCGCGAAGGAACGAGCCGCAAAGCTCGCCGATATCGTGAGCGTTACTGCGACGAAATATTCGCTGCCGCCGGCACTCGTTTACGCCATCATTTCGATCGAATCGCGCTTCCAGGAAAAGGCGCGCGGCCAGCATGGCGCGACGGGGCTGATGCAGGTCGTGCCGGCCGCGCACCGCGGCCTGCTGCGCAACGTGAAGGATCTGACCGAGCCGAACGCGAACGTCGAGGTCGGGTCCGCGATCCTGTCGGGCTACGTGAGAGCGGCCGGCGGCAACGTGCAGGCCGGGCTGAAGAACTATGGCGGTTCGAACGCGTACGCGGCGAAGGTGATGCAGCGGGTCGATTCGTTCCGCTTCGTGCTCGAACCGCGCGACGACGCGGAAGCCGGGATGATGCCCGTCAACGCGCCAGCTGCTCCCGCTTCGGCCGTCCGCACCTCATCATCGCTCGCGCCGCGATGAGCGTCGCCCGGGCCCGGGTGACGGGCCGCGCACGCGCTGCCGCGCCGGCCCGTTCGGCGCGACATCACGCGCCCGTTTCCACCGTCTCCTCCAGATAGCGCAGCATTACGCCCTCGAGCGCCCGAAGCGCAGCAGCCGGGTCCGCGATCGTCGCGTCGCGACTCAGCGCCACGGCCGCCTTCATCAGGTGTTGCACGATCGCCGCTCGCACCGCAAGCTCGCCGGCCGGCATGCCTGGCGCGAGCGCCTCCAGCACCGTCCCGATCGCGCCGCGCAAGCGCGTGCGCACATCAAGCGCGCCCGGCAACGCGAAATCGTACGCATCGACCAGCACGACGAACGCCGGATGCGCGACCCGGAACGTCACGAACGCCGTCGTCAGACGCGCCGCGAGCAGCACTAGATCGCCGGACGACGCCAGTGTGCGCAACTGATCGAGCTCGTCGCCAAGCGACGCCAGATAGTGCTCGAGCAGCCCCGCGGCCACCTGTTCCTTGGTCGGAAAGAACTGGTACAGCGAACCGATCGACGAATCGGCGCGCGCCGCAATCGCCGTCATCGTCGTCGCTTCGTACCCCTTTTCCGCGAATTCCACGCCCGCGGCGTCCAGCAGCGCGGCGACGCGCGCTCGGCCGCGCGCCCGGCTGGGTGCCTTCGCGGACGGCACGGCGTCGCCCGCCGAACGGCTTGACTTTTGTGAGTCCATCCTCATATATTTGAATGTGAGACGACCCTCACAATACAGGTTCGTCCTGTCCCAATCAATCGAGAGCCATCATGCTGGACACACTGGATCCCCGTACCACCGCCCTTGTTCTCGTCGACCTGCAGCAAGGCATCCTCGGCTTCGCGAAAGCGCCGCGTACCGGCGACGCCGTGCTGGCCGCCGCCGCACCGCTTGCGAAGCGCTTTCGTGAAGCCGGCGCGCCGGTCGTGCTGGTGCGCGTCGGCTGGAGCGCGGATTTCGGCGACGCGCTGAAGCAGCCCGTCGACCAGCCAGCAACGCCGCCCGCGGCAGGCCTGCCGCCGGACTGGTGGACCTTTCCGGACGTGCTCGACGCCGCGCCATCCGACCTCCTGATCACCAAGCGGCAATGGGGCGCATTCCACGGCACCGAACTGGATCTCCAGTTGCGCCGGCGCGGTATCCGGACGATCGTGCTCGGCGGCATCTCGACGAATATCGGCGTCGAATCGACTGCCCGCGCGGCCTACGAGCACGGCTATTCGATCGTGTTCGTCGAGGATGCGATGAGTTGCGCGGCCGCCGACCAGCACGACGCGTCGCTGCGTTTCATCTTCCCGAGACTCGGCCTCGTGCGCTCCTCCGCCGACGTGCTCGCCGCTCTCGCGGGCTGAAGGCGGACGATGGCACGCCGCGGCATGGCCGGCCTGCACGCAGCACGACGCGCGGCGAGATCGGCCGCCGCGTCCGTCGCCGGCGCGCTCGATCTCCGGGCGCTAACCCGCGCGTCGCTCGTACTGCTTCCGCTCGTCTCGCTCGCATTGGCGACCGGCCGCGCGGAATGGTTGATTGCGTCGATCGTCACGATCGCGCTGCTGGTCGGCGTCGAGCGCGTCGCGCTCGCGCCGTTGGGCGCCGCCGCGCATGGCCTGCTTGTCTGCGCGGGATTCGTCGTGCTGATGGCGGCACTGGCGTGGCCACCCGCCTTCGTCGCGGCAACCGCCGCGCTCGGCGCCGCGTCGATTGCCATCACCGCGTGGGGCCGCCTGCTGCGCTCGCTCGGCAGCTATACGTTCATTCCCGTGCTGTATCTCGCCTGCGAAAGCGCGGAAGGCGTCGCGCACGGCGCGCTCGTACCGCGCGCGCTCGCGGTCCTGCCGTTCCTGCTGGCGGGCACGCTGCCGGTCATCGCACTAGCGCTCGCCGATCTCGCACGCGGCTCCGGCGACAGCCACCGCTCGCGCTGCCTGGCCTGGGCCCGGCGCACCGATTACGGCGATCGCGCGTGGTCGGTCGAAGTGATGCTGACCGTCGCGATCGCGGTGGGCGGCGCGGCCGCGCTGGTCGAATGGCGGCACATCGAGCACGGGCAATGGATGATCTGGTCCGCGGCAAGCGTCGTAACGGGTAGCACGGCAAGCGCGCGCGCCAAGTTTGCCGACCGCGTGCTGGGTGTACTGGCCGGCGTGCCGGTCGGCATCTTCATCGGGCTGCAGGTACCGGACGATCCCGCCACGCGCGCCTGGGTCGTGTTTGCAACCCTGCTCACGCTCGTCGGCATCCGCCCCTACCGGCTCGCGTTCGCGACGCGCTGCGCATGCGCGGCGACGGCACTGGTCGTCGCCGGGCACGCGTGGACCTATGCCGGCGAACGCCTCGTCAACGTCGCGCTGGGCAGCGCCATCGGGCTCGCGTGCGCGCTCGCCGCACCGGTGATTGCGCGCCGCCTGCCGGATCGTCGGCCCGCCGCTGCCCCCGCTGTCACGCCTGCGCAAAATGCGCGCGCAGAAACTCGATGAAAATCTGCGTCTTCGCGGGCAGCAAGCGCGTTTCCGTCATCGCATAGACCGGCACCGGCGCGCCCTCCCATCCGGGCAGCACGCGACGCAACCTTCCGGCGGCCACGTCGTCGGCCACGACCTCCTCCGGCATCTGGATGATCCCCGCATCATGCACGGCCAGCTGCCGGTTCATGCCGACGCTGTTCACGACGAACCGCCCACCCACCGGCACCTCGATCTCCCGCGCGCCGTCATGCAACGTCCACGCATCGACGCGCTGCACGCTCAGGCACTGATGCCGCATCAGGTCGTCCGGCTCGCGCGGCTCGCCCGAGCGCTCCAGATAGCGCGGCGACGCATACAGGTGATTGCGGAACGTGGCGAGCCGCCGCGCGACGAGCTGCGAATCCGCCGATTCGCCGATACGGATCGCGACGTCGAACGGCTCGCTCACCAGATCGACGCGCCGTGACGTCAGCTCGAAATCGAACGTCAGCTTCGGATGACGGTTCGCGAATTCGACGATCAGCGGCGTCAGGTAGATCACCGCGAAATCGACCGGAAACGACGCGCGCAGCACGCCCGATGGTTCGGCCAGCAGTTCGCCGAGCTGTTCGTGCGCGAGCCGCGCCTCGTCGACGATGCGCTTGCAGCGCTCGAAATACAGTTGCCCGGCCTCCGTCAGCTCGATTCGGCGCGTCGTGCGATGCAGCAGCCGCAAGCCGATCGCCTTTTCCAGCGCGCCGATCCGCCGCGACAGCGTCGAGTTCGGCATCCCCAGCGCGTCGGCCGCGCTGCGAAAGCCCTTCGCCTTCACGACCTCCACGAACAGCGCCATGTCGTTCAGCAGTTCCACGCCCACTGCTCCATCAATGGATCAATGTTATCCAAACTACCATATTTATCTGGAAAAAGAAGCAATGGATGATGCACACGTGGAGGCGAGGCCGGCGCAACGTGCGCGGCCGCCGCCCGATGCGGGATCACCCCGATCCCACATCCCGAACTTCGAGGAGTCACGCATCATGGACGCACTGTTCACCCCGGCCCGTGTCGGCCGCTACACGCTGCAGAACCGCCTGGTCATGGCACCGATGACGCGCAGCCGCGCCGCGTTCGACGGCACGCCCGGCGAGTGGGCCGCCGAGTACTACGCACAACGCGCGGGCCTCGGCCTGATCGTCAGCGAAGGTACGCAGCCGTCGGACGACGGCCAGGGCTACCTGACGACGCCCGGCATCTACACCGATGCGCATGTCGCCGGCTGGAAGGCGATCAGCGACCGCGTGCACGCGCGCGGCGGCCGCCTGTTCATCCAGTTGATGCACGTGGGGCGCATGTCGCACCCCGACAATACGCCGCATCATCGCCAGGGCGTCGCGCCGTCGGCAATCGCGCCGGGCGTGCCGATGTTCACGATGAAGGGGATGCAGGAGATTCCCGCGCCGCGCGCGCTGACGACGGACGAGGTGCGCGACACCGTGAACGACTTCCGCTTCGCCGCGCGCCGCGCGATCGAAGCCGGCGCCGATGGCGTCGAGATTCATGGCGCGAACGGGTATCTGGTCCAGCAGTTCTTCGCGCCGAACGCCAACACGCGCAGCGACGCCTACGGCGGTTCGATCGCGAATCGCGCGCGCTTCGCGATCGAGGTCGCCGAGGCGATCGCCGACGAGATCGGCGCGGACCGCACGGCAATCCGCCTGTCGCCCGGCACCACGTTGTGGGGGATCGACGAAGGCGCGGAAGGGCCGAACCTGTACCGCCACCTGGCGACGCAGCTCGACCCGCTCGGCCTTGCGTACCTGCACGTGATGCACCAGGGCGACGAGCCGCTGCTCACGGACCTGCGCGAGCGCTGGAGCGGCACGCTGATCGTGAACCGGCCGGGCCGCGCGCGCGACGCGATCGGCACGGATGTCGCGGCGGGCCTCGCCGATCTCGAAGCGTACGGCCAGATGGTGCTCGCGAATCCGGATTTCGTGACGCGGCTGAAGACGGGCGCGCCGATGAACGATGCGCAGCGCGACACGTTCTTCGGCGGCGATGCGCGCGGGTATGTCGACTATCCGGCATTGAGCGGCGCGGCGGCGGCGTAAAGGTCGCGCGCGAATGTCGGAGCAGATCGGCGCGAACCTTCCATGCCGGGTCGTCCGAAAAACCGTAATCATCGTGACGGGCATCGTCGGTCAAATTTGTCCGACCGGCGAGCCATTGGCCGAAATGCAGGCAATGTGCCATCAGACCCCCTCCGGCGAAGCCGGCGGCACAGCCTGGACTGCCATGTGTTCATGCAATGCCTTGCGGGCCACGGGCACTTCGCGTTTCGGCACGACGAGCAGATTGAGACCGAAACCGTCCAGTACCTTGAACAATTTTTCGAGGCTCACTGCCCGGCCATTTTCCAGCCGCGACAGCACGTCCTTGGAGACCCCGAGCAAATCGGCCGCGTCGTCGATCCGCATCCGCTGCTGCGCTCGCCGGTTGCGAATGAGCGCCCCCATCGCTGCCAGATCCTGAGCCAGTGGGTCGGGAGTCGCGATTGGCTTCGGTAAGGTTCGGGCCATAATTCCGGGTTTTCAGGAACAAAGAAAGTTGCCTGCTCAGCGGAGCTATTGTTCGCATATTTCAGGAATTATTCAAGACGACAAACTATGCCGTCCGTCTCCCTGGATCCTTCACTCAAATCTGCCCCGCCGCCCCCGTCCACCGCAAATAATCCCCGCGCGTCCAGTCGAGCGACACGCCGACGCGTTTCGTACCCGGCCGGATCTTCGGCTTGTACACCGACAGCGTCAGCGACTCCAGCGCCGGCCATTCGCGGAACGACAGCACCGCGATATCGGCGACGAGCGTCTCCAGCAGCCGCGTATGCGGCTTGTGCGACAGAAACGACGCGACGCGCGCGCAATAGCCGTCGTAATCGATCCACTCGCCCTGCTCGCTCGGCTCGCAGCGATACCCGAGCCGCGCATCGATCACGATCGGCTGCGGCGCTTCATGCTCGTGAGCATGAATGCCGATCCGCGCGGGCACCTTCAGTTCGTCGACGAACACGCTCCAGCCGCGCCCGCGCAGGCGCGGCGCGTCGATCGCCACGAACGGTTCGTCGAACGGCTTCATGACGCGAGCGGCGCGGCCGCGTCGAGCATGATGCGCACGAAGTAGTCGGCGAAGCTGCGGCGCAGCACGATCTCGAACGTATCGTCGCCGGTCGGGATCAGCACGATCGACGCTTTGAAGTAATGCGACTGCGCGCACTGGCCCGGCTTGAACGCACGCGGATGGAGATCGAGCGGGCAGCCGCGCGCGAGCACGTCGCGCACGCGTTCGCCGCTGATCTCGACCACCGTGTAGCCGCTGCCGACATCGACGGCCGCCGAATACGTGCCCTGCACGGCCTCCGCGAGCTTGGCCTCCAGCACGCCGGCCGGCACGGGCCCGTTCGAGCGCACGAGCCACTCGTCGGGGCCGAGCCACAGCACGTCGTACTCGGCGCCGCGCACGATCGTGTTCGGCTGCGCGGGCGGCCGGCAGCCGACCACGCGCTCGAACGCGCTCACGAACGCCGGATCGCTCAACTCGCCGCGCACGTTGACGAGGTCGAGGAAGGGCCGCTCGCGCAGCGTGAACTTCTTCGATGCGCGCGCCTGGTGCGTCTTCAGCACGTCGGCCGCGCCGACGAACGGCGATTCAAGCGTCACGCCGCCCGCGCCCGCCACCTGCGTCTGGTTTCTCGTTTCATTCCACATGCTGGCGCACCCCTTCGGTATCGTAGAAAACCGGGCTCGAGATCTTCGCGGTGATGCGCTTGCCGTTGGCCAGCGGAATCACGACGCTCTCGCCCATCTTGTTCAGGCCGCCCTTCACCACCGCAAGCGCGATCGAGCGCTTCAGGATCGGGCTGTAGTAGCTCGACGTCACGTGTCCGATCATCGGCGTCGGATCGACCGCCGACACCTGCGTGTCCTTCTCGATGATCTGCGCGCCTTCCGGCAGCACGAACTGCTCGTCCTCGGTCAGCAGGCCGACGAACTGCTTGCGGCCTTCCTTGCTGGTGTCCGAGCGCGCGAGCGAACGCTTGCCGAGGAAGTCCTTCGACTTCGCGACGACCCCGCCCATCCCGAGGTCGTACGGCGTGATCGAGCCGTCGGTATCCTGGCCGACGATGATGTAGCCCTTCTCCGCGCGCAGCACGTGCATCGTCTCGGTGCCGTACGGCGTGATGTCGAACTCGGCACCGGCCGCCATCAGCGCTTCCCATACCGCACGGCCCGCGTTCGCCGGCACGTTCACTTCATAGGCCAGTTCGCCCGAGAAGCTGATCCGCATCACGCGCGCCTTCGCGCCCGCGACGGTGCCGTTGCGGTAGCTCATGAACGGGAACGCTTCGTTGCCGAAGTCGATGTCCTGGCACACCTTCTGCACGACCTTGCGGCTCTTCGGGCCGACCACCGCGAACGTCGCCCAGTGATCGGTGACGGACGAGAGCCGCACCTTCATGTCGGGCCATTCGGTCTGCAGCCAGCGTTCGAGCCACGTGAGCACGCGCGCCGCGCCGCCCGTCGTGGTCGTCATCATGAAATGCTGGTCGGCGAGGCGCACCGTCACGCCGTCGTCGAACACCATCCCGTTCTCGTCGAGCATCAGCCCGTAGCGGCACTTGCCGACTTCGAGCTTGTTCCATGGGTTCGTATACATCCAGTTCAGCAGCTTCACCGCATCGGGGCCCTGGATGTCGATCTTGCCGAGCGTCGACGCGTCGAGAATGCCGACGCTGTTGCGCACCGCGAGGCATTCGCGCTTCACCGCCGCATGCAGATCTTCGCCGTTCTTCGGGAAATACCACGGCCGCTTCCAGTTGCCGACGTCCTCGAACAGCGCGCCGTGCTCGACGTGCCATTCATGAACGCAGGTCTTGCGGATCGGGTCGAGGAAATCGCCGGTCTCGCGGCCCGCGAACGTGCCGAACGACACGGGCGTGTAGTTCGGGCGGAACGTCGTCGTGCCCGTTTCCGGAATCGTCTTGCCGAGCGCCTGCGCGAGGATCGCCATCCCGTTGATGTTGCCGAGCTTGCCCTGGTCGGTGCCGAAGCCCATCGCCGTGTAGCGCTTCACGTGCTCGACCGATTCGAAGCCTTCGCGCGCGGCGAGCAGGATGTCGGCGGCCGACACGTCGTTCTGGAAGTCGACGAACTGCTTCGGCCCGCGCGCCGCGGCCTCGCGGCTGCCGACGAGCCACAGCGGCTGCAGTGCGCCTTCGACGGTTTCGGCAACCTGCGGTGCGGCAGGGCGCTGCGCGGCCGTGAAGCCCGCTGCCTTCGCCGCTTCCGCGCCCACATCGACCGCGAGCCGCAGCGCGCGCGCCAGGCCGAATTCGCCCGCCGCCGCACCGATGCTGGCCTCTGCCTGCACCGGCTTGCCCGGCAGGAAGCACGCCTTCTCGTCGTTCCAGCAGGCCTTGCCGCCCGATTGCGCGAACAGGTGCAGCACGGGGCTGAAGCCGCCCGACATCGCGACGAGGTCGCACGGCAGCGTCTGCAGCTTGCCGCCCACCTGGCCGTTCGTGCTGGACGCGACGTCGACCGACGATACGCGCCACTTGCCCGATGCCGCGGTCACGACCGCGCCGCTCATCACCGTCACGCCCTGCCGCTTCGCAGCGGCCGGCAGCGCGCCGTTCGACGACGCACGCGAATCGACGACCGTCACCTTCGCGCCGCACGCCTTCAGGTCGAGCGCGGTCTGGTACGCGCGGTCGTTGTTCGTGAACACGACCACGTTGCGGCCCGGCAGCACGCCGAAGCGATGCACGTAGGTGGACACGGCCGACGCGAGCATCACGCCCGGCAGGTCGTTGTTGCCGAACACGATCGGACGCTCGTGCGCACCGGTCGCGAGGATCACGCGCTTCGCGCGGACCTTCCACAGCAGCTCGCGCGTGCCCTTGCGCATCGACACCGGCAGGTGATCGGTCAGGCGCTGCGTGACCGTCACGAGGTTATGGTCCTGATAGCCGAACGCGGTGCTGCGCGACAGGATCGTCACGTCGGGCAGCTTGCGCAGTTCGGCCTCGATCTTCTCGACCCACTGCAGCGCGGGCTTCGCGTCGATCTCGGCGCGGCACGACAGCAGGCTGCCGCCGAGCTCGCGCTGGTCGTCGACGAGGATCACGCGCGCGCCGGCCACGGCCGCCGCATGCGCGGCCGCGAGGCCCGACGGGCCGCCGCCGACGACGAGCACGTCGCAGTGCGCGTAGCACTTGTCGTAGCGATCGGCGTCGAGCGCCTCGGGCGCCTTGCCGAGGCCGGCTGCCTCGCGGATCTTCTCTTCGTACTTCGGCCACATCTTGCGCGGCCACATGAAGGTCTTGTAGTAGAAGCCGGCCGGCAGGAAGCGCGAGAACTTCTGGTTGATCGCGTACTTGTCGTTCTCGAGCGTCGGCTCGGCGTTCACGCTCGTCGCGACGAGCCCCTGGTACAGCTCGATTTCGGTCGCGCGCGCGTTCGGCACCGTGTACGGGCCCGATTCGAGCTGCACGACGGCATTCGGTTCCGCGACGTCTGCCGTCACGATCCCGCGCGGACGGTGGTACTTGAAGCTGCGGGCGACGAAGTGCACGCCGTTCGCGAGCAGCGCGGACGCGAGCGTGTCGCCCTGGAAGCCCTGGTACGTACGGCCGTTGAACGTGAACGTCAACGGAATCGCGCGATTGATGCGGCCACCGGTGCCGAGACGGTCTTTCTGGCTCATTTGCTCGTGCCCTCTTCGTGTGCGTTGCCGGCGGCTGCGCCACCGAACGTTTCGTAACCCTTGATATCGTAGGTCACCGTGTCGCGCGTGGCCTTGAACCAGCGGCGGCAGCCCTGCGTGTGCAGCCATTGCTCCTTGTGCAGCCCGCGCTTGTTCTCGCGCATGAACACGTACTCGCCCCATTCGCGGTCGGTCATATTCTCGTTATTGACGGGGCGCACGATGTCGGCTTCGCCGCCGCACGAGAATTCGGATTCGGCGCGCGGCCCGCACCACGGACATTCGATCAGCAACATGTTTCTTTCTCCAATGGTGGGTTTAGTGCGCAACGGCTGCAGCGCCGTGCTCGTCGATCAGGTGGCCCGTGTAGAAGCGGTCGAGTGCGAACGGCGCGTTCAGCGGATGCGGTTCGTCGCGCGCGATCGTGTGCGCGAACACCCAGCCCGAGCCGGGCGTCGCCTTGAAGCCGCCGGTGCCCCAGCCGCAGTTGAAATAAAGGCCCTTCACGTCGGTCTTGGTGATGATCGGGCATGCGTCCGGCGACACGTCGACGATGCCGCCCCACTGGCGGTTCATCCGCACGCGCGAGAACACCGGGAACATCTCGACGATCGCCTGCAGCGTGCTTTCGATGATGTGGAAGCTGCCGCGCTGGCCGAAGCCCGTGTACTGGTCGATGCCCGCGCCGATCACGAGGTCGCCCTTGTCGGACTGGCTGATGTACGCGTGCACCGCGTTCGACATGATCACCGAGTTGACGACCGGCTTGATCGGCTCGGACACCAGCGCCTGCAGCGGGTGGCTTTCGATCGGCAGGCGCACGCCGGCCATGTCGGCGAGCGTCGTCGTGTTGCCGGCTGCCACCACCGCAACCTTCTTCGCCTTGATGAAGCCCTTCACCGTATCGACGCCGACCACCGCGCCGCCTTCGCGGCGAATGCCCGTCACCTGGCAGTTCTGGATGATGTCGACGCCGGCGCGGTCCGCGCCGCGCGCGAAGCCCCAGGCCACCGCGTCGTGGCGTGCAACGCCCGCACGGCGCTGGATCGATGCGCCGAGCACCGGGTAACGGCTGTTCAGGTTGATCGTCGGCTCGATTTCCTTGATCTGCGCGGGCGTCAGGAACTCGGCATCGACGCCGTTCAGCCGGTTCGCGTTGACGCGGCGCTCGGTGTCGCGCACGTCCTGCAGCGTGTGCGCGAGGTTCATCACGCCGCGCTGGCTGAACATCACGTTGTAGTTCAGGTCCTGCGACAACCCTTCCCACAGCTTCATCGCCTTCTCGTACAGAGCGGCCGATTCGTCCCACAGATAGTTCGAGCGCACGATCGTCGTGTTGCGCGCGGTGTTGCCGCCGCCGATCCAGCCCTTCTCGAGGATCGCGACGTTCGTGATCCCGTGTTCCTTCGCGAGGTAGTACGCGGTCGCGAGGCCGTGGCCGCCGCCGCCGACGATCACGACGTCGTATTCCTTCTTCGGTTCCGGGCTCTTCCACTGCTTTTCCCAGTTCTCGTGATACGAGAGGCCGTTGCGGAACAGGCTGAATATCGAGTAGCGGCTCATGATGATTAACCCTTCGTTAGCATTCGATGACGTTCACGGCGAGACCGCCGCGCGACGTTTCCTTGTATTTCGTCTTCATGTCGGCACCCGTCTCGCGCATCGTCTTGATCACGGAGTCGAGCGACACGTAGTGCTGGCCGTTGCCCTTGAGCGCCATGCGCGACGCGTTCAGCGCCTTGATCGCGCCCATCGCGTTGCGCTCGATGCACGGGATCTGCACGAGCCCGCCGACCGGATCGCAGGTCATGCCGAGGTTGTGCTCCATGCCGATCTCGGCGGCGTTCTCGACCTGGTCGGGCGTGCCGCCCATCACGGCGGCGAGCGCGGCCGCGGCCATCGAGCACGCGACGCCCACTTCGCCCTGGCAACCGACTTCCGCGCCGGAGATCGACGCGGTTTCCTTGTAGATGATCCCGATCGCCGCGGCCGTCAGCAGGAATTCGACGATGCCGGCTTCGTTCGAGCCCGGCACGAACTTCACGTAGTAGTGCAGCACCGCGGGAATCACGCCGGCCGCACCGTTGGTCGGCGCGGTGACGACGCGCCCGCCCGCCGCGTTTTCCTCGTTGACGGCCATCGCGTACAGGTTGACCCAGTCGAGCATCGACAGCGGGTCGCGCAGCGACTCTTCCGAACGCGCGCGCAGGTTGCCGTTCATCTCGGCCGCGCGGCGCTTCACGCGCATCGGGCCCGGCAGCTCGCCTTCGACCTTGCAGCCGCGCTCGACGCATGCGGCCATCGTGCGCCAGATCGCGAGCAGCCCGGCGCGCACTTCGTCGGCGGGGCGCAGCGCGCTTTCGTTGCGCAGCATCAGCTCGGCGATCGACAGCCCGTGTTCGCGGCACTGGCGCATCAGGTCGTCGCCGGTGCGGAACGGATAGGGCACCTCGACCGCCGCGCGCACGCCGTTCACGCGATCGCCGTCGCGGTTCACGACGAAACCGCCGCCGACCGAGTAATACTCTTTCTCGACCAGCAACTGGCCGTGTTCGTCGAATGCCTGGAAGCGCATCCCGTTCGGGTGCACGATGCTCGTGCCGCTCATCAGCTTGCGAAAGAAGCCGATGTGCTCCTTTTCCTCGAAGCGGACCGTCTGCTTGCCGAGCAGCGACAGCGACTTCTCCGCGCGGATCGCGGCGAGCCGCGGCTCGATCAGGTCGGGATCGATCGTGTCGGGCAGGTGGCCCTCGAGGCCGAGCAGCACGGCCTTGTCGGTGCCGTGGCCCTTGCCGGTCGCGCCCAGCGAGCCGTACAGCTCGACCCGCACGCGGCGCACGAAGCCGAGCAGGTTCGCGTCCTCGACGTGCGACGCGAAGCGGCACGCGGCGATCATCGGGCCGACCGTATGCGAACTGGACGGGCCGATGCCGATCTTGAACAGGTCGAACGCGCTGACGTTCATCTGGCTTCCTCTGGATGACATGCGTGGAATGACGTTGGGCACCAGTACATCAAAGCGTAAAATTGGCCGATAGAACAAAAACGGCATCGGCGTGGGATACCGCCGCCAAGCGCCGCGCCGGCCGGTGCAAAAGTACGGTTTGGCGATGGTTCGCGACGGAAAACCACAAGTCCGGCCGAAGCCGATCGGCGACGCTGGCTACATCCGCGCCGCCCCGGCAGCCGTACCCGCACAACCTGAGTGAAATGAGTGAGACCGCCTGCCCGGCGTGACGAGATTGGCCGCGATGACACCCGACGTACCCGCTTCCCCCCTTGCAGAACCCGCACCGCGGCGCATCCGCTTCGGCATCGTGCTGCTGCCGAACTTCACGCTGACGGCCTTCTCGGGTTTCGTCGACATGCTGCGGCTGTCGGCCGACGACGGCGACTACAGCAAGCCCGTGCGCTGCGCGTGGAGCGTGATCGGCGAGACCCTCGCGCCGGTGCGCGCGAGCTGCGGGATCCAGATCACGCCGTGGGAGACGTTCGACGCGTCCGAACCGTTCGACTATGTGGTCGTGGTTGGCGGGCTGCTGCATTCGGGGCCGCAGGCGGGCCCCGAAACGCTCGACTTCGTCCGCCGCGCGGCGGCCGGCGGTGCGACGGTCGTCGGGATCTGCACCGGCGTGTTCACGCTGATGCGCGCCGGCGTGCTCGACGGCTACCGCACCTGCGTGAGCTGGTTCCACTACTGGGATTTCATCGAACGCTTCCCGTCCGCCGATCCCGACCTGCTGATCGCCGACCGGCTGTTCGTGATCGACCGGCGCCGGATCACCTGTTCGGGCGGCCGCGCGTCGATCGACGTCGCCGCCGCGATCCTGCTGCGCCATTTCGACCACGCGACCGTGCAGAAGGCGCTGCGTATCCTGCTCGTCGGCGAGATGCAGAAGGGCAACGCGCCGCAACCGCATCCGCCGGGGCTCGAACCCGCGACGCATCCGAAGGTCAAGCGCGCGATTCTCCTGATGGAACAGCATGTCGGGCGCACGCTGCCGCTCGATGAACTGGCGTGCAAGCTCGACCTGTCGACACGGCAGCTCGAACGGCTGTTCAAGGCCGAGACGGGCAAGAGCCCGCAGGTGTTCGCGAAGCAGGTGCGGCTGCGCACCGCCGCGTGGCTGCTGACGAGTTCGGACCGGACGGTCGCCGATATCGCATCGAGCTGCGGGTTCGCCGATGCGTCGCACCTCGGGCGCGAATTCCGCAAGCAGTTCGGCGTGCCGCCGGCCACCTATCGCGAGCGCGGCGGCGAAGCGGCGGAAGCCGGCGCGGCAATGGCGGCCGACCCCGTCGAGGACATCGCCGACTGACGGCCATGGGCACCCGCCCCTTCCCGATCGACCGTAGGACGGCACGTAATCGCACCGGCTTCGACTCTTTTGGAACCGGTTTCAATCGATTTGACCGACGTTGCACGCCGTAGATCGAGGGTTATTCCGGATGCTTCACCTTGCTCAAATTTGTATGATGACCACATCACCTTACAAACCTGAGCGCCATGTTCGAGAAAATTCCCGCCCGCGCGATGAGCGATCACGTCGCGCAGCAACTGCTCAAGCAGATCGAAGTCGGCAGTTTCTCGGCCACCGGCAAGCTGCCGACCGAAGCCGTGCTCGCGCAGGAATTCGGCGTGAGCCGCACCGTGATCCGCGAGGCGATCTCGCGGCTGAAGAACGAGGGCGTGGTCGAGCCGCGCCAGGGCAGCGGCGTGTACGTGAACCAGCACGGCGCGATCCGGCCGCTGCGGATCGACTACGCGGAAGCGGTCGAAGCGAGCTCGCTGCCGCACCTGCTCGCGGTGCGCCGCGCGATCGAGGCTGAAGTCGCGGCCGAAGCCGCGCTGCACCACTCCGCCGACGACATGGCCGACATCGACGACGCGCTGCGCAAGATCGACGCCGCAGTCGCAGAAGGGCGCGACGGCGTCGCGGAAGACGTCGCGTTCCACCGCACGATCGCCGCTGTCACCGGCAACCCGTATTTCCTGAAGACGCTGCAGTTCCTGAACCAGTACCTCGAAGCCGGCGTGAAGGTCACGCGGGGCAACGAAGCGACGCGCGACGATTTCTCGCGCCAGGTGCGCGAGGAACACGCGGCGATCGCCGACGCGATCCGCGCGCGCGACCCGATGGCCGCGCGCAACGCGGCGCGCACGCACATGTACAACGCCGCCCGCCGTCTCGCGGAAGCCGGCATCTGCTGAAGCCGGCGGCGCCTGCCGCCGCCGTTGTCCCGAACCTCTCCCGAATCGATCAAGGTTGACCATGTCACGAAATATTGGAGTCATCGGCCTCGGCGCGATGGGCCTCGGCGTCGCCCGCTCGCTGCTGCGCGCAGGCTTGCGCGTGCACGCGTGCGACGTGCGCGACACCGCGCTGCAGGCGTTCGCTGCCGAAGGCGGCATTGCCTGCGCGACGCCGGCCGAACTCGGCGCGCAGTGCGACGTCGTCGTCACGCTCGTCGTCAATGCCGCGCAGACGGAAACGGTGCTGTTCGGCGAGCATGGCGCGGTCGCGGCGATGAAGCCGGGCGGCGTCGTGATCGCGAGCGCGACCGTCGCGCCCGAATTCGCGGTCGCGCTCGGCGCGCGCATCGAGGCCGCCGGCCTGCAGATGCTCGATGCGCCCGTGTCGGGCGGCGCCGCGCGCGCGGCATCGGGCGAGATGACGATGATGACGTCGGGCCCGGCCGCCGCGTACGCGGGCTGCGAGGACGTGCTCGCCGCGATCGCCGGCAAGGTCTATCGCCTCGGCGACGCGCACGGCATCGGCTCGAAGGTGAAGATCATCAACCAGTTGCTGGCCGGCGTGCACATCGCGGCAGCGGCCGAGGCGATGGCGCTGGGCCTGCGCGAAGGCGTCGATGCCGACGCGCTGTACGACGTGATCACGCACAGCGCCGGCAATTCGTGGATGTTCGAGAACCGCGTGCCGCACATCCTGAACGGCGACTACACGCCGCTGTCGGCCGTCGACATCTTCGTGAAGGATCTCGGCCTCGTGCTCGATACCGCGCGCCGCAGCAAGTTCCCGCTGCCGCTGTCGGCCACCGCGCACCAGATGTTCATGAGCGCGTCGAGCGCCGGCCACGGCGGCGAAGACGATTCCGCCGTGATCAAGACCTTCCCCGGCATCACGCTGCCGCCCGCCCGCTGATTCGAACGACGTTCCCGCCATGACCGCATCCGCTTCCCGTCCCCTGCTCGGCTGCATCGCCGACGATTTCACCGGCGCGACCGATCTCGCGAACATGCTTGTCAAGAGCGGCATGCGCACCGTGCAGACGATCGGCGTGCCCGCCGGCGATGCAACGCTCGACGCCGACGCGATCGTCGTCGCGCTGAAGTCGCGCACGATCCCCGCGGCCGATGCCGTCGCGCAATCGCTCGCCGCGTACGAATGGCTGCGCGCGCAAGGCTGCCGGCAGTTTTTCTTCAAGTACTGCTCGACCTTCGATTCGACCGACGCGGGCAACATCGGGCCCGTCGCCGACGCGCTGCTCGATGCGGCCGGCGGCGGCTTCACGATCGCGTGCCCGGCGTTCCCGGAGAACGGCCGCACGATCTATCGCGGCCACCTGTTCGTCGGCGACGTGCTGCTGAACGAATCGGGCATGGAGAACCATCCGCTCACGCCGATGAAGGACGCGAACCTCGTGCGCGTGCTGCAGCGGCAGACGAAATCGCCGGTCGGCCTGATCCGCTACGATACGATCGCGCTGGGCGCGGCTGCCGTGCGCGCGCGGATCGACCAGCTGCGCGCGGAAGGCGCGCGCTTCGCGATCGCCGACGCGCTGTCCGACCGCGATCTCTACGTGCTCGGCGAGGCATGTGCGGGCCTGCCGCTCGTCACCGGCGGCTCGGGCATCGCGCTCGGCCTGCCCGCGAATTTCCGCCGCGCGGAGCAACTGCCCGAGCGCGACAACGCGGCATCGCTGCCGCGCATCGACGGGCTGTCGGCCGTACTCGCCGGCAGCGCGTCGAAAGCAACCAACGCGCAGGTCGCCGCATGGCGCGCCACGCGGCCGAGCTTCCGCATCGATCCGCTCGCGGCGTCGCGCGGCGAGCCCGTCGTCGATGAAGCGCTCGCCTTCGCGCGCTCGCATCTGCCGCAGCCGGTGCTGATCTACGCGACCGCCACGCCCGACGAAGTGAAGGCCGTGCAGCAGGCGCTCGGCGTCGAGGCGGCCGGCCATCTCGTCGAAAGCACGCTCGCGGCGATCGCGAAGGGCCTGCGCGGACTCGGCGTGCGCAAGTTCGTCGTCGCCGGCGGCGAGACGTCCGGCGCGGTCGTGCAGGCGCTCGACGTGAAGTCGCTGCAGATCGGCGCGCAGATCGATCCGGGCGTGCCGGCCACGGCCACCATCGATGCGCAGCCGCTCGGCCTCGCGCTGAAATCCGGCAACTTCGGCGCGACGGACTTTTTCGACAAGGCGCTGCGCGCGCTGGACGGAGCCGCATGATGAGCGACGAAGCGAAACTGCGCGAAGAGATCTGCGTCGTCGGCGCGAGCCTGTACGCACGCGGCCACGCGGTCGGCAGCGCCGGCAACATCAGCGCACGCCTGCCCGACGGCTGGCTGATCACGCCGACCGACGCGTGCCTCGGCCGGCTCGACCCGAACGACATCGCGAAAGTCGGCTTGGACGGCCAGCCCGTATCGGGCGGCAAGCCGTCGAAAACGCTCGCGCTGCATCGCGGCATCTACGCGCGCAACGCCGAAGCGAACGGCGTCGTCCACACGCATTCGACGCACCTCGTCGCGTTGACGCTCGCGGGCGTGTGGCGCGACACCGACGTGCTGCCGCCGATCACGCCGTACTACGTGATGAAGGTCGGCCACATTCCGCTGATTCGTTACCGCCGCCCGGGCGACCCGGCCGTCGCGGCCGAAGTCGCGGCGCTCGCCGACCAGGTGCGCGGCGTGCTGCTCGACCGTCTCGGCCCCGTGATGTGGGGGCCGTCGGTGTCGCACGCGTCGTATGCGCTCGAGGAGCTCGCGGAAACCGCACGGCTGTGGCTGATGACGAACCCGAAGCCCGAGCCGCTTTCCGACGCGGCGCTCGACGAACTGCGCCAGACCTTCGGCGCGCGCTGGTAACGCGGCGCGCACCCCGTACCGATTCCCATGCCCGCCGTGTGCGCGGGCCCTTCCGTCAGCACACACATACGATCCGGCGGCCTACGCGCCGCCGGCACACGACATCCCTGGAGACACGACGATGACTGCTCTCGACGCGGCCGCAGGCCGCTCGCCCGCCGCGCCCGCCCATGCGGCCGAACTCGACCGCACCTACAAGAAAGTGTTCTGGCGCATCGTGCCGTTCCTGATGCTCTGCTACGTGGTCGCGTATCTCGACCGCGTGAACGTCGGCTTCGCGAAGCTGCAGATGTCGCAGGATCTCGCGTTCAGCGAAACCGTGTTCGGCCTCGGCGCGGGGATTTTCTTCCTCGGCTACTTTCTGTTCGAACTGCCAAGCAACCTGCTGATGCACCGCCTCGGCGCGCGCATCTGGATCGCGCGGATCATGATCACGTGGGGCCTGCTGTCCGCGCTGTTCGCGTTCGTGAAGACGCCGACGCAGTTCTACGTGCTGCGCTTCCTGCTCGGCCTCGCGGAAGCCGGCTTCTACCCCGGCGTGATCCTGTACCTCACGTACTGGTTCCCGTCGCACCGCCGCGCGAAGATCATCGCGGTGTTCATGTCCGCGATCCCCGTGTCGGGCATCTTCGGCAACCCGCTGTCGGGCTGGATCATGGAGCGCTTCCACGGCGGCTCGGGCTTCCACGGCTGGCAATGGATGTTCATGATCGAAGCCGTGCCGGCCGTGCTCGTCGGCATCGCGACGATCCTGTATCTCGACAACAGCATCCGCGGCGCGAAGTGGCTCGACGAGCGCGAGAAGCAGCTCCTCGAAGACGAAATCGCCGCGCAGCCGCAGGAACAGCAGCAGCACGGCCATTCGCTGAAGGCCGTGTTCTCGGACCCGCGCATGTGGTGGATGTCGCTGATCTACTTCGCCTTCGTCACGGGCCAGTATGGCCTCACGTTCTGGATGCCGACGCTCGTGAAATCGACCGGCATCACCGATACGCTCCAGATCGGCCTGCTGTCCGCGATCCCGTTCGTCGTCGCGATCGTCGTGATGAACCTGTTCGGCCACAGCGCGGACAAGCGCCGCGAACGCCGCTGGCACCTGATCGTGCCGGCGCTGATGGGCGCGGCCGGGTTTGCGGTCGCGGCGTCGTACTCGCACAATACGGCGGTGTCGATCGTGTTCCTGTCGCTCGCGGCAGGCGGCGTGCTGACCTGCGCACCGCTGTTCTGGTCGCTGCCGACCGCGTTCCTCGCGGGCTCCGCGGCCGCTGCCGGGATCGCGATCATCAACTCGGTCGGCAACCTCGCCGGTTTCGCGAGCCCCTACGTGATCGGCTACCTGAAGGACGTCACGCACAGCACGTCGTCCGGCATGTACGTGCTGGCCGCCATGCTCGTGATCGGCGCGATCGCCGTGTGGCTCACGCCCGCGAAACTCGTGAACCGCTGAACCGGCCACCATTCGACGCGGGGCGCGGTACGCCCCGCCCCATTCATTCACAGGACCCGCTGCCATGCCACGCTTCGCCGCCAACCTCTCGATGATGTACAACGAGCACGCGTTCCTCGAACGCTTCGCCGCTGCCGCCTACGACGGCTTCAAAGCCGTCGAGTACCTGTTCCCGTACGACTTCGCGGCCGAGGACATCCGCGCGCGCCTCGACTCGCACAACCTCGAACAGGCGCTGTTCAACGCGCCGCCGGGCGACTGGGCCGCGGGCGAACGCGGCATCGCGTCGCTGCCGGGCCGCGAGGACGAATTCCGGCGCGGCATCGACCAGGCGCTCGACTATGCGCGCGTGCTCGGCAACAAAAAGCTGCACGTGATGGCCGGCATGGTCGCGCCGGGCGCCGACCGCGCACGCCATCGCGACACCTACCTGTCGAACCTGCGGCATGCGGCGCAGGCCGCCAACGCACGCGGCGTCACGATCCTGATCGAGCCGATCAACCAGCGCGACATGCCCGGCTATTTCCTGAGCCGCCAGGACGACGCGCAGGCGATCTGCGCGGAAGTCGGCGCGCCGAACCTGAAGGTGCAGTTCGACTGCTACCACTGCCAGATCGTCGAAGGCGATCTCGCGATGAAGCTCAAGCGCGATTTCGCGGGCATCGGCCACATCCAGATCGCGGGCGTGCCCGAGCGCCACGAGCCGGATCTCGGCGAACTCAACTACCCGTACCTGTTCGAGCTGATCGACGCGCTCGGCTACGACGGCTGGATCGGCTGCGAATACCGCCCGAAGGCCGGCACGTCGGCCGGCCTCGGCTGGATCAAGCCGTACCTGTGATTCACGTAATCCGAAGAGGATAAAGAACATGAAAGTACTGATCACCGGCGGCGCCGGCTTTCTCGGCCAGCGCCTCGCGCGCAAGCTGCTCGAGCGCGGCGAACTGACCGGCCCCGACGGGCGGATCGGCAAGATCGACGAACTGGTGCTGCTCGACGTCGTCAAGGGCAGCGATTTCGGCGACGCGCGCGTGACGTCGATCGTCGGCGACATCGCCGATCGTGCGGTGCTCGAAAGCGCGATCGACACCCAGACGGGCGCGATCTTCCACCTCGCGGCGATCGTCAGCGGCCAGGCCGAAGCCGATTTCGATCTCGGCATGCGGATCAACCTCGACGCATCGCGCATGCTGCTCGACGTGTGCCGCGCACGCGGCCACCAGCCGCGCGTCGTGTTCACGAGCTCCGTCGCGGTGTATGGCGGCGCGCTGCCCGACGTCGTGCAGGACGACACCGCGCTGAACCCGCAATCGTCGTACGGCGCCGAGAAGGCGATCGCCGAACTGCTGCTGTGCGACTACGCGCGGCGCGGCTTCGTCGACGGCCGCGTGCTGCGGCTGCCGACCATCAGCGTGCGGCCCGGCCGCCCGAACGCGGCCGCGTCGTCGTTCGCGAGCGGCATCATCCGCGAGCCGCTGAACGGCGAGGAAAGCGTGTGCCCGGTGCCGGGTTCGACGCGGCTGTGGCTGCTGTCGCCGCGCGGCGCGATCGACGCGCTCGTCGCAGGCTGCGAGATCGACAGCGCGAAGCTCGGCAACAAGCGCGTAATCAACCTGCCCGGCCTGTCGGTGTCGGTCGACGAGATGATCGAAGCGCTGCGCGAAGTCGCGGGCGACGACGTCGTGAAGCTGATTCGCCATGCGCCCGACGAGGGGGTCGAGAAGATCGTCGGCAGCTGGCCGGGCCGCTGGGACACGACGCGCGCGGAAGCGCTCGGGCTGAAGGGCGACACGTCGTTCGCGGACGTGATCCGCAGCCATATCGCCGACGAACGGCGCTGATTCACGCGCCGCGGCGCGTGGGCGGATGCGTGCTCGCCCGGGCACGCACACATCGTCGTCGGGCCGCGTCAGCGCGGCCTGGCGGATTCCTCGATGCCCGGCGATGCGCGCTTCGTGCCGCCCGGCCGGTTCGCCGAACCGGCCGCCCACTGCCACGCCAGCAAGCCCGGCAGATAGAACAGCAGATCGCGCACGCGGCGGGCGCCGGCCAGCGCGAGACAGGTCGGCGCGTCGAACCCGAGCAGCCCGCCGATCAGCACGAACCCGCCCTCCTGCACGCCCAAACCGCCCGGCATCACGAACGCGATGCTGCTCACGAGCTGGATCAATGCCTCGATCGCGAGCGCCTGCGCAAAGGTCGGATCGGCGCCGAGGAAATAAAGCGCGAGCCAGATTTCCAGCGCATAACCCGCAAACTGCAGCGTCTGCCAGATCCCCAGATAGCGCACGACGATGCCGGTCTTTCTCCAGATCATCCGGATCGACTGATCGGTGCGTGCCGATTCGCCGACCAGCGCGACCACCTTGCCGCTCGTGATCCGGTTGACCGCGCGCATCGCACGCTCGAACGGCCGCGCATGCTGCACCAGCGCGAACAGCAGCAGCACCGGCACCAGCGCGGCCATGCCGATGGCGAGGTGCGCGGCCACCTGCGCGGCGTCGGACGACACGTGTTCGAGCACATAGCCGATCGCGATCAGCGCGAACACCAGCTGGCTGATCAGCGTGAGCTGCATGTCGGCGACGAGGCTGGCCACGATGGTCGCCGGCCGCACGCCCGCCTGCCGCAGCAGCCCGAACGACACGATCTCGCCGCCGATCCGCGCGACCGGCAACAGGCCGTTGATCGATTCGCGGATCCACACGAGCTTCAGCATCGTCGCGAACGACGGCCGGCGCGGGCCGCGGATCAGCATCCGCCAGTCCCACGCATTCGCGAGCATCGGCAGGATGTGGGCCAGCGCGGCGACGAGCAGCCCGGCGCCGGCGATCCGCAGCCGGTGCAGGATCTCCAGCGGATGCTCGCGCCAGATCAGCCACACCGCGAGCGCCAGCCCGGCCAGCGCCGCCGCGCGTCCCGCATGTCGCAGCCGTGCGTCGTGACGCGCGGACACGCGTTCCGCGTCGGCTTTGGCGGTGTTCGTGTCCGTCGTCATGATTCACCCGCCGGCGACAGCAAGCCTTCCCGGTCGACGCGAAAGCGCGTGCCGCGCCAGACGACGTGCGACGAGAAGAAGCTCGCCACGAAGACCATGAACTGCAGCAGATCGACGAACGGCAGCCAGAGGGCGCCGTGCAGGCCGGCGCCGGTCGCACGGCTCGTTTTCAGCATCAGCAGCGCCCGCGCGGCGAGCGCCGCGACCGTCAGCCAGCAGGCGGCCGGCGTACCGCCGGAAAACAGCACGGCCAGCAGCGCGAGCGGCACCGGGTGCATCAGCACCGACCCGGCATGACCGAGCCGGTCCGCCGCGCGGATCGTGCAACTCCAGCGCAATTCGTGCGCATACAACTTGGCGAACGTCTCTTCGACACAGGCATGCCCGACGACGAACGGCGGGATGACGACTTGCGCGCCCACCTGCCGCACCGCTTCGCCGAGCGCGTGATCCTCGGCCAGGTGATGCGCGAAACGCGCAAGCCCGCCGATGCGTTCGAGCGTCGCGCGCGTGATCGCAATCGTCTGTCCAAAGCATGGCCGTGCACGCCCGATGAAGAGCCCGGTAATCACGCCGGGCAGGAAATGGTAATTCGTCATCGCGACGGCGACGCCAGGCCAGAAGCCCGGCGACGCGACACCGCGATACACGCTCGTCACGATACCGACTTCCGGCTGCTGTAGCGCGCCGACGACCGCACGCAGATAATCGCGCCCGACCAGCACGTCGCTGTCGGCAAGACAAAGCACCGAATGCTCCGCATGTTCGAGCATGTTGACGAGATTCGCGACCTTGCGGTTCGGCCCGTACAGCCGCGCGTCGGCGACGACCTTGATGTTCGCGTCCGGATAGCGCGCGCGCAGCGTCTCGACGGCCGCGAGCGCCGCGTCGCCCGCATCGTGCACGCCGAACAGGTGCTGGACCGGCCCCGGATAATCCTGCACGAAGTAGCTTTCGAGATGCTGTACGAGATCCCATTCGTCGCCGTGCAGCGGCTTCGCGACGGTGACGCCCGGATAATCGCGCGGCACCGCCGCCGCCCGGGAAAAGAACCTGCCGACCAGCACGCTGGCCGTAACCGTATAGGCAATGCCCAGCAACACGCCCAGCCCGCAGACGATCGACAGTGCCCCGGCCAGCGCGTGCAGCGCATGCAGCAAAACCATGCTTCTCCCCAGTGGTGACCCGTACGACCGCAACCGGCCGCGCACGCGGGATCACCCGTGCACGCTGCCGTATCGATTCCCGTTGAGCCGGATATGAAGGACGACCAGCCGACGGTACGCGCAATCAGATGACACAACTACCGTGCGGCGATCGATTCCGGTCACGCGCACGTATCCGCACGCGACTGCGGCCCTGAACGCCGCATCGGCAAGCTTGCGGGCCGAAAGGATCGCGGTCGCAACCGCGACGACGGTCCACACGCGAAATGTCATCGTCGTGAAAAACGCCTCGGGTACGCGCAATGCAAGCAGCGAAACCAGCACGAAACACTGAACGAACATGCCGGCCAGCGCGGCGATCAGCAGGTGGGCGCGCCATCGCTCGATCGTCGAGGGTGCCATGAAGAATGAACCTCCCGTGCGGGCGACCCGGATCGATTTGAAATCAAACTGAAGGGTCGCGGATTCGTGGGCCGCTGCGTTCGGTCCGTGCCGAACGGCGCAAACCCGGGTCGGGGTCAGGGGGGAGAAATGTCGAGGCCGATAGTAGCGGGAATGCCGGCCGCAAACCTTAAGCGTTCTTCAGAATCGGACGATGTTTGAGATCGCTCAATTACAATCGGTTGCCTTGCACGCACAGTCGGGCTCGTACAATCGCATACACCTGCACGCGAATCGACCATGCGACTCCTCCTTGTTGAAGACGACGACCTGATCGGCAGCGGCCTCGAGGTCAGCCTGAGCCAGGCCGGCTATCACGTCGACTGGCTGCGCGACGGCCACGCGGCCGCCGCGGCGCTCGCGACGACGCGCTTCGCGCTCGTCGTGCTCGATCTCGGCCTGCCCGGCAAATCGGGAACGGAACTGCTGCGTGCGTTGCGCGATGCGGGCGATACGGTGCCGGTACTGGTGCTGACCGCGCGCGGCACCGTCGCCGACCGCGTGCGCGGCCTCGACGACGGCGCGGACGACTATCTCGCGAAGCCGTTCGAGCTGTCCGAGGTGCTCGCCCGCTGTCGCGCGCTCGTGCGCCGCTCGCAGGGCCGCGCCGGCGACGAGATCGTATGGCGCGACATCACGATCGACCTGACCACTCACACGGTGACACGCGATGCATCGCGCATCGCGCTCACCGCACGCGAATGGGCGATCCTGGTTCAGCTCGTCAGCCACCCGGGCAGCCCCCAGTCGCGCGCGCGTCTCGAGGACGGCCTGTACGGCTGGCAGGAAGGCATCGAAAGCAATGCGATCGAGGTCCATATCTCGAATCTGCGCAAAAAGCTCGGCGCGGAATTGATCCGCACCGTCCGGGGTATCGGCTACGTCGTCGACGCGCCATGATCTCGCGGTCGATACGACGCCGCGTGTCGGCGATGGCGCTCGGCTGCGTCATCGTCGTGTGGATCGTCGCCGTGTTCGGCAGCTTCCGGCACGCCACGCGCGAGATCGGCGAATGGGAAGACGCGCGCCTCGTCGAGTATGCGTCGCTGCTCGTCGGTCTCTCGCCGGCCGACCTCGCCCGCCTCGCCCGCTTTCCGCCCGACGCGCGCGTCGAACTGGCGCTCGGCGAATCAAGATCGGGCCCCGACAACGACGGCGATCGCCTGCCGCGCGACATGCTGTTCGAGGTGCGCGACGCGCAGAACCACGTCGTCGCATCGAACCTGCCGGCCGACGCCGACGGCCTGCCCGATGCACGCGAACCGCGCGGCGCCCCCCGGACGATCGTCATCGGCGACACGCAATGGCGCACGCACACGCTGCGCGACAACCCGTCGGGGCGATGGATACGCGTGATGGAAACGCTCAACACGCGCAGCGATCTGGCGACCGGCATCGCACGCGGCATCGTCTTGCCGCTGATCGTCGCGCTCCCGGTACTGGCGCTCCTCCTCTGGTACCTGATCGGACGCAGTCTCGCGCCGTTGAAGACGCTGTCGACGCTGATCGGCGCGCGCGATGCGCGATCGCTCGAACCGCTCGGCATCGCCACCGTGCCGGAGGAAGTGCGCACGCTGGTCGACGCGATCGACCGCCTGCTGGCGAGGCTGCGGCAATCGATCGTGCGCGAGCGCGCGTTCACGTCCGACGCGGCGCACGAACTCAAGACGCCGCTGGCCGCGATCAAGGTTCAGGCACAGGTCGCGATCGCGACCGACGATCCGGCGCGCAAGCAGCTGGCGATGCAGCGCGTCGTGCAAGGCGTCGACCGCAGCGCGCGCCTCGCCGAACAGTTGCTGCTGCTCGCGCGGCTCGACGAATACGAACGCATTCCGACGCGCGCCGTCGTCGTCCGCGAACTCGTCGACGCCGCCGTCGATCGCCATCTCGCGAAGGCGTCGGACAAGGCCATCGACATCGTGACCGGCGACGTATCCGAACGTGCGATCGATGCCGATCCGATCCTGATCGGCATCCTGCTCGACAATCTCGTCGACAACGCGATCAAGTACGGCCGCCGCGGTGGCCGCATCGAGCTCGGCGTGCACGACGATGGCGCGCTGCAACGCATCGTCGTGCGCGACGACGGGCCGGGCGTCGCTCCCGGCGAGCACGAACGGCTCGGCGATCGCTTCTATCGCGGCAGCGGCACGCAATCGCCCGGCAGCGGGCTCGGGCTGTCGATCGTCACGCGCATCGCGCAGTACTTCGGCGGCACGGTGCAGTTCGAGCCCGGCATCGGCGGCCAAGGCCTTGGCGTCGTGGTCGCGCTGCCGTCGGCGAACGCGGCCGGATCGTTGCCGCGCAGTGCGCCGGCCAGCGAACACGACGACCGATCGCGCGCGATGCCGGGTGCTTAACGTTTCGTTAAGGATTCGCCCGTAGAATCCGCCGATATATTCGATTCCCGCCATTCGTCAGGAGTTTTCATGCGCACGCCCGCCCGATATGACGCAGTTGCACGCTTTCTTCACTGGCTGATCGTGGCGCTGGTCGTCGCGCAGTACGCGATCGGCTGGACGATGCCCGACGTGCATCGCGATACGCAACCGATCGGCCTGATCGCCGCGCACCTGATCGTGGGTACCGCGTTGCTCGCGGCGATGGCTTGCCGCGTGCTGTGGCGCGCGACGCATCGCCCGCCGGAAAGCGACCTGCCGCCCGCGATGCGCGCGCTGTCCGGCGTGACGCATTTCGCGATCTACGCGCTGCTGATCGCGGTGCCGCTGCTCGGCTGGATCAACGCATCGTCGCGCGCCTGGGCCGTGACGCTGGCCGGTGTCGTCCCGTTGCCGGCGCTGTCGGCGGCCGGCTCCGGATTCGGTCACGCGATGGGCGACGTGCACGGCATCCTCGCATGGGTACTGTTTGCCGGCATTTGCCTGCACGTGGCAGCCGCGCTGGCGCACCGCTTCGTGCTGCGCGATCAGGTCGTGCAGCGCATGATGCCGTGGTGATAGCCTCCCCTTGTTTCAGGCCATCATCGCCGGCATGAACCGGATTGTTCCGGTTCTCGATATCGTCTGCATTCCCGTTCATCGTCCGATAAACCTGCCCGCTCATCGGGATCGGTTGACGAGATGATCGCGACGCCGCGCGAAGCGGCGTGCGATGAGCGGCATGGCAGCCGGCGCCCTTCGGCCACGTCGAGCGGCGCGAAGGGCGCGCGGATTGCCGTACCGCGAACACGACGGCCAGAAGCCACACACGTACATATCGACACCTAGTTGCTGGTTTGAGCAGGCATACCGGGGGCCGGCGCATGCAGGGCGGCGGCCGCCTGCCGGGCCCGATCCTGCTCGGCGAGCTTCGCTTCCGCGGCCTGGATGTCCGCCGGATACTCGCCGTCGTCTCCCTTCGCCGGGTCATACCCGGCCGCTTCCAGACGCATCAGCTCGTCGCGAACCTGCGCGCGCGTCAACGGTGCAGCCGATTGCGCGAATGCCGACTGACCGGCGATCATTCCGATCATTGTCAGTACTCCGATATATGTCTTCATCATCAACTCCTTCAATGTTCCGTATCGATCAACCGTTGTGAATGCCGAACCTGCGGATGCAGGCCGGTTTGTCAGCTTCCGAAATAGATCGCGCAGAAGCTCGCGGGGCCGACGCATGCGGCCGGACGTTGGCGCGGCGACATCGCCGCCGGTTTGCCGGCTTCCGATGAAACGGCCGGATCGCTGCCGACCGCCGTGCTGGACTGACGCTGCGGCATCTGTTCGACCTGCCGCTGGAAGAGCGGGCTCACGTCCGGATACGACGTATCGGTCACGAAGCGCAGCCCGTTGTTTTCGGCGTCGATCAGTTCCTGCCTGACCTGCGCTCGAGTGAGTTCCTGTGCCGACGCTTGCGTCGCGATACCCGCGACAGACATCGCCACCACCGTGGCGGCCACCAGCCAATGCTTGTTCATGTTCCGCTCCTTCTGAAGTCAACGAGACGATGTGCTACACCCGTATGACGACGGAGGGGGTTCGTTTATTCCCGCGCGCCGTGGCTCGCGCCGCTTGCGTCGGCCCGTCATCGAACTGTCATTCTTTCGTCAGACGGCGTAACCTGACGTAACGCAGCGCCCGTCGCGCTTCGGGCAGACTGACGCCACTTCATACGGATCGCCCATCGATCGACCATGTCCGTCGCTTACGACTATGCAGCCGGCCTGCTCCGCACGCTGTACGACCGCCATATCGACGGCGGCGCGGTGCTCGATACGGCCGCGTTCCCGGACGCCGAGCGTTTCGTGCGCGCGTGGCCTGCGATCCGCGCGGAAGCGCTCGCCGTGGCCCGCGACATGCCGCGTATCCCGCGCTTCCACGAAATCATGCGCGAGCAGTACGACATCTCGGCCAACGATGCGCGCGACTGGCGGATGTTCATCATGCAGGCGTACGGCCAACCGTTCCCGCGCAACCTGTCGCGCTGCCCGACCGTCGCGTCGATCGTCGCGGCGTCGCCGGACGTACTGTCCGCATCGCTGTCGTTCCTCGCGCCGGGCAAGCACATTCCGCCGCATCGCGGGCCGTTTCGCGGCATCCTGCGCGGCTATCTCGTGCTGTCGATGCCGAAGCGCGCGGACGGCACGCCGGCCGCCGTGCTGAAAGTGGATGGATGCGAATACCGGCTCGACGAAGGCCGCTTCCTGCTGTGGGACGACACGTTCATGCACGAGGCGTGGAACGACAGCGATGAAGTGCGGATCGTGCTGCTGCTCGATATCCGCCGGCGCGGGATGCCGCGCTTGCTCACGTGGCTGTCGAATGCGGTGATCGGCGTCGTACGGCTCGGGATTCGCGTGCGGGGGCGGTCGATTCCGGTTTAGCGAACCGTTCGATCGCAATCAACCGTCGCGCGCGAGACGCGTCAGAACCTCTGCGAGCGCTTGAATCGCGGGTTGCGCGGCGCGCTGCACCGGATAGACGAGGTAATAGCCGAGACCGTTGCGCACCACATGGGGAAACGGTGCGACCAGCGTTCCTGCTTCCAGCCGATCGGCCGCCATGCGCGGATCGCCGATCGCGACGCCGTGCCCCTGGGCAGCCGCCGTCAATGTCAGTTCGAGCGTATCGAATACGAGGCCCGTGCCCGGGTCGATCCGCGTCGCGCCGACGGCATCCAGCCAGCATCGCCATTCGTCGCGATTGCGCGCGGGATGCAGCAGCGTCACATGCGCGAGATCGGCGATCGACTTCAGCGATGCTCCGGTCTCGCGCGTGCACATCGGCGTGAGGCACTCGTCGAACAGCGGAATCGCCGCCATTCCCGCCCAGCTTCCGGTGCCGCGCACGACGATTGCATCGAAATCGGCGTCGGCGAAATCGGGCATGTCGTCCGCCGACGTGTGAATACGCAGCTCGGTCCGCGGCAACGCATGATTGAGCGCCGAAAGCCGCGGCAACAGCCAGCGGATCGCGAACGTGGAAGGCAACCGCACCGTGAGGGTCGACATGCCGTGCACATGGGCATGCGCGTGCCGCGCGAGCTGCGTGAGTACGTCGACGGCTACCGTGAGCAACGCGCCGCCCTCCGTGGTCAGCGTCAACCCCGACGGACGTCGCACGAACAACGCACATCGGTAGTGCGCTTCCAGTTGCTGCACCTGCCGGCTCACGGCGCCCTGGGTCCGGCACAAATGCTCGGCTGCCCGGTTGAAGCTGCCGAGTTCGGCAGCGGCGACAAAGGCCTGGAACGCGGTCAGCGGCGGCAGCGCACGCGTGAGGTCCGCCAGCGGATATGCGCGGGCTGCATACCCGGGTTGCGGATTTTTCGTTTGTTCGGTCATCGCTGCATCGCTATCGTGGTTGAGCCGATCGCACTCGCGGTCGCGGATAGCTCTCGACAATCAGCGGAGAAATACCATGGTCTCGTCGTCCGACGCACTATACACGCGGCAGGTCGATACCTACCTGAAAACGCTCGAACGCGGCGACGTCGCCGCGATCTGTGCGCTGTTCACGCCCGATGCGCGGATATTCTCGCCGTTTCTCGGCTGGATGGCACCGCGGCCCTTCTTCGACAAGGTCGCGGCGGCATCCGGACAGAGCCGCATCACGCCGATCGACATCTGCGTCAGCGCGACCGGCGCACGTCGGGCCACCGGCTATTTCGTCTACGACTGGGCGCTGAAGGACGGCTCCACGGTGCAATTCGAGTGCGTCGACGTGTTCGAATTCGACGACGACGCGCGCATCGAGCGCATGATCATCGTCTACGATACGCATCCGATCCGCAGCACGGTCGGCGACAAGTACGCGTAAGCGCAGACGTACCGACACGTACCGATACGCACCGCCGTCTGCTGCACCGCAATGCCGCAAACCACGAAACGGATCGCCTACACTACAGAATCGACGATGCCGCCCACGCCCCGCACGGCTCGCTTCCGGTTACCCGCCATGGCTCATCTCTTCTTCGCCGCGTCGATTCAGCGGCATATCGAAACGCCCGAGCGCGACGTCGATGCGCGTTCGGTCGGCGAAGCGTTCGAAGCCGTCTTCAGCGAGCAGCCGCGACTGCGCGGCTACATCGTCGACGACCAGGGCGCGCTGCGAAAGCATCTCGCCGTGTTTATCGACGGCCGGCCGATACGCGACCGCGAACATCTGTCGGATGCGCTCGGCGACGCGAGCCACGTATATGTCGTGCAGGCGTTGTCGGGCGGCTGAGGGTCGTACCCGCCAGCGAACATGTATGGAACCCGGGACAAGCGCTGAAGCGCCGACACGGGTCGACAGGAGACACTCGACATGAATGACCGATTGCTCGTCGCCACCCGCAAGGGCCTGTTCGTTCTTCATTCCGACAAGAACGGCGGCTGGACGCTCGGCGAACCGCATTTCGTCGGCGAACCGGTCAGCATGGCACTCGCCGACCCGCGCGACGGAACGCTGTACGCCGCGCTCAACCTCGGCCATTTCGGCGTGAAGCTGCATCGCAGGCGAGCGGGCGCCACCGACTGGGAAGAATGCGCAGTCCCCGTTTATCCGCCGCAGCCTGCCGACGAACCGCCCGCCGGCGCCGTCGCACGTGCAGGCACGGTCGACGCTGACGACGAGCCCCCCAGCCCGCCACAGCCGCCCTGGACGCTTCAGCAGATCTGGTCGCTCGAAGCCGGCGGCGCCGACGAGCCGGGCGCACTGTGGGCCGGCACGATACCCGGCGGGCTGTTCCGCTCCGACGATTACGGCGACTCGTGGGTGCTCAACCGCCCACTGTGGGATCGCCCTGAACGCGCCGAGTGGGGCGGCGGCGGGTACGACGCGCCGGGCATCCATTCGGTGATGGTCGATCCGCGCGACAGCCGGCACGTGACGGTCGGCATCTCGTGCGGCGGCGTCTGGCAGACCGCCGACGGCGGCGCGACCTGGCGCGTGACCGCCGACGGCATGGAAGCCGACTACATGCCGCCCGAACGGCGCGGCGAGCCCAACGTGCAGGATCCGCACCGCGTCGTGCAGTGCGCGGCCAACCCGGACGTGCTGTGGACGCAGCATCACTGCGCGATCTTCCGCTCGACCGACGGCGGCGAGCACTGGCGGCGGATCGAGGCGCAGCCTTCGAGCTTCGGCTTCGCGGTCGCCGCGCATCCGGACGAACCGGACACGGCGTGGTTCGTGCCGGCCGTGAAGGATGCCTGCCGGATTCCGGTGAACGGCCGGTTCGTCGTCACGCGTACGCGCGACGGCGGCCGCAGTTTCGAGAGTCTGTCGAACGGATTGCCGGCCGCGCCCGCGTACGACCTCGTGTACCGGCACGGGCTCGCGGTGGACGATTCCGGCACGCGCCTCGCGATGGCGTCGACGACCGGCGGGTTATGGACGTCCGGCGACGGCGGTGAAAACTGGCAGATGGTGTCGGCACATTTGCCGCCGGTGTATTGCGTCAGGTTCGGGTGACGGCGTAAGGCGGGCAACCGGAGCCCGACACTCGCGGGTTCGCGGTCACTCGCCGGATCGCGCGTCGACAGGCTCATCGGCGCGGCGGTCGCCCGGCGCCATCCGCGCCACCGCCGCACGCGTGTGCGCGATTTCCGCTTCGAGCCAGTCGAGGAACCGCCTGACCTGCGGTTCGCGTTCCCGCCCGGGGCGACACAGCGCGACGAAGCGTGCACCGTCGAGCCGCACCGACGGCTCGATCGGCATCAAAGCACCGCGCTCGACGTGCTCGGCGACCAGCACCGAACTCAACAACGCGACGCCCTGACCATGCAACACGGCCTGCAACGCGTACTGCTCGTCGTCGTAATGCCGGAACACCGCGCGTTCGAGCCACGCCTCGCGATTGGCAGCGCGACACCACGACACCCAGTCGATCGACACCGGCAGCGGCGTATCCCACACGGTCTCGATCAAATCGAGACGCTCGTCCGAACGATGCGCATCGAACCCGGCAGCCGCATACGCGCCGAAATACTCGTCGATCAGCGCGATCTCGTGCAGCGCCGGGAACGTGCGCGACGTCGCGCGAATCGCGAGATCGATCCGCGCGTCGCGTTCGAGATCGGCGAGCGCGTTGCCGGTTTCGACCTTGATGTTCAATTGCGGATCGACGCGACGGAACCGGCCGAGGCGCGGAATCAGCCACATCGCGGCAAATGCGGGCGTGGTGGTCAGCACGAGCGTGCGCTCGTCGGCCGCTTCGGGCCGTACCGCATCGAGCCCGCGGCTCAGCGCTAGCAATGCATCGTGACTCGCACGAAACAGCCGCTCGCCCTCCGCCGTGAGCCGCACGCCGCTCGCGCCGCGCTCGAACAGCAGCACGCCGAGCCGGCTTTCGAGCGACTTGATCTGGTGCGACACGGCGGCCGGCGTCACGGACAGTTCGTCCGCCGCGGCCTTGAACGTGCCGAGCCGCGCCGACGACTCGAATACACGCAATGCGGTCAGGGGAATTTTCGAGAACACGGGGCCTCGCGGGCCGGATGCGGCCGGGTTGAATTCGATTCAATCGGGGTGAGATTAGGTGAATTGAAGCAGGTGCGCAACGCGAATAGCCTTGCGGGACGTCGCGGCACGGTGCCGCGGCGGTTGCCGTCGAACCGGAGAAACAACGTGCAAGGCCTACCGCGCAGGATCACGCAGGCGGTGCTCTACGAAACGATCGCCATCTCCTGCATCTCGCCCGCGATCGCGGCGATCTTCAAGCAGGATCTCGTCTATTCGGGCGCGCTGTCGGCGACGATGTCGGCGATCGCGCTGCTGTGGAACATGATCTTCAACGCGCTGTTCGAGCGCTGGGAAGCGTCGCGCCGGCAGCCGGCACGCACGCTCGGGCGGCGGATCCTGCACGCCACGGGATTCGAAGGCGGGCTGATCTTCATGCTCGTACCCGTCGTGTCGTGGTGGCTCGACATCTCGTGGTTCGACGCGTTCGTCGTCGATATCGGGCTGTTCGCGTTCTTCTTCTGCTACGCGTTCGTGTTCCAGTGGGCGTTCGATCGCGTGTTCGACGTGCCGGCGGCGACGAAGGGATCGTGAATCGGACGTCTATCATTGCAAGACGGCGGCGGGAGTATGCCCTGACGCCGCCTCACTTCACGAGGCGCCTTACATATCGGCACAACAATTTCCGGGGCAGCCAGGAAGCAACGTTATCTCAGCCCGCTTCGCATTTTCACTGTCTTGAATACTCATACGCTTATAGACATAACTATGAATAGCATAGCGCTCCTGTTCTAACCCGAAATGCCGTAACAGACGATGAGTGGCCTCGGCACGCCTGGCAGACAATTCTTCAGGATCGGTTTCCGTGGACTCCGCTACGCCGCTCACGGCTACGCCTTCACGAAGCGGAAATCTTGACAACATATCCGATACCCAGCCTCTCAGCTTCTCCGCCTGCTCCGCGCTCACCGATACAGAATTATTCTCAAACATAAGGTCATAATTCTGCCCCGGCAAATTCTCGGATCCATCACAAGCATACGAATTTGTGGACACCCACAGAAAAATCACACCTTTAATCAAGCCATACAACATATGCCGCAATACTGTCCGCATTTTTAATTGCCATCTTCGGATTATCTTGCCCCCACTTCGGGAGAAATCGCGTGATGCCATATTTTGGATCGCCCGCTCCAAACGTATCCTTGAAATGAGTGCACTCGTGGATGATCGTCGACAACTTCGAGGTGGCCGCCCGACTTCGATCACGAATCGTACAGAATTCCTCGTGGATGCTTATCGTATGCGTTGCCGTGTCGGGACCACAGACGTGCGCGACAGTCCCGACACTCTTGTTGGTAGGCAAGCATCCAAGAGATCGATCCAGATCAGGATGAGCCCTCATAAAATTCGCAGGGCCTAGTGATCGCATGACTGCCAGAGTAGCAGTCAGTCCGGTGATAAGGCTGAGACGAATCCCGTCGTCATTCGCGCCGAACCACGTCCAGACTCGCGTACGTTCGTTCTGCGACCACTCTGCCAGTCTTTTGAGTCGCTCCTCCACAAGGTCCGCTCCTTCATCGCGAAGTTGCATCACCAGGCTTCTAAACTCTGCGTCGCTCATGGTCGGGCAGATGGGTGGTCCGTTGAGCGTCAGTAGAACTTTCAGCTTCGAACCCTGCGTAGTGTTCGTCACTGCCGAATCGTGGACGCAAACATATTCGTTACAAGGCATCGTTATTGTTCTCCACCACCTCAAGCCTAAGTTTTTCGGCACGACGTGTCATTACACGCTGAGTGTTCCCTTCGAAATCCGTGACACCGCTGAAGATTCGACCTGATGTTGTTTGTATGCGGTATCGGACATGCGCAAGCGGCTGGCCACTTTTCTCATCGCACAAAACATACTGTTCGTCATGTTCGTCGTTGGTTGCCGAGGTCGAATGAGCATGATTTCGGCCCAGCCTCACCGGGGCTCCGGCCGGCTGATCGCTGACGATCATGCGCATCCCCCGCTCGGCATAAAAGACCGGCGATGGATTGCACCCGCAAACATTGATATCGCCGCTCAGCGCCCACGGCTGACCATTGGGCGCTGTGCCAGGCAAACGTGGACCTTCCGGCGCGACATACCCTTCCTGCTCGCAAGCGGCACAATAGGTCTTCATATAGAGCATCGCGATATGCACTCGCGGCGGCGGATTGGAACAGGTGACATTCGGCAGCCCTTCGATGATCGTCGCGCTGCCACCGCTATCCCCTTGTGCGAGAAAGTAGCGGATCATGCGACCTCGCCTCGACGCACAGCGCCCGGTTGCTTCACCACCCTGAGCCAGCTACCCGACGCCAGCCTTTCTCGCTCCGGGATGCCGGTGATGACATCACCGTTATCGAGTTCGCTGCCGACAGACACGAGCCGTTTGAAATCGCCGTAATCGGCCAGGTTAAAGTCACCGACGATCCAGGCTGCGTCCGCAATAGCAGCCTCACCGCCATCCTCGTAAGCAACGACGTTGCTCGCGCAAGCGACCGCTGGCCCGACAATCGTCGGCCCGCTGCTGGTCCGGGCGTTCCACCCGCCCCGCGCGGTAAACCAGCCGCTGGTGGCAAACAAATGGGTGGGTGATTTTTTCTGGTGCGGCATCCTGACTCCCCTTCGTGAGATTGGTGCGAATGACACACACCAAAATGCGCGATCCGAAAGGGACTTTCAATCATACGAATTCGAAATTCGTATAACTAATTTTTATTATATTTCTTTATCTCAATTTTTTATCGGTCACCCGGGACACCGCCCGAGTCGATCTCAGGCAGTCAGCTATCACGATAATCCAGTATTCGGCCAACTGCGGGAAATGCGCTGACACTCGCCGGACAAGCCTGAAGATCGCCCCCGAACACCGGGTATCTACCCTGTCGTTCGGGGGCGTACGACCACCGTCAAACCTCAAACAAAAGTGGCAAAGACCTGAAAACTCCGCTCAATGCACGCCGAGATAAGCCTTCACCGCCGGCAGCCCCGGCTTCCCGTCGAGCGTCGTCACGCCCGCGAGCCACTTGTCGAGCGCCTGCGGGTTCGCCTTCAACCACGCGGCCGCCGCCTTGTTCGGGTCTTCCTTGTTCATGATCGGCATCATCACGTGGTTCTCGATCGTCGTCGTGAACTGCAGGTTCGACACGAACTTCGCGACGTTCGGGCAGCGCTGCGCGTAGTCGGGCGGCGTTGCCGTCAGCACCTTCGCCTCGCCGTAGTTCGGGCCGAACACGTCGTCGCCGCCGCTCAGGTAGTCGATCTTCATCTGCACGTTCATCGGATGCGGTTCCCAGCCGAGGAACACGATCCACTGCTTGTCGCGGATCGCGCGGTTGACCTCGACCAGCATCCCCGCCTCGCTCGACTCGACCATCTTGAACTTGCCGAGGCCGAACTGGTTGCCGTCGATCATCTTCTTGATCAGCAGGTTGCCGTCATTGCCCGGCTCGATCCCGTAGATCTTGCCGTTCAGCTTGTCCGCGTACTTCTGGATGTCCGCGAACGACTTCAGGCCGCCCTGGTACACGTAGTCGGGCACCGCGAGCGTGTATTTCGCACCGGTCAGGTTCGGCGTCGAGAGCACCTTGATCGTGCCGGCCTTCGTGAACGGCTGGATGATCGGGTCCATCGTCGGCGACCAGTAGCCGAGGAACACGTCGATCTGCTTGCTCTTGATCCCGGCAAACGTGATCGGCACCGATGCGATCGTCTTCGTCGGGCTGTAGCCGAGCCCTTGCAGCATCGTCGATGCGAGGCCCGTGGTCGCCGCGATGTCGGACCAGCCGACGTCCGCGAAGCGCACGTTCTTGCACACGGGCGGATCGGCTGCATAAACGGCCGACATCGGCGCGGTTATCCCGATCCCGCACACCGCTGCGATCAATAGGCGCTTCATCTTTCTTCTCCTCAAAGTGATGTCGTTTGCATGAATGCGGGATCGTTTATTGAAGCCGCGCACCGCGATCCCGGCGGCGTCGCGGATCGTACAAACCGTCAGCGCCCCGGCAACCTGCGCTCGTAGCTCGGCGCATGGCCGAACTGCGCGCGGTACGCCTTGCTGAAATGACACGGCGAATGAAAACCGCAGACCGTCGTCACGCGCGCGATCGACGCGTCGGTCGTGCGCAGCAGGTCGCGTGCGCGTTTCAGGCGCAGCGTCAGGTAATAATGGGTCGGCGACACGTTCAGGTACACCTTGAACATGCGCTGCAGGTGCCGCTGCGACAATCGCACGAGGCGCGCGAGCTCCTCGAGCGACAGCGGCTCCTCGATGTTCGCCTCCATCAGCCGCACGACCTCGATCAGCTCCGCACGCGAGAAGCCGACGCGCGCATCGACGGGAATCGGCTGCGTGTCGGTCGAGCTGCGGATGCGCTCCAGGATGAACTGCTCCGACACCTGCGCGGCAAGCTGCTGGCCGAACCGCATGCCGACGAGGTTCAGCATCAGGTCGAGCGGCGCGGTGCCGCCCGTGCAGGTCAGCCGGTCGCGGTCGACGACGAACAGCTCGTCGGCGAAGCCGACCTGCGGAAACTCGGAATGCAGCGCGGACAGGTTCTCCCAGTGCACGGTGCAGCGATAGCCGTCGAGCAGCCCGCTCGACATCAGCGCATACGCGCCCGTGCAGATGCCGCCGAGCGGCAGCCCGCGTTCGGCGAGCGCCGCGAGCGTATCGCGCGCGCCCTCGTCGACCACGTCGCGAATGCGGATGCCGCCGCACACGATCATCACGTCGGGCAGGTTCGTGTAGTCGAGCGCCTGCGTGGGCCGTACCGCAATGCCGTTGCTGGCATGCGCGGGGAAACCGTCGAGCGAGTAGATCGACCACTTGTAATGATCGGCGCGCCCGACGTAGTTCGCCATCCGAAGCACTTCGACCGCGCTCGAAAACGCGATCATCGAAAAGTTCGGCAGCGTCAGGAAGCCGAAATGGGCGAGGGACGAAACCGGTGAAACGCAGGCGGCGGGCGCGACAGCGGCGGCGGACGTCACATCGGACTCCTGGCGAACAGGTTACAAGCGGCCAGCCCCGCGGCAAACGCCGCGGAAGCGGTTATCGAATCAGGGAAGGCGGCCGGAAGACGGGCCGGCCGCCGGTCAGTCAGGCTTGCGCGGGTGTGGCCTTCGCGCGAAAAAGCTGCTTGAGGCCCGAGAACAGCGGCGATTTCACGGCGCCGGGTGCACGGCCGAAGCTTTCGGTGATGCGGTCGAGAATGATCGCGAGCAGCACGACCGACAGACCGCTTTCGAAACCGAGGCCGATGTCGAGGCGCTGGATACTCGCGAGCACGTCGTTGCCGAGACCGCCCGCGCCGACCATCGACGCGATGATCACCATCGACAGCGCCATCATGATCGTCTGGTTCACGCCCTGCATGATCGACGGCAGCGCATTCGGGAACTGCACCTTGTACAGCAGTTGCCACGGCGTGCAGCCGAATGCCTGGCCGGCTTCGACGATCTCGCGGTTCACGTGGCGGATGCCGAGGCTCGTCAGGCGCACGGCGGGCGGCATCGCGAAGATCACCGTCGACAGGATCCCCGGCACGCGGCCGAGACCGAACAGCATCGCGGCCGGAATCAGGTAGACGAATGCGGGCATCGTCTGCATCAGGTCGAGAATCGGACGCACGATCGCGGCGACCCACTTGCTCTTCGCGGCCCAGATGCCGAGCGGGATACCGAGCACGAGGCTGATGATCGTCGACGACAGCGTGAGGCCTAGCGTGATGACCGTCTGGTCCCAGAAGCCCGTCGCGAAGATCAGCAGCAGCGACGCGGTCGTGAACAGCGCGAAGCGCCAGCCCACCCGCCATAGCCCGACGCCGATGAAGATCGCCATCATCAGCCACATCGGGATCGCTTGCAGGCCGTGTTCGACGAGCGCCGCGAGGCCCTCGATCGCCTGGCCGATCGCGTCGAATGTCTTGGCGTCATGGTCGAGCAGGTAGTGAACGGACTGGTCGACCCAGGTACCGAGCGGAATCATTTCAGACATGGGAACCTCGCGAACGCGTGATGGCTTTCAGGATGAGTGCGCGGTCGACCGAGCCGCAGTAGCAGCCGTCGTCGTCGACGACGGGCAGTGCGTTCGGGCTCGCCACCACGCGGGCGACAACGTGATCGAGCGTCGCGTCGCGGCGAATGCTTTCGATCGGACGGACGGACGGCGACGCATCGCCGATCGCGTCGCGCGTGACGAAGCCGCGGATCTTGCGTTGGGCGTCGAGCACGAACGCGTATTCGTCGTGGCCGTTCAACGCCGCCGCGACGTTCGCGGCATCGCACTTCGACATGGTCGGCACGACACCCGTCTGCATCAGGTCGCCGGCGGTCAGGTAGCGGCTCGTGTCGATGCCGTCGAAGAACGCGCGCACGTAGTCGTCGGCCGGGTTCGCGATGATGTCCTGCGGCGTGCCGACCTGCACGAGCCGGCCGCCTTCCATGATCGCGATGCGGCTGCCGATGCGCAGCGCTTCCTCGAGATCGTGCGACACGAACATGATCGTGCGGCGCTGCTCCTTCTGGAGCTGCAGCAGCACGTCCTGCATTTCCCTGCGCTTGAGCGGATCGAGCGCGGAGAACGCCTCGTCCATGATCATCAGCGACGGGTTCACGGCCAGCGCGCGTGCGAGGCCGACACGCTGCTGCATCCCGCCCGACAGCTCGGACGGCAGCTTGTGCGAGAACGGCGCGAGGCCGACCTGCTCGAGCACTTCCATCGCACGGCGCTCGCGTTCCTTCTTGCCGACGCCCGCGACCTCGAGGCCGAACGCGGCGTTCGACACCACGGTGCGTTGCGGCATCAGCGCGAACGACTGGAACACCATGCTCATGTCCTTGCGGCGCAGCGCGGTGAGCGCCGAGCGGCGTGCCGACGCGACGTCGAGCCCGTCGATCAGCACCTTGCCGGCGCTCGGATCGACAAGCCGGTTCACGAGGCGGATCAGCGTGGATTTGCCGGAGCCGGACAGGCCCATCAGCACGAAAATTTCGCCTTCCTGCACATCGAAGGAGACGTTGTGTACGCCGACGACCTGACCGGTGCGCTTGAGCACTTCGTCCTTCGTCGCGCCGGCGGCGAGCATGTCGAGCGCCTGCTTCGGGTTGTTTCCAAACACCTTGCACAGACCTTCGACTACGACCTTGGGGGCATCCATCGAAACCTTCTCCTCGTGTAGCGGGGACTCACGCGAGTCATAGCGTGCCTACATAGTTGCTAGAAAAAACCCCGGCCTGCCGACGAATTACGACAAACGCTTGCGCAAATACGACACGGCCTCCAGCCCCGCCAGGCGGGCCGCTGCACGCGGCGGCCCCCGATTGCGGCAGCGCAATACGCGCACACCCAACAACGACGGGCATCGCACGCGGGACTTGTGCGCAGCAGCGCGGCGCGAATCGCATGTTTTTTCGCGCCAATCCGCATCGGGCGCGCGTCGTTTTGCGACAATTTCACGTCCGATCAGCCGGCGTCGCGACTGTCGTCAGATCAATGCATCCCGGCAGCCGTCTCGCCGTGCCTGCCGGCCCCCCGCAAAAAGCATGACCGCACAGAAAAAACCGTGCCGAGCGATCGTCGTTAACGACGATCAGGCACGCATCGGGGCCTCTCCGCAACCCAGAAAATCCCGCATGCCCGCTGTGATACATTGCCGGCAAACACGCCGATCGCGCTGTTGCCGCGCGCCTTGCGCACGACGATCCGCCAACGGCGCGCGCATGCCGATTCGCCTGCCGGCCGTGCTGAAACCCGCCTCGATCCGGTGCGAACCGCGAGCGAAGGACGATAACGATACGAGAGAGGGAGTAAGGCGTTGAACTGGGCATTCGCCGTAATCGGCTTCATCATAGGCGGCATCGCCGCATTGATCGGGGATTTCTCGGTCGCGAACGGCTCGCTGCTCGGCGCCGTCGTCGGATTCTGCATCGGTCACGCGCTGCGGCAACACAAACCCAGGAACGACGGCGCCGCGCCCGACGCGTTCGCGATGCCCGCGACGCCGCCGCCCACGCCCGCGCCGCTCGTCGAGCGTGTTGCGCGCCTCGAAGCGACCGTCGAAACGCTCACGCGCGAACTCGATTCGCTGCGCGGCCAGCTCGCCGGCGCGAAGGCCGGTGCGGCCGGTGCCTCGTCCGTTCCGCTCTCACCCGCTGGTTCGGCAACGCCACCGCCTGTGCAACCCGCAATCGCAGCCGCCGCGCGCGCGGGCACGCCGGCATCCACATCGGTGCAGGTGCCGGCCGCGGCACCGACAACCGCAGCGCCCGCCCCCGTTCCTGCCGCCACCCACGCAACGGCGAACGCCCCCGCAACACCCGTCCGCCCCACCCCGCCCGCACCGCGCGAACCCGGCATCGCCGAACGTGCGTTCAGCGCCGCGCGCGACTGGCTGCTCGGCGGCAATACCGTCGTGCGCGTCGGGATCGTCGTGCTGTTCTTCGGCGTCGCGTTCCTGCTCAAGTACGCGGCCGACAACAACATGCTGCCGATCGAATTCCGCCTCGCGGGCACCGCGCTCGCCGCGGCCGCGCTGCTCGCGATCGGCTGGCGCGTGCGCGGGCGCCGCGCCGCGTACGGCCTCGTGCTGCAAGGCGGCGGCATCGGCATCCTGTACCTGACGATCTTCGCCGCGACCAAGCTTTATGCGCTGCTGCCCGTCGGCGCCGCGTTTCCGCTGATGGTCGCGGTCTGCGCGCTGAGCGCGTTCCTCGCGGTCAGGCAGAACGCGCTGCCGCTCGCGTTCATGGGCAGCGCGGGCGGCTTTCTCGCGCCGGTGCTGCTGTCGACCGGCCAGGGCAACCATGTCGCGCTGTTCAGCTACTACGCGCTGCTGAACGCGGGCATCTTCGCGATCGCGTGGTTCAAGGCATGGCGCCCGCTGAACCTGCTCGGCTTCGTGTTCACGTTCACGATCGGTTCGGCGTGGGGCGTGACGGCCTACCGCCCCGCGCTGTTCGCGAGCACCGAGCCGTTCCTGATCCTGTTCTTCCTGATGTATGTCGGCATCGCGCTGCTGTATGCGGTGAAACGCGAACTCGCGCTGCGGCACTACGTGGACGGCACGCTCGTGTTCGGCACGCCGATCGTCGCGACCGCGCTGCAGGCGTCGCTCGTGAAGGGCATGCCGTTCGGGCTCGCGTGGAGCGCCGTCGCGCTGTCGGCGTTCTACGTCGCGGTCGCCGCATGGCTCGCGCGGCGCCGCGGCCGCCTCGCGCTGCTGTTCGAGGCGATGCTCGCGCTCGCGGCGATCTTCGCGACGCTGGCCGTGCCGCTCGCGTTCTCGGGCCCGACGACGAGCGCCGCCTGGGCGATCGAAGGCGCGGCCGTCGTGTGGCTCGCGGTGCGCCAGAAGCGCCTGCTGCCGTTCGGCTTCGGCCTGCTGATGCAGGTCGCCGCTGCCGGCGCATTCTTCACGAGCCTGCTCGGGCCGGCCGACGCAACCGCGCTGCCGGTGCTCAACGGCCCGTATATCGCGATGCTGCTGATCGCGCTCGCCGGCCTGTTCACCGGCTGGTGGCTGCACGGGCGCGGCGAAGCGCGCGCATGGCACGCGTGGATGCCCGAGATCGGCGCCGCTGCCGCGGCATGGGGGCTGCTGTGGTGGGTGAGCGGCGGGCTGCACGAGATCCTCGTCTACGCGAGCCGTCACGTCGACCTGCATGCCGACCGCTTCGTCGTCGACGCAACCGCGCTGTTCGCGGCCGGCACCGCGTGGCTCGCGCACGTCGCGCGCCGCCGGCTGGCATGGCCGCTCGCCGAATGGCCCGCGCTCGCGCTGACGCCGGTGCTGGCGCTGCTCGCGTTGCGTGCGTTCGATGCGTACGAAGCGCCGCTGTCGGGCCTCGGCGCGTTCGCGTGGCCCGTCGCCGTCGGCGCGGGTCTTGCGCTGCTGTGGCGCCAGTCGCGCGGACCGGCAAGCGCCGATGCCGCGCAGGGTGCGGCACCCGGCATCGGCCAAGCCAACGTCGCAGGCGTGATCGCGCCGCTGCATACGCTGATGTTCTGGACCCTGTGCGGGCTGCTGTCGCTCGAAGGCTTCTGGCGCCTGCGCGCATTCGTGCCCGAAGGCGCGTGGAGCTGGAGCGCGTGGGCCTACGGTTTCGGTGCGCTGCTCCTGCTCGTATCGGGCCCCGGCTCGCGCCTGCGCTGGCCCGTCGCCGCGTTCCCGCGCGCTTACCAGGTGTGGGGCGCGGCGCCGCTCGCCGCGCTGCTGTGGCTGTGGAGCATTGCCAGCGCGACAAGCGACGGCGACGCATCGCCGCTCTTCTGGCTGCCGCTGCTCAATCCGCTCGACATCGCGCAGTTCCTGGTCTTCGTCGCGTTCGCCGCGTGGCTGCACCGCCTGAAGACGCTCGGCATCACGTGGCATTCGCGCGCGATCGACTATGTTGCGATCGCAACCGTATTCCTGTGGTTCAACGCGCTGATGCTGCGCACGCTGCATCACTGGGCCGGCGTGCCGTACGAGTTCGGTGCGATGGCCGAATCGACGCTCGTGCAGGCGTCGGTGTCCGTGTACTGGACGGTCTGCGCGCTCGCGACAACGATCTGGGCCACGCGCCGCGGGCTGCGCCCGCTGTGGTTCGTCGGCGCCGCGCTGCTCGCGCTCACGGTCGTCAAGCTGTTCCTGTTCGACCTGTCGCACGTGACCGGCATCGAGCGCATCGTGTCGTTCATCGGCATCGGCGTGCTGCTGCTGTTGATCGGCTATTTCTCGCCGCTGCCGCCGAAGGCCGCGGCCCAACGGGACGACCCGCAATGAAACGACTCGCGGCCCTGCTCGGACTGAGCCTGCTCGCGTCGTTCGCGGCCGCCGACGGCACACCGGGTGGTGGCCGCGTCGCGCAGCGCTTCTCGCTCGACCTCGACGGCAGCGCCGCGTATTACCAGCTCACCGTGCCGCAGCCCGTGTATGCGGCCAGCCGGCGCGACGATCTCGGCGACGTGCGCATCTTCAACGGCGCGGGCGAGCCGGTTCCGTATTCGCTCGACGCACCCGCGTCGGCCGCGCCCGCCGTGCCGCCGTCGCGCACGCCGGTGCACTGGTTCCCGCTGCCGCCGGTGCGCGCCGATAACGGCAACGCGCCGCTCGGCGTGACGGTCGGCCCGGACGGCTCGCTGCGCGCGGCCGTCGCCACGCCGTCGCCGGCAAGGCGCGGCGCGGATCTCGTCGACCTGTCGCGTGCGAACGGCGCCGTCGACGCGCTGCTCGTGCACGTGGGCGACGACAGCTACCAAGGGCGTGTCGCCGTCGATGCCAGCGACGACCTGCGCAACTGGCGCTCGCTCGGCAGCACGCAGTTGCTGAAGGTCGGCCGCGGCGACGACATGCTCGTGCAGGAACGCATCGCACTCGAAGGTGCGGCGCCGCGCTATCTGCGGCTGGACTGGCTCGACGGTGCGCCCGCGATCGCGTCGATCGACGTCGAAACCCATCCGCGCGACGCGCGCGGGACGGATACCGCATCCGTGCCGCGCCAATGGCGCGACGCCGCGCGCGTGCGGGCCGGCAGCGCACCCGGCGAGTATCTGTTCGACACCGACGGCGCGTATCCGGTCGACCGCGTGCGCATCGACCTGCCGCAGCCGAACACCGTCGCGCGCGCAACGCTGCAAAGCCGCGCCGACGCGCAGGCGCCGTGGCGCGACGTCGCGGGCGGCGTGCTGTTCCGGCTGCAGGGCAAGGCCGGCGAGCAGCGCAATCCGCCGCTCGAGTTCGCGGCGAACACGGATCGTGCGTGGCGGATCGTCGTCGACATGCGCAACGGCGGATTCGGCGCCGGCCAGCCGGCCGTCGCGATCGGCTGGCATCCGGCCGCGCTGACCTTCGTCGCACGCGGCACGCCACCGTTTACGCTCGGCGTCGGCGATGCGGCGCTCGTGTCCTCGGCCGTCAGCCGCGATGCGCTGCTGGTCGGCATGGCGCCCGAAGTCCGGCCCGCGCGCGTCGGCGCGGCGCTGCCGATATCGGCGGTCGCGCCGGCGGCGGCTGCCGATACGGACGCGACGCGCCGCTACGTGCTGTGGGGCGCGCTGGTCGTCGCGGTCGGCGTGCTCGGCACGATTGCCTGGCGTCTCGCGAAAGGCGGCGGCGAGTCGCGCAACCGCGACGAGTGACGCGACGCGCCTGCCGCGTGTCTTTATGCAGCGTTTCGGCACTCCTGTTTCTTTCGACGGCCGCAACGCATCACTGCGACGAACCGTCGTGACGGCGTTCGGCTTCGCTCTTCGCTGGCCGACACCATCGCGCGCACGATCGCGCAGCATCCGTTTCCACTTGAACCATCTTATGAAGGTTCGCGTGAAGATCGCGGCAAAGCATAAAAAGCGCGTAAACATCGGTTTCGCCGCGACGCGGCGGGGGGGTCTCATGGGCCGTATACGAGCGGAAGCGCCACACTCCGCTCACGCGACGTTTACGCGGCAAAACCGGGGAAAAGAGCCCGTGCGCGGCGCTCAGCCGAACGTGTAGCGCCCATGCTGGCGCGGCCGCCAAGGTGACGAACGGCAGCTCGCGGCGCCGGCCGCGCGTCGCGCCGCCCATCCCGCGCCACGGCGTACGCGCAGGTCGCGCCGTGCCGCTGCCACGACGCGCGCCGGCAACGCATGCGCCAGACGCCGCACGGCCGCCACGCGCGCGGCCAGCCGCGACGCCGGCGGCACGCGGTGCACGACGGACACGACGGGCCGCTTGCAGAGGATCGTGCTGTCGTAGCGCTTGCCGGCGAAGCGCATCACGTCGACGACCTCGAAACCCTGCGCGCCGTAGAACGCCAGCAGATGCGACGCGGGATGCGGCGTATCCAGCGCGAGCAGCGTATAGCCGCGCAACGCGGCCCACTGCTCGGCGAACGACAGCAGCAATGCGCCGATCCCGCGGCTCTGGCAATCGGGATCCACGGCCACCTGGCGCACGCTCGCGACGCCTTCGTGCCGGTACAGCGAGCAGGCCGAAGACGGATCGGTCCCATACAGCGTGGCCGTGCCGATGACGCGCCCGCCGCATACGGCGACGTAGCACTCGCCCGCTTCCGCACGGCGGCGCGTGACGCCCTCGTCCTGATCGACGCACGTGCAGTTGAGCCCCATCGCGCCGAGCCGCGCGAACGCGCGATGCAGCATCGGCGTGAGTTGCGCATAGCTGTCGACTGCCGGATCGAAACGCCGTACGACCACCCGGTCGGCGCACACGGAAGGCGGCGCGGCAGGGAGACGTTCGGCAATCGCGTTCCAGGGTATCGACATCGCAGTGCTCCGTGGTTGGGATGCCCGAAGTCTATGAGCGCGCCGACCGCCCTCGCAAGAAAAAATGTCGTAAAAGTTCGGGGAAATACTTGCAGGAAAAACGGCAACGAAGATGCGTGCCACCGCTCTGCCGGCGTCGTTGCGAACGCATGAAAATACGCCGATCGTTGTGCGTGCAAGCAACGAATCCCGCGACGGCGTCGACGCCCCGCACGCGCTCCGTTGACACCTGCGGCGACGCGATCCAGACTCGCTGTTCCGTCACCGCACCGCGAGCGCACATGGTCACCTGCTTCCTCCGCTACGTCATCGATCCGTACAAGCTCGACCAGTTCGAAGCCTACGGCAAGATGTGGATTCCGCTCGTCGAAAAGTTCGGCGGCACGCATCACGGCTATTTCCTGCCGTCCGAAGGTGCGAGCAACATCGCGCTCGCGATGTTCTCGTTCCCGAGCCTCGCCGAGTACGAGCGCTACCGCGAACGCTCGAAGGACGATCCGGCATGCCAGGCCGCGTTCCGCTACGCGGAGGAAACGCGCTGCATCGTCAGCTACGAACGCAGCTTCTTCCGGCCGGTATTCGAATAACCGGCAACGGCCGCAGGCATCGCGCCCCTTTTCCTGACCGGGACGAAAAAAAGCCCCGCCTGCATCCGCGCGGCGGGGCCAACCCATGTCAGTAGAGACATCATGGAGGAGACGGGCCCATCTTATCGACCGCGGCGCACCGTCCCAACCAAGCATTTCTGCTATCGATCTGCGCGGCCGCGCACACGATTGTCCCCGCCGCGCGACATATCGATAGAACGAAAAGTCGTTTTCAGAGTGGCGATGAGGTCGTTACCATCTGGTTTTAAGCCTGTGCTTAGCCGGGCAAGCCATCCCCGAGGAGCGCCCCTTGACTGCATTCGATCAACACCGCCGCCCGTTCGTCGTCGGCATCGGTGGTACCACCCGAGCAGCGTCGTCGACCGAACGCGCGCTGTCGTTCGCGCTGCGCGGCGCGCAGGCCGCCGGCGCGCGCACGCGCCTGTTCGACGGCCCGTTCCTGCATACGCTGCCGCACTACGCCCCCGAACACAAAACGCTGACCGACGCGCAGCGCGAACTGATCGACGCCGTGCGCCAGGCCGACGCGATCATCATCGCGACGCCCGGCTATCACGGCGGCGTCTCCGGCCTCGTGAAGAACGCACTCGACACGCTCGAGGAACTGCGCGCGGACGATCGCCCCTATCTCGACGGCCGCGCGGTCGGCCTGATCGTCACCGCGTACGGCTGGCAGGCAGCCGGCACCGTGCTGACGTCTCTGCGTTCGATCGTCCATGCGCTGCGCGGCTGGCCGACGCCGTTCGGCGCGACCGTGAACACGCTCGAAACGCGTTTCGAAAGCGCCGACAGCTGCTCGGATCCGAAGGTCGTCGCGCAGCTCGAGACGGTCGGCGCGCAAGCCGCCGAGTTCGCGCTCGCATTCGCGTCGCATCGCGCGACCACACACGCGGCATCGGTCGACGCGCTCGCCCCCGTGCTGAAGGTCGCCAACCAGTAATCCCCTTCACTCCGCCGCCCGCGCCCGGCCGACAAGGTCCGCCGTGCGCGGGCGGCGCGTCTTCGGACGCGCGGCGATGTGCTGCGCGCGCCGGCACCGCGCCACGCACGAACCACAGCGACGCTTCGCGTCGAATCCCCTTTCCCGGCATGCCCTCTCGATATCGATTCGGCCCGCCGCGTGATTTGCATTGGCCGAAAGATTGGTTCACGCGGCCGGCGGGTTTTCGTACGCTGAAAGTCCGAACTTTCTCCGCGCACGCCATGAACCGTACGATCCGCTACAAGGGCTACGAAGTCGCTCCCGCCGCCGCCCGGTTGCCGAACGGGCTGTTCGCAGCCAACCTGACGATCGAGCGGGCGGGCGGCGGGCCGTCGCCGCGCTCCGTTTCGTTCGACGCGATCGATTTCTTCTTCGAAGAAGAACACGCGCTCGCCTATGCGTCCCGCTGGGGCCGCCTCTGGGTCGACACGCACGCGTGACGCACGCCTGGCCGGCTATCGTTTGTCAATAAAGTTGAGCGGCATACATGAATAAAATCAATGGCTTGCAAATCATTCTGCCATGATTGCTCGCTTCATTTTGCCATACAAGTTGAGCAAAAGCCGCTGAATTGACAAGAAGTACGAGCACTCGCTAATAGGCTTGGTTCTTGCCAAGATGGGGCGGTCTATCGATCGATTTTCGTCAAGATAGGCCGAGCACTATAGCGGAAGTGACCTCCCACGCCACCTCCGCTCACAACTCTAGTCGGCGGGACTAGCATTGACGGGAGCCATCATCAAATGCGTCAGGGCTTCCGCCACTTGTCCGGCTTCCCGGCACTCGCAATACGCACTTGCGAGTGATGTACTCGAAGGGGTACCTATGCGCGTCGCATTGAACTAGCAAGGCAAGCTCTTCCGTAGCGGCCGAACCACCATGCACGGCCATCTGCGCTGCCCTTTACTGAGCGCTGGCTCCGCCATCCAGAACCAACTCGGCCCCATTCATCCAGTGGCTTGAAGCCACGAAACAAACTGCATCCGCGACATCCTTTGGCTTTCCGAATCCCATAGGATGAGTGCTTGCCAGGAGGGATTCCGCTACGTGCTCGTCCGGAGCCAATCCCGAGTCCACAAGGCTTTTGACAACGGATTTTCCCATCCCCCCTTCGACGACAGCCGGGTGAATCGAATTAACTCGAATACCATAACCAAGGTGCGCACATTCAATGGCCGCGGCTTTGGTCAAGAGGCGAACGCCGCCCTTAGCGGCACAATACGCACTCAAACCAAACGTACCGACGATACCGGCCAGTGACGAGATATTTATGATGCTGCCGCCGTGCCCGCTACTACCGCCTGGTTTCATCACTCGAATCGCCCACTTTGTGCCGAGGAACGTTCCTTCCAGATTCACCTTCTGAACGCGCTGGAATTGCTCAACGGTGAGATTCTCGAGAAGCGAAAAAGCTTCTATACCGGCGTTGTTCACTACGAGGTCCAGACGACCGTGCGTCTCAACGGCGAATTGGACAACTCGCTGCCAGTCAGGCTCGCTCACTACATCATGTTTGACGAATTGCGCCCCTTGAATAGCTCGTGCAGTCGTTCGGCCCAAGTCCTCGAGGACATCCGACACGATTACCCTTGCGCCTTGGCGCGCCAGAGTAGTCACGATTTCCGCACCAAGACCTTGTGCGGAACCAGTTACCAACGCCACCTTGCCATTTAAATCAAGAATCGGCTGATCCATCACACTCACTCCAACAGTTCGGGTAGTTTGCCCCGACGCACCTGTCCGCCACGCCCGTCGCCTACCTGGCCTTCGGGCGGCTTTCGCGTCGCTGGCGGGGCCGGAAAGCGCGCAGGAAGAAATAGGCGCGTTCGTTTTCATCCCCGCGAATCGGGGAATTCGCGAAGTTGTACGCGGCATTTCGACGGATCAGGGATTGCTCCAACCCTCCGCATAGAGCTGCTGACAAAGAAGCCCAAGGCGCATGGTCACCGAGTAGCTCTCGCCATCCCCGATAAGGGAGGGACGGGTGTCGCGGAACAGCTTCTCGATGGGATATTCGCGTGTCGTGCCCACCGCGCCGAAAAGCTGAAGCGCCTCGTGGACCACTTTCATCGCCTCTTCGGTTACCGTCACCTTGTTCGCTGCGGTGACATAGGGGTGGACCCGCTCCGAAAGGCGTGCAAACGCGAGTGAGCGCCGAGCCGTCGCGCGAGCCAGTTCAATCCGGCGCAGCATGTCGCCGAGACGATAACGGGTCAGCTGATGATCGATCAGCAGCCTTCCGCCCTGCTTACGTTCATGGCAGTACTGCAGCGCCAACTCGAACGCCGCGCGGGCGACGCCCACGAATATCGGCGACGTGTGTGCTCCAGCGTAAGACCACACGGAAGCAAAATTGCCGTAGTACTCGTCTTTCAACGCGACGGCGAAACGTTTCGGAACACGAACGTTGTCAAAATAGATTTCCCCTTGAGGAAGCGCGCGCAGGCCGATTTTTTCAAGCGGCTTGCCGCGCGAGACCCCGGGGAGGTCGAGAGGGATGATCACCCCGACACCGTACGGTAGGCCGTTCTTGTCAAGCCGTCCATCGCCATAGTCCGCGCCCATATAGGCGATCGCCACTTGCGCAACGGCGCCGTTGGATACCCAGGCCGAGCTTTGTCCGTTGATCACGATCTCGTCGTCGCCCACCTTCGCCCACAGGTTGCCTTGATTACCCGGCGTGCCTTGCGGCCAATCGCGTTCGATGTCGAACACCTGGAAGTCACTGCCCCGGTCGGGCTGCGTTCCAATCCAGCATCCGATGCGGCCGGCACACAGCTCGACCAGTTCCTGCTTGCCGGCCGTAACAGCCAGTTGCATAGGGAAGTTGGCGATCCCCAGCGACAGGGCAAGCCCGCTGTCGCCCCATCCGAGCTCCTCGGCGATCATCGATTCCATGCGCAACGCCGTCTCGGCGGGCAGCGAAGCGAACAGCGCGGGATCTACGCCGAGCTTCGCGAACTCTGTAAAGACCGAGTAAAAAGGCGATCCTGGGGCAATGGCCTGCTCCGCGGTCATCTTGTCCAGCGCCGTGCCCGTTGGGCGGAGGACTTTCTTGGCAAACCGATGAAGCGTTTCCTGAACGGCGCGCTCCTCCTCGGACAGCGGCGTTTCGAAACCGGTCAGGCAAACGTCCGGCAAGTTCAGTTCAGTTTTCAGTCGCAGCACGTTCGTCTCCTTTGGATTTAAGCAACGCGTTATGAGTTGGGCAGACCTTTGGCAAATTTCGTCAGCGCCGGATCCATGAAGTCCCACGGCTGAGCACTGGTGGTGTAGAAGTCCATCGAGGGCGAGTACTGGCTAGGATCATCGAGACTGCCGCAGAAAATCAGCACAATCTCGGGCTTCTCCGCGATCTTTCCAAGGATGGGCGATCCGCAGTCGGGGCAAAAGCCTCGCTCCACGTCGTGACCGAGATCACTCTTCACCCTGTGATATCGAGGCTCGCCCGATACGATCCGAAACGCGGGAGCCGGCACGATCCGCACCGAGGCGTAAGCACTGCCGGTTGCACGTTGACAGTCACGGCAATGGCAGTTCAATGAGAAAATCGGCTCGGCCGAGCACTCGTAGCGAATCGCCTTGCAGGCGCACCCTCCACTGTATGAAATACTCATGTACACCTCCTCTTCGGTTGTTGAGCGGAGGGCGCTTTACGAACCTCCGACGCAGTATGTTCAGCGTAATGCGCGTATGCGTTTGCTCGACTTAGCTCAAGTTTGCTGCCCCATCTGGCATCACGGTTTCAAGATCAGCTTGCCCGTCGATTGGCGAGACTCAAGTAGCGCATGTGCGCGAGCCGCCTCGGCAAGAGGGAAGCACCCGCCGATCGGCACCGTGATCTGCCCGGACTCGACCCATCCCATTAGGCGCGAGAACTGCCGTTTCATTCGCTCGGCGTCAGCGAGGTGCACCCCCAGATAGAAGCCGCAGACACCGAGGTTGCCCCCAAGCATGTGGGCAGCATCCACTAGCATCGGCTCGTTGGAAGCCGCGCCGTACGCGACGATGCGCCCCGAAGGCCTGAGAAGGGCGAGCTCGCGAGCGAGTGCCTCGCCGCCTTGGACATGGAGGATGAGATCGAAGCCTTCGTTATTCGTGAGGGCACGCGCCGCCTCTTCCCAGCCCGACTCCGTATAGTTGACCGTGCCGGTCGCGCCTAGCTCACGGGCGAGCTCGCCCTTGTCCGGCGAACTCACCGCGCCGATGACATGACGGGCACCGAGCAGTCGCGCAATTTGCACCGCCAAGCCGCCTACGCCTCCGGCCGCACCTTCGACAAGCACGTTACGGCCCGTCACGGGACCGCCGACGTCGTCAAGCACCAGCAGCGCGGTCATGCCTTGCACGAAAATGGCCGCCGCAATGGATGAGTCGGCATCTTCCGGAATCGGAATCGCACTACGCGCTTCGACAATGACGTATTCGGCATAGCCGCCGTGATCGAGCAGGCCGATAAGCCTCGAACCCGGCTGCCAGCCGGTCACTCCATCGCCAACCGACACGACGGTTCCACATATCTCGCTTCCCAGTACGATCGGAAGGGGTGTTGGGGCGGGATAAAATGCACCCCGGCGACGGACTGTATCGGCAAAATTAACGCCGGCGGCGTCCACCTTGACCAGTAGTTCTCCAACACGAGGATGAGGCGCCTCGAGGTCGACTAACGTGAGTACCTCCGGTCCACCGGTACGTGCGATTTGCATTGCCTTCATTATCTGTATCTCCTATCGTCAAACTAGAGCACGGCAGTCGCGCCGCCATCTACTGCAAGGATTTGCCCCGTGATGTGCTTGCCGGCATCCGATGCGAACAATGCGACCGCCCCCTTCAGATCTTCGCTGTCGCCGATACGGCGCAACGACACTTCCGCGGCGACGCTATCGGCGCCCAACTTGTTGAGCAACCCGCGCGTCATGTTCGAAGGGAGAAAGCCCGGGGCGATCGCATTGACGGTAATCCCGCGCCGTTCCCACTCGCCCGCCAGCGCCCGAGTGAAATTCACGACGCCCCTCCTTGCTCGCGTTGTAGGCAATCGTGCTCATGGCGTCGGGCGAATTACCTCTGAGCCCAGCGATCGATGCGATGTCGACAATTCGGCCATACCCGCGCGGGATCATCGATCACTTGCCGATTTGCTGGGTAAGCAGAAAGAGGCCTCGGATGCTGAGGTCCATCACCTTGTCCGATGCGTCGAAGGGATGATCTTCCGCCGGCGCACTCCACACTGCACCCGCATTGCTTACGAGGATATCGACGTGTCCCAATCTAGCGAGCGTCTCGTTGGCCAAGCGATGAATATCTATCTTGACCGCACCGTCCGCTGCGATGAAATCCGCTTCGATGCCCAGCGAATTCAAATGCGCCTGCGCCTCTTGCAATTCGCCGATTTCTCGAGCCGAGAGCACAACGCGCGCACCCAGTTCGCCGAGCGACTCGGCGAACTTCAAACTGAGGCCGCGCGAGCCGCCAGTAGATCGTGGGAATATGTTTCTTGTGAGCGATGAAAAGCCACGACCGCCCGAAGATGCGGTCCAGTTCCTGCTCGTAGATACCTTGGTAGGAGTAGACCAGGGGATCGATCGCCCCCGCCTCTTCGTCGAACAGCGCAGAAGCAGGATAGCCTTGCATGGTGGTATCAGGCACTTGCGTCTCCTAGATAGTTGCCCATGGCGAAGCATCGGCTCTTATAGCGGTATGCGGCCGTTGGTGTAAGCATCGCGCGCATTTCCGTTACTAGAACAATAGGCGTTCGCAGACTGTCCACCTTTGCTCACAGCGCGGAAAAGCTTTGCTTGTCGGGCAGCGACATCCTCGGATCACGTGGCGATGCTTCGCGGGGCAGCATCGATGGATGGCGCTCGCATTGTCCGCGGCGCCGCGCGCCTCGAGTCATCGAGACGGCCAGCCGAACCGGCCGAACGGTCGCACCGGGACAACGGTGTCTGCAAGCTCGGCATGCACGGACGCATGCGGCTTGTCGCGAATCATCGATTCAATCCGGGCTGCTTGCGTGCGCCACCGGACGATCGTCGGGCAGGCCGGAATCGGCAAGCTGAACCGGCTCATCAAGCTCGAGGGCAGCCGGTTGAAGATCTCTCCCGACACGCGGGAATGGACCGACGAAGTCCACCGCTAGCAGGCATCAGCGCATTCAGTTAGCGACGATTGCTCGCCCCCTCGGCAGCAGCAGAATTCACCGCACCCCAACCGGGTTGTACGAGGCAATCGCCGTTCGGCTGGGTCAAGTTTCAGGAAATTGAAGGTGCGACGACGCGACCCCAGTGAAATGCGAGCACACCAAGGCGTTGAGCGATGAGGTCAAAGATGTGCGCCGCGCCACGAGCTTCTCAAGCTAGCGATCGCACTATTTAGCTTGGCAGCGCTCGACCGCCGTATCAAACCCTGACGTCAAGTGTCAGCTTTTTTTCGCAGTCTCACGCCGGCAAAGCCGGCGTTTTCTGCAGGACGAACCCAATGGAAATGATTACAGCGCCTTCTTCAGCAGACGGCCCATTTCCGACGGGTTGCGTGTGACGGTGATGCCGCACGCTTCCATGATTTCCAGCTTCGCTTCGGCCGTATCCGCACCGCCCGAGATCAGCGCGCCGGCGTGGCCCATGCGCTTGCCCGGAGGCGCCGTGACACCCGCGATGAAGCCGACGACCGGCTTCTTCATGTTGTCCTTGATCCACTCGGCCGCATTGGCTTCGTCCGGACCGCCGATTTCGCCGATCATCACGACCGCGTCCGTATCCGGATCGTCGTTGAACATCTTCATCACGTCGATGTGCTTCAGACCGTTGATCGGGTCGCCGCCGATGCCGACTGCCGACGACTGGCCGAGGCCGAGTGCCGTCAGCTGAGCAACGGCTTCATACGTCAGCGTGCCCGAACGCGACACGACGCCGATGCGGCCCTTGCGGTGGATGTGACCCGGCATGATGCCGATCTTCAGTTCGTCCGGCGTGATCGTGCCCGGGCAGTTCGGCCCGAGCAGCAGCGTCTTGCGGCCTTCGCGGCGCATGCGGTCCTTCACTTCGATCATGTCGCGCACGGGAATGCCTTCCGTGATGCAGATCGCGAGATCGAGGTCGGCTTCGACCGCTTCCCAGATCGCAGCCGCTGCGCCTGCCGGCGGAACGTAGATGACCGACACGGTCGCGCCGGTTTCTTCCTTCGCTTCCTTGACGCTTGCGTAGATCGGAATGCCTTCGAAATCTTCGCCGGCCTTCTTCGGGTTCACGCCCGCGACGAATGCTTCGCGGCCGTTTGCGTATTCACGGCAGGCGCGCGTATGGAACTGACCGGTTTTGCCGGTGATGCCCTGCGTGATGACCTTCGTGTCCTTGTTGATCAGAATCGACATGTATTTTGACCTCTGTTCGATTGGCGTCGCGTATGAACCGCGCCGCCATGCGTGTTCATTAGCGCGCGCTTACTTGCCTGCGGCTGCCGCGACGACCTTCTGCGCAGCTTCTTCCATGCTGTCCGCCGAGATGATCGGCAGGCCCGAATCGGCCAGCATCTTCTTGCCGAGGTCCTCGTTCGTGCCCTTCATGCGCACGACGAGCGGCACGTTCAGGTTCACGGCCTTCGAACCGGCGATCACGCCTTCCGCGATCACGTCGCAGCGCATGATGCCGCCGAAGATGTTCACGAGGATCGCCTTCAGGTCCGGGTTCTTCAGCATCAGCTTGAACGCTTCCGTGACCTTCTCGGTCGTGGCACCGCCGCCGACGTCCAGGAAGTTCGCCGGCTCGCCGCCGAACAGCTTGATGGTGTCCATCGTCGCCATTGCCAGGCCTGCGCCGTTCACGAGACAGCCGATGTTGCCGTCGAGCGAGATGTACGCGAGGTCGAACTTCGACGCTTCGATTTCAGCCGGATCTTCTTCGTCCAGGTCGCGGTACGCGACGATTTCCGGGTGGCGGAACAGCGCGTTCGAGTCGAAGTTGAACTTCGCGTCGAGTGCGATGACCTTGCCGTCGCCGGAGACGTTCAGCGGGTTGATTTCAGCCAGCGATGCGTCGGTTTCCCAGAATGCCTTGTACAGGCCTTGCAGGATGGCGCGCGCTTGCGGAATCGAAGCGGCCGGCACGCCGATCTTCGCGGCGAGGTCGTCGGCCTGGGCGTCGAGCAGGCCCGTCGACGGCTCGACGATGACCTTGTGGATCAGTTCCGGGTGCTTTTCGGCGACTTCTTCGATGTCCATCCCGCCTTCGCTCGAACCCATCAGGACGATCTTTTGCGAGATGCGATCGACGACGAGGCTGACATACAGTTCCTGCTTGATGTCGGCGCCT
>NZ_FPJP01000024.1:0-101304 GCF_900119325.1 Burkholderia sp. NFPP32 | reverse complement strand
CGGACTGCGTGAACGGGTCGCCCGGCTTCAGCGAGAACGCGAAGCGGGTCGCGGCCTCCTGCTTCGGATCTTCGATGTCGACGGGGCCCTTGAACGTCAGGTCGACCGTCGACACGACGGTCTGCGGCCCCGGATCGACCGCGATGCGCACGTCGCGCTTGCCGTCGCGCATACGCACGTCGGTGCGCACGACCGGCGAGAAATAACCGGCTGTCGCGGTCAGGTCGCGCACCTGTTGCGGCGTGGCGGTCACGAGGAAGTCGAACTGGTCTTCGCTGATGTCGTCGCGCTTCGCGAAGCGCGCAATATCGAGATGCGACTTGAGCAGCTTGCGGACCGAGCGCGGCGCGTCGATGTCGACGTCGTACTTCGCGTGGGCCGGCAGCGCGAAGAACGCGGCGACGCACCCCGCGAGGACCGCCCGCGCGGCGCGGGCCGCGGCGCCGGCGCGATTGCGTGCCGCGCGCGGGCCCGGGTCATGCGCCATGTGTGCTTGCTGGTTCGACTGCCCCGCCAAATATGACCTCGCCCTCGGTTGTCACGGTTTCGTGGAAACCCTGTATTTGACCACAGGGCAGCGGCCATGCCCGCACGCGCAAGGCTTTGACGCTTGCGCGCAACGGCGCGCACCGGCCGGGGCCGCTTCGCCGCAGGTGCGGGCCCGCGGATTCGACGCGCGATTGGCGCCGGCCGTTCCCGCGATGCGGTAAAATCCCGCCAACGCGAATCCGGCGCATCGTGCGCCGCCCGAAACGGAAAATCCAGCCATGCCGTACCAGTCCGACGTCACGCAGTTCCTGAACCAGCTCAAGCAGCAGAAGCCGACGCTCGAGGAAGAGCAGCGCAAGGGCCGTTCGCTGCTGTGGGACAAGCAGCCGATCGACCTCGAAGAGCGCGCCGACCAGCAGGAATCGCGCGTGAAGCAAACGTCGTACGTCTACTACCAGAACTTCTGACGACGTGAGCGCCGCCGACGAGGCCAGCGCCGCCCGGCAGGACGACGCGATCGCCGCGCCCGCGGGCGCCGATTCGACGCCCGACACGGTCGACGGTGTCGCGGCGTTCGCGCGCCTGTACGGCGAGCCGCTCTTCAAGCTGCCGCAGGATCTCTACATCCCGCCCGACGCGCTCGAGATCTTCCTCGAGACGTTCGAAGGCCCGCTCGACCTGCTGCTGTACCTGATCCGCAAGCAGAACTTCAACGTGCTCGACATCCCGATGGCGCAGGTCACCGCGCAATACCTGGGCTATGTCGACCAGATCCGCACGTCGAACCTCGAACTGGCGGCCGAATACCTGCTGATGGCCGCGATGCTGATCGAGATCAAGTCGCGGATGCTGCTGCCGGTCAAGAAGGCCGACACCGGCGACGAAGCGGAGGATCCGCGTGCCGAACTCGTGCGCCGCCTGCTCGAATACGAGCAGATGAAGCTCGCCGCGCAGCGCCTCGACCAGTTGCCGCAACTCGGCCGCGACTTCCTGCGCGCCGAGGTCTACATCGAGCAAAGCATCACGCCGCGCTTTCCCGACGTGAACTCCGACGACCTGCGCGCCGCGTGGGCCGACGTGCTCAAGCGCGCGAAGCTCGTCCAGCACCACAAGATCTCCCGCGAGGAGCTGTCGGTGCGCGAACACATGAGCCTGATCCTGCGCCGGCTGCAAAACGCGCGCTTCATGGAGTTCGCCGACCTGTTCGACACGTCGCGCGGCGTGCCGGTCGTCGTCGTGAACTTCATCGCGATGCTCGAACTCGCGCGCGAATCGCTCGTCGAGATCACGCAGCCGGAGCCGTTCGCGCCGATCTACGTGCGCCTCGCGTACCTCCCCGCTTAAGGCCCGCGCCCGCCCTTCCCGTTCTCCCGATTCACGCCGACGCTCGCCGCTTCGCCGCGGCGGGTGGCCGCGCCCCCCAGTCGCCGCTCGTTTTTCGGCACGCCCGATTAAAAAGTGAACGATCGTTCTCTTTTCGATGCGTTTGGCGGCCAAATCCTCTACAATCCGCCGACGCCCGATGCGCCGCCCGCGCGCCGGCGTTCTCCGCTTCGACCCCGACGCCGCTGCCGCGGCGCCAACGCGCGCATGCGCGAGGAACCCGCTACCCGATCATGAAAGTCATCAGCTCGATCCATGAACTGCGCGACCAGCTGCGCGGCCAGAACCGCACGGCGTTCGTGCCGACGATGGGCAACCTGCACGAAGGGCACCTGTCGCTGATGCGCCTCGCGCGCCAGCACGGCGACCCGGTCGTGGCGAGCATCTTCGTCAACCGGCTGCAGTTCGGCCCGAACGAGGATTTCGACAAATACCCGCGCACGCTGCAGGACGATATCGAGAAGCTGCAGAAGGAAAACGTCTACGTGCTGTTCGCGCCGACCGAGCGCGACATGTACCCGGAACCGCAGGAATACCGCGTGCTGCCGCCGGACGATCTCGGCGGGATCCTCGAAGGCGAATTCCGGCCCGGTTTCTTCACCGGCGTGTGCACGATCGTGTCGAAGCTGATGGCCTGCGTGCAGCCGCGCGTCGCCGTGTTCGGCAAGAAGGACTACCAGCAGCTGATGATCGTGCGCCGCATGTGCCAGCAGCTCGCGCTGCCGGTCGACATCATCGCGGCCGAAACCGTGCGCGACGAGGACGGCCTCGCGCTGTCGTCGCGCAACCGCTACCTGTCGGCCGACGAGCGCCGGGAGGCGCCCGAACTCGCGAAGACGCTGCAGCGCATGCGCGAAAGCGTGCTCGGCGGCGAGCGCGACCTCGGCAAGCTCGAGCAACAGGCGCGCACGCACCTGGCCGAGCGCGGCTGGGCGCCCGACTACCTGTCGATCCGCCGCCGCGCGAACCTGATCGCGCCGAGCGCCGCCGAACTCGAAGCCGGCGAGCCGCTCGTCGTGCTCGCGGCCGCGAAGCTCGGCGCGACGCGCCTCATCGACAACCTGGAAATCTGACGGGCCGCCCGCCCGCGCCTCTCACGACGCATCACGGAGACACCATGCAGCGCCACATGCTCAAATCGAAGATCCACCGCGCGGCAGTCACGCACTGCGAACTGCATTACGAAGGCTCGTGCGCGATCGACGAAGACCTGCTCGAAGCGTCGAACATCGTCGAAAACGAACGGATCGACATCTGGAACATCAACAACGGCGAGCGCTTCTCGACGTACGCGATCAAGGGCGAGCGCGGCAGCGGGATGATCTCGCTGAACGGCTCGGCCGCGCGCCGTGCGCAGCTCGGCGACCTCGTGATCATCGCGGCGTTCGCGATGGTCGACGAAGCCGAACTGCAAGCCGGCTGGAAGCCGAAGCTCGTGTTCATCGACGACGGCAACAAAATCAAGGGCCACCGCGATCACGTGCCGACGCAGAACTGGACCTAACCTGACCGGCCGCCCGCGTGCCGTGGCGCGCGGGAGCGGCTGCGCCGCCTGTGGTCGAAGGGCCGGATCCCGTGCGACACGGGATCCGGCCCTTTCTCATTTCAGCGCGCGCCGGCCTCGGGGCCGCGCGATCGGATCAGGACGCCTTGGCGGCCTTCTCCGCCTTCGGCGCAACGCGCTCGGCCCATTCGACGATCGGCCGCCACTGTTCGAGATCCTTCTCGACGCGGCTCTTCGCGACATCCCACAGCGTGAGGCCGTGCGCGGCGATCTGCACGTAGTTCTGCGTGTCGCGCACGTAGCCGAGCACCGGCAGGCCGAGCCCTTCGACGAAGCGGTGCAGCTGGTCGGACGAGCGCGTGCGCGCATCGACCCGCATCCCGACGATCCCGACCTCGACGCTGCCCTTGCGCATGGCCTTCTCGCCGGCGAGGCGCTCCAGAAACTGCTGGGTCGCGAGAATATCGAACATCGACGGCTGCAGCGGCACGATCACCTTGTCGGCCAGTTGCAGCGCGACGCCGAGCCGGTTGCCGTGCAGGCCGGCCGGCGTATCGATCACCGCATATTCGAGGCCGCGCGGCGGCTTCGACGGCGCGTCCGGATCGAGATCCCATGACTCGATCGCCGGCAAGCCGGCCGGCCGCAGGTCGAGCCATGCGTGCGCGGACTGCTGCCGGTCCAGGTCGGCGAGCGCGACCCACGCGCCCTGCGCCGCGAAATAGCCGGCAAGATTGGTGGACAGCGTGCTCTTGCCCACGCCGCCCTTCGGATTCGCCACCACGATCACCGTCATGAATTCCCCCGAAAAAGCCACGCGGCACCGGCCGCATGGCTGGCGCCGCTCGATTGCGGATACAGGGAGCGATGATATCGGCAAACGGGGGATCACCGGAACGGGTCGCGCTGAACCGCGCCCCTGATACTTCCTTACACGCGCTGAACCGCGGCCTCCCGGGCGCCGATCGCGAACGCGCCGCCGCCCAGCAGCGCCTGCACGGCAAGCGTGACGGCCCAGAAGGCCGGATATTCCCAGCCGCCGTTCGGCGACGAGAAGCTCCAGCCGTTCGGCAGATGCGCGGCCGTCGCGCCGAGCATGAACGGCAGCAGCGCGAGCGCGGCAACCCGCACGCGGAAACCCGCGAGCAGCGCCAGGCCGCCGGCCAGTTCGACGAACGTCGTCAGGTATGCGAGCCAGCCCGGCAGGCCGATCGACGCGAAGAACTGCGCGGTGCCGGGCAGCGTGAAGACGAACACCTTCTGCGCGACGTGCGCGAGGTACAGCACGCCGAGCGCGACGCGCAGCAGCATCGCGGCGAAATCGTTCAGGCGATTGGGGTTCATGGCGGATTCCTTCGTGAGTGGATGAGAATGGGCCCCACTCTATTCGAACCGATTTGGCCGATAAACATGCCAATCCGCTTTAACTGATTCCCAACAGGAACGAATAAGATTCAAAAAAAGGGGCACGACCGATCATGCCCCGATCCCCACTTCAGTACCCGCTCTTGCCTTGTGTGGCGTCGCCGGAACCGGACTGGCCGCCGCCCGGTGTGTACGAATCGCACGCGTGCGCAACCGCCGATGCGCCCAGCAGCGCCGCGAGCAGCACGCTCCACCACCATCGAACCTTCATCATCGGACTCCTTCAGGCGGACCTCCGCCCTCCTTGTGTTGTACGCGATCCGGCGGAAAAAGCGAGGGCGGCCCGGAGCCGCTTCAGCGAAACTCGGCGTACAGCGCGTCCAGGTCGAGATGTTCGGCGAACGTGTCGGCCAGCCGTTCCAGCGATGCCTCGCGCAGCGCCGGATAGTCGATGCGCTCCGCGCCGTCGAGCCCGGCCCACGCGAGCAGCGCCGCGCACGCGTCGGGCGCGTCGAACAGCCCGTGCACGTAGGTCGCGAGGATCTGGCCGTCGGCCGAAACCGCGCCGTCCGGGCGCGCGCCGTCCTGTGCGGTGTCGGCTGCCAGCGCCAGCGCGGGCGCGGCGAGCGCGGGCCCGCGCGTGTCGCCCATGTGGATCTCGTAGCCGCGCACGGCGGCCCCGCACGGCAGCGTGAGATGACCGGTCACGTTCTTCAGCGTCTTGTCGGGCTGCAGCGTCGTGTCGAAATCGAGCAGCGCGAGCCCCGGCACGCTGCCGGGCGCGCCTTCGAGGCCGAGCGGATCGTCCAGCGTGCGGCCGAGCATCTGCATCCCGCCGCAGATACCGATCACCTTGCCGCCGTAGCGCAGGTGGCGACGGATCACCGCGTCCCAGCCCGCGTCGCGCAGCCATTCGAGATCGCGCTGCACGCTCTTCGAGCCGGGCAGGATCAGCAGGTCGGCATCCGGCACCGGGCCACTCTTCCAGTACGTGAACTCGACCTGCGGATGCGCGCGCAGCGGATCGAAATCGGTGTGGTTGCTGATGCGCGGCAGCGCGGGCACGACGACGCGCAGTACGCCGGCGGCGCCACGTGCGGCGGCGCTGCGCGCCTGCGCGGGCAGCATGTCCTCCGCATCGAGCAGCAGCCCGTGCAAGTACGGCAGCACGCCGAACACGGGCTTGCCGGTCTGCGCGCGCAGCCAGTCGAGCCCCGGTTCGAGCAGCTTGAAGTCGCCGCGGAAACGGTTGATCACGAAGCCGCGCACGCGCGCGCGCTCGCTATCCGACAGGCACGCGAGCGTGCCGACCAGATGCGCGAACACGCCGCCGCGGTCGATGTCGGCGACGAGCACGACCGGGCAGTCGACGCGTTCGGCAAAGCCCATGTTCGCGATGTCGCCGTCGCGCAGGTTGATCTCGGCCGGGCTGCCTGCGCCCTCGACGATCACCGTGTCGTAACCGGCACGCAGGCGCGCGTACGACTCGAGCACCGCGTCGAACGCGACCGGCTTGTAGCCGTGATATGCCCGCGCGTCGAGGTTCGTGCGCGCCTTGCCGTGAATGATCACCTGCGCGCCGCGATCGCTCGTCGGCTTCAGCAGCACGGGGTTGAAATCCGTATGCGGCGCGACGCCCGCGGCCAGCGCCTGCAGCGCCTGCGCGCGGCCGATCTCGCCGCCGTCGGCCGTCACCGCGCTGTTGAGCGCCATGTTCTGCGGCTTGAACGGCGCAACGCGCGCGCCGGCACGGCGGGCCAGGCGGCACAGGCCCGCGACGAGCGTGCTCTTGCCCGCGTCGGACGTCGTGCCCTGGATCATCAGCGTACCGCGCGGCCGCGGCTCGGGTGCATTCATCGTGTTAAAGGTCGTCGCGAAGCAAAGGCCGCATTATCGCCCGCGCCGGTACGCCTGCGCCGTTACAATCACGCGATGATTCCGCACGACCTCACCTTCGTCCTCGGCGGCGCTCGCTCGGGCAAGAGCGCGCATGCCGAGCGGCTCGCGGCCGACAGCGGCCGCCCCGTCACCTACATCGCGACCGCGACCGCCGCCGATGCCGAATTCGCGCAGCGCATCGCGCATCATCGCGCGCGCCGGCCGGCCGACTGGGGGTTCGCCGATGCACCCGTCGACCTCGCCGGCACGCTCGCGCGGCTCGACGATCCGCATGCATGCCTGCTGGTCGACTGCCTGACGCTGTGGCTCACGAACCTGCTGTGCCCGGCCGCCGGCGAACCGCTCGACGATGCGCAGTACGCCGCGCAGGTCGAGCGGCTCGAACACGCATTGCGCGGCACGCGTGCGAAGGTGATCGTCGTCAGCAACGAGATCGGGCTCGGCGTCGTGCCGCTCGGGGCGGCCACGCGCCGCTACGTCGACGAACTCGGGCGCCTGAACCAGCGCGTCGCCGCGCTCGCGACGCGCGTGACGCTGCTCGTCGCCGGGCTGCCGCTCGACCTCAAGACGGGAGCGCCGTCATGCTGATGCTGTCGCTGCCCGTCGTCGCGATGCTCGCGGTCGCGGCCGCGATCATCGACCGCGCGATCGGCGAACCCGCCGGCTGGCATCCGCTCGTCGCGTTCGGCCGGCTCGCCGCGCGCATCGAAGGCGCATTGAACACGGGCCGGCGCGGCCGCGTAGTCGGTGTCGCCGCGTGGGCCGCGGCCGTCGTGCCGCCAGTGGCCGTCGCCGCATGGCTCGTGGCCGTGCTGCCGTGGCCGCTCGCGGCCGCGCTGCACGTCGCGCTGCTGTGGTTCGCGCTCGGCGCGAAAAGCCTCTCCGACCATGTCGCGCCGATCGCCGCGGCGCTGCTGCGGCGCGATCTCGACACCGCGCGTAAGCTGACCGCGCGCATCGTGTCGCGCGACACGAGCGACGCCGACGAAGGCGCGTTGTCGCGCGCGGCCGTCGAATCGGCGCTCGAAAACGGCAACGACGCGATCTTCGGCGCACTCTTCTGGTTCGTCGTCGCGGGCGGCCCCGGCGCGCTGCTGTTCCGGCTCGCGAACACGCTCGACGCGATGTGGGGCTACCGCACGCCGCGCTTCCTGACCTTCGGCTGGGCCGCCGCGCGCCTCGACGACGCGCTGAACTGGATTCCTGCGCGCCTCACGGCAGCAAGCTACGCGCTGCTCGGCGACACGGGCGCCGCATGGCGCTGCTGGCGCACGCAGGCGCGCCACTGGGACAGCCCGAACGCGGGCCCGGTAATGGCCGCGGGCGCCGGCAGCCTGAACGTCCAGCTCGGCGGCCCGGCCGTCTATCACGGCGAAATCGAGGATCGGCCGGCGCTCGGCACCGGTGCAACGGCGACCGCCGTCCACATCGTCGCCGCGCTATCGCTCGTCACACGCACGCTCGCACTGTGGCTCGCGCTGCTGGTCGCGAGCGGCGCTCTCGTCATGGCCACCCATCATGTCTGACACACGCATCGCGCACGGCGGCAACCTGCATGAAGCCGCACGCCGCCACGGCATTCCGTACGACGCGTGGCTCGACCTGTCGACCGGCATCAATCCGGTCGGCTATCCGGTGCCGCCCGTCCCGGCCGACGCGTGGCGCCGGCTGCCCGACGACGGCGACGGCCTCGCGGCCCGTGCCGCGCAGTACTACCACGCGCCCGATCCCGCACACGTGCTGCCGGTCGCCGGCAGCCAGGCCGCGATCCGCGCATTGCCTGCGTTGCTGCCGACCGGCGACGCCGGCGTCGCGTCGCTCGCGTACGGCGAATACGCGCCCGCGTTCGCGCGTCACGGCCATCGCGTCGTTCCGCTCGACATCGGCACGGATACGCTGCCGGCGACGCTGCGCCACGTCATCGTCGGGAATCCGAACAACCCGACCGCCGAATTCGTGCCGGCCGAGCGCCTGCTCGGCTGGCATGCGCAGTTGTCGGCCCGCGGCGGCACGCTGATCGTCGACGAGGCGTTCGCCGATACGGGCGCGACGCAATCGCTCGCGCCGCAGGTTGATCGGCCGGGGCTCGTCGTGCTGCGCTCGGTCGGCAAGTTCTTCGGTCTCGCCGGTATCCGCGCGGGCTTCGTGCTCGCATGCCCCGAACGGATCGTCGCACTGCGCGACATGCTCGGCGCATGGACGGTCGGCGGCCCCGCGCGTCACGCGGTCGCCGCGGCGTTCGCGGATCGCGCATGGCAGGCCGCCGCCCGCGAACGGCTCACGGCCGACGGCGAGCGGCTGGCCGCACTGCTGCGCGCGCATGGCTTCACGGTTCGCGCGACACCGCTGTTCAGCTGGACCGACGATCCGCGCGCCGCGGCGCTGCATGCGGCGCTCGCGGCACACGGGATCTGGACGCGGTACTTCGCAAAGCCGTCGAGCGTGCGCATCGGCCTGCCGGACAGCGAAGCCGAATGGCAGCGCCTCGGTGTTGCGCTCGCGCACTGCGTGCCGACGCTGCAACAGGAATCCGCATGAACCCGCGCATGTTCCGCCGGCTCGCGCCGGCTGCGACGCTGGCCGCGCTCGCTCACGCGCCGTTCGTTCATGCCGATGTCACGACGCGCGACGACGCCGGCAATACGGTTACGCTGCCTGCACCCGCGCAGCGCGTGATCAGCCTCGCGCCGCACGCGACCGAGCTGGTCTACGCGGCCGGCGGCGGCGCGAAGCTCGTCGGCACCGTCACGTACAGCGACTATCCGCCCGCCGCGCAAGCGGTGCCGCGTGTCGGCGACAACAAGGCGCTAGACCTCGAACGAATCGCGGCGCTGAAGCCGGACCTGATCGTCGTCTGGCGGCACGGCAACGCCGAGCGGCAGACCGACGCGCTGCGCGCGCTGCATATCCCGCTGTTCTTCAGTGAGCCGAAACATCTCGACGACGTGTCGTCGTCGCTGCGCCGGCTCGGCACGCTGCTCGGCACGCAACCGGCGGCCGATGCGGCCGCGGCGTCCTTTGCGCACGACATCGCGACGCTGCGTGCACGTTACGCCGCGCGGCCGCCCGTCACGATGTTCTTCCAGGTCTGGGACCGCCCGCTGACGACGCTCAACGGCGCGCACCTGATCAACGACGTGATCGCGCTGTGCGGCGGCCGCAACGTGTTCGCGTCGCTCAAGCCGCTCGTGCCAAGCGTCACCGACGAGGCCGTGCTCGCGGCGAATCCGGAAGCGATCGTGACGACGAGCGCCGGCGCGACGCGCTCGGACGAACCGTTGCCGAGCCTTGCACGCTGGCGCGCGTGGCCCGCGCTGACGGCCGTGGCGCGCAACAACCTGTTCGCGATCGACGGCGATCTGCTGACGCGGCCGTCGCCGCGGATCGCGCAGGGCGCGGCCGCGCTGTGCGAGGATCTCGATGCCGCGCGTGCGCGGCGGCCGGCGCGCTGATTTCCGCTGACTTGCGCGTTTGCCGCGCACCTACTGATGCGTTCGTGCTTGAGGTGGTTCGATCGCGCGTTGTGTCGTTCACATGCTGACTCAGGCGAGCCTATTCGTCCCAGTGCACGACTTCCCATGTTCGCGCCGCGTCGTCCGCACGCAGCCAGACGACACCGCCCGTCGGCACCGGCCGCGACAGCAGCGTATCGAGCGGCACACGCAACACATGCGATGCGAACGCGCGGATCACACCCGCATGCGTGACCGCCCATTGCGTCCGATCGACCTGCGCAACCGCGTCAGCCTGCCGCGCAACCCGCGCGGCGAACCGCGCGACGCTTTCGCCGCCATGCGCGCACGCATGCATCAGGTCGGCCGCCCACGCATCGAGCGCTGCACGGTCGATATCGTCCCAGCGCCGCATTTCCCACGCGCCGAAATCCATTTCCTGCCAGCCGGCATCGCGCTGCAGCGGCACATCGAATGCGTGCGCGAGCCGTTCGGCAACCGAAGCGCATCGCGTCAGCGGGCTCGTCCAGAGCTGTTCGGGCGGCGGCGCGCCGAGAGCCGACAGATGCGCACGCACGGCATGCGCGCCGACGTCGGCCGACGCGGCGAGCGGCACGTCGCTGCGTCCGTAACACATGCCCGGCTCGACGCCGACGGCCGGATGACGGATCAGGACGACGTCCATCCGAGCACCACGAGATAGATCGCCAGTTCGCTCAGTTGCTGCGCGAAGCCGAGACAGTCGCCCGTATAACCGCCGATCCGTTTCACGAAGTAGCGGGCCACCCACACGCGCACGAGCACGAGCGCGACGCCCGCGGCGACACCCGTGCGCCAGTCCGGCCAGAACAGCCACGGCAACCCGAATACCGCCGCGACGCACGCCGCGCGTGCGCCCATCCGTTGCGCGACCGGCTTCGCCTTGCCTTCGGGCCGCACATAGTCGAGCGACATCAGCAGGCTGACGGCCGCCGCACGGCTCGCCGCATGCGCGGCGATCATCGTCCACGCGGCGCGCAGCGGCGGCATGGCCGCGAGCGCCTGCCATTTCAGGCCGAGCGCGATCACGAGCGCGACCGCGCCGAACGTGCCGATCCGCGAGTCGTGCATGATGCGCAGCACGTCGTCGCGCGTATAGCCGCCGCCGAACGCATCGCAACTGTCGGCGAGGCCGTCCTCGTGGAATGCGCCGGTCGCGAGCAGCGTCGCAGCCATCGACAGCCCGACCGCGATCGACGCGGGCAGCACGCGCAGCGCGGCGAGATAGACGAGCGCACCCCACGCGCCGACGCATGCGCCGACGAGCGGGAAATAGCGCGCGGCCTGGTCGAGATCGCCGGCTGCGTAGCCGATCGCGCGCGGCACGGGCACGCGCGTGAAATAGCCGAGCGCGACGAAGAAGTAGCGCAGTTCGGCACGCATGCCGCTTGCGCGATCAGGCGTCACGATTGTCGACGCCGGCGGACTCGAAGCTCGCCATCTCGCTGAGGAACGCAGCCGCCGCGCGCACGAGCGGCAGCGCGAGCGCCGCGCCCGTGCCTTCGCCGAGCCGCAGGTCGAGCGCGAGCAGCGGCTTCGCACCGAAATGCTCTAGCATGCGCCGGTGCCCGGCCTCGTGCGACGTATGCGAGAACACGCAGTAGTCGCGCACGCCGGGCGCGATGCGCTCGGCGACGAGCAGCGCGGCCGTCGCGATGAAACCGTCGACGAGGATCGTCATCCGCTCGCTCGCGGCCGCGAGATACGCGCCCGTCATCATCGCGATCTCGAAGCCGCCGAACGTCGCGAGCACGTCGAGCGGCGCGATCGCGTGCGAGTGCTTGACGAGCGCGCGGCCGAGCACCGCGCGCTTGTGCGCGAGGCCCTGGTCGTCGAGGCCCGTGCCGCGCCCGACGCACGCGTCGATCGGCACGTCGAGCAGGCGGCTCATCAGGCACGCGGCCGACGACGTGTTCGCGATCCCCATCTCGCCGAAGCCGATCACGTTCGTGCCGAGCGTTGCATGCAGGCGCACGCGTGCCGCACCGGCCGCGAGCGCCGTCATCGCCTCGTCGTGCGTCATCGCCGGCTCCGTCGCGAAGTTGCGCGTGCCGCGCGCAACCGGCAGCGACACCAGCCGGTCGGACAGCGGAAGCGGCGACGCAACGCCCGCATCGACGATCTCGAGCGTGCTCTGCGCGACGCCCGAGAACGCGTTGATCGCCGCGCCGCCGGCCAGGAAGTTCGCAACCATCTGCGCGGTCACCGCTTGAGGGTAAGGACTCACGCCCTCGGCCGCGATCCCGTGGTCGCCGGCGAACACGATCGTCACCGGGCGCTGCACGGTCGGCCGCTCGGTGTGCTGGATCAGGCCGATCTGCAGCGCGACCGCCTCGAGCTGGCCGAGGCTGCCGGGCGGCTTGGTCTTGTGGTCGATCACATGCTGCAGGCGCTTGCGCAGCGCGTCGTCGAGCGGCGCGATCGCGGGTGGGAAGTGGGTCGGAGTCGTCATCGGGAAGCCGTGTCGTTGGCGCGGCCTGCGCCGCGCATCATCGGAAAGGAAAAGGTCATTGTCGCTCGGGCCACGCAGGTAATAGCGCGTCGCGGCCATGCTCGCGGATCAGCACGAGCGGATAGCCGAATGCATCACTCGCACGCTCGGGCGTCAGCACGTCGTGCACGGGGCCGGCCCACGCATGACCGCGGCCGTCGAGCAACAGCGCATGCGTCGCGAAACGCCGCGCGAGATTCAGGTCGTGGCACGAGAACAGCACCGTGCGCGGGCCCGCGTCAAGCCACGCTGCCAGCGCCGTCAGGCAGTCGATCTGGTGATGCAGGTCGAGATGCGCGAGCGGCTCGTCGAGCAGCATCAACGGCGCATCCTGGCACAGCGTCGCGGCCAGCGCGACCCGCTGCCGCTCGCCGCCCGACAGCGACAGCACGTCGCGCGACGCGAGCGCGGTCAGGTCGAACGTCGCGAGCGCGTCGCGCGCGGCCGCGCGATCGCCGTCGCGCTCCCAGCCCCAGCCGCCGAGATACGGAAAGCGGTTGAGCAGCACCGTGTCGAACACGGTCGCGCTGAATGCATCGTGCAGTTGCTGCGGCATCAGCGCGCGACGCTGCGCGAGCTGCGCGGGCGGCCATGCGGCGAGCGGCCGGCCGTCGACCTCGACCCGGCCGCCGGCCGGCGGGTGCAGCCCCGCGAGCGTCGCGAGCAGCGTCGTCTTGCCCGCGCCGTTCGGCCCCGCGACGCACCAGATTTCGCCGGGACGGAAGGCCTGCGTGAAGCCATCGAGCAGCGTGCGCGCGCCGGCCTTCAGCGTCAGGTCGACGGTCGCGCAGGCCATGTCGTTGACGGAAGCAGCGGCGTGCCGCGCAGTACCTGTCATCGCATCGGCCTCCTCAGCAACATCCACAGGAACACCGGCACGCCGATCAACGCGGTCATCACGCCGACCGGCAGTTGCGCGGGGGCGATCGCGGTGCGCGCGAGCAGGTCGGCCGCCATCACGCCGCCGCCGCCCGCGAGCATCGCGGCCGGCAGCAGCATGCGCTGGTCGTTGCCGAATGCGAGCCGCAGCGCGTGCGGCACGACGAGGCCGACGAAGCCGATCGTGCCCGCCGTCGTCACCGCGGCCGCCGCGGCCAGCGACGCGACGAGATAGATCCGCACGCGCAGGCGCGCGACGGGTACGCCGAGCGCAAGCGCGGTCGCGTCGCCACGCAGCAGCACGTTCAATTGCGGCGCGGCCGGCAGCGCGACACATGCGGCCAATAGCAGCGCGCCCCACGCGAACCACGGTGCGGTCACGCCGTTCAAGTCGCCCGTCAGCCAGAAGATGATCCCGCGCAACCGCGCATCGGGCGCGAGCGACAGCAGCAGCGTAACGAGCGCGCCCCACCCTGCCGCGATCACGACACCGGTGAGCAGCAGCCGCGGCGACGCGTCGCGCGCATCGCCGCGCCACAGCTCGCGGCGCGCGAGGCCGAGCACGAGCGCAACCGACACGAGCGCGCCGGCGAACGCCGACGCATCGACGAGCCACCACGCACCGCCCGCGATCATCGCGACCAGCGCGAACCCCGCCGCGCCGCCGGACACGCCGAGCACGTACGGTTCCGCGAGCGGGTTGCGCAGCAGCACCTGCAGCAGTGCACCGGCAAGCGCGAGCAGCGCGCCGCACGCGAAGCCCGCGAGCGCGCGCGGCAGGCGCAGCGTGCGGACGATGTCGGCGAACAGCGCATCGCCGCCATGCGGCGCGAGCGACGCGAGCGCCTGCCACGGCGACATCGGCACGCTGCCGATCGACAGCGACGCGACGAACAGCAACGCGACCGCGGCGGCCAGCGCGGCCCAGATCGCGGCGGCGCGCGCGGCGCTCATGCCGCGCACGGCGCTGCGCACGACGCGCGGCGCATCCGCTTACTGCTGCTGCCAGCCGAGCGTGACATAGGCGCCGCGCTTCGGCGTGTTGTAGGCATATGCAAGCTCGTAGTCCTTGTCGAGCAGGTTGTCGATGCGCGCGCTGACGTACCACGACTTCGTGATGTTGTAGCGCGCGGACAGGTTGACGATCCCGTAGCCGCCGAGCCGCCCGCCGCCCGGATCGTTGCGCGCGCCGCTCACGAGCCATTCGCCGCCGACGCGCCACGCGCCGAATGCGCGGTTCACGGCCATCGACGCGAAACGTCGCGCGCGGCGGTCGAGATCCTGATTCTGCGTTTCGTTGACCGGGTTCTGCAACGTGGCGGCAACCCGTACGTCGGTCGCGCCGACATGCCCCTGCCACGACCCTTCAAGCCCCTGCACCTTCGCGCTGCCGACGTTCTGCGCAATATAGTAGAAACCGCTCCCGTCGGGCCGATAGTTGATCAGGTTCGCGTAGCGCGTCTGGAACGCGGTGAGCCGCATCACACCCACTGTGTCGGACGCGTACTGCAGCGCGGCCTCGATCGAATGGCTGTGCTCCGGCTGGATCGACGGGTTGCCGGCCATCGGGTAATAGAGGTCGTTGAAGCTCGGCGCGCGAAACGCGTCCGAATAGCTCGCGGTCACCTTCCAGCGATCGGTCAGTTCGAGGCCGTAGCCGAGATAGTAGGAATTGGCGCCGCCGAAGTCCGAGTACTGGTCGCGGCGCAGGTTCGCCTGGAACTGCTGGCGGCCGAAGCGCCCCGAATAACCGATCCAGCCGGAATTCACGTGACGCTGCGGCGCGGCATACGCATTCGACATGAATTGCTGGTCGAGCCGCTCGTAGCCGGCCTGGATCAGGTGATCCGGTGCGATCCGGAAATCGTTCTGCCACGTGTACTGGCGGTTGTCGGTATTGAAGTGATCGGTATAGACGCCGTTCAGCGCCGACTGGCTGCGATCGTTGCCGGTCGACACGCTCAGGCGAGCGGTCCACCAGTCGGTGAGCTTGCCGTTCGCGAACGCACGCACCTGCTGTACGCGCGAATAGAGGTTGTTCAGGTCGGTCGGCACGCCCCACGCATTGTCGTAGCTGTTGTTGCCGTTCGACTGGAAATAGCTGACGCCCGCATCCCAGCGGTCGTTGAAGCGGTGGCGCAGCGCCGCGGTGATGCTCTCGTTCAGGTAGCCGTTCGCATTCGGGTTCGCGTTCGGCTTCTTCGCCGGGTCGAGCGCGGAAAAACCGTTGTCCTTGTCGCGTGCGATCGACACGCTGAACGTCGTCTTCCCGTCGCTGTCGAGCCGGCCCGCTACGCCGGCCTGCTGCGTCTGCGTGCCGTAGCTGCCGACGCCGACCGCGAAGTTGAAGCGCGGCGGATGATTGCCGCCGTCCTTCGTGAACACCTGCACGACGCCGCCGATCGCGCCCGAGCCGTACAGCGACGACACGTTGCCATTCACGATCTCGACGCGCTCGATCTGATCGAGCGGCAGTTGGCTCAGTTGCGCGGCACCGAGACTCGCGGAATCGACCCGCACGCCGTCGATCAGCACGAGCGACTGCGTCGACTCCGCGCCGCGCAGAAACATCGTCGTGCTCGCGCCGGGGCCACCGTTACGCACGATCTGCGCGCCCGGTGCGAACGCGAGCAGCGTCGGCAGGTCGGCGCCCGGATGCGCGGCGATATCCTGCGCGTCGAATACGGTGGTTTGCGGAATCGTGTCGGCCAGCGCCTGCGGCGCCCGCTGCGCGGTGACGACGACCGGTTCGAGCATGGTCGCAGCGGCAGGCCGGGCCGTTGGCGCGGCGGACGTTGCCGCGGGTACGGCGGGCGCCGCGGCATCGGCATTCGCCGCGGTCTGCGCGGCGGCGGCAAGCGGCAATCCGCAGAGCGCGCCGAGCGCCGTGCGGACGATTGGGGTCAGCATGAAGATAAATCCCGTGAAGCACTGCGCACCCCGCCTCCCCGCAGGCCGCGCGTCACGAAGCCCGTGCGGGCTCCCCGCCTCGGCCGGTATCCGGGCTGGCGGCGTACCGGCTCGCCTTCCCGCGCGATGACGCGCAGTGGCCCGCGCCCGCGTGCGAAACCTGCACGCGGAACGCGCCTGAGCCGGCCTGCGTCACTGGACGCGGCCGCTTACCGTTGCGGGGGCAGCGCAGGTTGGCGGCCTCCCGGCGGAGCCCGCTCCCTGCTTCCCGTTTAACCGCGCGTTTCACGCGCGAGCACCGAGGCGGCGCCAGTTTAGGAGCCGCTCGCGCGAGCGTCAAGGAAGCGTCCGGACCCGCACGTGGCGCGCCTATTCGCGGCAAGAAGCGGGGGTGTTACGACTGGAAACGTTACAGATGTCGGATTGCGCGTTATTCCGCGCTAAAATGCTGGGTCTTTAGAGGACGCAGCAAATGCTCAACGAACTCGAAACCCTATCTCAAAATATTGGCCGTCTGATTTCGCTGAACAAGCGCTATCACTCGGAACGGCTCGCGCTCGAGGAGCAGGTCGCGCAATTGCGCGCGGAAGCGGACACGGTCCGCGCGGAACTCGCGCAACTGCGCGATGAACGCAATGCGCTCGCGGCCGAGCGCGACACGCTGTCGGCAAAGATCGACGACGCGCAGGTGAAACTGAACGCGATTCTCGAAAAGCTGCCGCGCTCGAAAAGCGCGGAGCAAGCCGACAACCAGCTCGACCTGCTGGATGCGCAGGCGCGTACGGATGGCGATGACGCGGCCAGCCACGGAGAACATGCATGAGCACCAAGCAGATCGAAGTCTCGATTCTCGGTCAGGCCTATCGTCTCGCCTGTTCGGCCGAGACCGAAGCGGCACTGCTCGAGGCGGTCGCGCGCGTCGACGCCGAAATGTCGAAAATCCGCTCGAACAGCTCGGTACGCGGCACCGATCGCATCGCGGTCATGGCGGCACTGTCGCTCGCATCGGAATTGCTGCGGCTGCAAACGAGCGTGCGGCACGGCGAAGCATTTCCGGCGGAGGAAATCCGTCGTACAATGCACCAGATGAACGAACAGCTCGGCGCTGTGCTCGCACAGCACGAGACGCAGTAAGGTTTTAATCGATGCGTCGATTCTCCTTGATCTCGGCGATCAACGGTGGTCAAATTGGCGCATCGAAACACAGTTCAGTCAGCTTCCCTGCCTGGTTCGCCAAGGTCATATATTCCTTGAACCAATGCCATGTGCACGGTTGCGGAAATTTGTAGCACGGGCGCGCGCGTCACTCTGTCTGATGTACCCGAAGTGCTGCTAACTGCGACCAATTCTGAACCTCAGGTTCAGGATGCCGGCCTAGCGGCCAAGGCGGGGGCCTATCCAACGGCATCGGGCGAGTCCCGGTGCCGTTTTCTTTTTCAGGGTCTGTTTGCATGCGGAACGCGCATGCAAACAGACCATCATGCCTCCTGCTGCGTCGATCACGATCCATGCAATACTGGCTGATGAAGTCCGAACCGGACGAAGCAAGCATCGACGATCTCGCCAACGCACCGCAGCGCTCGCTGCCGTGGACCGGCGTGCGTAACTATCAGGCGCGCAATTTCATGCGCGACACGATGAAGATCGGCGACGGCGTGCTGTTCTATCACTCGAGCTGCCCCGAGCCGGGCATCGCAGGCCTCGCCGAAGTATCGTCGACGCCCTACCCCGATCCCACACAGTTCGATCCGAAAAGCCCCTATTACGACCCGAAGTCGACGCAGGAAGCGCCGCGCTGGCTGCTCGTCGACGTGCGCTATGTGAAAAAGTCACCGCTCGTGCCGCTCGCCGCACTGCGCGAACACGACGAGCTCGCCGACATGCGCGTGCTCGCACGCGGCAACCGGCTGTCGATCACGCCCGTCACGCGCGCCGAATGGCGGTTCATCACCGAAAAGCTGATGAAGTAGGCGCACGCAGTAGGCGCACGCGCCAAACGTCAAATCTGGTCAGCACGCGCTGCCGCCGCGGAACTCGCGGGTCTTTCGCGCAGCCTAAGCAACCGCTGTCGGCCAATCGGGCCGGCTGTTGTTTTTTTCGCGCGGTACGCCCGCGTCGCGCACGCGTGATCCGCGTACGCGCCCTCGCACAAGGAGTCCAACAATGACCAAGAAATCCGCACTCGCGCTGTCGCTCGCACTCGCCGCCGCCGTTCCCGTCGCACTGACGCTCGCGTCGCCCGCCGCGCACGCGCAGACCGCGAACCCGCACTTCCCGGAACCGGCGGGCGTGCTGTCGCTTTCGTCGCAGGCCAGCGCCGACGTGCCGCAGGACATCATCCACATCACGCTGTTCTACGAGCAGCAGGCAAAGGATCCGGGCAGCCTCACGTCCGCGCTGAACCAGCGTGCCGATGCCGCGCTGTCGCAAGCGAAGGGCGTATCGGGCGTCACCGCGCACACGGGCGCATTCTCCGTGTATCCGAGCACCGATCGCGACGGGAAGATCTCCGCATGGCGCGGCCGCACCGAGGTCGCGCTCGAATCGCGCGATTTCGCCGCGGCGTCGAAGCTTGCAGGCCAACTGTCGAACCTGATGCAGGTCGCGAACGTCGAGTTCTCGCTGTCGCCTGAAGCGCAGCGCACGGCCGAGCAGAAGCTCACGACCGAAGCGATCAAGTCGTTCCGCGCCCGCGCTGACGAAGCCGCGAAGGCGTTCGGCTACAGCAGCTACACGATCCGCGACGTCAACGTCGGCAGCGGCCGCAACGTGCAGCCGTACCCGCGCATGATGGCGATGGCCGCGGCGCCGATGGACAGCGCGAAGATGAGCGCACCGATCGCGGTCGAAGGCGGCAAGGCCACCGTGTCGGTCACCGTCAACGGCTCGGTGCAGATGAAGTAACGCGCAACGCGCGGCTTTCGGAAATGAAAAACGCCGGCCCGAGGGCCGGCGTTTTTCATTTGCACGCGTGTTGCCGATGCACGCGCCAGTTGCGCGCGCATCGGTATCGCATCACGCTGCCGCATTCACCGCGCGGCGACGATACGCCCAGACCATCAGCGCGATGCCCCCGAGGATCATCGGCAGCGACAGCCACTGCCCCATCGACAGGCCGAGCGCAAGCAGGCCGAGGAAATCGTCGGGCTCGCGCGCGAACTCGACCGTGAAGCGCGCGAGGCCGTAGCCGATCAGGAACAGCGCGGACGCGGCGCCCATCGGCCGCGACTTGCGCGAGAAGAAGAACAGCGCGAAGAACAGCGCGATGCCTTCGAGCGCGATTTCATAGAGCTGCGAAGGATGGCGCGGCAGCATCTGGTACTGCATGAACACGTCGGCGAGATGCCACTTCTCGACGAGCGCCGGATGTTTCGGCAGCCACGCCGCATCGTCGCGCATCGCGCCCGGGAACAGCATCGCCCACGGCGCCGCCGGGTCGGTCACGCGGCCCCACAGCTCGCCGTTGATGAAGTTGCCGAGACGCCCGGCCGCGAGCCCCGTCGGCACCATCGGCGCGACGAAATCGGTGACCTGCAGCCAGTGGCGCTTGCGCTGCCACGCGAACAGCATCATCGCAAGCGTCACGCCGAGGAAGCCGCCGTGAAACGACATGCCGCCCTCCCACACCTTGAACACGTCGAGCGGATGCGAGAAGTAGAAATCGGCCTTGTAGAACAGCACGTAGCCGAGCCGGCCGCCGAGCACGGTGCCGAGCACGCCGTAGAACATCATGTCGTCGATGTCCTTCGCGGTCCAGCCCTGCGCCGCGACGTGCGGCAGTTTCAGGCGGACCCGGCCGACGACGATCGCCGCGATGAAGCCGACGAGATACATGAGGCCGTACCAGCGCACGGCCAGCGGCCCGAGATGGATCGCAACGGGGTCGAAATTCGGGTGAATGATCATGGGTTAGCGAAGAAGTTTTCGAATGCGGTACGGCCATCGCGAACGCGCAGCACCGCGCATTGGACGGCACCGGTGCTCCATCGTTCACGTCACGCGGCGAGGCCCTGCGCACGCACGACGTCGATGAAGCCGGCGAGCACGGGACTCACGTCGCCCGTGCGCCACACGAGGCCTGTCTCGACGACCGGTGCGTGACCGGCGAGCGGCCGGTAGACCACGCCGGTGCGCCGCAGGTTACGCAGCGATTGCGGCACCAGTGCGACGCCCATGCCGGCCGACACGAGGCTGACGATCGTCTGCATCTGGATCGCCTCCTGGCCGATGCGCGGAGTTTCCCCCGCCGCGCCGTAGCAGCCCGTAATGATGTCATAAAAGCCGGGCGCCAAACGACGCGGAAAGATCACGAGCGGCAATGCGGCGACATCGGCGAGATGCACGGGTTCGTCCTCGGGTGCGTCGGATGCTGCGGCCGGCATCGCGACCACCAGCGGCTCGCGCACGACGGGCAGGTACGACAGCCCGGCCGCGTGACGCGGCGGCACGGGCGGAATGACGAGCCCTGCGTCGATGCGGCCGGCGACGAGCTCGTCGATCTGCACGTCGCTCGTCGCCTCCGCGAGCTGCAGGCGCACCTGCGGATAGCGCGCGCCGAACGCGCGCAACAGCGACGGCAGCAGCCCGTAATCGGCGGTCGACACGAACGCAAGCGACAGCGAGCCGGCCTCGCCGCGTGCGAGCCGCCGCGCGAGCGGCGGCAGCGCATCGGCCGACGCAAGCAGCCGGCGCACGTCGGGCAACAGCGCCGCGCCGACCGCCGTCAACGCCACCGAGCGCTTGGTGCGCACGAACAGCGCGACGCCGAGCGCATCCTCGAGCGCCCGGATCGCCTGCGACAGCGGCGGCTGCGTCATCGACAGGCGTTCGGCCGCGCGGCCGAAATGGCGCTCGTCGGCAACGGTCATGAAATAGCGCCACTGGCGCAAGTCGGGTGTCGGATCGGCCATGCGTCACTCATTCGCAAAACGACTTAATAGGCGACAAATAATATATTGGACATCCCAATCCGGACACTCCATTCTTGTTTCATCCGAACCGGCGCGCCGCTCACGGGCGTCGCCCAGACAACGATGGAGTCCCCCATGCCGTACAACCGTCGCTCGAAGCACATCACGCAAGGCGTGGCCCGTTCGCCGAATCGCTCGATGTATTACGCACTCGGCTACCAGAAGGACGATTTCGACAAGCCGATGGTCGGCATCGCGAACGGCCATTCGACGATCACGCCGTGCAATTCCGGCCTGCAGCGCCTGTCGGACGCGGCCGTCGCGGCCGTGAAGGCGTCCGGCGCGAACCCGCAGATCTTCGGCACGCCGACGATTTCGGACGGCATGTCGATGGGAACCGAGGGCATGAAGTACTCGCTCGTGTCGCGCGAGGTGATCGCCGACTGCATCGAGACCTGCGTGCAAGGGCAATGGATGGACGGCGCAGTCGTCGTCGGCGGCTGCGACAAGAACATGCCGGGCGGCATGATCGCGCTCGCTCGCCTGAACGTACCCGGCATCTACGTGTACGGCGGCACGATCCGCCCCGGCCACTGGAAGGGCCGCGACCTGACGATCGTATCGTCGTTCGAGGCCGTCGGCGAATTCACCGCGGGCCGGATGTCGCAGGAGGATTTCGAAGGCGTCGAGCAGAACGCGTGCCCGACGTCGGGTTCGTGCGGCGGCATGTACACCGCGAACACGATGAGTTCGTCGTTCGAGGCGCTCGGGATGTCGCTGCTGTACTCGTCGACGATGGCGAACCCCGACCAGGAGAAGGTCGATTCGGCGGCCGAATCGGCGCGCGTGCTCGTCGAGGCCGTGAAGCGCGACCTGAAGCCGCGCGACATCATCACGAAGGCGTCGATCGAGAACGCGGTGTCGGTGATCATGGCGACCGGCGGCTCGACCAATGCGGTGCTGCACTATCTCGCGATCGCGCATGCGGCCGAGGTCGACTGGACAATCGACGACTTCGAGCGCATCCGCAAGCGCGTGCCCGTGATCTGCGACCTGAAGCCGTCGGGCCGGTACGTCGCGACCGACCTGCACCGGGCCGGCGGGATTCCGCAGGTGCTGAAGATCCTGCTCGATGCGGGGCTGCTGCACGGCGACTGCATGACGATCACCGGCCGCACGATCGCCGATGAACTGAAGGACGTGCCGAGCGTGCCGCGCGCGGACCAGGACGTGATCTTCCCGATCGACCGCGCGCTGTACAAGGAAGGCCACCTGGCGATCCTGAAGGGCAATCTCGCGGAAGACGGCGCGGTTGCGAAGATCTCGGGCCTGAAGAACCCGGTGATCACGGGCCCGGCCCGCGTGTTCGACGACGAGCAGAGTGCGATGGATGCAATCCTCGGCGACCGGATCCGCGCCGGCGACATACTCGTGCTGCGCTATCTCGGCCCGCAGGGCGGCCCCGGCATGCCGGAAATGCTCGCGCCGACGTCCGCGATCATCGGCAAGGGGCTCGGCGAATCGGTCGGCTTCATCACGGACGGCCGCTTCTCGGGCGGCACGTGGGGCATGGTGGTCGGCCACGTCGCGCCCGAGGCGTTCGTCGGCGGCACGATCGCGCTCGTGCAGGAAGGCGACTCGATCACGATCGACGCGCACCGGCTGCTGCTGGAACTGAACGTCGATGATGCCGAGCTCGCGCGCCGTCGCGCCGCGTGGAAACAGCCGGCGCCGCGCTACACGCGCGGCGTGCTCGCGAAATTCGCGGCCCTCGCCCGGCCGGCGAACCAGGGCGCCGTCACGGGTTGACGCGATATCGCCGCCGCATGCGCCCCCAATGGAAATGGCCGCCGGGGGAACGCGCAAAACGTGCGTTCCCTTTGCTTTTATAATGCGCGGACCATGAAGCCGGCCGTCCCCGCCGGCGGAGAACCGCATGAAACAGACGATATTGCGCGCCCTGCTCGTGATGCTGCTGACCGGCGGCGCAGCGGCGGCGCGCGCCGATCAGGCCGACGGGCTCGCGCTTGCGCAGCGCAAGAACTGCATGGCCTGCCACGCGGTCGGCAAGCCGCTGATGGGCCCGTCGTTCCGCGACATCGCCGGCAAGTATGCGTCGCGCGGCGATGCCGTCGATTACCTTGGCCAATCGATCGTGAAAGGCAGCGTCGGTGTATGGGGCAGCGTGCCGATGCCCGCCAATACGCAACTGACGAGCGGCGAAGCCCACGCACTCGCGCAATGGGTACTGTCGCTGCGCTGAACCGGATGCCCCGGCGGGCATGACCGTTGTGCCGGGCGCCGCCGACAGGCGGGCTTGCCCGTCGCCGGCAGCTTCGCCGGCACTTACTGGAACCACCCTTTTTTCTGTCGCCGGAACGACCGGGCGTTCAGCCCGAATGACCGGCGCGGCGGCGCGCGATCTCTTCGTCGACCGCGTCGCGAACCCAGTCCATGACCTCGGTTTCCAGCGTCAGCGCCACCTCGCGCGTGACCTGGCCGACCAGCCAGGCCGAATGCTCGTGCAGCGCGTCGCGGCAGCGGGCCTCGATGGCCTCGCGCCCTGCTCCGGTCAGATAGCTCGTCAGCCGATTGCGCAGGCGCTCGGCGATATGCTGCGCATCTTCCGGCGTCAGCCCGACGGCTGCCTGCCCATCCGGCTGCGGCGCCGCGACCGGTACGACCACCTCCGGCATGGCCGCTTCAGACGCGTGGTCAACCGCATCACGCGCCACCTCTGCGAACGCATGCTGCGGCACATCGTCGTCGGCCAGCGACGACCGGAGCGGCGCATTCATGACCGCTGCGTCCGCGGCGACCACGTGCTCCGCGGCGCCCGGTTCGGCCGGCGCATCGGTCTCGCCCATTGCCGCCGCAGCAGCCGTCGCGACGTCGCCCGGCAGCTCGACCGCCGGCACGTGCAGCGTCGGCACGGGTTCGATCACGACAAATTCGGGGTCGGCCTCGGTTTTCGTGGAATCGGCCGGCGCGATCACGTCGGTCAACACCGGAATCGCCGCGCCGGCGTGCGGCTGCGGCGCGTCGGGCGCGGGCGAGCGCGCCGGCACCGGCTTGCCCGGCACCAACACGTCGGTCAGCGTCGGGATCGAGGATGAATCGGCTTGTGTCACGGGAACGCTCCGTCGACGGTTGCGGCTAGCTGCCCTGCTTGTAGTTGTTCAGCGCGTATCCGCGATCGCGGTAGAAGCGATAGCGGTCGCGGCCCGCGGCCAGTTCGTCCGGCGCGTTGCCGACCACTTCGAGCAGGCGCTCGAAGCGGGCGAACTGCGCGGGCACGGCCGCGCCGAGGTTCAGCAGCACGTGATGATGCGGCGCCTTGTCGAGATCGGCGGCCAGCACGATCGGCGTGCCGGCCGCGTGCTCGCTGTCGACGCCGCAATGCGGAATGAAATCGAGCGGCGAGAACGTCCAGAGCCGCTCGTCGAGCGCGCGCAAGCGCGCGGGCTCGGCGAGCACGACGACCGGCTGCCCGGCCTGGTAGGCCTTGCGCAGCAGCCGGCACGCGTACGCGAGCGAATCGCCGACGTTCGAGTGGAAATCGATCCGCGTCATTGCCCGCGCACCCGCATCGTCGTCAGCACCGCCATCACTGGCCGGCGCGGTCGATCAGGAACTGCGCGAGCAGCGGCACCGGACGGCCCGTCGCCCCCTTCGCGGCACCGCCCTTCCATGCGGTGCCCGCGATGTCGAGGTGAGCCCACGGATAGCTGTCGGTGAAGCGCGACAGGAAGCACGCGGCCGTCACGGCACCGGCCGGGCGCCCGCCGATGTTCGCGATGTCCGCAAAGTTCGACTTCAGTTGTTCCTGGTACTCGTCGTCGAGCGGCATGCGCCACGCCGGGTCGTTCGCCTCGCGCGACGCGTCGAGCAGTTCGCCCGCGAGCGCGTCGTCCTTCGAGAACAGGCCGCTGTTGTGGCCGCCGAGCGCGATCACGCACGCGCCCGTCAGCGTCGCCACGTCGATCACCGCGGCCGGCTTGAAGCGCTCCGCATACGTGAGCGCGTCGCACAGGATCAAGCGGCCTTCGGCGTCGGTGTTCAGCACCTCGATCGTCAGGCCCTTCATGCTCGTGACGATGTCGCCCGGCTTCGTCGCGTTGCCGCCCGGCATGTTCTCGCAGGTCGGCACGATCGCGACGACGTTGATCTTCAGGCCCATCTCGGCAACCGCGCGCATCGTGCCGAGCACGGAACCGGCGCCGCACATGTCGTACTTCATCTCGTCCATGCCCTCGCCCGGCTTCAGCGAGATGCCGCCCGTGTCGAACGTGATGCCCTTGCCGACCAGCACGACCGGCGCGGCCTTCGCGGCGGCGCCCTGGTAGTGCAGCACGATGAACTGCGGCGGCTCGACCGACGCGCGTGCGACCGACAGGAACGAGCCCATCTTCAGCGCCTGGATCTGCTTGAGCCCGAGCACCTCGGCCTTCAGGCCCCAATCCTTCGCGAGCTTCTTCGCGGTATTGCCGAGATAGGTCGGCGTGCAGACGTTGCCGGGCAGGTTGCCGAGGTCGCGGGTAAGATCCATCCCGTTCGCGAGCGCGACGGCCTGCTTGACCGCGACCTTCGCTGCCTTTTCGTCCGACGGATCGACGCTGAACACGACACGCTTGAGCGTGTGCGACGCCGGTTCCGGCTTGCTCTTCATCTGCGTGAAGCGGTAGGTCTCGTTGCGCAGCGCGAGGATTGCCGCGCGCACGCCCCAGTCGGAGCTGCGCTCGTCGACCGGCAGTTGCGCGAGCGTGAACGTGACCTGCACGACCTTGGTCGCCAGCAGCGCACGCCAGGCGGCCGTGGCCGCGTCGTTATAGGCTTTCTGGTTGAAAGCATCCTGCTTGCCGAGGCCGACGAGCAGCACGCGCGACGCGCCGATGCCCGACACTTCGTGCAGGAACAGCGTCTTGCCGCGCTTGCCGTCCATGTCGCCGGCCTTCACCACGCGCGAAATCAGTCCCTTGGTGGCCGTGTCGATGTCGAGCGCCGCGCCGGAAAGCGTCTGCGCCTCGAAGATGCCGAGCACGATGCAGTCGGACTTCCCGGTCAGGAACCCCTTGGCCTCGCCTTTGCTCCAATCACAGCCTTTTATGCTAAAGTCCATCGCGCTTGTCCTCGGATAAAATCTGGGCTAAGGATGAAAGCCGCAATTATCCGCTATTTTTCCCGTGGCGGCGCGAGCGCTCCACCACGCGTGCGCAGCCTCCCGCCCTCTTCTCATCAAGAATGATCTTCGAACGCTCCCTCCAGCGCGAGCTTGCGTATACGGCTGGCGCCGTGTTCATGGTGCTGCTCACGATCATGCTCACGACGATGATGATCCGCATCGTCGGCTACGCCGCGTCCGGCGAAATCGACCCGCGGGACGTGCTCGTGCTGATCGGCCTGACCGTGATCGGCTATCTCGCCGTGATGCTCGTCGTCACGCTGTTCGTGTCGATCCTGTTCGTGCTGACCCGGTGGTACCGGGACTCCGAAATGGTGGTGTGGCTCGCGTCGGGCGTGAGCCTCACGCGCCTCATCAAGCCGATCGGCGTGTTCGCCACGCCGATCATCCTGCTGATCGCGTTCTTCGCGTTCGTCGGCTGGCCGTGGTCGAACCAGCAGAGCAAGATGATCAAGGCACGCTTCCAGCAGCGCGACGAGATCTCGCTGCTCGCGCCGGGCCAGTTCCGCGAGTCGGCCTCGAACCATCGCGTGTTCTTCATCGAGAAGATGACGCCCGACCAGAGCAAGGTGCAGAACGTGTTCGTGACGTCGACCGAGAACGGCAAGGTCAACGTCGTCGTGTCGCAGACGGGCCATACGGAAACGTCGAAGGACGGCGACCGCTTCGTCGTCCTGGAAGACGGCCGCCGCTACGACGGCACGCCCGGCCAGCCGAACTTCAAGATCATGGAGTTCGAGCGCTACGGCGTGAAGATCACCAGCAAGCCGGTCGTGAACGTGCAGACCACCAACAGCACGCCGACGCCCGAGTTGCTGCGCAACCCGACGCGCGACAACCTCGCGGAATTCGCGTGGCGCGCGGGGCTGCCGCTGATCGCGCTCAACCTGATGGTGCTCGGCATCCCGCTCGCGTACCAGAACCCGCGCCGCAGCCGCACGATCAACCTCGTGATGGCCGTGCTGATCTACCTCACCTACTCGAACCTGCTGAACGTCGTGCAGGCGCAGATCGAGCAGGGCAAGATGTCGTTCGGCGTCGGCCTCGTCGGCCTGCATGCGCTCGTCGCGGCGATCGTCGCCGTCATCTTCTGGTTGCGCGTGCGCAATCGTCCGCTGTTTACACGCGCGCTGTTCGGCCGCTCGGGAGCATGATCGATGCGGCTCTATGAAAAGTACTTCGCGCGACAGATCTACGTCACGTTCGTCTTCATCCTGTTCGCGTTCTCGGGCCTGTTCTTCTTCTTCGACCTGATCAGCGAACTGAACTCGGTCGGACACGGCAACTACAAGTTCGGCTACGCGGTGATGCGCGTCGCGCTGCAGACGCCGTCGCGCTTCTACGAGATCATCCCGGTCGCCGCGCTGATCAGCGCGATCTACGTGTTCGCGCAGATGGCCGCGAATTCGGAATTCACGATCTTCCGCGTGTCGGGCCTCGCGACCAACCAGGCGCTGCGCTCGCTGCTGAAGATCGGCGTGCCGCTCGTGATCGTCACCTACCTGATCGGCGAATTCGTCGGCCCGTACGCCGACCAGTTGTCCGAACGCGTGCGGCTGCAGGCGCTCGGCGCGTCGGTGTCGTCGAACTTCCAGTCGGGCGTGTGGGTGAAGGACACGCTCGCGGCCCGCGAAAACGGCGAACAGGTCACGCGCTTCGTCAACGTCGGCAGCCTGTCGCCCGACTCGACGATCAGCAACGTGCGCATCTACGAGTTCGACTCGAAATTCCAGCTGCAGAACGTGCGGATCGCGCAGACGGGCCGCTACGAGCCGCCCGGCCACTGGCTGCTGACGGGTGTCACCGAAACGGAGCTCACACCGATCAAGCCGATCAGCGGCCAGCCGGCCGACGCGCTGAACCCCGTCTACCGGTCGCAGCAGGTATCGCTGCCCGAATACCGGCTGCGTTCGGACCTGACGCCGCAGATCCTGTCGGTGCTGCTCGTGTCGCCGGAGCGCATGTCGATCATCAACCTGTTCCGCTACATCCAGCACTTGCGCGAAAACCAGCAGGACACGCAGCGCTACGACATCGCGCTGTGGCGCAAGCTGCTGTATCCGTTCGCGGTGTTCGTGATGCTCGTGCTGTCGCTGCCGTTCGCGTATTTGCACACGCGCGCCGGCGTGGTCGGCGTGAAGGTGTTCGGCGGCATCATGCTCGGCATGAGCTTCCAGCTGCTCAATACGCTGTTCTCGCACATCGGCACGCTGAACACGTGGCCCGCACCGCTCACCGCCGCGACGCCGGGCCTGATCTATCTCGCGCTCGGCCTGTTCGCGTTAAAGTGGGTCGACCGGCACTGAGCGCCGCATCACGACGGAGACTTCGACATGAGCTCGCACGGCATCGTCCTGTTCGGCCACGGCGCCCGCGATCCGCGCTGGGCCGAGCCGTTCGAGCGGCTCGCCGCGCGGCTGCGCGGCGCCGGCTCCCCGGCGTCGCACGTGTCGCTCGCGTTCCTCGAACTGATGACGCCGTCGCTCGGTGAGGCCGTGGCCGCGCAAGTTGCCGCCGGCTGCACGCGCATCACCGTGGTACCCGTGTTCTTCGGCCAGGGCGGCCATGTCCGCCGCGACCTGCCGCAGCTCGTCGATGCATGCCGCGCCGCGCATCCGGGCGTCGAGATCCGCTGCGCGACGGCTGTCGGCGAAGACGACGGCGTGCTCGACGCGATCGCACGCTATTGCATCGACCGCATCGGCGACGACGCGTAGGCGCAACGGCGGCTCCAAATAAAAAAGCGCTGGCTTCCGCCAGCGCTTTTTTCGTTTCGGACTGCGGCCGGATTCCGCTCAAGCCGCATCCCGCAGCGGATCGCCCGTTTTCGCGTGCCGTGCGCGCTCGGCGAACGCGTCGCCGATCATCAGCAGGCTCGGTTCCGCGGGATCGAGCCACGCCTGCGCGTCGCCCGCCGCCATCTGCGCGAGCGTCAGCGTCAGCGAGCGCTCGCGCGCGGTGCTGCATGCCTCGACGATCGCCACGGGCGTCGCCGGCGCACGGCCGGCATCGATCAGCTCCTGCGCGATGCCGGGGGCGCTGTCGCGGCCCATGTAGTAGACGATCGAATCGGCGCGCGCGGCTTCGCGGATCTCGTCGCTGCCCGGCGCACGGCTGTGCGTCGCGAACGCGACGCTGCGCGACACGCCGCGCAGCGTCAGCGAACGCTTCAGCGTCGCCGCGCCGGCCAGCGCCGCGGTGATGCCCGGCACGACCTCGTAGTCGATGCCGGCCTCATCGAGCGCGCGCATCTCCTCTTCGGCGCGACCGAACAGCATCGGGTCGCCGCCCTTCAGCCGCACGACGCACGCATGCTCGCGCGCCGCATCGACGATCTGCTTGTTGATGAAGTGCTGCGCGGTCGAGCGCTGCCCGCAGCGCTTGCCGACCGCGATCCTGCGCGCGTTCGGCGCGTAGTCGAGCATCGCGGGCTCGACCAGCGCGTCGTGCAGCACGACGTCGGCCTGCGCCAGCAGCCGCGCGCCGCGCACCGTGATGAGGTCCGCTGCGCCCGGCCCTGCTCCGATCAGATGTACCTTGCCCATGTTTGTCGCTTCGCTTGTCCTGCGGACGGCGGCGTCCGGCTCGCGCCGCCGCATGGCGGCGCGGTTTGCCGGTGGTTACGCCGAGAACGCCCGGATCATGCCTGCGGCGACCGTGTGGTGCGTCGCCTCGTCGATCAGCACGAACGCGCCCGTGCCCGGATGCGCGTCGTAGGTGTCGCAGACGATCGGCTTCTGCAGCGTCAGCGCGACGCGGCCGATGTCGTTCATCTTCAGTTCGTGACGGTCGGTCGCGTGCGACAGCGTATGCACGTCGAGCACCTGCTTGACCGCGCCGATCTTCGCGAACACCGTGCTCGTGGTCTGCTTCAGCAGGTACTTGCGCTGCTGCGACAGCGGCGCTTCGTCGAACCAGCACAGGTCGGCCTCGAGCTTCTTGGCCGGCTCGACCGGCTCGACGGTCGTGACGAACATGTCGCCGCGCGACACGTCGACATCCTGTTCGAGACGGATCGTCACCGTCTGGCCCGCGAACGCTTGCGCGACGGACGCGGTGCCGCCCGGCACCGGCGCGACGATCTCGGCCACCGTCGCGGTGCGGTTCGACGGCAGCACGACGATCTCGTCACCGACCTTCACTTCACCCGACTCGATGCGGCCCATGTAGCCGCGGAAATCGTCGGCCGAGCTGCCGTCCTGGCGCGCGACCCACTGCACCGGGAAGCGCAGCGCGTCATGCGCCTGCGTCTCGACCGGCAGCGCCTCGAGCACGTCGAGCAGCGGCTCGCCCGCGTACCACGGCATGCGCTCGCTCGCGCCGACGATGTTGTCGCCCTTCAGCGCCGACACCGGCACGAAGCGCACGTCGTCGAGGCCGAGCTGCTTCGCGAGCGAAACGTACGCGTCGCGGATCTCGTTGAAGCGCGCCTCGCTGTAGTCGACGAGGTCCATCTTGTTGATCGCGACGATCACGTGCTGCAGCGCAAGCAGCTTGACGATCGCGCTGTGGCGTTTCGTTTGCGGCAGCAGTTCGGCAACGCCGTTCTCGACCGTCACGCGCGTCGCGTCGATCAGGATGATCGCCGCGTGCGCGGTCGACGCGCCGGTCACCATGTTGCGCGTGTACTGCTCGTGGCCCGGCGTATCGGCGATGATGAACTTGCGCTTCGCGGTCGCGAAGTAGCGGTATGCGACGTCGATCGTGATGCCCTGCTCGCGCTCGGCTTCCAGGCCGTCGGTCAGCAGCGCGAGGTCGAGCTCGTCGCCGACCGTGCGCTTGTTCTTCGCGCGCGACAGCGCGGACAGCTGGTCGGACAGCACGGCCTTGCTGTCGTACAGCAGGCGGCCGATCAGCGTGCTCTTGCCGTCGTCGACGCTGCCTGCGGTGATGAAGCGCAGCACGCCGAGGTCTTCGTGATTTTCGATGATGCTCATGATGTGAATGTCCTCGTGTGCTTCAGAAATAACCTTGCTTCTTGCGCTGTTCCATCGCGGCTTCGGAGGTCTGGTCGTCCATCCGCGTCGCACCGCGCTCGGTGATCTCGGTCACCGCCGTCTCGGCGATGATCTTCTCGACGTCGTCCGCGTCGCTCTCGACCGGGCACGTGCAGCTGATGTCGCCGACCGTGCGAAAGCGCACCTGGGCGACTTCGCTCGTCTCGCCGTCGCGCATCGGCGTGAGCGGCGTGACGGGCACGAGCAGGCCGTTGCGGCGCACGATCTCGCGCTGATGCGCGTAATAGATCGACGGCAGTTCGAGGTTCTCGCGCGCGATGTACTGCCACACGTCGAGCTCGGTCCAGTTCGAGATCGGGAACACGCGCAGGTGCTCGCCTTTATGCAGCCGTGCGTTGAAGAGGCTCCACAGCTCAGGGCGCTGTGCCTTCGGGTCCCACTGGCCGAATTCGTCGCGGAACGAGAAGATGCGCTCCTTCGCCCGCGCCTTCTCTTCGTCGCGGCGCGCGCCGCCGATCAGCGCGGTGTAGCCGTGCTGCTCGATCGTCTCGAGCAGCGTGACGGCCTGCGCGGCGTTGCGCGAATCGGTTTCGCGGCGCAGCACGACCGTGCCGCGTTTGATCGAATCCTCGACGTGGCCGACGATCAACTCGGCGCCGAGCTCCTGCGCGCGGCGGTCGCGGAAATCGATCACTTCGTCGTAGTTGTGGCCCGTGTCGATGTGCACGAGCGGGAACGGCAGCGTCGTCTTGCGGTTCGCGCCGAGGCCGAACGCCTTCAGTGCCAGATGCAGCACGACGACCGAATCCTTGCCGCCCGAGAACAACAGCGCCGGCTTGCTGCATTCGGCGACCAGTTCGCGCAGGATGTGGATCGACTCGGCTTCGAGCCAGTCGAGGTGGCCCATGCGGCTGTCGCCGCCGGTGGCCGGGGCAAAGGCGGATTGCTCGAGCGTCGTGCTCATGATTTCAGTCCTTCTCTTCTGGGTTCGTGCCGCCCGCTGTCGCTGGCGGCGCAATATTCAGTTTTTTGTCGGGCTTTCAGTGCGCAGCGCCTGCTTCGGCACTCGCGGGAATCGGCGTGATCGTGATGTGCAGCCCGCATTCCTTCGTGTCGCGCGATTCCCACCACCAGCGGCCCGCGCGGCTGTCCTCGCCGGGGCGGATCGCGCGCGTACACGGCTCGCAGCCGATGCTCGGATAACCGCGCGCGTGCAGCGGGTTCACCGGCACGTCGAACGCGCCAAGGTACGCCCACACATCGGCTTCCGTCCAGTCGGCGAGCGGGTTGTACTTCGCGATCCCGCGCGCTTCGTCCTGTTCTTCCTCGTGCAGCTCCGCGCGCGTGACCGACTGCTCGCGGCGCTGGCCCGTGACCCACGCGCCGACATCGGCCAGCGCGCGGTTCAGCGGCTCGACCTTGCGGATGTGGCAGCACGACTTGCGCAGCTCGACGCTCTCGTAGAACGCGTTCAGGCCGTGCTCGGCGACGTATTGGTCGACCGCATCCTGCTGCGGATGGAACTGCTCGATCTCGTAGCCGTAGCGCTCGCGCACGCGGTCGATCATGCCGAGCGTTTCAGCGTGCAGACGGCCCGTGTTCAGCGAGAAGATGCCGATCGACACGCCCTTCGACAGGATCGCGTGCGTGAGCAGCATGTCTTCCGCGGCGAGGCTGCTCGCGAACTTCACCTTCTCGTGACGTGCGCCGATCTGCGCGAGCAGCGCGTCGAGGCGCTCGACCTTCGCGGCGAGTTCCGGCGTCAGCGCGGTAGCGGTACTCATGCGCCCACCTTGGCGTCGGCCGCGGCGGCGCGGCGGCGGAACAGCGGCGCCGGCTCGTCGAACGCGCCCTGGTAGCGCTGCGTGAATTCCGTGAACGCATTCAGCGCGTCGTGGATGTCCCTGTCGGCACGCACCGCGAATGCGTCGAAGCCGCAACGCGACATGTACAGCAACTGGTCGCGCAGCACGTCGCCGATCGCGCGCAGCTCGCCCGTCCAGCCGTAACGCTCGCGCAGCAGGCGCGCGATGCTGTAGCCGCGGCCGTCCGCGAAGCGCGGGAAGTCGACGGCGATCAGCGAAATCGCGCCGAAATCGGCCGCGAGATCGGCCGGCTCGCTGTCCGGCGCGAGCCACACGCCGAGTTCGTCTTTCGTCTTCGCGGCGACGAGCGCCGCGCGCTCGGCCTGCCACAACGCGAACGGCACCAGCACCTTGCCGGCCGGCAACGCGTCGACCGCGGGCAGCGCACCGTCTTCCGCCGCGCGCACGACCTGCCATGCATCGTCGATCACTGCGCGGTTCTTGATAATCGAAGCCATCTGCAAATTCCTTCTACCCGGTTGGTTACGCGTTCACTGCCTGGCGCGCCGCATACACGCGCTCCTTGAACGGCGCGATGCCGATGCGGTCGTACGTGTCGACGAAACGCTCGCCGTCGATGCGTGCTTCGACGAACGTGTCGATCAGCTTCGCGATCACGCCCGGCACTTCTTCCGCCGAGAACGACGGCCCGATCACGCGGCCGAGGCGCGCGCCGTTCCGGCCCGTGCCCTGCTCGCCGCCGAGCGACACCTGGTACCACTCGGCGCCGTCCTTGTCGACGCCAAGGATGCCGATGTTGCCGACGTGGTGATGGCCGCACGAATTCATGCAACCGGAAATGTTCAGCGACAGGTCGCCGAGGTCGTACACGTAGTCGAGATCGTCGAAGCGCTGCTGGATCGCCAGCGCGATCGGGATCGACTTCGCGTTCGCGAGCGAGCAGAAATCGCCGCCCGGGCACGCGATGATGTCGGTCAGCAGGCCGATGTTCGGCGTCGCGAAACCGGCCGCCTTCGCCTTTTCCCACACCGCGAACAGGTCGCGCTTCTTCACGTTCGCGAGGATCAGGTTCTGCTCGTGCGACACGCGCAGCTCGCCGAACGAGTATGCGTCGGCCCAGTCGGCGACCAGTTCCATCTGCCGGTCGGTCGCGTCGCCCGGCGCCACGCGGTGATCCTTCAGCGACAGCGTGACGGCCGCGTAGCCGGACACCTTGTGCGGCGCGACGTTGCGCTCGACCCAGCGCGCGAACGCCTTGTTCTCGAGCAGGTGCTGTTCGAACGATGCGTCGGTGTCGGCCAGCTTCTCGTAGACGGGCGGCTTGAAATACTGCGACACGCGGTCGACTTCCGCCTGCGTGAGCGTCGACGGGCCGTCCTTCAGGTGCTGCCACTCTTCCTCGACCTGCTGCGCGAACTTCGCGGGCGACAGCGCCTTCACGAGAATCTTGATGCGCGCCTTGTACAGGTTGTCGCGGCGGCCGAAGCGGTTATACACGCGCAGCACGGCTTCGCAGTAGGTGAGCAGGTGCTGCCACGGCAGGTCTTCCTTGATCACCGCGCCGATGATCGGCGTACGGCCGAGGCCGCCGCCCGCGAGGATGCTCGCGACCACCTCGCCCTGCGCGTTCTTCTTCAGGTACACGCCGAGATCGTGGATCTGCACGGCCGCGCGGTCGTGTTTCGAGCCCGACACCGCGATCTTGAACTTGCGCGGCAGCCACGCGAATTCGGGATGGAACGTCGACCACTGGCGCAGGATTTCCGACCACGGACGCGGATCGACCTCCTCGTCCTGGGCGACGCCCGCGAACTGGTCCGCCGTGATGTTGCGGATGCAGTTGCCCGAGGTCTGGATGCCGTGCATCTGCACCGACGCGAGCTTCGCGAGGATCTCGGGCGTGTCTTCGAGCTGGATCCAGTTGAACTGGATGTTCGAACGGGTCGAGAAGTGGCCGTAGCCGCGATCGTGTTCGCGGGCGATGCGCGCCAGCATCCTGAGCTGGTCGCTGCGCAGGTTGCCGTACGGAATCGCGATGCGGTGCATGTACGCATGGCGCTGCATGTACAGGCCGTTCTGCAGACGCAGCGGACGGAATTCGTCTTCGCTCAACTCGCCCGACAAGCGGCGGCGCACCTGATCGCGGTACTGCGCGACACGCTCGTCAACGATCGTCTGGTCGTATTGGTCGTACTGATACATTCGGGGACCCCAGGGGTTTTCGTGGTGACCGCGCGACGTCCTAGCCACGTCGCGCCCGAATCTCCGTTCCGCCGCCCTCGCCGGCCTTCCGCTGCCCGGCTGGATTGCTAATGACGAAAACAGATATCCATATTTGAAAAACTCCGGTGAATCGTAATAAACTCGCCTTATATTTCAAACGACTAAAAAATTCTGTTGATATGCGGAAGGGTTATAAATGAACCTGCACCAATTTCGCTTCGTGCGCGAGGCCGTCCGGCAGAATTTCAACCTCACCGAGGCCGCCAAGGCGCTCTACACGTCGCAGCCGGGGGTGTCGAAGGCGATCATCGAGCTCGAGGACGAGCTGGGCGTGGAGATCTTCACGCGGCACGGCAAGCGCGTGCGCTCGCTCACCGAGCCGGGCAGGATCATCCTCGCATCGGTCGAGCGGATTCTGCAGGAGGTTGAAAGCCTTAAAAGGGTCGGGAAGGATTACGCCGCGCAGGACCAGGGCAACCTGACCATCGCAGCCACCCACACGCAGGCCCGCTACTCGCTGCCGGCCGCGATCGCCGAATTCAAGAAACGCTTCCCGAAGGTGCACCTGTCGATCCTGCAGGGCAGCCCGACGCAGGTGGCCGAGATGGTGATCCACGACCAGGCCGATCTCGCGATCGCGACCGAGGCAATCTCCGACTACAAGGAACTCGTGTCGCTGCCCTGCTTCCAGTGGCACCACGCGGCCGTCGTGCCGGCTGATCACCCGCTGCTCGAACGCAAGCCGCCGTCGCTCGACGATCTCGCGCAATATCCGCTGATCACGTACGACGACGCGTTCGCGGGCCGCAAGAAGATCAACCAGGCGTTCGCGCTGCGCGGGCTGTCGCCGGACATCGTTCTCGAGGCGATCGACGCCGACGTGATCAAGACCTACGTCGAACTCGGCCTCGGCGTCGGCATCATGGCCGACATCGCGTTCAATCCCGAGCGCGACCGCAACCTGCGCCTGATCCCGGTCGGCCACCTGTTCGGCAGCAACGTGACGCGCGTCGCGCTCAAGCAGGGCGCCTACCTGCGCAGCTATGTGTATACGCTCGTCGAACTGCTGTCGCCGACGCTGAACCGCAAGCTGATCGAGCAGGCGCTCAAGGGCGAATCCGAATCGTACGAACTGTAAGGTAAGCGCCCCCGGACCTGTCGCTTCGCGCCAGGCCCCCCAAGGGGGTCATCCCCCTAGGGGACTTCCTTCGGGGCGGAAAACTTGGGTCGGCCCGGCGTTTTCCTGAAATCGGCGTGTATAAATACAGGGGCGCATATCGCGCCCCTTTTTGCTGCCCGACGGAGATTCCCGCATGACGCTTCCCGCCCTGCTGCGCCGCGCCGCCGGCGCCGCCCTCGTGCTGGCCTGCGCGGCCGCGCATGCCGACCTGAAGGTCGGCGTCGACCTGTCGTCGACAGGCCCTGCCGCCGCGATCGGCATCACGAGCAAGAACGCGATCCTGATGTGGCCGAAAACGATCGCCGGGCAGCCGGTGCAGGTAACGGTGCTCGACGATGCGTCCGACCCTGGCACCGCGGTGCGCAACATCCGCAAGCTGGTCGACGAGGATCACGTCGACGTCGTGATCGGGCCGAACATCACGCCGGCCGCGCTCGCGGCGCTCGACGCGGTGGCCGCCGCGCAGACGCCGATGATCACGCTGGTCGGCTCCGGCGCGATCGTCGAGCCGCAGGAAGGCGCGCGGACCTGGGCGTTCAAGATGGCGCAGAGCGACCGCGCGATGGCCGACGTGATGACGCGCGCCATGTCGAATCGCGGCGTGAAGACGGTCGGCTTCATCGGCTTCGCGGACAGCTACGGCGACAGCTGGCTGAACGAGTTCACGCGCTTCGCCGACCTGCGCAAGATCCGCGTCGTCGCGACCGAGCGCTTCAACCGTACCGATGCGAGCGTCACGGGCCAGGCGCTGAAGCTGATCGCGGCGAAACCCGACGCGATCCTGATCGCGGGCTCGGGCACGCCGGCCGTACTGCCGCAGCGCACGCTGATCGAGCGCGGCTACAAGGGCGCGATCTATCAGACCCACGGGATCGCGACGCCGGAATTCATCAAGCTCGGCGGCAAGGATGTCGACGGGACGCTGTTTCCGACCCAGCCGGTCGTCGTCGCGCGCACGCTGCCGGCCGACCATCCGGCACGCAAGGCCGCGCTCGCGTTCGTCGATGCGTACGAGGCGAAGTACGGTGCCGGCACGGTCACGCAGTTCGCGGGCGACGCGGCTGGCGTCTACCCGCGCCTCGCCGACGCGGTCGGCCGCGCACTGAAGACCGCGCAGCCCGGCACGCCGGCGTTCCGCGCGGCGCTGCGCCGCGAACTCGAACGCGCGCACGAGCTCGTCGTGCCGAACGGGGTCGTCAACACCAGCGACAAGGATCATGTCGGGCTCGACCAGCGCGCGAGCGTGATGGGGATCGTGAAGCAGGGCCGGTTCGTCTACCTGAGCCAGTAACTCGCGCGTCGGCAACCGGGTAGCTTGCCCGGCATCCGGATTTCCGCCATAATCCGCGTTTCGCCGCACACAATCGCGTGCGCGGCCAGGAACAAGCCCAGGTGGTGAAATTGGTAGACGCAGGGGACTCAAAATCCCCCGCCGCAAGGCGTGCCGGTTCGATTCCGGCCCTGGGCACCAATAATTCTTCCGACAAATGCCGTAGAATTCCAAGAAACCCCGCAAAATCAAGGTCTTGCGGGGTTTTTCTTTTCCCTGTGGTCCGAGTTGCTCCTTGGACAGCCGGTGGAATTGGGTGGTATTTTTGGTGGTATCTGGCTTTCCTTCGCCGTTTTTCCGGCTGGAGATACCACCATGCCACTCACAGACGCCCAGGTTAAGAACGCCCGCTACAATCCCGATGGAACCGGAAACCGCCTCGCCGACGGTGGCCGTATGTACGTTCAGCTCGACAAGTCAGGCGCAAAATACTGGCGGATGAACTACCGGTTCGCCGGCAAAGACAAGACGCTCGCGCTCGGCGTCTATCCGGACGTTTCGCTGTCGGCGGCCCGGAAGAAGCGCGATCAGGTACGCGAGAAGCTGGCTGCCGGGATTGATCCAGGCGTGGCCAAGAAAGCTGAAAAGCGCGCCGTGCGCATCGCCGCGGCCAATTCGTTCGAAGTCGTCGCTAACGGCTGGATGGAAGAGCGCAAGACGGTTGTACAGGCCGCTCAGCACACAAAGACGTTAGCTCGTTTTAAGCACGACGTACTCCCGTGGCTGGGCAGGCGACCGATTTCCGAGATCGATGCACCAGAGATCCTGACCGTGTTGAAACGCATCGACAACCGCGGTGCGCGTTTTACGGCGCATCGCGTGCGCAGCGAGATCAGCCGGGTTTTCCGATACGGCATCAAGGAAGGGCTGTGCAAAACGGACCCGGCAAAGGACCTGATCGGCGCTATTCCAGCTCCGGTCCAGCAACATTTCGCGGCCATCACCGAACCCATCAAGGTGGGGGAAATGCTACGAGCGTTTGATGGGTTCTCGGGAACATTCCCGGTGCTCTGTGCGCTCAAGCTGGCGCCCATGCTATTCGTGCGGCCCGGAGAATTGCGGCAAGCCGAATGGTCGCAGTTCGACCTGGACAAAGGAGAATGGCGGTACCTCGTCAGCAAGACCAAGACGGCGCACTTGGTGCCGCTCGCCATGCAGGCGGTTGCGATCCTGCGCGAGCTGTATAGCCTGACGGGGCAGGGACGCTACGTATTCCCGGGGGCGCGCTCAAGATTACGCCCGATGAGCGAAGCGGCCGTCAATGCAGCGCTGCGCCGACTTGGCTATGACACCCGCACAGAAATTACCGGTCACGGGTTTCGAGCAATGGCACGGACCATCTTGCACGAGGAACTCGAGCACAAACCGGAAGTCATCGAGCATCAACTCGCGCACGTCGTGCCGGACAACCTCGGATCGGCATACAACCGAACAAAGTTCATTCGGGAACGACGGGCCATGATGCAGGAGTGGGCCGACTATCTCGATCGGCTCAAGGATGGAGCGGACATCGTTTTGATATCCGCACGGCGGTAGCCCACGCAACTTGGAAGACGCCCTTGCTAGCCGCGACGCTAGGGCAAATGCACACGGTCTAGATCCCACGCCCCTATCAATCCGGTGCCGTCACCGTCGCAACTCACGCTCGACAGCCAGTTGTGCGCGGCGGCGTCAATTACCCGGGAGTAACATTATCCCGTGAGGCAACACGACCGGCCAAAGTAGTTGACGCTCTACAGCGTTGTAAATTGGGATGGTAGTCGGGGTAGGATAATGGTCTTTCGAGCCATAGTCGGCGATCTCCCCAGGGGGCCGCACCCATTATCTCGCACCGATGCCCCTCGACTACCCTACCCTCGATGCGCTGCGCACGCGCCACCCCGCCTGGCGCCTGTTACGTTCCGATCATGCGCCGCTGGCGGCCAGTTTCCTGCACCGCGTGTTCGTCGCACCAAACGTCCGCGTGGTGGCGGCTCCTGTTCTCGCCGAAGCACTCGAGGACGAGCTTTACGGGTTGCGCGAACAGCTCGGCGAAGGCGCTTTCCCGAAGCCCGCGCTCGAGTATCTGAACGACTGGGCCGGCCCCGAAAAGGGATGGTTGCGCAAGTTCTATCGGCCAGGTTCCGATGAACCGCAGTTCGACCTGACCCCCGCTGCGGAAAAAGCGATCGCTTGGCTCGGCGCACTGACGGAACGCAGCTTTGTCGGCACGGAATCGCGGCTCTTGACACTTTTCGAACTGCTGAGGCAGATGGGCGAAGGTAGCGAGGCAGACCCGGAAAAGCGCCTTGCCGAGCTCCACGCACGGCGCAGCCAAATCGACGAAGAAATCGCTCGCGTGGAGGCTGGTGACGTTCGGCTGCTTGACGATGTCGCGCTCAAGGACCGCTTTCAGCAATTCATGCAGATGGCGCGCGAACTGCTCACCGACTTCCGCGAAGTCGAACAAAACTTTCGGCTGCTGGATCGGCATGTGCGCGAGCGAATCGCGCTCTGGGAAGGATCGAAGGGCGCGCTCATCGAGGAAATCATGGGCGAGCGCGACGCGATCGCTGATTCGGATCAGGGCAGCAGCTTCCGGGCGTTTTGGGATTTCCTGATGTCGAGCCGCCGGCAAGAGGAACTCTCGGAACGGCTCGATCGCGTGCTCGAGTTGCCGCCGATCATGGAAATGCGGCCCGACGCGCGCATGCGGCGCGTTCACTATGACTGGCTGGAAGCGGGCGAACATACGCAACGCACAGTTGCTCAGCTCTCGCAGCAGCTTCGACGCTTCCTCGACGATCAAGCGTGGCTCGAAAACCGCCGCATCATGGACATTCTGCGCGGTATCGAAACGAAAGCGCTTGCGCTGCGCGAAGCGCCTCCGCCAGGCCCGGTCATGGAGATCGAGACCGCATCCGCTGATGTCGAGCTGCCAATGGAGCGCCCGCTTTACGTGCCGGCGCTGCGCCCTCTCATCGCCAACGTCGCGCTCGAGATCGGCGAGGCGGAACTTGATGCGTCGGCACTCTATACGCAGATCGTCGTCGATCGCGCGCGCCTCGCAGGCCATATCCGCCGATGCCTCCAGGATCGGCCGCAAGTGACGCTTGCCGAATTGGCCGCTTCACAGCCGCTCGCGCATGGGCTCGCCGAGCTCGTCGCCTATATGCAACTGAGCGCCGAAGCGGGATCATTTCGGACGACCGTCGACGAGACGATCTCCGATACCATCGAATGGCAGGCGAACGACGCCAACGGAACAGTAATCGTCAAGCGTGCGACCATGCCACGCGTGATTTTCACAAGGTAGAGATGACGGAAGAACAGCAAACCTCGTCGCTTGGTCGAGGTGATTTGCCGGCGGTTGCGATCGCGCTGCTCAAGGGCGTGGTTTATCGCGATGGAAACGAGCGCCTCTGGGCCGCACTGCTCGAATTGCAGACACAAGTGCGCGACTACGTTGCCGTACTCGGCCTCGAACTGGTCGTGGACGAGGCGGAAGGCTACGCCTTCGTAAAAAGCCGCGCCGAGCACGACGCCGAATTCGACGGGGACCAGGCCAAGCTACCCCGGCTCATTGTCCGGCGCCCACTCTCGTTCCCCGTGAGCCTGCTGCTCGCGCTGCTGCGAAAGAAACTGGCGGAATGGGATGCTGGCGGCGGCGACACGCGGCTCGTTCTTGCACGCGAGGACATCGTCGAGCTCGCACGTGTCTTCCTTCCCGCAAGCACTAACGAGGCACGCCTAGTCGATCAGATCGATACGCACGTGAACAAGATCGTCGAGCTGGGCTTCCTGCGCCGGATGAAGACCACGAGCGGGACGCCGACATTCGAGGTACGGCGTATTCTCAAAGCGTTCGTCGATGCGCAATGGCTGCTCGATTTCGACGCGCGGCTCGCGGGCTATCGGGCGCACCTTCAAGATTCGACGGTTTCGGACCAACGGGAGAGTCGCGATGAATGAACCGCGCACGCTCGGCCTCGATTTTGCCGCCGACGACACCCTGACGGGCTTTCGCCTTGAGCGGCTCGAGGTTTTTAACTGGGGGACCTTCGACGAACGGGTCTGGGCACTGCGGGTCGATGGCCGCAACGGCCTGCTGACAGGAGACATCGGTTCTGGCAAGTCGACGCTCGTCGACGCCATCACCACCCTCCTTGTGCCCGCGCAGCGCATTGCCTACAACAAGGCGGCAGGCGCGGACAGCAAGGAACGCACACTGCGCTCGTATGTGCTCGGCCACTACAAGTCGGAGCGCAACGAGGTCACGGGAACCGCGAAACCCGTGAGCCTGCGCGACCACAACAACTATTCGGTGATCTTGGGGGTATTTCATAACGCCGGATACGATGCCACGATCACACTCGCACAGGTGTTCTGGATGAAAGACGCGCAGACTCAACCCGCGCGATTCTTCGTCTGTGCCGAACGCGACCTCTCGATCGCAGCCGACTTCTCGGGCTTCGGCACCGACATCGCACAGCTGCGCAAAAAGCTGCGCGGATTGGGTGCCGAAATCGAGGACACATTTCCGAAATACAGCGCCTGGTTCCGGCGGCGCTTCGGAATCGAAAACGAACAAGCGCTCGAGCTCTTTCATCAAACGGTATCGATGAAATCGGTGGGCAATCTCACCGACTTCGTACGCAGCCACATGCTCGAGCCGTTCGAGGTCGCACCGCGCGTGGATGCATTGATCACTCACTTCGACGATTTGAATCGCGCGCACGAAGCGGTCCTGAAAGCAAAACGCCAAGTGGAACTGCTGACACCGCTCGTCGACGACTGCGACCGCCACACCGAGCAAGGGCATGTTCTCGAAGGCTGGCGAGCGTGCCGTGAAGCATTGAAGCCCTACTTCGCTGGGCTCAAGCTCGGCCTCATCGAGCGCCGCCTTCAATTGCTCGTTGAGGATCATGCGCGGGCGACCTCGCGAAAGGCTCGGCACGAAGAAGCGCGAGACCAGGTGCGCCAGCGCGTGGACGATTTGCGCCGCGCAGTGGCCGAACAAGGAGGCGACCGCATCGCGCAACTCGAGGTCGAAATGCGCGAGCAGGAGCGAGAAAGCGCGCGACGCCGCGAACGCGCGCAACGCTATGCCGACATCGTTACGCTGCTCGGAGAAACCGGGGCCACGGATGAGGCTGCATTCGTTTCCCAACGCCAACGTCTGGCCGAGCAGCGCGGCTCGCTCGTCGACGACGAAGCGCAAAAGCAAAATGCGATTACCGAATGGAGCGTGGCATTCCGCGAAGGGAAAACGCAGCGTGATCTGCTAGAGGACGAAATCGCGAGCCTGAAAGCTCGACGCAACAACATCCCGAAGGAACAGGTCATGATGCGCTCGAGCCTGTGCTCGGCACTCGGCCTGGAGGAAGATGCCCTGCCGTTCGCGGGCGAACTCATTCAGGTGCGCGAGGATGCGCGCGATTGGGAGGGCGCCGCCGAGCGCGTCCTACGCAACTTCGGCCTGTCGCTGCTCGTGCCCGATGAGCACTATGCGAACGTCGCGGCGTGGGTCGATCGCACTCATCTCCGGGGGCGGCTCGTCTATTTTCGCGTGCGCTCTGAACGCGCTGCGCGTGTAGCCGAGGCCACGGAGCTACACCGCGACTCGCTCGCGCACAAGCTCGCGATCAAGCCCGATTCGCCGTTCTATGGCTGGCTCGAGCGCGAAATCGGCCGCCGTTTCGACTATGCATGCTGCGACACGCAGGAGCAGTTTCGACGCGAGACCCGCTCAATCACGCATGCTGGCCAAGCGAAAGCGCCGGGGGAACGCCACGAAAAAGACGATCGCCACGCGCTTGACGATCGCAGCCGCTACGTTCTTGGTTGGAGCAACACAGCCAAAATTGCCGCCTTCGAAGCACAACGGCGAGCGCTCGAGGTTCGGCTCGGCGAGATCGGGCAACGGCTAGGAGAGGCCCAAAGCGAGCACGCCAAGGTGCGAGAGCAGCTCGAAGCACTTGCGCGTGCCGGCGAGTTCGTCGAGTTTCGAGAAATCGATTGGCCGAGCTGCGCCGGTGCAATCGCGCGCCTTGCGGACGAAAAAGCGCGCCTCGAATCGGCAAGCGATGCCCTCGCGGAGCTAACGGCTCAGTTGGATTCGGCCCAAGTAGCGTTGAAGGAGAGTGAAGCGGCGATCTCTGAAACCGACTCTGAACTGGGCGGCATACTGGCCAAGCGGGAGGCGGCCCAAGCGTTGCTTAGCGAGACGCACGCGCTCGTTGAGCACGTGAATGCTGAACTTGCAGAACGAATCGAGGCTCTGCGAGCAGAGATCCTCGGCGAACATCAGCTTTCCGTCGAGTCGTGCGACAACCGCGAGCGGGATGTGCGCGAGGCGTTGACAATCCGCATCGACAATGAAACGAAGTCGCTCGGCCGCCTTGCCGAAAGAATCGTCAAGGCCATGGCGGCCTTCAAGGATGCCTACAAGCTCGAAACGGCCGATTTCGATGCGAGCCTCGACGCGAGTTCAGAGTACCGCGACATGCTCGCGCGGTTGCAAGCGGACGATTTGCCGCGCTTCGAAGCGCGCTTCAAAGAGCTGCTCAACGTCAATACGATAAATGAGATCGCCAACTTCCACGCGCAACTCGCGCGCGAGCGGGAAACGATCAAGGAACGCATCGAACGCATCAACGAATCGTTGCGACAAATCGACTACAACGCGGGCCGATACATCGTCCTCGAGAGCCAGCCCAGCCCCGACGCGGAGATCCGGGAATTCCAGAGCGACCTGCGTGCTTGCACCGAGGGCGAACTCACCGGCTCAGACGATAGCCAATACTCGGAGGCCAAGTTCCTGCAAGTCAAACGGATCATTGACCGCTTCCGCGGCCGCGAAGGGTTGACCGAACAGGATAGGCGCTGGCGCGCCAAAGTGACCGACGTGCGCAACTGGTTTCTATTCGCCGCCAGCGAACGTTGGCGCGAGGACGACAGCGAATACGAGCACTACTCTGACTCCGGCGGTAAATCAGGTGGCCAGAAGGAAAAGCTCGCCTATACGATCCTTGCCGCGAGCCTCGCCTATCAGTTCGGCCTCGAATGGGGCGCCGCGCGTTCCCGATCGTTCCGCTTCGTCGTCGTCGACGAAGCGTTTGGCCGAGGCTCCGACGAATCGGCGCAGTACGGTCTCACATTGTTTCAAAAACTGAACTTGCAACTGCTGATCGTCACACCGCTGCAAAAGATTCACGTCATCGAGCCTTTCGTTTCGAGCGTCGGATTCGTTCAGAACGAGGGCGGGCGCGCCTCGAAGCTGCGCAACCTGTCGATCGAGGAGTACCGCGCGCGCAAGGCGGAGCTCGAGCGATGAATTGGACAACGACCGCTGACCTGCGCACGCGCCTCCAGCGTCTATGGGAGCGCGGCGAATGGCTGGGAAGCCTCGTAAACGGAGCCGAGGGGTTATTCCCGCTACGCCTTGCGATAAAAGGCCCGAACTCGTCCGAGTTAGCTGAACGCTTCGACGCGGTACGCGCATGGATCGCAGGGATTGCTGCGACACCGCACGTACGCATCGAATGGCGCGAGGTCAATCATCGTATTCTCGGCACGCAACGCGTGCCACAGGCAGCTTGGGTCGATAGTCTGGACGATGCGCTTGCCCTCGCCGGCAAGCGCCGTGACGCTACGCAATTCGAGCGGCTTCTCGAACTCACTCGCGCCCGCCAGCCGAAGCTCACCACGTGGCTTGCGCAGCGCCCGTTGCAAGCGCTCGAATTTGCGGGCGATTGGGAACGAATGCTGGCTGTCGTCGATTGGCTGCAAGCACATCCGCAGCCGGGCATATATCTTCGCCAAGCCGAAATCGTCAACGTCGACACGAAATTCATCGAGGCACGGCGCGGCGTGCTCGCCCAATGGCTCGATCTCGTGCTGCCGTCCGAGGCGATCGACAGCAGCCGGACAGGCGCCGCCCAATTCGCTGCTCGCTACGGGTTCCGCGACAAGCCTCCTCGGATTCGATTTCGCGTGCTTGATGAGGGGCTCGCCGTTCTGCCCGGCATGGGCCGGCCCGACATCGCACTCGACGCAGACAGCTTCGCGCGCCTCACACTGCCGTGCCGCCACGTGTTCATTACGGAAAACGAGATAAATTTTTTGGCGTTTCCCGATGTTCCGCAGTCGATCGTGCTCTTCGGGGCCGGCTACGGTTGGGACGCGCTAGAGCCGGCGCGATGGCTCATGGACTGTGCGCTCCACTACTGGGGCGATATCGACACGCACGGCTTTGCCATTCTCGATCAATTGCGTTGCCGATTCCGGCACGTCGGCTCGTTCTTGATGGACCGCGCGACACTGATGGCGCATGAAACGTTCTGGGGGAACGAAGGCGATCAGGTCATACGCGATCTACCGCGACTCACAGTGCAAGAGCGCGAACTCTTTGACGACCTGCGTGACAATCGGATTCGTCATGGATTGCGTCTCGAGCAAGAGCGCGTGGGATTCGAGTGGGTCAGGGCGGCGCTAGAGGAAAGGGCTTGACTGGACCTATCCGCGATTTCGTGGGCGAGGCAATGGAATGGACGCCTTCCTACACACCTGACGGGATTCATCCCGCCTTTTCCACAGACAGTCGTAACCTTCATGGTGGGCGCTCCCGTTCAGTTCAGGTGGTTGACGTAGCACTCTCCACTTTGGCACATCCATGCCCGTTGTGTGGGGGCGTCCACTCCATTAACGCCTCCGTCATTTCTGATCCGCCATGAATACCCACTGACTATAGTGGACCTTGCCCCTGAAGCTTGCATCGCGTTCCGGAAATCCGTCACGTTTGTATGGCACCCCGTCGGCAAGGCTGTATAAACCGATAATGCCGCCGCCCGGACCTGTCACGATTCCCCATTCCGCACCACCCGTAAGCGGGTCGATATAGACCCGCCGGAGATGGCGAACCACTGTTGGCATACGTTTGTCGAGCACCAGATCCTCTAGGGTTTTCGGAAAAGTCCCGGCTACCGGTCCGCGTCGGCTATAACTTTCCAAGGCACGCCGCATCTCGTCACCCCGCGCCAACAATTCTGACTCCCGGTCACGTTTCTGCAAGGTGCTCCATAGCACCCCGAATTGCATCAGCATGACGCCGAGGATCGCGATGGCTACCATCAGACCGACGTAGAGTGCGCCCCGCTGTCTCCCGCGCCTCGTAGAAGGACGGCGCTTCGTGGGCAATGCGCGCTCCGCGTGCCTGTCGGTCTGGTCGTGTAGTTCTCCGTACCGTGTATATGGCCGCAACACATCAGAGCCGCGGCGAGTGACAATCGGCACGCTCCCGTTACCAATCTGCATATTTGCTTCCATCCAGAGCCTTGTTCTGCGCGCCGCTGTGCACGTCGCCAATCTTGCCGCTATCGTCCTGTTCCACCTTCCAGGTATCGGCCCGATCGGTGATCGGGTCGGTTGGCACAGCCCGGATGTAGCGAAGACTTACCAGTTCGTCCAGCGAACCCGGACCGCCGCCACGATCTTCACGATAATGATCCAACGCTAGCCTCATCGCAGCCAGGTTATGCCTCAGGACGGTCTCCCGGGCGCGATCATGCTGCCGAATGTAGCGTGGTGCGACAATCGTGAGCAACGTCGCGAGAATCGCCATGACGACAAGCAGTTCGATCAGCGTGAACGCACCGATCCTTCCAACGTCCCCGCGCCGCTCACCAGTCTTTGTAGTGGGTGCCATTAAGCGCCTCGCCATCGCTGCTTGAATACACATCGAATACATCCAAACCTTCGCGCGGCTGATCCGGCGGGCTGACATAACTACGTAGTTTCCAGGTCTGCTCGGCGGGCCTGTCGGGACAATCGCACATCGGATCGCGGGGAATTCTGCGCATGAAATAAATCTTGACGCCCGATTTCGTCGCTTTCCGATCGTCTACGCCATCCACCAGGACCTTTAGCGTAGGTGGATAACCGCTGGCATCGGCCACCTTTTCGATCAGCCCCTCGTCCGATGCCTGTTTGTAGGAGTCAATCGCCCGTCGGATTTCCCGTAGCGAGCGGCGCAACTCCAATTCGCGATCGCGCCGGGCCGATACTTCAGCGAGCGGAAATGCCGCTGTAGCAAGCAACGCCATCAAGGCAAGCGTCATCATCAGCTCCACCATGGTGAATCCTCTTGTTGTCGCCTTGCTACTCATTAAATGCTCCTCACGAACCCGACCATGCATGACTGGTCACGGGTATCTAAACATGGTCGATCTGCTCCGGGCTTCCCAATTCAGAGTATCGCGACGTGCTCTTATGTACCTCGTCCGACATCGGGCTAATTTCTATTTCCGCCTGTCTGTTCTGTTGACACACTGCCCGGTGGCACACCGGTTTGCTGCGACGCAGACGCAGGCCCGCCAGATGACGCCGTACTGCCGTTTGCCCCTGTGGCGGCCGGCGGAGTGTTCACTGGCGTCGCTTGGCCGCCAGGTGACGCAGCCGGCCGGGGTACCAAGGAAGCGACAGGCGGCGGCAAGGGTTGCCAGTTACCGCTCGGCGCAGAGACAGGCGGTGACGGCGCAGCCGTGCTGATAGAAGTCGCCCCCGAGACGGTTGCATTCAGATCCTTGCTATTTGGCAACACCACGTCATCGATCGAAGTACGTGATTCAGTACCGCTCATGAAAGTACTAATTTGTGCTGCGGGCAGATCAATATTGCGTTCGATACGGGGGGTAATCACGACTATGATCTCAGAGCTTTCCTGGGAGGAGCCCTCGGTCCCAAACAGCTTGCTGCCGACCAACGGCAGCCGGCTCAGGAACGGCAAACCGTTGACATTCTGAATATCTGAGCGACGGATCAGCCCCCCCACAATCTGAGGTTCGTTGTTGCGGGCCGTCATCGTAGTCTTGGCGCCGCGTGTGCCCAGCACATAAGCAATCAGCCCAGTCGTGGTTTTGACCGGCGAAACGATATTGCTGATATCGATTGCCAGTTTGATGCTGATTTCATCGCTCAGACTGATGTTGGGTTCGATCTCCAATTTCAACCCTACCTCCTGGTAAGCGACCGACTCGGTCACCACGCCGTTTGCATTGGTCGTCGTCACGACAGGCAGCCGCTCACCTATATTGATAACTGCCTGTTCACGATTCTTGACCCGGATGCGCGGATGAGCCAGCATCTCCACCCGGCCGGCCTTGGCCAGCGCATTGATCTTGGCTACCGGATCACCAAACCTGACCAGCAGGTCATCCTTTGTAAGATTGGTGAGATTGCCGATCGGAATACCTGTTGCCCCACTGACCAGCGAGAAGTCGAAGGATTCCGGATACTGGATACCCAGTTCGCGCGCGTCGGACGTGGACATCTCCAACGCCTGGACCTCCAGCGTAACTTCAGATTGCGGCAAATCCAGCGCCTGAACCAGACGCTCAACCGCGCCGATGGTGTCGAGGCCGTCACGCACTACAACAGCATTCAGGCGCTCATCGACCTGTACCTCCCTCGGCTTGAGAATCTGTTTGACCTGCGCCGCGACCAGCTTGGGGTCGGCGTAGCTCATGAAAAAAACCCGCACCGCAAGATCCCGATATTCACGCAATTTATCTGGACGTGCTGGATAAATCAGAAAGGTGTTCGCATTCAGTGCTTTCTTCTCCAGTTGCCCCGTCAACAGCAGGAGATTGATCGCGTCTTCAGCGGTGGTCCGTGTTGCAGCGATAGTCACGGGTATCGAAGTATTAACATCCTTGTCGAAAGTGAAGATAGCGCCGGTCAGCCGAGAAATTGTCGCGAACGCACTTGACAGCGGCTGAGCATTAAAATTCAGCGATATCGTGCGCTTGAGCGCCGGGCTCACGCGCGGAGCGAGATTGTCGGCACTGGCAAGGGTGCTCGTGATTTCGGCTCGCAACTCCAGCGCTTCCGGGTCGTTGGGGAATTCGCTGAGAATCTGCCTGACGTTTGCGAGGGCCTTGCGTGGATCGCTATGCTCAAGGGTCCGTGCCTCATCGAGCAATGGACGCAGGCGAGCTCGGGCCCTGATGCGCTCGATCTGCCGCCGAACGCCCAGATTACCCGGATCGTATTGCAGAATGACCTCGAGCGCGGCAATAGCCGCATCGTCCTCGCCATCAGCCAGCAATTGCTGGGCGTCGCGGCTGTAGGCCACCGCCAGCCGGTCGAGCGCACCGTAGTATCGGGTCGCCAGACGGATGTCGTCGGGATGCTTCGTCTTTTCGTCATGCAGAATATCGACCGCGCCGCGCAGATCTCCCTGCTCAGTCGCGGCCTCACTTGCGCGCAGGCCGCGGTCAACCGAGCACCCCGTTAGCAGCAATACGGTCCCACACAGGAGGAGAACCGTTCTAATAAACATAGTGCGCTCTCATAAAGTGTCCCGCAGGCTCTCCGCCTAGTTCTTTCCAGACATCCGCTTTGCCTGCGGCAGGCTCGAAATAATGCAAACATTTTCTGACTACCTTCAGTTCGAACTGGTGATCTTGATCGTCTGGTGTTCGCCTAACGGCAGATACGTCACTTTGATCTCCCGCGCGGTCAGATTGTCCAGTCGATAGCTTCCAGCAAAAACCTGCCCGGGCGAAACGCTGTTCTGCACGTCACATTTGTGACACAACACGTATTGGTCGTTCCCGCTCTGCAGCATCACGATGTTCTGTTCTCCTTTGAAACGCCACTGTCCGGTCACAACAAACGGTGGCGGCGGGGCCTTGGGGGGCGGCGCACGTACGGGCTTCGCGGGCGACTGCGGAGGAGCCCACGAGTGCACAGAAAACAGATTGGGGGCCACGGAGTTCTCTGTTTCTGTCGTATTCGCGATGCGTTCCTGATGCGCGACCGGCTCCGATGCTGCAGTTTGCTCATTTGCAGGTCGCTGTCGCTGCGTAGCGATTGCCTGGGATTCTGTCACCTGATTGGCAACCTGGTCCTCCCAGTACACATAGCCACAGCAGAACGCCGTAGCAATCAGCAATATCCACAGGTAGCGCGGCATCTTCACGACTGCGTCCCGAGAAAACTGAAACGCAGGCGAATCTCGAGTGTCTCGTCACCGATAGCCTTGCGTTGCACTTGCAGTTGTTCGACGCGCAGACCGGGCTCGCGTTCCAGTTCGGCCAACGCCCGCCGAAGCGCCGGATAGGTGCCGCGCAATGGCATGTCGACGCTTAGCCGACGCAACCGGTTTTCGGCGTCATCCGCCTCCTGATATGTCACTTCACCGAGAATGAAACCGTTTCTGGTCAATGTCGCATAGGTCCGATCGAGTTCCTGCAGAAAACCACTAGCCGCAGGCAAGGATCCGACCGGGGTTGGAAGCATTGACTTCGTTTTCTGTGGCCGCATCCTCAGGCCCTGCAGGACTGCAGTTTCGCGCACTGCCAGCTGATCGCGCAGGGGGCGGAGAATTCCCCACTGAAACGCCAGCGCGACCACGATCACCGCAAGCAGAAAAATCCCCAGCAGACCAAGTCTCTGATGCTGAACTGCAACCTCCCATCGCAGACGTGGGAGGAACTGCCTTGTGATATCGGCTCGCAACTGCATGGTCGTCAGTTCGCCACGCTCAGGAGAATGCGCGCCATTACCGGTCGATACGGGGCGTCTGTCTTCACTGTGGTCTGCTGAATCTGAGCACTCGTCCCCTTATTGGCACCGAGCCGTTCTGCGAACGCAAGCGTATTGCTCAATCCGTTCGATTCGGTTTCCAGATTCACCCTGCCTGCTGAAAAATCGGCGTCCAGCGAAAGCAACACAATATCGCCCGAAAGCGTTAGACCTAGAACATCCAGCGTCGGCAGGACAGACCTGTCCTGCCGGCTAAAGGCGGCCAGCTGTTTCTCCTGCTGCGGCGACACATGCAACGAAGCCTGCAACGCCGTCTCCTGTTGTGCCACCTCCGCCGAGAAACGCTCTTCCTGCAAGGTCACCTGTTCATCTTCGGCCTCGAACTCGGACCAGTCTCGCCACAACAGCATCATCAGGATGGCCGCGATCACGCCAAGCAGCGCGATCAGCCTGACGGCACGCGGTTGCGGATGCAACCAATCCAGATACGGCACCGAGTTCTGGCGTATCAGCGCGGGCACTTTTCGCAACGCGGCACCCCATATCGACAGACGTGGCATCAGGCCACCTCCGGATACCAGAGAAAACCGCGCCCCAGCCAGTGCATTGGGATGCGATCTTGTCCCTGGACAGATTCACCGTCGTCTGCGATCCACGCCGATGAGGCGGATTGACCGAGCAGCATCGACGCCATCGACAAGTCTGCTGACACGTCAGCGCCCGTTGTGCGTAGACTGCAAATGCCCGTCCACTGGCCAGCTCTCCGATACAGACAGTGAATCGCGTGTGCTTCAGGCACCGCGAGTACGCAATCAGCGGGAAGACGTTTCCAGCCGTATCTTGCCGCTGCCATCGTGATGGGCATGCAATTGAGAAAACGCAGGTGATGGGTACGGAACAGCGTGCGCAAATCGCCCAGCAGTTCACGGTCCATCGCTACCGCAATGCGAGGCGCTCCATAGCCAGCCTGCTCGACAGCGATAAGCCACGGTTCCATGTGTGTCACCTCGTACTGTTCGGCAAACAGGGCCTGCGCATAAGCGGTCCAGTCCGCCACCGAGTACAGCCCATCCTGCCACTGGAGCAACGCGTAACGCGTGTGCGGAAAACCAAGCAGCACTGTGACGCTGTCCAGCCGACGGGCCCAGCCCCGTGGCGCCATCTCCAGCAGGTTGGCGCATGCTTCGAGTGACTCACCCGACATTACCTCGCGCCAACTCGCGCTACGCGAACCGAACGCGGGCCGGCAGGCCCAGCTGGCGCTCGCTTCCCCAATCGTCAGCAGATGTTCAATAAAGAGCGATGACACGATGCACCTCTTGCAGTGTGGTCTGTCCGTCGGCCGCATTGGCGAGCGCAACCTCACGCATTGTTATGTGACCAGCCTCACGCGCGGTTTCACGCAGCGCTGCGGCCGAAGCCCGCCGCAACAGGCCATCCTTGAGCGCATCAGTGATCCGCAGCACTTCCGCCACCGCCAGCCGGCCGCTATAGCCCGTCCCTAGACAGGCATTGCATCCTGCTCCAACCCTATAGCGCCACTGTGAAGTCACATGCCGTGACAGCCCGGCGGCATTGGCCAGCATGTGTTCGGGCTCCGCCGGCGCCGCACAGTGCTCGCAAACACGCCGTATCAGGCGTTGCGCAACGATGCCATTAAGCGCCTCGACGAAACTGGCCGGTTCGACACCCATGTAGAGGAAACGCTCAAGCACGCTAAACGGAGTATTCGCGTGTACAGATGACATGACGAGGTGACCAGTCAGCGCAGCCTGCACCGCGATGGCGGCGGTTTCGCCGTCGCGGATTTCACCTACGAGAATCGTATCCGGGTCATGTCGCAAGATCGAGCGCAGACCGCGCGCAAATGAGAGCCCCTTCTTTTCGTTGACCGGGATCTGCAATACACCGGACAGTTCGTACTCGACGGGATCTTCGATCGTGATGATCTTCTTTTCGCCTGTATTGGTTTCGGACAGCGCGGCGTAGAGGGTAGTCGACTTACCGCTTCCGGTCGGTCCGGTGACAAGCAGCATCCCGTATGGTTCGTTGGCGAGCAACCGGATGCGCTCTATCGTTGCCGAATCGAGACCCAGCGATTCCAGCCGCAACGATTCGCCGCGCTGTGATTTATCCAACACTCTTAGTACCGCATCCTCGCCGTGAATGCTCGGCATGATCGATACGCGAAAGTCGATATCGCGACCGCGAATGCGCGCCTTGAACCGTCCGTCCTGCGGGACGCGACGCTCGCCGATATCAAGTTCGGCAAGCACCTTCAGCCTCGACAGGGCCTCTTCGGCCGTCTCTACCCCGCCCATCTGTCCCATCTGCCGCAATACACCGTCGACGCGGTACTTCACCGTCAGGCCTTCCGCCGTACTTTCCACGTGGATGTCGCTAGCGCGGCTTTGCAACGCGTCCAGCAGCATCGAATTGACCAGTCGTACGATGCGGCTTTCGTCGCGTGCGATGCTGGATACCGAAATCTCATGCGCACCGTCGATCGTGCCGGCCGTGCCCTCCTGCTCGGCTCCGAACTGTTCCATTACACGCTCGCTCCTCTCGGCGCGTCGCAGTTGGTCGGTCACGGCGTTGGGCAGACTCATCGCCAGCATCAATTGACGGGCGGACGGCAGCGTACTTGCCCAGTTGCGCACATCCAGCGACAGCGGATTGGCCAGAACGAGATAGACGCGCCCGTCAACATCCACCGGCAACGCCGCATGTGTCAGCGCTTCAGTGAGTGGCAGCAAATCGAAGCGCCAATTCTCACCGATCTGTTCGGGCCGAAGCGGATGCAGACCCAACGAACCGGCGAACTCAGGCAACAGGTCAGGCTGGGCCGCAAGTTGTCGGGCAACGTACTCGCCAGCCGGCAATTCCTGCCGCAGTATCTCTTCCTGCCAATGTCGTGAGTGCGTCATAAGCCATCACCCCTGGATGCTGCCGGCAAGTTCGAAGATCGGCATGTACAGCAGAAATACGATCAGGCCAACCAGTCCGCCGACGACTAGCATCAGTATCGGCTCAAATACCTTGCTGAACAGGTCAAGCGAGCGGGTGAGGGCCTCGTCATGAAACTGCGCGATCCGCTCGCACATTGCCGGTAGCTCACCGCTCTGTTCGCCCACGCGCAGCAGGCGCTCCGCGACTGGCGTCGTCAAATGATGAAGCGTCAGCGCTCCAGAAAGCAGCCTGCCCGCCTTGATCCCAGTCATCGCCGCAGCCAGGTCAGAGCGCCTCTCTTCTGGCAGCAGACCACCGATCATCTGCAGCGATGCAATGATCGACATGCCGCCGGACAAAAGCATGCCCAGCGTACGGTAAAAACGCGCCAGCACAAACAGCTCACGGATTTCCGACAGACGTGGAATACGCCAGAAAACCATCATAAGGCGACGTCGGACCCAGTGCGTACGCAAAAGCACGAACAGCCCAATGAACGTGCCGGCAATCGCGCCGCCAAGCAACATCCCATGCACACGAACCAACCCACCCCACCAGACCATAAAGCGCGCCGCAACTGGCAACTCGCCAATCGAGTCGAAAACCGACGCGAAGCGCGGAATGACGAAGAACAGCAGGAACAGCAGGATCAGACCGCCGATGGCGACGACCACCACAGGATAGATCAACGCGCTCGTGAGGCGCTTGCGCACAGTGTCCAGGTGCGCTTCGTAATGGTGATAACGCTTCAGTGCGATCCCGAGCTGGCCGCTGTGCTCGGATGACTCGGCAGTCGCGACCAGCAGCGGCGGAAATACATCCGGACGCAATGCCATTGCTTTCGAAAACGCCTGCCCCTGATACATCGCTTGCAGCAGGTCATCGAGCACTTTGCGCGTCCCGCCTTGTGGGGCTTTGTCACGCAGCGTCTCGATTGACTCGACCAGTACCAGTCCTGCATCAAGCAATACAGTCAACTCCTGGATGAACAATCCGAGCGCAAACTTGCCTTTGCGCTTAGCCGGAATGAGACGGCCAGCCGCATGCAGCGACACTAACTTGCCGCCATCGGCCAATGCGAGACGTCGAGCGCTATCGAGATCCGCCGCCTCCAGCCGTAGCCGTTGCAGACGACCGCCGCGAATAATCCTGACGTCGAATTCGCTCATTGTGCCGCCCGCCCATCAGGTACTGCCCTGGCATTCGACTGACGTCGGCGCTGTTCGCACAATTGACCGTAGTAGCGCCAGACTTTCATCGCGTAGCGTTCGCGCAAACTGTCCCGGTCGGCGGCATAGCCCGCGTTGTACGCACCTACGGCCTGCCACGTGTAACCGAACCGCCGCACCGCGGCAGCCAGAACCCACGCGCCAACAATTACCGAAGTGCACGGCTCAATCAGTTGCGCTTCAAGGATGCCGAACCGCGCAAGTTGCGGTAGGTGAATACTGTTGACCTGCATCAGCCCGATGTCGCGACTGCCGTCTCGATTGAAGTTGTACGCCCGAGGATTGAAGTTGGACTCCACCCTGGCGATTGCGTACAGCAACAGCGGATCAATCTGATACCGGTCGGCCGCAACCTGCCAGCAATACGCATGCGCCTGCAGTGGCAAGAGCAGTAGCGACACACTCAGCCACCCGCATGCGGCGCTCAGGACCTGTCGCAAGCTTCGTGCGTCAAAAGCCGTAGACAATATCTGCGGCATAGCCCGCTCCCCCCGGTTTTGCATCGCTGCCGAGTGAAACGATCTCCACTTCGTGCGACTCGCCCGGATTCCTCCAGACGTACGGATGGCCCCATGGATCCATTGGCACCTCCCTGCTCAGATAGGGTCCATGCCATCCGTTTGCGCCGGACGGTTTGATGACCAGGGCATCCAATCCTTCCTGTTGCGTCGGAAAGCGCCCGACGTCCAGACGAAACTGGTTGGCAGCGTCGGCGAGTGTTTTCATCTGTCCTTGTGCCGCCTTGACCTTGGCCTTGTCGACCTGCGAGAAAAGCTTCGGACCAACATAGCCCGCCAGTACCGCGATGATCAACAGGACCACCAGCAATTCAAGCAAGGTGAACCCACTGATGCCTCGGCCCAGACGCCGTCGCCCCCCCCTCCATATCAATTCCATATTGCCTCCTTGAGGAGTTCAGCCGGCGCCCCGTTCTCTCTGACCAGTTCACTCGACCCGGACTCTTTTTCCATACCGCTACACCACTTGGTCGTTCGTAGCGGACATATACAACAGGGGGGGAATTCGAGCCCGGTGAATTATTTCCGATGCTTAACGTCAGCCGTTCGTAACTGCTGGTCAAAGCGCGAGGTCCGTAGTCGGCTTCGCACGATACTGCGCCAGCGCTCCACATGAGAATGGCTCGCGCGAGTAGCCACCAATCAGCGTCGCCACTTCCGATGAAACGTCGCGACATGCTCTATGCGGCTCGCACCGACTCGCTGTGGCATCTCCTAGCCGTTCATTGCCCGCCCGTATGAGTAACCAGCAACGCGCCGCCCGCCGACACGATCCATGCATAGTTCGCGTTCAACGCATCCATCGAAGGCAGACCCGTAGTCTGGGCCGGCACGTTCTGCGCCTGCCACGTGGTGCCTGCATCCGTCGTGCGATAGATTAGACCGATCTCCGTGACGATCCAGCCCGTATACTCGTTGATAAACTTGATCGCGTTGATCGTTTCGGCGGCTGGATTACTCACACTCGTCCACGTCTGGCCGCCATCGGTCGTCATCAGAACCGTGCGTGCGCCGGCAACCCAACCGTGCTCGGTGTCGCTGAACGACACGCTCTTCAGCGCGACCGTCGTCGCAGTCTGGTATTGCACGTTCCAGGTCTGACCGCCGTCGGTGGTGGCGAGAATCTTTCCCCCGTCATCCACGGCCCAGCCATGGTTCACATCGGCAAAGTCGAGCGCACGCAGCGCCGGCTGGCTCGTGTCGCGATTCTGCTGCGTCCACGTCTGACCGCCGTCCAACGTCGCGACGATGCCGTTACCCTGACCGACTGCCCAGCCGTGGAGCAGGTCAGTGAACTTCAAGGCGGTTAGTCCGAAAGTTGAGCCGCTGGCTATACTGCGCCACGTCTGGCCACCGTCACCAGTTTGCAGGACGTTACCGTTGCCGACGAGAGCCCACGCGTGAGCGTCATCGACCGCCGAGACACTGAGGACTGGTGCGGACGCCAAGAACTGCACAGCCCAATTAATGCCGCCATCGGTGGAATGGATAATCGCACCGTCCTGCCCCACGATCCAGCCACTGTTCGCGCTAGCGAACGAGATCGCATTTAGCGCTGTCTTCACCGGCAATACTGGCGCGAGACACCAGCCAGTGCCCGCAAATTCAGGATTCGCACAGACCAGATCCTCGAGCGGATCCCGATCCGCGACGACCAATGTCATCGAGCCGGTGGCGCTGCCGGTCAACGTGTCAGTCACCGTCAGGCTGACCACGTATGAGCCCGCGGCAATGTAGGAATGCGACGGTGCGAAATCGACGCTGGTTGCACCATCACCGAAATTCCACTCATAAGTCACTGGATTGCCTTCCGGGTTCTCGAACGTCGCAGAGAATCCTGCCGATTCCCCGAGCTTGAGCTCCTGAGGTCCTTGCACGATAACGCCATGCGGCGGCTGAGGGGCCAACACTGTCACCTGCGCGGTGGCACTCGCGCTGTTGGCAGCAGCGTCCGTGACAGTCAGGGTGATTTGGTGCACGCTCGCTGCACCAGTGTAGGTGTGATTGACCGTCTGCCCAGTGACCGGCGCCGAGCCGTCGCCAAAATTCCACATATAGCTCAGCGCCAGTCCGTTGGTCGACTCGGCAGTCCCTGAATACGTGTACGCCGTGTTCAGCCGGACCTCAGGGGGCGCCACAATCCCCGGATTCAGCGGTGGTACGACCGGTGCATTCATCGTCGTTATCTGGGTGCTCGCCGTTGCGCTGGCGCCAGAAGGGTTAGTCGCGGTAACCTGAATCTGGTACGTGCCCACCGCGACAAAGACGTGGCTGGTCTGCGCTCCGACCGCCGTGCCACCATCGCCAAAGGTCCAGGTATAGACAAGCGGTGCCCCGTTGGGGTCGGTTGACGACGCCCTGAATCCGAATTGAGCACCCACTTCAGGTGGGACCCGGGCAGTCAGGATGAGCGGTGTCGACGGAGGCGCAGACGGTTCCGGCGGCGATGTCGCAGCGATGACGACGTTCGAACTGGCGCTCGCCTTCGCCCCATGGTCGTCGATCACCGTCAGCGTCACGGGAAACGTCCCGCCTGTCATATAAACGTGACTAACCTGTCCGCCTTGGGCGGAAGTACCGTCCCCAAAATCCCACGCTAGGCGGACGTGACTGCCAGATCCGGTTCCACTGAAGGATATGGTCTGCCCTGCTTCCGGTGATGGCGGACTAATTGCGATGATCTGTGCCGTCGGTGGGACGTACGCGGCAGCCGAAGTATTTCCAAGACCGCTGTGACAGGCCGCAACTAGGAGCGCACTGCCGAGCGCGATGAACCAGCGCCAAAACAAACCACTCACGTCAGTTGCAAGCAAGCACATCGCCTCCCCCCCACGAACACGACTGCAATCTTGTCGAAACATCGCGCAACCTATGGCATGGGCAATTAAGACGAATGCAGCGGCAAAATCGCAATACCATGCGAGTTAAATCGAGGGTAAATCCACAATACAGATTAGTTGCACCGCCGGCAGTAGGCCGGTTTGTTGTGCAGTGACAGCGATTACGTTAATCATACGTTCGCACGCACCCGATCCACTTAAACGTCGAGAGCAAGCAAGTCTCCCATCATTTTCGAGCAACGGCCCCATTCCAGCCAATTGCCTGCCCGCTAAGTTTTCGCGCGATCTTCTATTCTGACCCGCTGGAACTTAATCGCATTCACTCCTCATTCGCCGCCTCCGCAAGCTTTTTTGTATTCCAGCCGATTTACGTTCTCATTGTAGAAATTCTCTGACGGAAAGCAAACCAAATCCGTCACGCTCGCCACCATGAAGTCTCATGCTTGGTTACAAACCCTCTATTCACACAATGCCGTACCCCCTCATGCCGTACATGACATCAGGTGCACCCAAACAGTTATGTGCGGTTTCGCACATTCACTTCGAATAATTCGATTAGAGTGACCTCACCGAAGCCCAAAACAATCTACATGATCATCAAGCAACCTCGATCTGACTTGTTTGTTTTTTTGGGGAAACGTGACTATAGTTTCATGACGTTGAAGTCGAAAAAGCACAAATCATCGAAGATGATGACGGAAGAAGCATCGAGGCTAACGGCATGAACCGCTATGACGAAATGAGTCAGTAGTGGAGCAACAAGATGAAGGGGCAAGGCCGCGGCTTAACCATATGCATTTTATGCTCTTGCAGACTAGCTGTCATTGGGTTCGCGATCGAACCGATATTTATTCAACTTTCCCGCTCTCAATTGCGTTTGCGTAATTATCATGTGGGCAGCGTCTTTCTCGATGCGCTAGCCGATTTTATTTAAGGAGAAGATGGCGTGAAATCAATCATTTTCGGTGCTATTCGTTATCGCCCGTTTCCTAAGACACGCGCTGCCTTCTGGCTTTCCTTCATCACGGCCACCGGCACTGCGATCGCACCGCTTCAGGAAGCGGCCGCGCATGGCGCGGTCGGCTTCCCGATCGCGCGTCAGTATCAGTGCTACTTGGAAGGGGGCTTCGGGAACGGCAACCCAGCGGACGTGCCACAAAACGATTGCCGCGCGGCATATGAGGCAGGGGGCAAATTATATTGGCCCTTCCAACAATGGAACGAGATCTCGGCCAACCCAAACAACCAGGGTAACAGTATGGAGGACGTCAGGAGGGCGGTTCCCGACGGACGTTTGTGTGCAGGCGGCGACGAAAGAAATCGAGGGCTCGACACACCAACGACCTGGAGAAAGACGAGGATTATCCCCAAGAATGGGCATATCGAATTAATCTGGGAAAATTCCCAGGCCCATAATCCGGCACGCATGCGCATCTTCATCAGCAAACCTTACTATAACTCGGCACAATCGCCGCTCCGTTGGGAAGACTTGGAAAAGATTTACGACGAAGATGCATCGCCCCCCGTGCCCGCAAACGGAGCCGGGCATCTGCCTGGCACGATCCAGACCTTTTATAAGCTTAATGTCAGTCTTCCACCGGGCCGGACAGGCGACGCCGTCATCCTCAGTTACTGGCAACGCAAGGATAGCGGCAATGAAGGCTTTTTCAACTGCAGTGATGTGACAATCGCTGCTGACGAAGGTAATCCAGGGTTCCCGTGGATCGAGAGAGGGAGCTACGTCGAAAGAGGCTTTGCGCCACAGCCAAACCAGCAGGTCCGCTTCCGTGTGATGGGTGGCAGCGCGAGGGGACTTGAAGTCGTCGACGTCTATCATCGGATCACTGCGGAAAATGCCGGCGTACAGATCTGGGCGAAGGAACTTGCGGATTTGCTAAATCGGCAGCACGCTAACTACGTGACAATCGGCGTACGGTCCGGCGACACGATTCACTATGACCCGTCCGATGTATCTGCCAACAAGGTATGGTTGAAAGCAGGTTACAGTTTAGCGATGGGTATCGTTATTGGCGATATACCTGAACCTGGAAAACCTAGTGCGCATATCACAGCACCGGAGTCGGTTGTGGAACACAGCCCGACCCAGTTCTCCGCTCAAGGATCGCAAGGTGAAAAACTGACGTACATCTGGACCATCCCGTCCTTCAAGCCTGACACGGCAACCACGGAAAACGTTACTGCGACAGCCGGCCCGACGCAACCGTCGCCTGTAACGGTGACGTTGACGGTGACCGACGACAAAGGACAGAAGAGCGAGGCCCAAAAATCCATCACCATCACGCCTATCGGCGGCGGTGGTGGGGAGAAATACGATCACGTCTTCCCAGAAGGCCTTGGCAGCTACCAGGCCGGTACAAAAGTGCTGCAGCCAAAGAATAACCATATCTACCAGTGCAAGCTATTTCCCGCGTCAGGCTGGTGCAACATCTGGACAGCATCCGCCACGCACTATGAACCAGGCACTGGGTCGAATTGGCAAGACGCGTGGACTGATCTCGGACCAGGAGAATCCGGGCGCTAATGTCCCATATCGGCAAGCGGCATTTCGATTCCTGACGGGCGGGAAAACCCGATTACACCGTGCGACTGGATCTCCATACCGCTTTCCCTACAGGGATTCGCTAGGACTGCTCGACTTGCGAAACACGCTACCAAGTTGAGTCGCCGAAAGGGGCAAAAGCACCGATGACGCAGCTTCGTCAGAGATTGGACGGATTTTGAGCAAGCTCAGAAAGGCGAAGCCAGGCAGCAAAGCGTCCGTCGATTTGATTGCGATAGAAGGAAGCGCGCAGTATGGAGTCGACCCTGAAATTCCGCATGCACACCGGCGTGGTCAATGGCTTCAGGCCAATGGCCACGGCGAACCGGCGCTTGTCGTCGGACGTGTAAACCGAACCGTTGTCGGTCAGCTACTCGTTTTCGGACCGGGTATGCAGTTCGTTGCCAAACCGATTTTCCACTGCAGCCAACATCACTTCGCGCACGATGTCGCCGCCGTGGCCTGCTGTTATGGCCAGCTCATCGCTTCACGGTCGCAGCAATCCAGCGCAAACGTTACGCGCAGCGGTTCGCAGTCGCACTGCGGAACTCGAAACCGTCCGAGCACCATCGCTGATTGCAGCACGCGACGACCACCTTGCCGTCATGTCGACGATGTAGCCAAGGCGGATTCGTGCGGCGCTGCATCAGCAGCTCGTGAGTTAGCATGACGCGGTAGATGCGCTGGCATTGAACGGTACCAGCCCAGCCCCAACGCGCTCGTTGCGCAACGTGCCCCAAACCCGGTGTCGATGGCCATAGCTGGGCGAATCGCCGCCGACCCAGCGGATCTCCTCGACCACGCTCTCATCGTCGGTCTGCCTCGATTTTTTGCTCGACCGTACTCGACTGCTTCCCGGAAAATCTCGTTCTCCATTGTTCTTTGCCGAGCATCCGTTGCAGCTCACAAATCTGCTGCTTGACCGCATCGGCCAGCTCCGATGCCGGAACCACTTCCTAGCCAGCCTTGACTGCTGACCGGCTCCCGTTCTGGTACAGCTTGCGCCAGTGGAACAGCTGGTTCGGGTTCACGCCGAAGTGAAAGGCTATGTCCGGTGTTTCAGCGAGCCGCTCCAATTGGCGGTGGCCACTCACAATGTCCAGAGTGGCTCCGCCCGCTATGCCGTAAATGTATCCAGTGATTGCGGGAGAATTCAAGGCCGGGCTGCAGTTGGAATGACCTCAAACTGCGAGCGATCCTTGCCTTCGATCCACGCCGGCGGGCGACCGCGCCCGCTCCAAGTCGCGCCCGTGCTCGGGTCCCGGTAGCGGACGACTTTTCGCCGTTTTGCCGAACGGGGAAAAGCTTCGTGCGGTTTAATCGCGAATTCCGCGATCACGGCCCGCACTTTTTCGATCGCCCCGCTTCGTTCCAACGCCTTGGCGGCGTCGATCTGTTTAGTGAGAGCGGTGTGTTCCGCGAGTAAGGCTCGATATGACTTCATTGTCTCGGCTCCGTTGTGTGAAAAGCGAGTAGGGCTCGCTGGCCAACCCCGTTACAGGTCCCGCTAAAAAGTCAAGTCCCGATAGCTTGTAGTCCGGTTATTCGAACTCGTGGGGGCCAGCTCAAAATGAAATTCGATCCGCCTGAGGATGTTCGAACAGCTAAGCGAACAACCGGGTTTCGGGAATGATTCGTGAATGTGAGCACGTCGCTCGAAATGAGTGCGTGCGATCGACCACTCAACGACAGTTGCCGAGCCCGTTGCCGCTTCGCGGTCACCGGCTGAATTCCACAATGGCGCATACCTTGTCGATGCCGTTCGGAGACGCAGCCGTGATCTACTTGGACGACAGTAGGTCGTTGAGTCGAGCCGGTCGACGAGTTTGCTCTCGATCTTGTGCGACACCCTTCCCGGACGTAACCGGAATTCCGCATGTAAGGCGGTTACGACTCAGGCCTCGTCGCTGAATCGCTCCGGGCAAAGTAGCGCCACTGTATCTCGCCGCGCTTTTCCAATCGTGCCGGAGCCGGTCATCTTGAGCACGGCCACGCCGACGGGAAGTGGCAGCACGCCTTGATGATCTTCCGATGCTGCACGTGCAGCAACTCAATGGCATTCGTGGGATAAACGATCTTCCGAACGTTCGGCGCGAACGCGCAGCAAGGAATCCCCGTCCCTCAGGCCAGCTGCCAGAGCGTAACGATTGGCCAGCATTTCATGCACCACGGGCAGGCGTCGAACGCGTCCAGCGACACGACCGCACATTGCGATCTTTCCAGTTCGAAGTCGAGCGAGTTTCTGCTAATACAATTAAGGTTGCGATTCGCGGCAAGCCCCCCGACGATCTATGATGTGTCAGGCAAGAATAGGCGCGTCCGCGCTCGATCCCCTCAAGTTCTGGCGGCGCCTCACATTAAGTACGGTGTCGCAGAAAGACAATACCGCCAAAGGCCTCAACTACGCGCCGAACCAGTGGAAGGCCCACTATGCACGTCGATGACGGCGGCGTGGCAATCGACGACAACGCAGCCGAATATGCCTTGCGCGCCGTCGCTCTGGGGCGACAGCTGACGACGCAGCAGTACCTGCACCTTCTCAGCCAAGGCTTCAGTCATACAGCAATGCCACCACCTACGCCGACATATCGCTTACGAATTGTCGGTCAGTGCATCAGCACCCCACAATTCCCGGTGCGGTTCACGTTTTTCGTACCCCATCGAAGTAGATAACATACGGCTCTGACCACGCAGGTGCAGAGACCGATTTCTCGGCTCGGCCATCCGCGATCCAGAACGTAATTTTCCCATCCTGCCGCCACTCCCCCGGAAAGTGGAAGGTCTCCCATGTCCTCTCTGGACCCGACATGGCAAAATCGTTACGATCAATTCTATCCGGGACGCCCGTCCACTGTATAGAAGTCCTAACGCTCACATATTGCATGGGGGAACGCATATATTTTCCAGTCACCTGCAAGAGTTTCGATCGATTGGGCAACTTCCCGCCGTTGGGTATGACCTGCCCTGTTGCGAAGTCGCGTATCATAAAGATTCCCAAGTCTGATTCGTCCGCGTACGTAGCCGTCAACATCCAGGCTTTCGAGGATGGGATCCGGTCACCCACTCCGGCGTTGCCAACTGTCAACCTATACTCCCGAACATCATCAATACGGAAATTGGTTTCCCAATCCCCGGTGGCCGACACGGGAGCGACCGCCATCCGTGTCTTTCCATCACTGTAGATGCCCACCAACTTCGTGTTCTGGGGCGCCGCGCCAGATATCGAAACCAACGGTGTCGACGTAACCGCACCGTCGACGAGTAGATCGTTATTCGCGTCCTTCACTGACGTAATCTTCAGCATGGCACCTCCGCGGAATGATGTGGAATGCGCGCAGACTCTCGCTCCATACAATAACGGAACAACTCCAGTCAGCGAGCGATGCTGATCCGCTTGGGATTTCCGGACCAGATATAGAGAGAGTTCTGCAGCGTGAATCGCGTCTGTCAGCACGGTTTGGATCGTCGTCAATGACGCGCGTCGTTACCTTCCACTTCCGCGTGAGTTCCCCTCGTCAAGGCGTAGCAGTGGCGGGTTGAACCTGCAGATAGTTTTGCAGGTACTCCTCGAATTCCGCCCTTACCTCCGGATGCCGCAGCGCAAACTCGACAGTGGCTTTCAGATATCCCAATTTGCTGCCGCAGTCGAACCTCGCGCCGAAGTAGCGATATGCAAGCACCTGTTCCTCCGAGAGGAGCGATTGCAACGCATCGGTCAACTGCAGTTCGCCTCCGGCACCCGGCCTCAACGTGCGAATATGCCGGAAGATCGTCGGCATCAGTACGTAGCGACCCACCACGCCGAAATTCGACGGCGCGTCATTCGGCGCAGGTTTTTCGACGATATCTGACAGCTTGATCACGTTGTCTCCCCACATGCGGCCGTCGACGACGCCGTACGAACGGCTATCCTCGCGTGCGATCGTTTCGACCCCGACAACCGAGCTGTGGTAGTGGTTGAACACATCGATAAGCTGCTTCACGACTGGTTGCGTGCTATGCAGCAGGTCGTCCGCCAAGATCACGGCAAACGGACTATCACCCACTAGCTTTTCCGCACATAGCACCGCATGCCCGAGACCCAGTGCCGTTGCCTGACGCACGTAGAAACAATCCACGTTGGCCGGTTTGATATTGCGTACGACGTCCAGCAGTTTCTCCTTGTTGCGCGCCTCGAGTTCAGCCTCGATCTCGTAAGACTTGTCAAAATGATCTTCGATAGCACGCTTGCTACGCCCCGTGACGAAGATCATTTCGGTGATGCCGGCTTCGATCGCCTCTTCGACCGCATACTGGATCAACGGCTTATCTACGATCGGTAGCATTTCCTTCGGACTTGCCTTGGTGGCCGGCAGGAACCGCGTTCCGAGACCAGCTACAGGAAACACCGCTTTGGTGACTTTCAGCATGGCATGTATTCCCACATCAGTTGAAAATTTCCGACTGCAGTTAATCAATACAAGTATGCAATTCCTTAGTAGGCACCATCACGATGCAACACCACACCGATCGTTTTGAAAAGGATTGCAATATCCCCCCAAAGCGACCAGTTCCGTACATACCATGCGTCAAGAAAAACACGCCTTGCATAATCCGTGTCATTTCGACCGCTGATTTGCCAGAGCCCGGTCATCCCTGGCTTCGCCAACAGGTAATATGCAGCGTCGTCGCCGTAACGTTGAATTTCCTTTTCCACCACGGGCCGAGGTCCGACGAGGCTCATGTCACCCCGCAGCACATTCCACAGTTGTGGTAACTCGTCAAGGCTGGTCTTGCGCAACAAAGTGCCTATCGGCGTGATTCGAACATCATTCTTCAGCTTGAAGTCCCTCTCCCACTCCGCTCGCGCCACTGGATCGCGCTCGAGCAGTTCCCTGAGGACTTTATCCGCATCAACCACCATCGAGCGGAACTTGAAGCACTTGAATTTTTTCCCGTTCTGGCCGATCCGCGTGTGACCGTAAAAAGCCGGACCACCATCTCTCGCGACCAATATAGTCAGAAGCGCAAATACGGGGAGCAGCATGACCATCAGGAAGCCACCGGCAATTACGTCGAACATCCTCTTCAGCACTTTCGCTGAAAACCGCGCGAGATTGTTCTGCACGCGCAGCATCATCACTTCATGGCCGAAGAAATAGGACACGTCCGTACCGCTAAGCGGCACACCTCGCATCGGTGCCATTACCGTCACCTCCCGAATCCCACTTTGCGTGAGCTCACGAACCCACGCGTTGCGAAGCTCTCGATCATCGGGCTCCAGTGCAATCACAACCTGTGCGCCCGACAACGAATTGAGCATGAACGGCGCAAGTCCCGCCAGGACCGGTACATTCCCTACAAACTTCACATCCGTTCTGGCGTCTGGCGCGACATAAGCCACCACGTCCGCGCCGAGATATGACTGGCTTGAAATCACCCGCTTCGCTTCCAGCGCGGCCTCGCCGCAGCCGACGATCAACGTCGGCCGCTTCCACAGATTTGCCTGATCCAATACCTTCTTCGCTAGCGCCCGAAATGTCGGAACGAGAATAAATACGCTGCTCCACGTCAGCGCCCACCAGCCCCGCGAGAACATGCCTTTTGTCAATGTCGTCAAGGCAAGATGAGCAACGGCGAGGACCACGAGTGTTTCGAAAACTTCCCTAAGCTCACGCCAGAACGGCCGACGAAAACTGTAATGCCGTACTCTCAACCAGAACCACGCCGTTCCGGCGAACGAGAGCAACAGAAAAACCATCATTGGCTGTCGACTAATCGCTTTCCAAACGCTAATCTGCGGTTCGCTTGCGAAAGTTCCGAGGAAGCGAGTCGTGATCAACAAGGCCACGGCGAACCCCAGCACATCGGCGGCAGCCAACGCAGCCTTGATGGTCAAAGCCGGAAACGGACGAAGCTCAAGTTGCGGCACTGACAGACTACCAATACCAATTGTTGAATTCACTTTGCCCTTCCTCGCGTTGATGTGGGTGCCGCTGACCAGAATTAAATTTCCGTTACGCAGTGCAGATTTCAATCTCCAAATTAAATTTCTCAATGCAAAACATCACAACAAGATCAACACCACCCACTTCACAATTAAACTCCATCGTACATATAACTTTCGCATGACAAATCATTTACCAAGCAATAACATAAATTGATACGCCATTTGTTTAATCGGAAATCTCTTTAGCATCGCACGCGTCGATGGCAGATGACACATCGTTATCGGAGATGCTATTTGAAACTACTTTCAAGATCGGTTCGGATTCGCACAGAAGATGCTATAACGTCCGCAGGTGGCCCGTGCAACCTGAGCGTCGGACGATACACCCCGCCCTGAAGAGCGACCAAACCGTGAGCTCTGTCAGTTACGCGACATCGTCTTGAAGCAGGTCGCGCAGATACTTCCCGTATGCATTCTTCGCCAATGGCATCGAAAGCCTTTGCAATTGCTCAGCGTCGATCCATTTCCTGCGATAAGCCACTTCTTCGGGACATGCCACCATCAGGCCTTGCCGCTTCTGCATTGTGGCGACGAAATTCGTCGCATCGGCCAGTGAATCATGTGTTCCTGTGTCAAACCACGCGTAGCCACGTCCCATGATTTCAACATGCAATTTCTCCCGCTGGAGATATCGAAGGTTGACATCGGTGATTTCCAGCTCGCCTCGAGCAGACGGTTGAATATCAGCAGCAATGTCACAAACATGGCGATCGTAGAAATAAAGGCCTGTCACTGCATAGTTTGAGCGCGGCTCGGCCGGCTTTTCCTCGATAGACAAGGCCCTGAAATGCGGGTCGAATTCGACAACGCCGTACCGCTCCGGATCACGGACGTGGTATGCAAATACGGTTGCTCCGTCAGTCCGCTTACTGGCGACATCCAGCTGCGTCACTTGGTCGTGACCGTAGAAAATGTTGTCACCCAGGATCAACGCGGATGGTGCGCCGTTGACGAACGACCGCCCAATGATAAATGCCTGCGCGAGTCCGTCGGGAGACGGCTGTTCCGCATACTGTAAGTTCATGCCCCAGCGACTTCCGTCGCCGAGCAATTCAACGAAACAAGGCAGATCTCGTGGCGTCGAAATCACCAGTACGTCTCTAATACCTGCGACCATCAACGTGCACAATGGGTAGTAGATCATCGGCTTGTCGTAGACGGGCAGTATCTGCTTGGATACCGCGTACGTGATCGGATAAAGACGCGTCCCTGATCCACCAGCAAGAATTATTCCTTTACGCATGGCTTGCACCAATTAGATTGAAAATAATGTAGAACGATATAGCGCCAGACTCCGAATAAGCTAGCTCGTTGGAGATCGATATTCTCTAAGGAAGAAGTCGAACTGATCCACACATAACCTACCGTTGTACCCTGACGCGCTCGTCACCTACGAGTCTCGCCACAAACACTGCTCATATCGAGCCTGACGCACCGCGAAGACGTATGCCCTCGGCAATGCCACGCAGCACGCTCCTTCGGCCGGCCGGGGTGAATCGCACACACTTGACCAGCATTGCCGTGACTGAGTAGACTTGGGCAATCAGAGAATATGGAAAACTCAGGTTCTTGCGGCTGAAGTAAAGACGATTTCGTGTGCAGTAGAACAGACTGAACGGACTTTCATCGCCACCAGTGGAAAAACTCACCTTGTGAGCGACGAGCGACAAAGGAACGTAATATAGGTAAATTCCTGCATGATTCATTCGCCAAACGAAATCAGTATCGTCGTAATAGACGAAATAACTTTCATCCATCATTCCAATTTTGGCGAAGACGCTTTTATGCAGCGCCATGAAACATGTGGGAGCGTACTCGGATGATCCCGGATCATCGAACTGCCCGATATCCTCGTCACCGTCTCCTATGTGCGTCGTGATTGCCTTCACGCGGGAAATCGTACCTCCTGCGCACCAAATCCGGTTGGTACCGTGATATAGAATCTTCGGGAAGGTTGCGAGCAATGCAGTACCAGCATCGATTGGCTTTATCAGATTTGAAACTGTGCTCGGATCGCGAAAATCGACGTCATTGTTGGCCAGCAGCACGTACTCGCAACCATCTGCGAGGGCCATGTCGATGCCCTGATTATTGCCTCGGGCCACGCCAGCATTCGCATCGTTAAATATAACCTCCGCGGGTATCCCTGCCTCGCGGGCTAACGTTCTGGCAATGGCACTGCCGCTATCTTTTGGACTATTATCGATCACGTAGAGCTTAATCTCCACATTGACCTGCATTTTAAGACTTTCAAAAAAATCATGTAACACATCATCGGATTGATAAAGTACTGTCACCACGCCAACCAGCGGCTTCACACGCTTCTCGTCCATCGCTTCACCTCCATTCAGGCTACAGCCTGGCTAGCTTGATACAAGCCTTTTGACAGCATTTCTACAATACTCTTATCATAATTGTCCGGCTGCACATCTTGTCCGTTAACCCATGCGGCGAAGCGCGCAATACCGTCATCAAAACTCACTTTCGGCTCGTATCCAAGAAACTCTCGCGCCCGCGTCAAATCCGCGTAATTGTGACGGATATCGCCAAGACGAAACGCACCAGATACATTGATCGGCACATTGCTTCGATACAGTTCTCGAAGTTTCCGTGCGACGTCGATCACTGCCGTACGTTGTCCCGATCCGATGCCAAAAACGCGTCCGTTCGCGCACGGATTCAAGAGCGCGGCCTGCGTCGCATCGACAACATCGTCGATGTACACGAAGTCCCGACTCTCACTCCCGTCTTCGAATACATTGATTTCGTTTCCGTTTCTGATGCGTGTCGAGAATATCGAAAGGATTCCCGTATACGGATTCGACAGTGATTGACCCGGTCCATAGACATTCTGATATCGGAGAGCAGATGCGCCGATTCCAATTGATCGGCAGACCGTCATCACCATAAGCTCCTGGTCGTACTTCGTGATTCCGTATACGGACGATGGATGAATTTTCGAATCTTCGTCTGTCGGAAGGCATTCCAATAGTTCACCTGAAATCGGGCAAATATAATCGAATTGTCCTGCCAACAAATCCCTCTCATCACGGGCCTCGGGATAGACAACGCCTAGTGCGGGCGAGCGATACTTTCCTTCTCCGTAGATCGCCCGTGACGATGCAACTACCACCTTCCGCACGGTGTTACTTCGGTTCTTGACGAGAATGTCCAGCATCAGACCGGATCCACCGACGTTCACATCGATGTAGTGGCCGACCTCATACATCGACTGGCCCGTCCCCGTCTCCGCTGCGAGGTGGATAATCGCGTCCTGACCAGACATTGCACGTTCCAGCGTAGCACGGTCACAAACGGACCCTTCAATTACGCGTACCGAACTTCCCAACGACCGGAACAGTGCCGAGTTGTTGTACGGATCGGTGCCATGAATCTGTTCCGAAAGATTATCCAGCACCGTAATCGTTGCATTCTGGTCAGCGAGTTTTCTGGCAAGGTGTGACCCGATGAACCCGGCGCCGCCCGTAATAAGAACTTTCATGATGTTCATCGCTCCCAGGATTGAGTTTTCGGACAATATCTTCTGATGACACGTGCCGGATTTCCGGCCACCACACAGTAGTCGGGTACGTCGCGCGTTACAACGGAATGACTGCCTACTATCGAATGACGCCCGATTACAACATTTGGCAAAATAATCGAGTTGAAGCCGATAAAACTACCTGCACCGATCACAACACGGTTACCCTGAGTACGCAGGCGCATGCCGATTCGTACGGGATCTTGGATATCTTCGAAGGGGTGCTCAACATCCACAATCGCGCAACCTCCAGTTATCGTTACGCGGTCCTGAATTTCTATCGAAGAGCCGCACACGATATGAACATTCTGCTCGATATTCACGTCGCTTCCGATTGACAACCTGGGGGGAATGCATAAATCGCTTACAACAATCTCTATTCTTGCACCCGACCTAATTAAAACTCGATCCCCCAGGTAAGCGTGGTGAACATTTACCAGCAAGCACGGTTGGAAAATCACGCTTCCTTTTCCGATCCGCCCAAACACATGTGAATACCACAGCTTCGCCTTCAATCTGAAATAGCCATGTTTCAGCGCATTTATCCGATCTATACAACGCAATTCTCCAAACTTCACGAGACTTCTGGCTAATACACTCATGCGCGCGCCGCCGAACGTCCGGCCACCTGCTTTGCGAACGCGTACAGTGAACGGAGAATTTTCGGTCGATGGCGCATTGCGTACAAAACTTGTTGCTTTACACCGACGTCCGCGAATTCGGTACTCTTCCGAATGCAGTGCTCGAACTGATCGTAGAATCCGTTCTCTAGGTATAGAATCGCCGAGCGCAGAAAGACACCCGCCCTGCCCCGGTCAACGATTTCCGGTTTCATGCCGAGCGCTTCGGCCATGTTGCAGGTACGCATCAGATCCAGAATGTTGGTTTCGTGGCGCGCTGGATTTCGGATCACCGTCGACGTGAAGCCATTCGGATTCACTCGATAGACACCCAGGTCCTGATCCAAATAGGCAGCACGGCTCCCATGGAGACACTGCACAAGGTTCGCCACATCGGCAACCACCTTGAGCTCCAGATCGATTGCGTGGCGCCGTCGTAATGCCCCGCGAAACATTACCGAGCTGGTGAAAAAGAATGGTCCGTGCTCGATCAGGAATTCCGCATCAAACACCGCCGGTTTCACACGGGCCAAGGGGAAATTAACAGGCTCGCCGTTCAAGGCATCGACCGTCCGCATCCTGTGCACCACCATGCCGAATTCGCGTTGTGTTTCGAGGAATTCGAACTGGCGCGCGAGCTTGCCAGGCAGCATCAGATCGTCCCCGTCTATGGTGGCAATGTACTCGCCTGACGCATGAGCCATGATATCGGCAAGATTTCTGGAGTATCCGATGTTATGTTCGTGCGTAATGAGTGTGATGACGCCTGGAAATTTATAACGAATCGATTCAATCACGCTTACAGAATTGTCAGCCGACCCATCATCACCAACGATTATTTCGAACGGCACATCGATTTCCTGACTCAAGACGCTTTCGAGACATTCACCAATGTACCTCTCGAGGTTATAGCACATAACTACTACAGATATGACTGGACGATCATCTGATTTAATGACAATTTCTTTCATCTTCGACCTCTCAGTTCATTGCAAATCGCCCCACCAGATCACGTGCTTTGCGTTGGGAGATTGGTGACACCATGATCGTCGCCGCTACCATCAACAACCACATGCAGCACAAGATAAAAAACAACGCTATACGGGATACCTGGAATGGCACTGCGTAGTGAAACCCAATGCCCAGCAGTCCTGTCACCGCAATGCGAGTCACCAGTCCCCTGTACCAAACCGGGTTGATACCGGGCAAAAATCTGCGATGTACAACGCCGACCCAGATAAACAATTGCAACAAGTTTATGGTGAGCCATGTATAGGCTGCCCCGCGAACCCCATAATAGAGCGCCCCGAATAGAACCGCAGGCACAAGAATCGCGACGAATCCCAGATTTCCCTTGATATGCAATGACAAGTTTCCGTCTGCATACTGGATAAGAAAGGACAGACCAGCGATAGCTGAGCAGCCATTTCCGAGAGCGTAGCATTGAAGAATTTGCAGCGCATACTGATTCGGCGGAAAGGATGGAGACCACAGCTCAAAAACCAGATCTGGTACGCTTGCAAATAGAATCGCAACAGGAATAACGATGATCATCATGATTTCGCTGGCGAGAAGATACCCCGACACTAGCAAACCGGAATCCCGTGCACTATCGGCTGTGAATCTGGGAGTAAAAGACTGCTGGATTGGATTGGCGAGCAACAAAATTCCGCTTGCAAGGAGCGTCGCCATACTGAAAACACCGAACACGGGCAATGACAGGATCTTCGACAGAATGATCTTGTCCGTCTGCGTGGACGTCGCCCACATCAGCGCCGAGAACGCGATCGACAATGACAGTCGCGCCCGAGCCACAAGAACGTCACGTGAGAACGTTCGGGTGAACATTGGAGCGCCGATCGCCCGGCCAAGCAGAACGCGCATGGTCAGCGCTTCACCCACGATTGTGCCCAATTGCCACAAGAAGAACACGTCCACGCGCGGCCACGCAGCAATTAAGGGAACCACCAGGACAGCCCGAATAACAGCGAATATCATGATGACCACGTTCAATGAAGTTTGACGGTCTATGCCTACCATTCCGCCGCGGTAGAGCGAGGACAGCCAGCGTGCAGACACGGTCAGCACCATCATGACGAATGCCACCTCGATTTCATGCGTAGGTATCGCTTTCGCCTTGAACCAGGTGCTCGCGAAAAACGGCGCCGCTAAAACAGACATGACAATGAGCAGCGCACATATTGCGCTAACAAACTTCTCCAGCGATTGCAACAGCACTCGAACTTCGTTTTTTTCTGCATCGTTACCCGCGCGGGCGAGCTCGCGGCACAACGTAGGCGACAAACCCAGATCCAACAATTGGACCCACGCGAGCAATACTGCATTGAATGCAATCAGGCCGTACGCTTCCACGCCAAGATGTCGTACATATACCGGCACCATGACCATGCCAAGAATTACAGTAACAATCTGACCTGCGTAATTTGAAATCAGGCTGCGCTTGAGCATCGTCGTATGTGAATGAAATTCCGGGATTGTTCGGATGATGCGATGCGGACCCAATACGCTCATCATCATCGGTCACTGCTGGGCGAAATCGCACGTCTGTCTTGCGTGACGTAGCAGATATGTCGTACTGATCTAATAAGCCTCCCTAGCTGATCGCGACATTATGTTGCTGGCTCAGCAATCCCACTCATGACACTCAGCTGTGCCGCCTGCACAGGGTCTTCCGATCTCCACAAGGCATATCGAACCGCACCGGGCAAAGCCAATTTAGTGGTGGAAAATCATCGAGAATGTACGGATTCGCACACTGCTCCGGCAGTGCACGGCACGGTTTCATTGTTGGACCTGGTACACGACGGGAAAAGAGAAGGCGGTGGCAGGTAGCTGTGAAGGTTGCTTTCAACGATCGGGGGCCTCCTCGTTCCGGACACGACCTCACACGACGATTGATACGTCCGATATGCGTCGGAACTCGCAAAGCAAAGGACAATCCAACACGCTATAGAGATGCCTCTCGTTGTAGCAAGTACACGTATTGACGAGGTCGTGCACAGTTTGTGCCGCAGCCCGGGACCTGCCCGTCGTTTTACGGGCGACGCAAACCGTAAAAATCTAAATCCGGAGCATGCTGATGAAGCAGAAAACACAAAGGATCGCTTCGTATCGTCAGGTACCCGCGGCATGAGTGTGCGCGACATCCAGGCCTTTCCGATCGGGCGCTAGGGCAGCTTGATCTGGGAGAGCTATACGCTCGGAGCAATGTTATCGCGGGTGTTCTTCGACACGCCACAGGTCAGCAAAGCCGGCAGCGAGGCCTTCCTGACTCCAAGCAAACGGGCGACGGCCGACGCGATATGCCGCTCCGGATTGATCGCACCAGGTTCGGACTTGACTTGTCAACAGAGATGTGCAGTCGCCGCGATATTCTGATTGTCGTGAACGAAGAGCCGAATGAAGTGGCCGGGGACATCCGCCCTGTCGGTGGAGCGCCCCAGCACGGCCGTCCACGCCTGCGTCGCGTATCCAATTCGCAGCAGTCGGGAATATGCAGGCGGTCAAGATGACGAAGTAATTGCGCAAGCATGGCGTCGATCTATGCGACCGCGAGCGAAGAGACGGCGATGGTGTGCACTGCGGTGGAACAATGCCATTTTCGACTGATTTGCATGAACCACTGGATCTATGGATAGCACTCGGCCTCGAAAAGCCGCTTGCCCTCCGCATCCTTCGCAGCGAGTACGGGCTCATATTCGAGCGGCCAGTCAATATTGACCCTCGGATCGCTCCACAGGAGGCTCCTTTCATATTCTGGAAACCAGTAATCGGTCACCTTATAGACGAATTCTGCCGACACCGACAATACGATGAACCCATGCGCGAAGCCTGGTGGAATCCAGAGCTGACGATGATTCCTTGCACTCAGTTTGATCCCCACCCATTTGCCGAAATTCGGAGAACTGATGCGCAAATCCACCGCGACATCGAAGACCTCCCCCGCGATCACACGCACAAGCTTGCCCTGCGGACGCACTATCTGATAATGAAGACCGCGTAGCACACCGCGCATCGAGCGCGAATGATTGTCCTGTACAAACTCGAAGCCTTGCGCGACGCTCTCCTCGAATTCGTGCGCATTGAAACTCTCGAAGAAGAAGCCGCGTCCATCATCGAACACGGTCGGTTCGATGATCTTCACCTCAGGAAGTACTGTAGAGGTCACGTGGATAGCCATGTTGCCTTGCTCCATGCGGAAGCATCGGTCGATCTCCGAAGGCAGGAAACCGGCACCCGATCTGCCGATTCCCGCCATTTTGCGACAGCCTGGTCACGCCTGCTTTGCATAACTACCCACCTCTCGGTCCGACTTCTCGCTGAATGAGACTTCGTCAACCCACGCCTGGTTATCCAGATACCAGCGTACGGTTTTTTCCAAGCCGGTTTCAAACGTCTCTGCCGGTTCCCAGCCTAGTTCCGCCCGCACTTTGCTTGCATCGATCGCGTAGCGTCGATCGTGGCCGGGCCTGTCCGGAACCATCTTGATCTGGTCACGATATGAACCGGACGACTTCGGCCTAAAGCGGTCGAGAAAATCGCACAGTGCTCCCACGACGTCCAGGTTAGTGAGCTCATTCCGGCCGCCGATGTTGTACGTCTCCCCTGGTACACCTCCCGCTAATACTTTGCGGATCGCGGTGCAATGATCGCCCACATAAAGCCAGTCTCGCACGTTCATTCCGTCCCCGTATATCGGTAACGCATTCCCCTCAAGCGCTCGCGTAATTAGCAAGGGAATCAGCTTTTCCGGGAACTGGAACGGTCCGTAGTTGTTCGAACAGTGTGTAATCAAAGTTGGCAAACCGAACGTGTGATGCCATGCCCTCACCAGATGATCGGAGCCCGCTTTGGTGGCCGAATAGGGGCTATTCGGTGCATAGGGCGAGGTTTCCGAAAACGGTGCATCGGTCGGCCCCAGAGACCCAAATACTTCGTCAGTGGAGACGTGGAGAAAGCGAAACGCTGTTTTCTCGCCGTCCGGCATTCCCACCCAGTATCGCAGTGCTGCTTGCAGCAACGTGAAGGTACCAACAACATTGGTCCGAACGAACTCGTCCGGTGCCGTTATCGATCGGTCAACATGGCTTTCGGCAGCAAAATGCACGACTGCCCGCGGTCGATATCGGTCAAAAATTCGATCGATTTCATCTCGGTCACAAATGTCGGCGTGAATAAACATACATTTCGAAACTTTCCCGAAATTCTTCACCGCCGCTCGATTCCCTGCGTAGGTTAGTTTGTCTATATTCATTACCGCCTCTGACGTGCCACGCCCCCAGTCGATCAAGAAATTTGAACCGATAAATCCCGAACCACCTGTCACAAAGATCATGAAATACTCCTGATTGGGCCCCTTCACCAACAAAAATCCATTCACAGCACAAGAGGCAACCTCAATTTAATTAAAAGTATATATATACCAATCGCTCACAAATTTTAATCATCAATCACCGAGCAAGGCAAACCATACAATCCACCCAAGATTAATCAATCACCATTCCATTTATGGCATGCACGGCCAATAAACAATGGCTATATTGAAAAGATCGGTGTGTTCGTAACGGAGGGTCTGGCACTCTGCGCGCGTGGAAACGTTTATTCACCGCTCGCCCCACCTGCAATTCAACGGGCCGATTGGGATCAAGTCCGTTCTTCCGATTGGTTATCCGTCAGGAAATCACTGTCTTGCCGGCTAGCCGACAAGACAAATTTCCACAGACTTTTCACTTAATGCGCCAGGGTATTAGATAATCACCACCGCACCACCTCTGTACGATTTCGCACATTATCCATTTCAGACCATATTATTTAATCTCAAATACATCGGCCATATCCTGATCTGATCTAAGCCACTATCTGGTTATGATTCAGGTATGCGGACGTATAACCATAGTTACGCCGTTCACTGCGGCGCAGCGGCACGGCGTTAAAGACGGCACCGACTGTCCATGCGCCGGCACGCTCGAGTCTGGTGACGGTTTCTTCGATTTCTTCTTCCGTTTGCGTACCCGAGCGAAGCACCAGGACGGTCCTGCCCGCACGGTTTGCGACGATTGCGGCGTCGCTCACAGCAAGAAGCGGTGGCGTGTCTATTATCACCAGATCGAAGCGCCGCTTGAATTCTTCGAGCAACGATTTGAAGCCTGGCATCGTCAGTAGCTCGGACGGATTGCTCGGATACTTTCCGCAGGAGAGGAGCGACAAACCAGGCATCCCGGCTGTCTGGATCGCTTGATCGATATTCAGCCTTCCCGCCAGCAACTCGGCAAGTCCCCCGGAGTTCGATTTTCCAAAGAATGAGGCCAGCCTGCCGCAGCGCATGTCTGCATCCACGAGCAAGACCCGTCTTGTCGTTTCCGCTTCAAGTACGGCAAGATTGGCCGCAATAAAGCTCTTCCCTGTTCCGGGCGTAGGGCCGGTCAATACGACAACGCCGTCATCGGCTTTGCCTGTTTCGTTGAGGTGCAACGCTGTACGAACACCACGCAAAGCTTCAACGGTCGTATCATGCGGGAAGAGACGAGCCAGCAAGTAATGCGACGTCGCGGGTAATGTACTTTCCTCTCCCGAGCTTCCAACGCGGTGGTTGCTGGAAAGCAGCAGCGACGGTTGGCGATGGCTCCCTTCTTCAGTTGATTTGAAGGTAAGTCTACGAGGCATAGTATGCCCCAGCCGCACCTGTTCTGCGCTGAAGAGAATCGATCCTAATACGGGCACACGCATGTTTCGTTCGATGAATTTTGAATCGGTTACGCCAGTCAGGTATCGGCTACGCGCACATACGAACAAGCTGCCAAGCATCAGGCCGATACCCACGCTTGCAGCCATGACGATCGGAATGGCGGGAGACACCGGGTCAGCCGGACGAATCGCGCTGTCGACGATATGCACGTCGCCAGTCGTGCCCGCGCGACGCACGGTCAACTCCTCGGCCTTGTTCACCATCGCAATGTAGATCGCCTCGGCCACCTTTGCGTTGCGACTCAAATCCGCATTCGTCCGTTCTGATGCCGGCATACGGGTAAAGCGGGAATCGAACTGCGCCTTCGCAGCATTCAACTGCGCGAGCTGCTGATCGATATTGCGCATCGGTGCACTGCCTGGTGTGAAATTTTGCAACATCTGCGTGCGTTGCAATTGCAGCATGGCGATCTGCCGCTCGATGTCGATGCCCCCTTGCAGGTAGGACTGGGCTTCCGCCGTAGGCCGCAACGAGCCGACAGAAGCCTCATATCCCATCAGCGTGGTCTCGGCCTCTCGCAGCTCCTCGCGCAATCGAGGTAGTTCGTTGTTGATGAAGTCAAGCGTCTTGCTGTCATTTGCCCGGCGCTCCGCAATGGTCGCCGCTACATAGCCCTGCGCGATTGCATTGGCAACATTGGCGGACACTGCAGGATCGTTGCTGTCGAAGGTAATCTGAACGATACCGGTCTCCCGGCCTTTCTCGACGATCTTGAGGTTGCCTGAAAACCGCTGCAGCGCGTTTACGCCATTCCAGGCCACGACATCGAACTCAGTATGCGCCCGTGCGTCAAGTCGTTTGACCAGTATCGATGTTCCGCCTGCCTCGACCCGTTCGCCTACCTTGCCGCTCAGCAGGACGTAGCCACTGGTGTCAAGCAGCTCAAACGTCCCGTTCTCCAGTGTGCGCAGGCGGAGCTTCTTGTTCTCGAGATTCTCCGGAACGTGCAGCGAATCGATATCGATTCGCTCTCCACCCCACGCATAGGAATCGAGCCCGAGCCATGGACGAGATGGCTCGCCCGGTGTCGCGAACTTACGGGCAATCGCGCCAAGGAGCGGCACCATGTGCGGCTTGACCGTAATGTCATATCCATAGTGGGTCAACACGGGGTCGAGTACCCTCCGGCTCTGCATCATGCCGATTTCGGCATCGGTCCGGGGCGGTTTTTGCCCCAGCACCAGTTGCCCTTCAGGCGCGAAGCCGAGTGCATTGCGATCCTGAGCATCAACCCGGATCACGGCGCTCGATGAATATACCGGCGAAACCAGCCAGACGTATGCACCAGCCAGCATCACCACGACGAGGGTAATGCCTGCCACGGTCCACAAATGGTCGCCTAACAGGCGGATCACGCCTCGTGCATTTGGCGCGTCTTCGGGCAACCCTCCAAAATCCCGGGCGTTGATATTCGGAATGTTCACGTTAGTCGTTCCTGTAAGCCTTGATCGATTGAAAGGAGATTCGTGACAATGCGCGATTTCACCGGGTTGCGGCATAAAAGAGATACATACTCGTCACCGTCGGCAGAAGTTGGTCCAGCAAGCGGTTGAGTCGAGCAATATTCGCGGTGCCCACGTAGACCACATCGAGCGGCTGAAGATTGAACTGCGTGGACAAAAGAATGGCGTCGACCTGGGTCATGTCAAGCCGGTATATGCTTGGCTTCGTCGGATCATTCAAAGTCCGTCGAATGACTAGTATCTGACGCGGTTGTGCACTCTGAGGATTGATGCTGTTTGCATTGGCGAGCGCATCGGCAAGCGTCAGTCGTCCCTTGTCCATGAATAGGGTTTGCGGCTTCGAGACTTCACCGAGCATGAACACGCGGCTCGCGTTGTGATCGGGAACGTAGACGATGTCACCCGTCTCGAGAGCGATATTCTGCGAAACATCGCCGCGATCGAGTGTGCGCTGAACGTCCAGCACGTAGGTCTTACCGCCGCGGGTGAGTTGCACACGTTGCAGGTCCGCATCGGCGAGGGAGCCGCCCGAACGCGTGATCGCATCGAGCACCGTGAGCTTCATATCGGTTATTGGGAGTGAGCCAGGATTTTTCACTTGGCCGGCAAGCTGGATCTGCTGGCTGCGAAACTGGATAACGCGTACGTCGAGTTGGGGCTTGACCGCATATCCCGCGAGCTTTGAAGCCAGTAATGCGCCGATCTGCGCAGTTGTCTTGCCTGCTACGAATACCCGCCCCAACGTCGGGAAGTAGATGGTTCCGTCAGCCGAAACGCGCTGGCCATCCGGTGTAACCTGCACGCCCGGGCCGCCTGAACCAGTTCCGGAATTCGCGTTCTCGAGGGGGGGAAGCGGTATGGTGGCCGCGCCACTGACGGTCAGTTCCGGGTGCCCCCACACCGTGATTCCCAGGATATCGCCATGCCCGACACGGTAGTCCTCAGACTGACGGCGTGGCCCATGGGGCAGCATTGTGGTATCGGAATCGCTGAAATGAGCCTGCTTGGAAATAACATTGGCATCAATCAAATTGACGGAGTAGACGGGTGGCGATGCGTTGCCCGTCGTTGCTTCTTGCATTCGCGATGCATCGAGGTAAGGGCCAGGTGCGAACGTGCAGCCTGCCATCACCCAACTTGCCAACAACGCGAGAATCTTGCCCGTTTTTCTCATGATGGTTATCCGGTAACAATGAGCCAGTGGGACTGGGAATGAATTGCCGAGCATCGGTGGTGTGACCAGTCGACTTTCGGCCATGGAGACATCTACGGAGCCACGTTCAGCATCCGATCGTACAAATGCGCCGCGCCAGGTAACTGCCTTGCGGATTCGACGGAATTTCCGCGACACGCGGCGTCCTGCCACCGGCGCTGTCTTCCGCGGCGTTGTCATAGATGAGACGCTGGAACTCGCGCTTGACAATGCCGTAGCACTCGCACGCGTAACCTTCCAGACCGCGCCGGTCCAAGATGGTGATTCTTCCTCGGCGTTGGGAGATGAGTCCGGCGTCTTGCAGCTTTCCTGCGGCTTCGGTAACGCCTTCACGACGAACACCGAGCATCGTGGCAATAAGTTGCTGAGTCACGGCCAGTTCGTCGGTCTTTAAACGATCGTGCGTGAGCAGCAACCAACTACTCACCTGTCTGACGATGTGGTGACGTCGATTGCATAGCGAGTTTTGCGCGACCTGTGTCAACAGTGCCTGAATGTAATAGAGCATCAGCCGATGAATGAAGCCATGCCGATCAAACTCGCGTTTGAAAAGCTGTGCATTCATCGCATACGCATACCCGCTGCTACGGACTTCGATGCGGGTCGGCATCGTGAAGCCCCCCGTCAGCACTGGAACACCGATTACACCCTCGTTTCCAACCGCTGCAACTTCGGCAGTAGCCCCGTCGGCCATCAGGAAAATCATGGAAATGATCGCAGACGTTGGGAAGTAAACCTTCTTGACTGTTTCTCCGGCATCGGACAACAACTGGCCGAACCGAAGCTGGACAAGTTGCAGATGGGGAGCGAGCGCGTCGACTTCCGACGCGGGTAACGATGCTAGAAGATGGTTTTCGGATTGTGTATTCATCATCGGGCGTGAAGGTTTGCGCTGGGTCGTTTGACATACCACTGCAAAAATCGGCGGAACTGACCGGCCAAGATGCACGAAGGTTTCCGCGCTGCACCAGGCCCAACTTCGGTGCAGGACGACTGCAGACAGCCATCTGCAGCTGACTCAGTTCGTATTGCGATAAACATGCCAGACAATATAAGTCTTTGTTTTATAAGATATAAAAATAGACCGTTTAAAACACGCCTCGAATTTCTACTACAATTGTCTCGAAAATGAGTTGTTCTTCGGGGGACTACCCGTGTATCGGCACATCACACAGGATGCTGCACCGCACTCAAGGCGCCCGCCACCCATGATGCAAAGGACTCCCGGCAGAACGCCCACGCATTCGGAGAGCGGATGGACGCAAACGCCAACTGGTGATATTCGATCGAATTTGCGTCAGATCTGATACGAACGAAAGTGAAGCGTAAGCCCTCGCTAGGAGTCTCCGCTCAACCGTTACCGGCGAATGCCAGCTTGAAAAACGAATGACACCCTCAAGCGGTCGTGTCCAAAGAAGTTTTGTCAGCGACCGGTCCTCTGTGCGAATCCGCACCGATCAAGACTCCGGCGCCCCATAGCATCACCTGACCTGCTAAAGCGGGCTCAGCGATGCGTGCGAACGCAGAATGAACGATCACGGAGGTGCCGCGATGAGGGTCGCGCTTGTTCACGATTGGCTGGTCACGTATGGTGGGTCCGAGAAAGTTCTTGAACAAATCATCGAATGCTTTCCCGACGCGGACATTTTTAGTCTGGTGGACTTTATTCCTGAACGTTCGTTTCTGAAAGGCAAACACGTAAGGACGTCATTCGTCCAGAAGCTACCTTGGGCCAAGCGCCGCTATCGTGGTTATCTTCCCCTTTTTCCGCTGGCTATCGAACAGTTCGATCTTTCGGGCTACGACTTGATCGTATCCAGTTCGCATGCCGTCGCCAAAGGCGTGCTCGTGGGCCCCGATCAATTACATGTGAGTTACGTCCATTCACCCATTCGTTACGCGTGGGATCTGCAACATCAGTATCTGAATCAAAGCGGTCTGGTGAAGGGTATCCGTTCTTTTCTGGCGCGCGCGACGTTGCATTACCTCAGGACATGGGACGTCCGTACCGCAAACGGTGTCGACACGTTTCTAGTCAATTCTGGGTTTATCGGGCGTCGTGTCGAGCGTGTCTACCGTCGCGACTCCCGCGTGGTATATCCCCCCGTCGATATCGAAGCATTCGAGCTGTGCTCACGAAAAGATCCTTTTTATGTGACCGTCTCACGGATGGTGCCGTACAAAAGGATGGATCTGATCGTCGAAGCGTTCACTGCGATGCCCAATCGCAGCCTGGTGGTAATCGGCGATGGCCCCGATATGGACAAGGTACGCGCCAAGGCAGGCGCCAATGTCACGATCATGGGCCACCAGCCATTTCATGTACTCAAGGACCACCTGCAACGCGCCCGCGCGTTCGTCTTCGCCGCGGAAGAGGATTTCGGCATTTCAGTGGTCGAAGCACAGGCTTGCGGAACCCCTGTAATCGCATTTGGCAAGGGGGGGGCATGCGAAACAGTGATCGACGAAACACGGCCCCATTCAACCGGCCTGTTCTTCGAGGCCCAGACAGTCGAGGCGATCCAGTCTGCCGTGGAGCGATTCGAGTCGAGTATTGGTCACTTTTCCCCAGTGAGCTGTCGTCTCAACGCCGAACGCTTTTCAAAAGCTGAATTCCGGCGCGGCTTCCTCACTGCGCTCCTGAGTGCAACGGAATCCCGCCAGCACTTGCAGGCGATACATGCGATCCGGGCATCACTCATCCAATCGCTCCGCGCGACGGAAACTCAAGAGCAACGTCAAGCGGAAGTCGCGGTGAATTTCGACTGATCACCTGTTTCGATTGCGCGCCGGTCACAGATGAACCATCTTTTAGATCAGGATCGGACAGCTTTCAAGTATATTCGCCCGGCACTACGTTGGAATAATGAACAGCCAGCAGCAAGGTGCAAGAGCAGTCCTGGTCGGTTGACCTGAATGCTTGCCTGGTGTCGCAAATTTTGTACGTTTCCGAACGTATGAATCACTCGCCCTGCGCGATAGTTGGCCGGAACAAAGTGGCTGCAGCACGGAAGCGACAAGCGCATTCGGTCGATGATTCGATATTGGCATAACGATGTTCGGTCTGAGCGGCAACGTATCCCAATTCTCCAAGGAGTTTGCAATGTCCAATTCAGCCGGCCTGTCCGGATTACTCGACCAGGAAAGTGCGCTGTCCCGACAAGGAAAAAACGGCTCCGGCCAACTGACATCGTCGAACGCCCATCACATCGCAAACGATGGCGCCGAAAATGATACCTATCTCTCCACCCTTATCAAGGCAGGCCTCCTTATTTCCACCGGAGTTGAGGGTTTGTATGGCCGCAGCGCGACCTTCGAGGATGTTGTCGACAAGCTGAGTGAGTTGATTGGTCGATGGGGGGCGGGCAAAGACGTTGAAGTTCTCCGCTTTCCGCCCGCAATGAACCGTCAAATTCTCGAGCAGAGCGGTTACTGGAAACACTTTCCCGACCAGATCGGCAGCGTATTCTGTTTCAGTGGCGACGAGCTCCGACATCAACGTCTGCTGAAATGTCTCGACAATCAGGAAGACTGGACTGAAGACGTCAAGCCGACCAAGATCGCCGTCACCCCTGTCGCCTGTTATCCGGTCTATCCAGTGATGGCTCAGCGTGGCCCGCTTCCTGCAGGAGGCCGGCTCATCGACATCTTCTCGTACTGTTGCCGGCACGAACCCTCTAACGAGCCAGAGCGTATGTTGATGTTCCGGCAGCGCGAATTCGTATGCATGGGAACGGCCGCGCAGGTTCAAGCATTTCGGGAGAACTGGATCGAATATGCGACGGACATGATTGACTCGCTCGGACTGCCGGCGTCCATCGAACTCGCCAACGATCCATTCTTCGGTCGCGTCGGGAAATTCATGGCGGATAGTCAGCGCCAAAAAGCATTGAAGTTCGAGCTGCTCGTTTCGGGTATCAATCCGGACAAACTCACTGCCTGCGGCAGCTTCAACTACCATCAGGACCGCTTTAGCACGCTATGGAAGATACATACCGACACAGGTGAAATCGCACACACTGGCTGCTGCGGATTTGGGCTTGAGCGTCTGGCACTTGGTTTGTTCAAACATCATGGCTTCGATACCGTCGAATGGCCGCAAAAAGTACGTGCGACGCTGTGGGGACGCACCTCTTCCTGACAATGCCTTTCTCAACGCGCCTGTAGGGCTTCAGTGTCAAACGTGCAATGCGTTCGGATCGACGTCATCGGTTGAGTTCAGATGATCCTCGGCCGTCACAATGTCCGAATTCATTGCGCAGCGACATGCACGCCATGCGGCACAGTATGCGAGCCTTGTCGAGGCAACACGTCTCGTCACTCCTCAATCGCAGGAAATCATTTTCCAATCTCGGCTTTAGCAGGGAGACCTCGACATGAAAAACACACTGCGGCACATCATTTCCGATATGAAATGCCTGGACGTGCCCATCGAAGTACTGGCCGACCATAGCGATCTGTATGCTGTTGGCCTGACTTCACTGGCATCTGTACAGTTGATGATGGAAATTGAGCGTGAATTTCGAATCAGAATTCCGGATTCCATGCTCAAGTATGAGCTCTTTTCGAGCATCGATTCGCTGGCGGCGGCGATCACTCGATTGCAGCATTCGAATGTAGCTGGATGTGCAACACCAACCGCTCACACCGCACCTGATTCCGACAGCACGGTCCGTGCAGCGTCGCCTGCGAGTCACTGACGGTATTCACACGACGTTCGCTTCGCCCGTGTCCGTGAGCGTCATGTCGAGCAACCGGCGATGGCCGAACTGTCGGTCAGACGCGGTATCCGCTTCTCCCGATCTGGGTGCCGCGACATCGTGTGGTCGAAGTTTGCAGACATAGACCACGCTGTCACTGGACAAGATCATCACGCACGCAAACGCAGCGCTCGCTTGTACCCAAATGGCGCACCCTTCGAGTCGCGTGAGGATCTTTGCTCTTCATCGCAGCATGCTCAACAATGTCATTGACCGTATGGTCCAACATCCGGAATACACAAGATGGCGTCGGCGTCGAGAAATCAAAGGACCGGTCAATCAAACGCCGCCCAATCTGCCCGACGATACGTGCGCTTACGCACGGAACATCGACCGCAAGCATCAGACAGTACCAGAACCCGGGCGCAAACGAGAACGCGGCGGTTTGCATGCAGTCAGTCACTCACTTCTGGCCCGCATGGCCCTTCCCTGTCGGAGTCGTACAACCATGCAGCATCCTGCTACCGATAACATGCACCTGCCCCTTCACTCGGACTCGCGGCCGCAGGACAACTTCGATGCAATTCGCTTGATTGCGGCACTCGTTGTCCTGTACGGACATGCATTCCCGTTAACGGGGAGCTCCTTGCCAACGCAGTTCGGAAACGAGGTGGCCACGATTGCCGTGAAGGTATTCTTCGTAATCAGTGGTTACCTTGTCATCGAAAGCTGGCGGCGCGACCCAGCCGTTGGCCGATATTTAATCCGTAGAATTTTGCGTATATTTCCTGGCTTGGTGGTCAATATATTGCTGTGCGCATTTTTGCTGGGCCCCATCGTCAGCACACTCCCGCTCGGCGAATATTTTGGATCGCCGCTCTTGCCGCGCTATCTCGAGAACATAATTCTGCGACCGGCCTCGTTGCTTCCCGGCGTGTTTCATACCGTACCGTACCCCGATGCCGTAAACGGGTCACTTTGGACGTTGCCGATCGAGTTCGGCATGTACATCGCTACTCCGTTGCTGGTAATGCGAGGCGCAGGACAAAAGACGCGTATCCTCGTCGGGTGCGTCGCACTGTGCGCAGCGAGTCTGTATCTGGTTCGCATCGCGCATCTCGAACTCACCGGTCATGGACGGGCCATCCTCGATGCCTTCAACGTAGCCCCTTACTTTCTGCTCGGCGCCGCATGGCGCATTGTCGCGCCGCAAAGTGCGTTCAAGTTGCAAGTAGCCATGCTCGCATTACCCGCACTCATGCTGATACCCGGGGACAGCGTTGCCTACGAGCTTGGTCTGTTCGCGATTCTGCCATATGCAATCCTGGCGCTTTCGCTCGCGAGACCGGCCGCATTCGGATGGGTTCGGCGTTTCGGGGATTTTTCATACGGCGTCTATATTTACGCGTTTCCTGTTCAACAGACCGTCGCTCTCTTCTTTCACACGAACCGCCATCCGCTTCTGAACGCTGCGATATCCGTGGCACCTACGCTGCTGCTTGCCGCAGCTTCATGGCATTTCATCGAAAAGCGATTTCTCGCGCTTAAACCGCGGGGATCACCCGCACAATACGAAGCAACAACCGCGAAACCCGCCACCGGCTTATGATGGATTTTTCCGAACCTTGAAAACATCCTCTCGAGATTCGCATACATTTTCCATCGGCACCAAAAAAGTATCATAATTTATTTATAAGTAATTTAAAACAAGACCAATTTCCCCTACATCTATTTTACTGTATTTTTAAGGAGGTCAAAATGGCGCGACCTTTCGATGTTAGCAAGTTGTTTTATGGCATGAATATTCACCCACAATACAACGGCGCACCATGGCACAGGACGCCTGCGGAGGTGATCGACGAGGTGCATGAGCTTGGGTGCACTGTGGCGCGGATAGACTGCTACAACCCCGAAGTCGATGCAGACATCGTCCTTGAGCACATATACGAAGCCGAACGAAAAGGCATCCTCGTCGTACCTTGCCTCGGCTACGATGAACCTATTATAGAAAATGATCCGGATGGCAACTATGACGTCGGGAAATATTGCGGGGAGGAGTTCGCAAAAGTCCTGAGTGACCACTGTCCGATCTACGAAGTATCGAATGAAATTTCTGTATTTTGCAATGGTGTAGGCGTCCCTGGAACAGAACCCTCCCATTACGATCAAGAGAAGTATATCAATTGTCGCGAACTAATTCGCGGCGTCATTGACGGAATAAAGTCTGTACAAATCGACGCCAAAATCATCATAGGTGGTGGCGTGACAGTACTCACGGGATTCAACAAATTGTTGTGGAATGGCACAGAACCAGACGGCTCCGGCGGTCACCCCTTGGTTCGCTGGGATTACACTGGTTGGCACTGGTACGAATCCAGTGGAGCGATCGACCAAGCTGGAGACGGCACGGGTGTGCCGTACAACGTAATTGAAGACCTTGCTAGGTTTGGAGTCCCGATCTGGATCACCGAACTCGGTTTCGATGCGTTCAACAGCGACTTCCCTCAGCAGTCTGTCTACGTCAACGCAGCTTTGACTGAGTATCGTAAGCATCGGGACGTGTACAACGTCATCAACACCTGTTGGTACGCGCTATACGATGATGGAAGCGGCGACTTCGGTCTGATCCAGGTGCAGGCCGACGCGTCTGCCGCAGCTGAAGCAAACAGGGATACGAAAGCATACTCGAAACAAAAATCACGAGAGGCCCTGCTGGCTTATACGAGTTCAAAGTCACGTCGGGCCTCCGCAGGCATCACGGCTTCACGTGGGAAATCCCCTGCCGCCGCTGGTGCAAAACCTGAATCGCTGGAAAGGAAACCTGCTCACGAAACCTTCATGACGTTTGTATCCGCGAATCCTGATGACGATCAATCTGGCGAGGAATTCCACACCGCCGAGTACACGTTACCGATAGCGCTGTACCAAAGGTTGCGTGATGCTGCCGCTGAACATCATGTGTCCGAGAACGACGAGCTGGTTCACCGGCTCGACGCAACCTTTACGCCACTCTGGGCGCTCTACGAAAACTTGAAAAGCGCCGCGGAACATAACGGCGTTTCACTCTTCGATGAAGTCGTCACAAGACTTGAATCAACGTTTTCAGAACGCAAATGAGCGAGCACGGCGTGCTCGGGATCATCGTGAGCCAGCCCGGAAGTACGGGGGTTGAGTGACGTGAGTGAATTCAACGACATCCGCAGGAGTTTGGCGTGGCTTCAGTAGACGGCGTATCACCGTGCGAGTCCATCAGTCTACGACCGTTCAACGAGATCGCTCATTCCGAGGCGGTCAATGCAACGGACTTTTTCGCTTTCCAGAGCCTCGTCAACAGCCTCGTGGCGCGCCTACCCTCCGACATACGCCACGTATGCAACGCCGCAAGCCTCTCCCGCCGCGCCTCGATCCACCGACCAACCTGCCGTGGGGGGCTCCTGCTGAGCTTCAATGCCACCACCTACATGGTGTAGTCGCACCTGCATAGTCCGCCGGCGCCATTGAACTTCCGCGAATCGCACCGTTGTTCATAATGCTTCTCGCGACGACGCCGACGCTGCAATATGCCAGACATTTGTCTGATCAGGTCGGTCCCGCGACCCGGGGCCGATGGCCAACTGCGCGGGCCCACTCGTGTTGTCGGTGGCGATGCCGGTGCTGCTCCGCTCGTCACAGCTTGGCCAAAGCCGACGACCGCGCGTTGCTCGATCTCCGGTGTGCTTACGAGCCCACTCGAACGCGAGTATGGATCGTAGCGTGTCAGTGTGCCTTCGGGTAATGCGTCCGATGCACGATTCCCACTGGACTGGTACGATTGCGCGACGCTCGCGCGGCAGCCCATCCATCTTCTGCGCTCACATCACCACATCCTTCGGATCGCTGTTTGCCTGATGGCTTGACAAGGCCTGCGTACAAATCGCTCAAAGGCCGAGGAAGTAACTCCCCGGAAAACCGGGGCAATCGAGCTTACGAAACGTGACGCTCGAGGATCTCCAATAACTGACGGGCGGAGAAATCCCAACGGAAGCCGCGTGCACGCGCATAGCCACGCGCACGCAAGGACTCCCGCATCGCGGGATTGGTCATCAGCTGCGCCACCTTGATAGCGATGTCGTTGACGGACCATGCGTCACAGTACATTGCCGCGTCGCCACATACTTCCGGCAGCGCTGCTTCGCGCGAAGCGATCACTGGACAACCGCAATACATCGCCTCAAGAGGCGGCAACCCAAACCCTTCGTATAGCGAAGGAAACAGGAAACATCCGGCTTGCTCGTAGAGCGCCTTTAACTCGCCATCCGAAACAAAGCCGGCCGCGACAACGCCCTTCGACAAATCGAAGTCTGACTTCGCCTTTGCATTGAAGACACGCAGATCACACGCGCCCACCACTACAAACTGCCAATCGTGATTTCCGCCGAGTTGCTCCACGGCGGCAAGAACCCGAGCCAGATTTTTTCCCACCGAAAGGCTACCGACGACAAGTACGTAATTGTCCTTCGTCAGGTTCAGTCGTGAAAGAATGCGTGCGTCCGATACTATTCTGTCGAAGTGATCGACGCCATTATGTATGACCGAAACACGCGATTCCGCAATGTTCAAGCGCTGCAGAATCCGTTGCCTCGAGAATTCCGAAACGGTCACGATATGGCATACCCTTCTTCTCAGTATCGCGTACGCGACTCGATACCATAGTCTGTACTTCCAGGAGTAGTTTTCCGGCAAATCATAGACCGCGACGTCATGCACCATCAATACCTGCTGCCTCGCAAACAGTGGACCTATGTTGCAAAGACTGAGCAATGTTCGGTCACCGATCGCAAGCGGCAACGCAAACTGCTCCCAGAGCGCGCCCTTTAGCCAACGAGAGGTTATTTTCGCGCCGGGGAATACGACATCTTCGCCGCCAATTGAAGGCAATAGCAATGGTGGCATACCGCCGTCCGGAAAGAGCTGCGCGAACGCAACAGCGAGCTCATACCCGACCCGCTGCACTCCAGTCATTCGCTGTGACGCGAATTTCCCATTGATCGCGAAGTCTCCATGCCTTGCACACTTTCGACGGATGTCGAAAATGGTCTGGCCTCCGTCCGGGATTCGTCGTGCGGCGGATGTGACGTGCGCATGTGATGCCGTGGATGGTGCATTGGAATCCGTAATAATCTGGCTCATCGGGTTAGCCTCTCGCAATTTCGTCACGACGGTGCGCCCCCTCGTCAGCTTCTCGCCTTTGCCATCCGAATGGCGTTCGACATGCCGGCACGGTGCGATCGGACGGAATTTCGCACCCTCGATACACGCGCCGCACGGCACGTGCACGGCATATTAGGCGGCAGTCTGCATGCCCCGAACGTGCGATGTCGCGCATAGCACGTGGCCTGCGACAAAGTGCGATTCCGCACCGAACCGTCGATTCGATGCGCGCAGCATGAACTGTCAGCATCGACGTGCCGTCACCGCAATGCCGCGGCATACCTGAAATCGCTCTGCATACTCCGCCGAACCTCATGTCCAGTATGATCAGTCCACCTCGCCTTGATCATGTCGACGCTATGCGTGCGATCGCGGTCATACTCGTGATGTGGACGCACTACGCCGAGCTATACAGACAGATTGCAAGTTCACAACTCGTACTCGATGCGATACAGGAATCGATTAATTTCGGCAGGATCGGCGTAGTCATCTTCTTTGGGATTAGCGGCATGCTAATTCCGAATAGCTTGCGTGGATCGTCTCTAGGTGGCGCTCGCCGCTTCGTCATCCGGCGGTTCTTCCGACTGTATCCAGCCTTCTGGCTGTCACTGCCGATTGGCTATCTCGCTTACTGGACGCTGTTCGGCAACAAGATGGCGCTACCGGATCTCGTCGCGAACGTGACGATGATTCCAACCGCATTCGGACGTGACGAGGTCATGCCGCATTACTGGACGCTCGAGACGGAGCTGTACTTTTACGTCTTGTGCATTGGTTTGCATCTGCTCGGCGGACTGCACCGAATGCGCACCCTTTTCCTGACCTGCGTGAGCCTATGTGCGGCGTTCGTTGTGACGTCAGTGTTGAAAATCATTCCCGCGGATGCACTCGGGCAGTACAAAGGCATGCTGTATCACCTCGCGATCATGTTTTGGGGAGCCTGCTTTCGACAAGCCTATGAGAATCCGCAGGCCAGCGTGACGCTCGGTATCCGGCGAATGCGGCGGTGGTCCGTGTCGATGTCAAATCGCGCAGCATTCGCAGCCATAACGGCGATTGTCGTAGGAATAGCCGTATTGATGGCCGGAGTCGACTTGCTCCGCCACGACCTGAGTCATGTCTCGGCGTCCATTGGCTACATCGTAGGAATCGCGACGTTCCTGCTTTTCGCAACCGTCATGCCCGTCCGTGCAAGATTTTTCGCGTGGATCGGCAAGATCAGCTATTCGATTTACCTGCTGCACGGTATACCGCTCTACCTGATCTACTGGTACTGCAAGGGACACGACCTGATCGGAGGCCCCCTGGGACTCTACATGGCCGTGACCGTTCCGCCTGCACTCGCTCTGTCGTGGGCAAGCTACCGGTATGTCGAAACGGCCGGCATTCACGCGGGGTATATGCTGACGAGCCCGGGCGGGACACGTTCTAGCTCGTCATCGGCCATGAGCATCCCTCGCACCACCCTGGACTCTGCCCGTCCCGCGCCCATTGTCCGCGAAGATCCGTGACATCACGCTGCTCCGGGACGCCACGTTTCGCCCCTCCCCGTGGCAAACCAGAAGAATCCCCGCGGCGGCATCGGTCAACCGCGATTGCACACTGAATTCAACAGACACCGTACCTTTCGTGGCCGCCCAAGCCCGGGAGCAAGATCGCAAGACAAGGGGCGCCAAGATAACCGTTGGTGTTTTGCCTTCATGCCGATCAGCCGGAGGTTTTGATGTACGTCAGAACGATTTCGATGCTCTTCTATTTGTTCTTCACCTGCGTGATCTTCAATCCGCAAGTCTCTGGCGTCACCATCTACCTTTACACCATCTTGCCATTTCTGGATCTGGGCTTCGTCACATTTCTGCTCTTGACGTTGCGCCGCTGGATCGTACCCATGGGAATTGCGATCATGGTGTGCCTTCTCGGCAGCCCGATGATGGCGGCAAAAATCGTATCCATCGCCGTGTGCGTCGGCTATCTGATGTATACGATCGCGAGGAGAATCGAGTATCTGCACGGCTGGATGGCCGTCAACATTCTGGTCGGTCTTGCGCAGTTCGTGCTCTACTACGTAGACTACGGACTGTCGATTCAGTTGGGACCCGATGAAGTGTCGAAGATGCTTTGGGGTGAGGCAGCAACCCAGACCAACACAAACTACTACGAGATCCTCTACTTCGCGCGCGTCAGCGGATTTTCGCGCGAGGCCGGTTTTTTCGCGTCGCTTCTGTCGGCATCGTTCGTGCTGTATCTCTTTCAAGGCGGACGCAACAAGTGGATGCTGGCGCTATATTGCCTGGGGTTGTTCATCAGCCTGTCGAAAGCGTCCTTTGTTCTGGTAATTTTCGCGCTCCTGTATCTGGTGCGAAGGCAATTGCGTACAGTCCACCCCCTTGTTTCGCTGGTCGCCTTCTTCGCCATCACGATGGTGCTTGCGCTCTATATGAACCAGCACGATTTCTTCGGATCCGAAACGTTCGCACACCGCCTGGCCGGCTACCCGTTCCTGCTTGATGCGCACTTCGCGGACCTCGTGCGAGGCATTACCGCTCGGCAACTGAATGACGAATACGGCTATTTGCCGTATGTGTTTATGAACCGGGATCTCTATTTCATCAGCGACGTCACCTTTACCAGCATTCCAGGCCTGTTCGCCGATTTGGGATTGCTCGCCGCGCTCGTATTGCTGGGTGTGTTCGCCTTCACTGCAAGCGACGGGTTCGTCATGCTGCTTTGCTTGCTGATCACGGCAACCGTCGGCATGACGACGGTGACATCGTTCGTCCCGATCGCATATCTGATCAGCTACTGGCCGCGCTTCGTCGCGTATCTCAGCGTACAGCGTCAGCACGGAAATCCACCGATGCGCTCACGATTCGTCGCGCCTCCAACGCCTGCGTCGGTAACCGCCTACCCCGATCGAGGCGCACGATGAACTTCCGTCGATATACCGCTCACTATCGATCGCTGGTGCGCACGCTGCTAGTCGCGTTGCCGCCACTATTGCTTCCGATCGAATGCCTGGCGCAACTTCGTAGCGTTAGCGAAGCAACTTCTCTGTTTGGTCTGCCGGGTGAGCGAGTATCGCTGAGTTTCGAGGCGGCATCAGTCGATGCGTTGGGTGCAAACCTGACCGTACAGGTGTTTCCATTTGACGACATTGGCAAGGCTGCCCCCACCCCAATCGCCACTTACTATCGCAAGATCGACGCGACGCAGCAGCGCCAGCCGGTGAGTATCGCAGCCATGATGGCGAAACCAGGCTTCTATCGGGCGGAAGCCGAGTTGCACTCACTGTCGGGCACGCCGCTCGGTCATACGTCGGCGACGTTCGCAATCGTGCCCAAGCGCAGTAGTGACACGCCCGCGGACTTTGGCATCGTCACGCACTTCGCACAAGGTCAAGGTTCGCCGTCAATCTTGCTGCCACTGATCAAGCAAGCCGGATTCTCGTGGATTCGGGATGAACTCTACTGGCAGGAAATCGAAGCAGCACCCGGTCAATTCAGTTTTCCGGTGCACTATGACGCCTTCCTCCAACAAGCCTCCCGGCTGGGAATTTCGCCGCTCATCGTGCTCGACTACGGCAATGCGGGCGCATACCCGCGCATCTTCGGATCATCACTATTTCCTCAGACAGCAGAAGCCCGGACACTCTTTATCCGCTATGTCAGCAACGTCGTGAAGCGCTACGGCAAAGTTGTCAAGCATTGGGAACTGTGGAACGAACCCTCCTTCAACCAGATCGGCTACTCGAGCTATCTCTCGCTGCTGAAAGCGTCCTATTCCGCCATCAAGAAGGTGAGCCCAGATGCGAAGCTCATAGCCTGCGGTGGAGGCGGCATAGGCGGGGGGGCCGGGGGTGAATGCGCCATCCAGCTCATCAAGGACGGTGGACTGGACGACCAGGATGGCTTCAGCGTCCATCCCTACATGTCACCAAATACGCCAGAACTGGGCTACCCGGCAAAGGGCGGCCCCATCGACGTCGTCAGTATTCCGACGACATGGCCATATCTGAAATCGCTCGCCGTACAGCACCCGAAAACGAATGGCCGGCACCTCCAGGTCTGGGTCACGGAGTTCGGCTGGCCCGTGAATTCCAAGGTGCAGGGACAGGATGAAACGAGCCAGGCCGCCAATCTGGCGCGTAGCTATTTGCTATCACGGCGCTACGACGCGATACGTGTGCTGTTCTGGTATGACTTGATGGACGATGGCACCGATCCGGACAACTATGAGCACCACTTCGGATTGCTGCACCACGATCTTTCACCCAAACCCGCATTTGTCGCCGCATCCGTGCTTGCCACAACACTGGGAAGCCGATCATGGCGCGGTGCACTCGTGGATACCGATGACGTCAGGGTGTACCAGTATGGCATCGGCGACACGATCACGGCCGGCTGGACAATCGGCCCCGCCCGACGCGTCGTATCGATAAATTTGCGTCCGGGCCAGTACATCCAGCGAGACTGGCAAGGTGTGGAGACCCCTGTCACCGTCGCCTCTCAACCCTTCGAGTGGAAACTCGGACCGCTGCCCCGCTACCTCCTTCCGGTGCGGGAACCAAACTAGCTCATGCGGCCCAGGGCATGCTCACGCTATCGTAGTCGATCTCGATCAACGCGAATTCGCGAACGTTATGGGTGTCCGACCGCGACAAGTGCGTCGAGCACTTGAAGGTTCGACCGGCTCACCTTGCCTCGTTGGTAAGGCACGTCAAGTTCGGGCGACTGAATCAGGCATTGGAAATTTTCAGCTCCGATACAGACCTTTACCTCATTGTGCAAGCAGCTTGCTAGCTTCTGCTGTCGCGAAACAACCTGCTGAACCAACGTGTCGCGGCATTTCTGGCGAAAGCCGTCAATGACGTGCGTCGAGGCGCGTCCGCGATTCGCCGGCGCGCCTCGATTTCGTCATGCGACAGCATGCGCTCGGTACGCACGTCCGCGCCCCGTGCCACCATGCACAGCGCAGCGACAACGATGATCGCGATGATTTCCAGTACTGCGATGATGATCAGGAGATGCATAGCTTTCGATAATATGTCAACGAACCGCGAACTTGAGCTTGCCAGCGATGCAAGTGTGCCACAGCCTGCGGGCAACGCTGTCATCAGGAAGTCAGCCCAGGATGCCAGCGACCGAGGAATCTGAACGTGCGTAATTTCCGCTGCCATGCATGCGACGGGCCATGTGTTCGAATTCGTACATTTCCGGCGCCGGACCGGAGCTACATTCGGTCCGGTGAAATCTGTGCGGCACGTGATCAGCTCTCGACAACTGCTCTCTCGCAAATCGAATGGACCCGCTTCATGCGACTGCTCATGTACTTGACGAATTTCGGCGACCCGTACCTCACCATTCCGCTCGCCGGACTGATACTGGTGTGGCTCGCAATGACGCGCTCGACGCGTGCCCTTATCATCTGGACGTGCGGCATTGCGATCAGTGGGTCAGTCGTCGCGGCCAGCCGGGTTGTTCATGTTATCTGGGGCGTAGAAGTGCCCGCGTTGAATTTCACGGTAGTCAGCGGTCATACGATGCTTGCGGGTGCGGTATACCCCACCGCGCTCTCTATCTGCGAGAACCGTACGTGCAAGACGACGGCGATCGGGCCATATGTCGGCGGCCTCGCCTTCGCCGGCGCAATAGGCATTTCTCGCGTACTGCTCGGCTTTCATTCCACGTCAGAGGTGATCAGCGGACTGTTGTCAGGCGTACTCGTGGCTACACTGACCTGTATCAAGCTAACGCTTCCACATGTTCCCCGTGCTAGAACCGCCGGGTTCACCCTACCCGACCCGACGCCTTTCGCGGCGGCAGCACTTGCTGCCGTCGTCATGTACCACGGAAAGATCGCACCGGTATCGGCATCGATCGATCGCAATGCCGTCGAGCTATCGCAATGGGGCAAGACGCAGGTCGAGAAAATTCGTCAATGACATGGACGCATGGTGACGTTGTGCGCTTCCGAGCTGACATGACACTCCTTCCCTGATGTCCATCACGGGTTCGTCACGTGGAGAAACCTCGGGATCTCAGAGTGTGGGATACCCCCTAGTCAAACAACGGGTCTTGTAACCGGCTTGAAACCCGGGCCACCAAACTGCGTCTACGGAATCCGCCTCGATTCCCTTGTCCCGAGATCCCTGATTTCAAAGCAAGTGCACCGAAATAAAAAGTAACCAAGTTGCGCACGGAATGGAATCTCCATTGCATAAAATTACCGGCCATTTCCACACAAGCCCCCACCGAAGCACAACTCGTAAATATTTCCACCCCCCTCTTAATCGCCCCACATTCAAGTTAAAATTTCCTGCAGCTTCCGCATCAGACACCGATCACTTCAATTTCAATTCAGCTCCAATTGCGCGCAAACGTTTTACGTCATACAATTGAATCACTCGGAAGCAAAACATCGCAAATTCACTATCATTACAAAAAAAATATTTCCATACCGTATCCCCCGAAATCAAACCAAGAATTAAGTTTCTGTTTAGATCATGTCGATGTACTTGCTGAGCCGACCGCCTGCCCGTCGCACGGATAACATCGCTTCGATACTTCTGTACCGGTGAACAGTCAGCAATAGCCTGGCAGGCATCGCTCATGGACGAGGTACCTGTACCAGGCGCTTGCTGATTGCCTGCCCTGGAGAGGTTGGCGCTGACCGAGGCACACCGGTCGCAGCCAGAGAAATCCAAGGGATGCCGCCCGCCCATGTCCACGCGCACCGGACGTGAGCGACAGCGAATGAAATCAAAATGAAAGGTTTATAAAAAGACGGGCTGTCAATTATATATGATATTTATTATTACAAGAATTCGTGAATGCTCCATTAGAAATACCCCCCCACTCCCCCTACATTCCCTCCCGCCGCACCTCAATTTAGTTAATAATAGTGAGGAGAGCTTCTTGAATTGACAAGTCAGATTTCTGACTTAGCACAGCCCATACCAACAAGATCGAGAAGTGTGCGCGCCAGCTGGTTAGATTTCTGACTTAACCTGATTTAAATCGCACGCGGCAAGTTACGAAATCATGGTGAACCCTGATTCGCTTCGATGCGAACACAACCAATATCGCACGATCTAATCGCATCCGATTCGATCGGCGTCCGCATCTGTGCAAGTGCTACCCATGCCCGAGTGTTTCGTGTGCGACTGGAGCGACTCTGCAATTTTCGAGCCGCGGTCTCGAACTGAAATCATCAATTTTGGAAATGATCGTGCCTGCGACTGCTTCTACTCAAGACTCGACCGACCAGCTGAATGATCCGGCGAAACGTCGTAGACGTTGGACGCAGGAAAAAAAATGGGAGATCGTACGCGAGAGCTTCGACCCCACGAAATCTCTGCATATGGTCGCAGCCCGGTACAACGTCAATCCGAGTCAGTTGTCGCGCTGGCGCCGGCAGTATCGGGACGAGATTCTGTCGGCAACGAAGGTCGACGAGGAAGCCGCGGAGAACACCAGGCGAACTGAATAGGCAAGCCGGGTTCGATGCGGCAGTAGCTCTAAATATTGACGGCAGACGTCTCCTGCACGTCCCATGGATGCGGGCCGCCCGACGCCGGCATCGGTGCGGGGCTTCGCAGTTCAGCAAACATTCAACGACGGATGCGTCGGTCGCGATCGGGTCGCGCCCGACGTTCCGAACGTCATGATCGGCCAGTGCTTCGTCTATACATACGAGGCGCGGCTACATTAGAGAGGGCGATTATGCAAGAGCCGCACCATTTCATTTCCCCGATTTTGCAAGCTGCCGCGCCATCTCAAGCAACCACACATCTGCGTGAGCAAACACAGTCGCCCCCCATCCGTCCGTGCCTGTATGTGTCACGACACCCCGACCCGGCACTGGTGGCCCTTCTCAGGGAACGACACTGGAACGTACAGTGCACGAAATCCGCTCATGACGCGCGACGGCTCGAAAATCCCGGGGTCGCCCGTGCCGGCATCGTCGATCTTGACGGCTTCAAGGCGCGCGACCTCGCCGCGCTGGAGCCGATCCTGCGCCACAAGCAGATCGGCTGGATAGCGCTCGTGAATGCCGAGCGTCTTTCCGAGCCGGACATCTGCAAGTTGATCCACCAGTATTGTTTCGACTACGTGAAGAAGCCGCTGACGCGGACGATGATCGATTGTCTGGCCAGCCACGCTTACGGAATGGTGATGTTATGCGATCGCGGACTTGCGACCGATGTCGCAGCCACCGCCGGCAACGAGATGGTCGGCACATGCGACGCGATGCAGCAGTTGTTCCGGACGATTCGCAAGGTGGCGAACACCGACGCGGCCGTGTTCATCTCCGGCGAGTCGGGCACCGGAAAGGAGCTGACCGCGCTCGCAATCCACAGACAATCTGCACGCCGCAAGGCACCGTTCATCACGATCAATTGCGGTGCGATCCCGCACCACCTGCTGCAGTCCGAACTGTTCGGCTATGAGCGTGGCGCATTCACCGGCGCGACCAAGCAAAAGATCGGCCGCGTCGAGACTGCGCACGGCGGCACACTGTTTCTGGACGAAATCGGCGACATGCCGCTCGAGAGTCAGGCCAGCATGCTGCGCTTCCTGCAGGAAGGCAGAATCGAGCGGCTCGGCGGCCATGAATCGATTCCGATCGACGTGCGGATCATCTCGGCCACGCACGTCGATCTCGAAACTGCGATACGCGACGGACAGTTCCGCGAAGACTTGTTTCATCGCCTGTGCGTGCTGCGCATCGACGAGCCGCCGCTGCGCGCGCGCGGCAAGGACATCGAATTGCTCGCGCATCACATGCTACTGAAATTCAATAGCGACGGCGCGCGAAAGATCCGCGGTTTCACGCCGAACGCGATCGAGGCGATGTACACGTATCCCTGGCCGGGCAACGTGCGCGAGTTGATCAACCGGATCCGCCGTGCAATCATCATGGCCGACAGCCGTCTAATCTCAGCCGCTGACCTCGATCTCGAAAAATTCACGGCACAACAGCCGACGACGCTCGCCGAGGCTCGCGAGCGCGCGGAAAAGAGCACGATCGAAGCCGCACTGCTGAGGCATCGACGGCGGCCTTTCCCGGTGGCCGCAGAGCTGGGGGTCTCGCGAGCAACCCTGTACCGACTCTTGAATACATACGACCTTTAAGCGTCCTGGTCAGGGTTATTGAATATACTATGCCTCGCATGTTCAATTCCCGGCCTATCCGTTGCGGCACAAGTTTTCCCGGTAAACTGGTTTCATGCCGCTAGCGGCATGAAACCAGTTGTTGTCGATTGGGACGTGCCCATCGACCGGATAACGCGTGAGCGCCTCCCAGCGCCTTGGCGATCGCCGATCCCTCGGAGACCAGCTTACGCTGGGCAATCATCCACTCATGTTAGGCATCGGCGATCGGACGGGCGCGCTCCTGGCGCACTTCACGTCTTCGATCAGCCGTGAGTTCTGCAACATCGCGCTCGACCGCGTAAAGTTTGCCGAAGTATTTCAGCGCCTGTTCGGCGATTTGACTTTTGTTGCTGGTGAACAGCTCAAAGAATTTTCGTCTCGCATGGGCAACGCATCCGATCTCGGTGATCCCCAGCTCGAATCCGGCTTTGTAGCCTTTATGGTCATCACAGACCAGCTTGCCGCGCCAATCACCGAGGAACGTTCGAGCATGTTCACCCGCACGACTATCGGCGAACTCATAGATGACGGCACGCACGTCGGCGAACTGCGTGGTGGCATACGCCCATACGTATGCGCGCTGCGTCTTTCCTTTGCCTGGAACCAGCATTTGCACCGGTGTCTCATCGGCGTGCAACACACCGTGCTGTAGAAGCACTTCGCGAAGCGCCTCGATCAGCGGCTGCAACCGCACGCCGCAAACGCCTGTTGACGGCGGTGTAATTCCGCGCTTTTTGGGCGGCGCAAGCCCGAGCGAATCAATCAAGTAACAAGGGGCCGTGAGGCCCCTTCGTTTTGATACTGCGGTGCTTCACGTCAGAACGGCGGGTCGCGTTCGCGAGTGCGGTCGTGCACTTCGGGGAAGCGCTGCTCATGCAGCAGTTCATGGAGTTGGGCGCCGTAGAAGTCGGTCACGACGGCGAGCAGATCCTCGAGCAGCTCGAACACGGCGAGTGCCTGCTCTGGCGTCCAGTCGTCGGGAACGACGAACGGCAGGCCACGACGACGTCCTGATGGGAGCAAG